>CAJTGD010000005.1 GCA_910575475.1 Lachnospiraceae bacterium | reverse complement strand
GTACGCTTATTATATCACTACCTTGCAGAAAAGAAAATGACGCTAAAGCTCTACCGCCTAAAGGCGGTGGATTTGACCTAATGCTTGGAAATTAAAGATCACGCCGCCCGCATTGATCTTGATATACTCTCCGAACCAACCGTTGAAAAAATGCTCCTCCCCCGGAAGAAGGCCGAAGATTTCCCCGCCGTCGCACAGATGGATATGCTCCGGATCTTTTTTGCATGTATCACAGACGCCGCAGGGTTTCAGGCCTGTCACAATCTTATCTCCCACATTCAAGGGCTTTCCCGAATAATCTGCTGTCACATTCTTTCCAAGCTTCACAATGGTTCCGGTTCCTTCATGCCCTAACTGGATCGGGATATATCCAAACGGATCTCCTTTATACTCATGGACATCTGTTCCGCAGATGCCGCAGCCCTCCACCTTTACCAGCACTTCATCATCATTGATCTCCGGCACCGGAAGCTTGCGTACCTCAATCTTCTTCTCTCCTGTCAATACCGCTACTTTTGCTGTTGCTTTGATCTCACTCATGTTTTGTCCTCCTGTTTTTTCACTATTTCTGTAACTGCTTTTGCAGTCAACTTACACATTCATCCCAATACCAATCTGTCTTTTGCAAACCTGCTACTCTAACGCGAACATCTTCATTGCTGCTTTTACATTTTCCTTCATCGCGTCTCTTGCCGCCATGGATATGGATGAGAAAAATACCGGTTCTTCCGTATTCAGCGATTTCAAATATTCCGCTGCCGCATTTCCTCCCGACTTATCCATATAGGTAAAATAATTGATCTTCCGCACGCCTGCCTGGATTGCCTTATGGTAATCCTCCCGGCTTACCCCGGAGCCGCCATGCATCACGACCGGAATGTTGCCGGTCAAATCACGTACTTTTTTTACCACTTCGAAATCCAGCTTCGGCGTGGTCAGATAGATTCCATGGGTCGTCCCAAAGGAACAGGCCAACGCGTCGATTCCGCTTGCTTCCACGAACTCCTTTGCCTGCCCGGGGTCGGTATAAATCTTCGTATCGTCCCCGCCAGCTTCTCCCGAGCCGGATTCCCTTTTTCCCATACTGCCCAGCTCAGCCTCCACGGAAGCCCCGGTCTTTGCCGCCATGGCAACCGCTTTTTTGGTGTTCTGCAGATTCTCCTCATAGGGCAGGATCGAGCCGTCATACATGATTCCGGTAAATCCGATCTCCAGCGCTTTCTCCAGATATTCCAGGGTCTCACCGTGATCCAGATGAACACAGACCGGCACAGATGTTTTCTTTGCCGCCTCTACCATGATCGGACCGATCAAGTCCAACGGGATCCACGGCTCATGGCACTGTGCGAACTGAATAATCACCGGAAGATTTAACTCTTCTGCCGCCCCGATCACGGCCTGCAGGCTTTCCAGATTGGGCGTGTTAAAAGATCCCACCGCAATCTTTTTTTCTTCCGCGATCTTCATCACCTCATTTAAAGTTACTAACATAATTTATTTACCTCCTTGATTTTCTCTCCATTTTCCACGGAACCAGATGTCGGATACAGGCCTCTGTGCTGATCAAAGTAATCAATATTAAAGATAATTGGAGATCCATCCGGATTCTCAAATTTCTGTTCCGGTTCAAATGCCATACCAAGGGTTTCTGTGGATATGCAGCTGCAGGTATGTTCTTTGACAAAATCATAAAGATTCGTTTCCAGCTTCCATCCTTCATCGGTTTGTTTCAGGTTGATCTCAATTTCATGCTCTGTATCTACGTGGGCATCTGTCTCGCAGTCCATCGGTACTGCTCCGTTAAAATACTGATTCCCCTTGCTCCATACAGGCAGATAGGAATAGTAACGATCACTGCCGCCTCCAAATATCCCTCCAGGTTGATAATTCACAATCATATCTTCCCAGGCCGCATAGTCCGGATAGTGATTGTATGGGAATGTTCCTACCTTGAAATTCCCATCATCAAAATCAATCGTTTCTTTGTTATCCTCCGCAAACTGCTGCATTACCCATTTAAAAGGATGGATGTCCTTCTTCTGCACAAAAATGTTGTTATATATTCTTGTATCACCATGAAGAATCGTCATAAATCCGGCAACCCGCGTACCATGTACCACATGATAAGGGGTGTATCTCGGAGAAGGAAGTGCAGAGCTTCCGTTATTGGCGCCAAGACCGATCGCTGCTAACGAGCCTGCGATCAGATTGTGCACAACTGCGATTCCCTGCGCACAAAGTTTCAGCGCACGATCCGACAGGAGAATATTATTGTCGATCAATGTAGGTCCATGGGAGACTTCCACAAAAATATCTTCCCCTAATGTGCCGACAATCGGCAGCATCTCCTCCCACTCCCTCGTTTCAAAGGGGAAGGAAAGGCAGTTATCATGAAACAAATTCTGTGTCACTCTGGTTCCCTGTGCCTGCCAGTCCAACCAGATTCCGCGGGTACAATTATGGATATGATTTCTTCGAATGATCACATCAATCGCCGCGTGCATCTTGATTCCACCTATTTCGGCTCCTGCAAGGTTCTGTTTATTATTGATATGATGAATATGATTATCCTCGATCCGTGAAAATACACCCCCTAGATGACCTACAATACCAGTCTGTCCGCAGTGGTGGATATTACAGCGGCGGACAATGTGCCCTCCGATATGTTCTTTATTCCATCCTTCATAAGAAGCCTGGCAGATTGCTTCACGTTCCGTCTGTGTTCCATTCTTTAGTTTCCAGGTTGTCCATTTGTTCTCATTCTGTGGCTGAAGATATTTTCCCAGTGATATTCCTGAACACTTTGATTCGTATACTTCACAATCTTCAATGATCCATCCTTTTGACCAGTGCGGTCCGATCATTCCATCCTGATATGCTGTTGGAGGCGCCCACTGTGTTGCAGCTTCACGTACGGTAAATCCTGATAATGTGATATACCCAATCCCTTCTTCTTTTGGAAGGAAACAATTCTTACGCACTGCAATTTCCACCTCTTCCTGTGTAGGGTCAAACTCACCGAAATTCGCAAAAAATTCTGTAGTGTTTTCCTCTTTGTTCTGCCTTGTATACCAGGTGTAAACAGAAAAATCTCCATCCCAAGAAGTGAAGGAACGTACCGGATGATAAACCTTTTCCAAATCTGTAACTTCATACATGGACTTATGATTCAGGAAAACATCTCCTATATGGGCGACATATGCCTCTTCAAACCAGTCTCCTTTTACCAAAGTGGTATATGGATTATAAGAATCGAATATATCGTTTGAAACGGACATGAACCATACATTACCATCTATTCTTTTCCAGTTTGCTGCCACCTCTGCACCAGTGATAATAGCTTTTCCAGCTTCCACAGATTGGTATGTGATTCTGTGATCCGCAGTACCAGAACTCTTTGGGTTCACGTATTCACGGTATATTCCCGGGGCAACGAATACCATATCACCCGCCACTGCAATCTCTGCAGCTGCCTGAATCGTTTTGAATGGGTGTTCCGGGCTTCCATCGCCACTTCTTGTTACTGAATTATCTACATAGTATTCCATGATTTTAACCTCCGCTTTCTATAAGATGCCATAGCATTCCTCCCTTGCTTATTTCAAGAATATCTCTTTTTGAATGGGAAATATATAGAAAACCGTCCTTTTTACTTTGAATTTGTCCGCAGTATATGGTATAATTTCGTATATTGAGATTCAAAGCAAACCAACTGGAGTGTTGGCTTTTTGACACAAGCCTCAGCACTTTAAGAACAGGAGAGGCTGCAGCATGTTTCATAAGATCCCTTTTTCCATCTGTTCCACATATGACATCAGTAAACAGGCCGTCTATGCTGATGATGAGAATTTTCTGTCCCCCGGTTCCTCCGTTACATTTATCAAGCCGCCCAGCACAAAATACGCACTGGAAAATCTATATTATATGGAAGACTTTTTCCTTGTACATTGGAATCCGGGTGCATTTACAATGCGGAATTCCAGGCAGGATACCTATATGATCCTGTATACCTATGAAGGGGAAGGCACTGTTGATTATCTGGGCAAAAACTATACCTTAACGAAAGGCAAGGGGATTTTCCTGGATTGCTCCCTGCCTTATTCCTATGTAGCTGACATGTTCTGGAAATACAGCATCCTTTACATCAACGGACGGCAGATGAAGGAATGCTACAAGGAATACTGTAAAAATGGCTCTCCTGTTTTTACGTCATCTCCTAACGGAACGTATCAGAAATCACTGGAGCAGCTGCTGGCATTATACAATTCTGCGCAGCCGCATCTGGACTGGATGGTTTCGGATTGCATCACACAGATGCTGACAGCGCTCCTGCAGACCTCTTATGAGCAAAGCAGGAAGTATACAACAACACCGGAGAATATTCTGCTGACCAAAAAATATATGGAAAAGCATTTTGAAACGGATTTGACGCTGGATTTTCTGTCGGAGTTTTCAGGTGTCAGTAAATATCATTTATCCAGGGAATTTAAAAAACATATTGGATTTTCTCCCCGTGAATATCTGATCCAGCTGCGGATACAAAAGGCAAAGTCTTTATTATCCACCACGGATCTACCGGTCAACAAGATTGCGCATACCGTAGGTATCCATGATATCAATAATTTTAATATGCTGTTTAAAAAGCATGTGGATATGACGCCCGGGCAATTCCGGGCATCACATAGAAATCAGTTTGTCTGATTCTAGTCCCCTGTACTCAAACCAGTCAAAAGCCGCATATTCATCATAATCCCTGCCGTTTCCGCTTGCGAACATTCCCACACAGGTTCCGAGCATTCCTCCCGAGGTTTCAAATCCAAGGAAGCTGCAGTCCACATGTTCCGCAGCTACAGTCTGTTTTCCTGCTTCATCTCTCACATAAAATGCAGCGTCCTGCCCGCGGACCTTCACCTTTAAAACAGAAACTGGTGATTCCCACATAAGCTGACCCAGGATCTCACGCTGGTAGGTGTCCGTATTTTCTTTAAAGGTCAGACTTCCTTCCAGGGAGGCATACCCCTTAACCACCCGGATCACGCTGCCCTCCTCCGTCAGTGCGCATTCCAGTGCAAGCAGGTGGAAATCATTCTGCAGCAGCATGATCCCGGCCGTCTGCTGTTCCTTTGGAGAAAACTCCAGTTTTGCGGCAATGTCAAAGTCCATATGCTTCTGCCGTCTTCCCAGAAAAGACGCGGACTGTACAGCGGGTTCTATTTTTTCAAAAAAAGCATCAAACTTCTCTTTTTTAAAAGAAAACTTTGATAACCTGAGTTTCAGTCTGCTCTCTTCGATCCTGCAGGTATTTTCCTCCGGCGTCCCAAGGAAAATCCAGTAAAAATCTAGCCGGTCCTTCTCAAACTCATCCCGCTCTGCCTCCGATTCCACATGGAAACAGGGCAGCTTTGGCGCGGGATAGGACCACTCCACTTTTCCGGTTCCAGGACTCACCAGAGGCCAGCCATTCTCCCAGCTTACCGGTACAAGAAAGGCTTCCCTCCCCATATTCTTGTGATAGCCCCCATAGGGTCTGGAGGCCAGCACCGCCATATACCAACTTCCGTCCTTTAGCTCTACCAGATCCCCATGCCCCACATTGGTGATTGGATAGGAAATCCCCAGATGCCTGTGGGTTAAAACAGGATTTCCCGCATAGCCCTCATAGGGACCGCATATATTCCGGCTTCTTGCCACTGATACGGCATGAAAATGCTCCGTTCCCCCTTCTGCAGTGATCAGATAATACCAGTCATCCTTTTTATACAGATGCGGCGCTTCCGGTGTCCAGACATCCTTCATGGCTCCGTTCCAGATTGCGGTGCGCAGGCCAATGAGCTGAAAATGCCTAATATCAAATTCGGAGAGATAGATGTTCTGATTTCTATATTCCGGGGAACTCCCTGTGGTAAGATAATATACTTTTCCGTCCTCATCAAAGAACAGAGACGGGTCAATCCCATAGGTTCCCCGGATCCAATACGGGTTGGACCAGGGGCCTGCCGGATCTGCCGCAGTTACGATAAAATTAAATCCGTGGTCTACATTTGTCGTGGATACATAAAAGAGACCGTCATGATACCGGATCGTGGGCGCCCAGATTCCGTGAGACATCATTTCCGCATTCAAAGGAAGCTGCTCCTTCCGGTCCAGCACATGTCCGATCTGCTCCCAGTGCGCCAGATCCCTGCTGTGGAAAATGGGGATCCCCGGAAAATAGGAATAGCTGGCGCATACCAGATAAAAATCGTCCTCCACACGTACGATAGACGGAGATGGATAAGAACCTGCCAAAATCGGATTTTTAATACAATGCTCCATATATAACCTCCTTTTGGATCAGCCTGTGAGATGCATCTTTCATTTCATATTGTCTCATCATCCTTGTATTCCTCCGCAAATAGTGTCATGTGTACATCCTCCAGCCCTTCCGATTGGATCAGAATCTCAATCTTTCCCGCACTGACCGGGCGAACTGCTGCCAGCAGCTGCCCGTGATATGTCAGAAAGCTGCTGTCCGTAAAGCGTTCTTCGCTCACCGGATCGCAGCTCCCAAGTCCCTGTAAAATACCGTTTCCTGATATCTCAACGGTCACTCTTCGGTCATCGTTCCTGTGAACTCGGCCCTTTTGATCCTTCAGCTCAATGAGGATATACACCATTTCCATGGTATCTGCAAACACGCGATCCTGATCGGTACTTGCTTCCAAATGGAGTTTTGCTTCAGCCGTCTCAATCGCACAGCGTCCAGTTTCCAGTCCATTGGTGTATGCCGCTGCTTCCACCGTCCCCGGTTGATAAACGGCTTCAAAAACCGTACAGTATGCAAAGCTGTTTTCCCCATTGCGGCGGCATACCGTCTTCCGTCCAAAGCTCGTACCATTTACGAATAATTCCACTTCCTCTGCGTCCGAATAGACCTCAATCTGTACCGGCCTTCCCTCACAGCCTTCCCAATTCCAGGATGGGATCGAATCGGACCAGCTCCAGAGTGCCTTGATCGGTGTTTCTCCATAATGATAGGGATTAATCACCGCAATATAAGGTGTTTTTCGTCTCCCGATCACGACCTCTCGGTAGAAACTCTGCGTCCTTCTCTCTCCAATGATATCAAAATCCCCGCAATTCGCAAGATAATATGGATATCCTGCTCCAAATCCCTCCCCCTTATTTTCTGTATAGAGATTCTTTCCGACTCCGGCTTCCCCCAGATAATCCCATGCAGTCCAGCTAAAGTCACCCAGAACATTGGGGTACCTGCTGACCATCTCCCAATTTTCCGCCAGAATCTGCGGCACAGCTTCTGTCCCCAGACAGATCCGATTCGTAAATCGTTGCGTATCCCGCACATAACGTCTTTCCGCATAGTTATATCCTGCTATATCCGTTGCCTCCATCGTCTCTCTCGTATTCTCGACTACCACATCCAGGCAGTGGATGTCGCGCATATCACATCCCAGCTTTGTCATAAGGTTGTTGATATCTCTGGCAGCAGCTTCCCGCTCCTCTTCCTCTATATATTTGCTGACGATTTCATCGATATTACCAATCAGCGCATTGACTGCGGATGTGGTAAACCGGCTGGAATCCAGCTTCTTAGTGAGTGCCGACAGCCTTCTTGCCCAGATCCCGCCGGACGGCTTTCCGCTCTCCGGTATTTCATTTCCAATGGAATATAAAATGACCGATGGATGATTGTAATCTTTTGCAACCATTGTTTCCACCCATTCCTCATAGCAATATTCAAAATCTGCCGAAAAATCATTGGATAATTTGGGTTCATTCCACATATCACATAATTCATCCATCACCAGCATTCCCTCATGGTCACATGCCTCCAAAAGCGTTCTGCTCATGGGATGATGGGCACTCCGGACGGCATTGTAGCCAGCAGACTTCAGCCGCCTGATGCGGCGGATGGCTGCACTGCGGTTTTCTGCTCCTCCGGTAATCCCGGTATCGTGATGGATGCATCCGCCGTAGAGCTTCACAGTCTTTCCGTTGATCCGCAGGCCATGGATCGGATCCAGCTCCAGCCTCCGGATCCCGAAAGTCTCCGAATGCCGGTCTACCTCCTCTCCCTCCTCCATAACCCGGACTCTGCATTGATACAGCGCGGGATGCTCACAGTCCCAGAGCTGCGGCTCCTTCACATAGATCCGGGGAAGGATCTGTTCTGATGTATTCCCACAAATGGTCATGACCCGTTCATCTTTTGCTGCCAAATTTCCGTACATATCTGTAATCTCTGTTATAAGCTGTACCGTATGACTGCGGTATTCCTGGTTTTTCAATGTGACCTTCAGCTCCAGCGCCGCGATCTGGCTGTCCGCAGAGCATGTAGTGATCCTAACTCCGTCATATGGGATATGCAATGGACTGCCAATGAGCATATATACGCTTCGATAGAGTCCCGCTCCGGAATACCATCGTGAATCCCTTCCTGTAGAGAGGGCAGTCTGTATCTCATTGTGTTCTCCGTATTTCAACAGGTGCGCAGCAGGTATACAGAATTCCATATAACCGTTTCGGGACTGACCGGCATATATTCCATTTATCCAGATCCTGGCATGATGATAGGCACCCTCAAAGAAAAAGGACACACATTTACCGTCATAATCTTTCGGTGTAAGAAACCGTTTTCTGTAAATAAATGCCCCGTTTGGAAAATAACCCTTTGCCCCGCCGCTTTCCGCATCAGGACGCCTTGGTAGCCCGATACAGGCATCATGCGGCAGCGTAACGCTCTTCCATCCCGTCTCAGAGCTTTCCTTCATTCCCGGACATCCCTCCCGGTATTCCCAGTTTTCATTAAAGCAGATTTTTTTCATTTTCTATAATCTCCACACCATGATTCCAAAACTTTCGCCAGAACGACAATCCCCTCTTTCCCGGGCATTGGAACACGTACCGCCCCGCTGACACCCGTCAGAACGGTTTCTCTGGTCATCTCCCATATATCGATCACCTCCACAGAATACGAGTGCTCCTCCGGAAGAATCATATCGCTCCATAAGGGGCAATGCCTTCCCCAATACCGCAGATAGACTTTATCGCCGCAATGGCTGAAAATTTCACGGTTTCCATTCATAAAGCATTGAAATGGCTCATCATCCATCCGGGCAATAGATCTTATGACATAAGGAATTCTTTTCGCCTGTTCAGGATCCTTCATGGCTTTGAGCAGACGTTCCCGGTCAAATTGGCTCTCAAAGGGATCCAGATCTCCCGGAAGCTCTTCCAGAACAGAACGCAAAAATCCGATCCGTTCAGGACACTTTCCAGAAAGGACTCCTCCTTTTGACCACCAGAGTACCTCGTCTTTATTCCAGATCGTTTCTCCATGTGTGCAATACCCGCCAAAGGCAAACGCCGTCCAAAAGTGATCCAGCAGGTCGAAGGCCGTCAGATTTCCCCATGCGTTCGGAAGATTTCCTTCATAGCCGCATTCATCAAATATGACCGGTTTTCCATATTCCTTCTGCAGATCCGGGGTCTGGATCATCCCTGCATACTGGATACTGCAATGGGTGGTATTGGGTTCTGAAAAGTCCCAGTATTTCAGGCAATTGTGATTACTCAGCAGATGTCCGTATAGGTCTTCCGTATGCAGGAAATCAGAAAATTCATACCACCATTCTTTTTCGAAATACTCCATCAAATCATATTCATTTGCCATACTCCACCAGATATTCGGGAACGCAGACAGCCTCCGTACAACGTATCCGAGATAGACCAGGCATTCTTCTTTTGAAAATCTGGAAAATCCCCATTTATCATAAGGATGGAACAGGATCAGATCTACCTGGATCCCCATTTCCTGCAGCTCCAGAATCCTCTGCTCCAGTCTGTCCCAAAATAAAAAGCAGGGGCGGTCCACATCCCACGTTCCGTTTGTTTTTTCAAATGCATAATATTCCGGATCATTATGGTTAAAATCATAATCCTTTGGAAATACACATAGCCTGACTTTATTGAAGGGAGCTTTTTTCAGACTCTCCATTGTTTCCTCAATTAACTCCTTCTCCTGATGAATGAGTGCATAGACCGTTGTCCCCACGGACAGATAGCGTGTACCATCCTCATGCCGGAAGTGGATCCCGTCAGCCTGCACCATGCCATGCATTCCGTCAAGGGCGGGAAGGCATTCCTCTTCCCCTTCTAACGGACCCGTCAGGGAAATGCCGCTGCTTGTTCTCCAGGTACACTTCCCGGATTTCTGCGGATAATACCGTACCTTATAGATATTGTTTCCGGCATAGAAGCCTTTGATTTCTTTTTCAGCCCCATCCATGGTAAAGGTGGTTTTCAGATCAATAATAGATTGTGATCCCTGCGGCGCCGTACTCTGAAATTCCAGTTCAAACGTTTCAAATTGTCTCATTTTTTCCTCCGTAACTTAACATAAAACTTGGAAATACATATCACCTTAGATCTTTGTTTTCCCGTATCTGCAATTCGGAACGGAAAATCCTTTTCAGACCTTCCGTCCCGATACTTTCCATTTACAATAATCTATTATGCTTTCAACCCTTGTTTTTCACGTTCCTGCGCATAGATTTTCTCTACGTTCATCATCAGCAGAATCAGGAACATGGCAATTGCGATTACCAACGGCCCATGTGCAAAGAGGACTTTCATCATACTGATCGTTCCCGCCGTCTGCTCCGGTGCATTGGCTACATAGCCGCCCACATTCAACAGCATGCCGCACAGTGCGGATCCAAGCCCGGAACCAACCTTTACTCCAATGGAAGAACCGGAATAATACAGACCGTCGAGACGGACTCCCCTTTTCAGGTAAGTGATCTCTGCCGCGGTTGCGATCATAGGCACGATCGTTGCGGTAACCGTACAGATCCCAAGAGAAGAGACCACCATCCCGACTGTCAGAAGGCTTAAGTTCACACTTGCGCTTCCGATGGAGATAATGATACGTCCCACGATCCCTACCAAAAATCCGGCAATATTAAATTTGTACATCCCCAGCTTTCCGACCAGCATCGGCGCAATGCAAAGCCCGATGATCGTAGGCATGGAATTGCAGAGATTGATCGTGGTATAGAACCCGTAGTCCCCAATAATGTAGAGTGAATAGTAAACCCCGCCGGTAATATGCATGGTGCAGATGATGTAGACTAACAGTAGTAGCCCCATGGACCCCAGGAAATATTTATCTGTGATCAGCAGCTTCAGGGAGCTCCAGAAGGAGAGCTTATTTTCCTCCTGCGGTCCGTCCTCTTTCTGTTCCAGATCGCACAATTCACTCTCTGGCAGCTCTTTTACGGAAAATACGGCGATTGCATTCAGCACCAGTCCGATTGCCGCATAGATCAGCGCTGCTGTCCGCCATGCTGCCAGATCTCCGCCAAAATATGTAACCAGTCCAAGAGTCACACTGTTGAAGATCAAAGTAGAAATATTGCCCATGATGGAACGCATGGAATTGACCTGGACGCGTTCATTGGCATTTTTCGTAATGAGCGAAGTCAGCGTACAATATGCAATATAGGATGCCGTGTAGAAAATGGAATTGATCATAAGGTATACGATAAAGAAGTATACATATTTTCCGCCTTCGCCCAATCCCTGGGGTACGGAAAACAGCGCGACCAGGCAGACCGCACAGCCGATATAGGCAAATAACTGCCACGGCCTTGCTTTTCCCATTTTCGTTTTTGTCCGGTTGATGATCCCGCCGAAGATCACGTCTGTGACTCCGTCCAGAGACTTTGCGATAAGGATCAATGTACCTATGATCCCCGCATTCAGTCCCACATAGTCTGTCATGTAGACCAGGATCATATTTGCCACGATCGCACTGACGCAGCATGCCGCAAAATCACCGACACTGTAGCCCAATTTGTTATACCATTTCAAATATGTTTTTTCATTCATCTCATTTTCCTCCTTAGAATCCTATCTTTGTCTCCGGAAATTCCAGAGCCATCCGCTTTTCCAGCCAGCTTTCCGCCAGCGGCACCCACTGGGCGACTCTGGCATTGATCTGCTCCGGGCATCCGGCGGATGCCTGTGTCGCCGTGCTGAGTCCATGCTGCCCCTCTTCAAATACATGGACTTCATAAGGAACCTTTGCGTCCGCCAGCGCATTCGCGAGCGCAAGGGTCTGTTTTCCATTGCCGTCCTGGGCTGTCGCCCACAAAAACATCGGCGGCGTATGTTCATTGACACATTTTGCGGAACTGATCTCCCTGGCAAATTCATCGCTTCTTTCGTGGTCTCCGACTACGGTGTCTTCCGCCAGCTTCATCAACGCTGCCAGCACCGGATCCTCAATCTTCTCGGCCGGCAGTGTATTGTCGCTTACCCCATAGGCAATGATCGCCGTCGCAGGCCTCAGCATTTTCGCATCTACATGAAAATACTCTGTCAACAGCGGCCGGTCATGATAAGCCGCATACAGGGAGCACACCTGACCGCCTGCGGAAAAACCGCATATGGCGATCTTGTCCGTATCCACATGCCATTCTTCTGCATGCTCCCGGATGAACAGCATAGCGGTTCCCAGATCATACAGAAAATTCGGAAACGCACACTGCAGCTTTTGTTCCAGTGGCCCGGAAAAGTCTGGCAGAAATTCCCCCTCTTTGTTTTCGTTGTATACGGAATAGCGAAGTACAAACGCATGGTATCCCATTGCCGCAAATTCCATCGCGATCGGTTCCCCTTCCCGGTCCGAGCAATATACAAAGGCGCCGCCCGGACAGATGATCACTGCCCCCCTGTTTTTCCCGCCCAGCATTTCCGGGGAATCATCTAGCACATATGTAGTCAGTGTGACATCCTCCCTATCCGGATACAGCTTGATTTTGTTACATATCATTTCGTTCTCCTTTCGTTCCGTTTGATAGGTTCATTTTATAGAATTTCAGAATGAAAGTAATCATTTTTATTTGCTGTAATATCATATAAATTTGCTGTTTTTTCGTTCTATAGGAAGTTTCGGAGAAGTTTCCTAATACAAGAAAGTGCCTACGGCACATCAGCTCCCCTAGCCCCTCATTCATGAGGGGAATTAGGGGATTCCATTTTTCTCCATTTTGCTTCATAATAGTCTCATTAATATACCCTGAATCCGTGAAACTGGTTGTTTTATGAAGCAAACCTAAATCGGATTGGCTTACTCTTGATAAATAGTCCTTCAAAGACAGTATTTTAATGAATGATAATTGATTTTGGCTCTAAATGACAGTTAGGAATTCCCCTTCTGTCCCCAGAACACATTCGAAAATAACTGGTTTAGTTTCTGGCTGGAGCTGGATAAATATCCTGTGCGTCGGATATCGGAATAAACCGCGATTGCCGAGAACCTGTCCGCTCGGACCTCCTCCGGAAATTCTTCCAGCTTTATGTATCGGAAACCATAAAAGGTCACGACCGGATGCCAGGTCTGCAGCCCTGCTTTACAGATATAGTTGATTTCCGATTTTGCGCTTCTGTAATTGGCGTTATAAAAATTTCCTTCTTAATCCAACACCTCGCCGTGCAGGATTCGGATTCGGTCTCCTTTACAGGCATCCACAGTAAATTCGACATAGCCCGTCACTTCCTGCCCGAAGTCTAAGACCGTTTCTCCTGCGGGTGTATGAAGCACCTCCTGTACCGCGATCCTCTCCTTTTCTCTGATCTCTTCCCCCTCCTGCGGGATCAAAATATCCTTTGGCCACAAGAATGCCCTTGCATTCTGCCACTCTTCCGGCTCATAAGACGCGTCGTATGTCTCCCCGTCATAGAGATCATTCCATCGGATAGCGCTTTCTCTGCATAGCCAGGCTTCCTGATTTTCTTTACGCATTGTGTTGACCATTTCCCACAGTCTTGCTTCTATTTTCTCATTATCTGCTTCACACATCTTTTTCTCTTCCTTTCTAAACAGTGGTTTCTCAGCCATTATGTATTTTTTGTAATCTACTGACAGAATGCCTTCATATCCGTCATAAGTGCCCCTAATATTCCGGCTTCATGCAATGGCAACAGAATGGGTATCCCGGAAGAGTGATGGATCAATTTTTCTGTCCGATCTACCCAAGCATCCTCACCCGAACCCGGTATGTCTTCTTCTCTCCCGGTTCCAGGAATTTCAGCATCCCGGTCTGTCGCATCACGTCCCGCCCATCCGGCAGGCAGTTGCCGCATTCCAGGCCCAGCACGTAATCCCGGACACCCATCATCTTCCATTCCACGAACCCGTCCAGTTCCTTCGGGTCAAAGAGGATCTCCAGCCCCTGTTTCAGCTTCGGCTGATAGATGGACGCCTTTCCTTCTCCGTCAAACTGATGGTAATAGCACCGTTCCACATACCCGGCCTCCGGTTTTACCATATGCATCCAGTTCCCGATATCCTCCGCCGCGTGTTCATCCCTTGGCGTTACCCGGACGGAAGGGATCTTTACCTGGCTGTCCTCATCCAGGAGCGGATATCCCATATTCATGTGATACAGGATCTCAATCGGCTGCGTGCCATCCCCTGTATTTTCTATCGTATCCTGTATGGTAAACTCATTCTCCTCCAGACTGATCCGAAACTCCCGATCCAGACGGAGCTTCGGCGCGAAGATGCCCTCATCCTTCACAACCGCCCGCACCACCAGTTCTCCCGCTTCCTCGTACCAGTAAACCTGTTCTGCCGGAGTATTGGCAATTGAGCCGTGCAGAGGCAGTTCCTCCCCTTCATCCACGCAAGGTGAGCCCACCGCCCGCAGGCCGCAGGTGGTCAGAAATCCTGCCGTAAAAGATTTCAGCCATCCAGAGTCCTTCGATTCATAAAAGGCCGGCGATACATACCCGCAGGGTGAAAAATAGGACATATTGATTCCTCGAAACCGCAGCCTGGAGATGTCCGCCGCCCGGTCCGGCGATACGGTCAGTTCCAGACCTTTTCCATTGCTGATCTCCAGCAGGCGCATGCCGTCGCCCTTTCCGCCTGCAAGCCGGTGTTCTTCTATCCCATAGCACTGGGAATCATGTCCGATATATGGATTCATACGCTACCTCACTTTCTTGTTTGGGCTATACCAGCGGCCTCACCGCACGATACAGTTCCCGATACCTTTTATATATTTCCTGATACTTCCCGTGCATCTCCGGTCTCGGATGATACACCTGCCGTGTCTCGACCATGTGCGCCGCCGCATCCTCCAAATCTTCAAAACATCCAGCCGCAATCCCGGTCAACATGGCGCTTCCCACTGTCCCTGCGTCTGCGGTCTTCAATGCAGTGATCGGCACATTGAGTATATCCGCTTTCATCTGCATCCAGACCTGTGATCTTGCTCCACCTCCGGTGGCGTGGAGCATTTTATAATGAATGCCCGATCCCTTCAGGCGTTCCATGTTCAAAAGCATCTCATAAGCCACGCCTTCCATACATGCCCGGTATATATCGCTCACGGTGGTTCCCATCTGCAGTCCGATGACGGCTCCCTTGGAACCGGTATCCATATAGGGCGTCGCCGCCCCCGCAAAATGTGGAAGCACCAGGATTCCCGTCGGCGCGTCAGGCTCTGTGTCTGCTGTCCGGAACTGGTTTTCCAGATACGTATTGACCGAAATCCCCTGAGCCCTCGCAAACTCCTTTTCCTTCTTTGCCAAAGTATCTGCGCACCATTGTATCAGCGCTCCCCCGGTATAGGAAAACGCATAGCACACATATTTTCCCGGAATCACATAGGGCACTACCGAATAGTACCCGTCATACATGACCTTTGCGTCCGGAATCCCGTCAAATACAGGAGTCACGCATTCCACCGTACCTGCTCCGTCCACGGCCGTATCCGAATCAAATACTCCGGCTCCTACCGCGGCCGATACCTGGTCGTGGCTGACGGATACGATCTGAACCGATTCCGTAAGGCCGGTCTGCTCCCCAATCTCTCTGCGCAGATTCCCTGCTGGAGTCCCGGTAGGCACAGGCTTAGACATGAGTCCCATATCAATGTCCGCTACCCGGAAGATCTCCTCACTCCATTCCAGAGCCGTAATGTCAAATGCCATCGTTCTTGTGGCCAGAGAGTAGTCGATCTGCGCCCTCCCGGTCAAATAAAAGACCACATAATCCTCCATCAGAAAAATATGCTTTGCCTGCCGATATACCTCCGGACGGTTCCACTTTATCCACATGATCTTTGAAATGCTGTACATTTCATGAGGACGCAGTCCTGTAATGGAAGCGATTCGCATACTGCCAAGCTTCTCTTCCAGCTCCCGGCATTCTTTTGCGCCTCTAGGATCCGTGTAGAGCATAGCCGGATGCAACGGGGTTCCATTTTCATCTGTCAGCACAAAGGTCTCTCCAAAGCTGGTCACGCCGATCCCCGCAATGTCCAGGTACTTTTTTCCCATCTCCTTCATGACGGCGAGTACATTTTCCATGATCATACTGACATCCACTTCGTGCTCCGAACTGCTGCGTTTCACCGGATAATCCCGGTACGCATGTTCCAGATACGCACCGGTTTGGTCAAATACAGTCAACTTACATCCTGTTGTTCCGATATCTAATCCTGCAATTTTCATCTCTGTCTCCATTCCGCGCGCTCAGTGTCAATCAATCTCCACCCAATCATAATGCAGATAGGTTGTAAATGCCTCTTTCAGAATTTCCTTCATATGCCCCATCCCGACAGAGGTATGATGCTTAAATCCGCCCCGCGCAAGGCGGATCAGCTTGTTCTGCAGATCCGGGATCTCGCATACACCGCCGCACCCGAAAAATGCCTCCTCAATCGGATCCTCCGTAAATTCTGCCTCGCTTGCATACACCACGATCTTCCCGTCCTTTGTCTGGCAGTTGGAAATGGTCGTCGGAAATGCTTTGATGCGCCCCTCGTTGCATCCCCAGCCCGAACCCGGATCCTCCTTCGCAAACATCTTATGCTCCGTCACGGTTCCTTTTCCGGTCATCAGCCCCTGGGCCACAGGACCGCAGTGGAACAGGATGACTTTATTTTCATCGTCCCCATAATTATTATTCCAGTCTAACACGGCTGTGGGCTGCTCACTGGCCAGATTCATCGCGCGCATGGTCAATGCAGAGCACATATCAATCTCACAGGAAGCCACGATCCCCCTGTCGTTCAGCTCACTCAAAAGAACGCACGGGCATACCCGCAGGTAGGTTTCCATTTCATTCCAACAGCGGAGCGTCAGCGCATCCAGATGATACTCCTTAATATACTCGTCCAGCACAACTCCCGCCTTCGCAAGCATATACATATTCGACTCAGGCACATGGGAAAAATCACTATAGTTCTTCAAGGCTTCTGCCTTTGCAAGTACTTTGCTGTCATCATCCGCTTTTTCTTTTACCCTGGCAAACAGCTCGGACAGGTCAATGGATTCCACATTGATCCCGTACTTCTGCAGCGTGATCTCGTCAAACCGTACTGTCTTGAATGCTGTAGTCCTGGCTCCGATACAGCCTACATTAAATCGTTTCATGCCGTTAACCACCCGGCAGACCGCCGCGAAATCCCTCAGATTCCGTGCAAATGCTTCCGACAGCGGGTGTACCACGTGAGGCTTCATCACGGTAAATGGAACCTGGTACTGTGTAAATACATCTGTCACAGAGAATTTTCCACAATAGGCATCGCGCCTGTGCGCAAAATCCATCTTACCGATCTCGTCCGGATAAGCCTGCATCAGAATCGGCACCCCTGCATCCTGCAGTGCCGTAATCGCTCCGTTTTCGTCCGCAAAGATGGGCATGGAGAAGATCACGCCGTCATACTGCCCCTCATGCTCCTTCAGCCATTTCGCATAGAGCCGTCCTTCATCTCTGGTTTCCACCCCGCCGTATCGGGTCAGATCCGCATCCATTGCAATATAATCATATCCCGCGTCTGTCACAGCCTTGATCATATCCTCCCGTGCGCCGTAGATTAGTTCCCCCGGCATGAATCCCCTGTTACAGAAGCAAAGTGCAAATGTCATTTTTTTCATTCCATTGTCCTCCAATTCAAAATAGATATTCTTCCGCCTGCCCAAAACAGCATTCCTAAGACACTGGTTCAAACTGCTGTTTCCGAACCGCAGCGCTTTTTATAAATCCATCTTACACGTCGCCCGCAACAAAAAATATAGACTTTTGTCCTTTTTACTTTGAATTTGTCCGCTATTCATGTATAATGTTAAAAATACAGTTTTCAAACCACACTCCATCGGAAAGGAACTTTCATGATATCCACCTTCAATCTTCGGAAATTAAATGACCTGTTGAAAGATTTTTACACATTAACTCAAATACGCATTACGGTCTTTAACGATACATTTAGGGAATTGACCGCCTACCCGGAGCACATTGCGCCTTTCTGTCAGATAATCCGCACCAGTCCGGAGGCTTTGAACGCGTGTCTTTGCTGTGACAAGAATGCATGCGAACAAGCTTCCCGCCAGCATGCCCCCTACACATACTGCTGCCATGCAGGCCTGACCGAATGCATCGTTCCCATCTACCTTGGAAATATCGTGATCGGATATCTCTTTTTTGGGCATGTATTTTCTTATCCGACCCATGAAGAAGGGTGGAAATCCATCCGGGAACGCTGCCTTCCCTATGGGCTGGATATGGATGCCCTGAGAGACGCCCTGTACCAACAGCCCGTGATCTCGGAGGAATATATCTCTTCCGCATCTCACATCATGCGGTCGGTTGCGGCATATCTGTGTATGGAACGCATGGTCAGCCTGCACCAGAAAGAACTCCCGGTACAGATTGACGATTATATTACTTCACATTATACGGAAAATATCAGTGTGCGCACGATCTGCGATCACTTTCAGATTGGAAGGACTCTGCTCTATGAGATTTCAGAGCAAAATTATGGAATTGGAATTGCGGAACATATCCGGAATCTGCGGATTGAAAAAGCAAAAATACTGCTGGCCGAGCATCCGGAACTTCGGATCAGCGAAATTGCTGTTGCATGTGGGTTTGATGATTATAATTACTTTATCACCGTATTCAAACGATTGGTTGGAAAACCTCCAAGACAGTTCCGACAAAATAAGTGAAAATATGACCAGAAAAAAGCGCAGACTTCCCCCTTGGTGTATTTAACGCCAAGAAATCACTGTTTATTTATAAAAAATCACAATGTTGTGATTCCCCATTTTCTTCCGGGGCCCGTTTTTGGGCATCTACCATTTATAAAAATAATTCCTTTGCTTTTTGCATCCGCTCGGCAATCGGTACAGAGAAAGGACATCTGCCCTCACAGCTTCTGCATCCGGTACAGTCTGATGCATTTGCATTTAACTGCTGATAATGCGCGCGGACTGTTCCCGGAACCGCGTCTGACATCAATGCAAGATCATATAACTTATTTACCATAGCAATGTCAATCCTGGCAGGGCATGGCGCACAATGCCCGCAATAAGTACATTGTCCTGTAGAAAATGCATGCCGCGGAGCCGATGCCAGGACACTTGCATAATCTTTTTCCTCACTGGTAGCGGTCTCATATGCCACAGCCTCGTATACATGCCGCGGATTGTCAAACCCCGCCATAATTGCCGCTACTGCCGGCCGGGTCAGCGCGTAATGAATGCATTGTACCGGTGTCAGAGCCACTCCAAAAGGGGATGTCTGTTTCTGGAACAGACGTCCCCCCGCATACCCTTTCATAACCGTAATCCCTACGCCGTTCTGTTCACAGATCTTATATAATTCTTCCCGCTCCGGCGCAATTCCGCTCAGTTTTTCATCGTATTGATCTGTAAAATATTGTTCCAGATCCGTAACAGGCGGCAGCAGATCAAAAGCCGGGTTGATACTGAATAAGATCATTTCAATCTCACCATGGCAGGCCGCCATTTTAGCAATCTCCGGATTATGGGAACTCATTCCGATATGGCGGATCTTTCCTTCTTTCTTTAATTGCCGCACATATTCTATAAACTCTCCATTCATTACATGGTCAAATTCTTCTGTATTATCAATAAAATGGATCATTCCCAAATCAATATAGTCCGTCTGCAGCCGTGACAACAGGTCTTCAAAAGCCGGTTTTACTTTTTTCAGATTTCTGGTTCTGACATATTGTCCATTTTCCCAAATAGAACCAATATGCCCCTGGATGATCCACCGGTTACGTTTTCCTTTTATCGCCGATCCGATATTAGACCGGACATTCGGTTCGGACATCCAGCAGTCTAGAATATTGATCCCTTCCTCTTCACACACATCAATTACCGCTTTTACTTCTTCCGTATTATGACGCTCCAGCCATTCTCCGCCGAGCCCGATCTCGCTGACCATTAAGCCTGTCTTTCCAAGTTCTCTGTATATCATAATCCTTCCTCCGCTTTTCGCATCTTTTTCTTTTCTGTTACCACCATTTTCCTCCTGTCTCCATTGCTTTTTCATACATCCCCCGCAGATAATGTGGGTTCATATCTTCTTCATAGCACATCTTAGGCATATGTTCGTCCGGAATAAATTTCTTACATTCTGCTTCAAGTTTTTGTAAATTCTTTGTTTCAATCCATATGACTCTCTGCAGCCATATAAACCCTATTATCCGAGTACCTCTGTCTCTTCCGCCCTGTCTGCCTGCGCAAATGAGATCACTGCCTCATTCTTCCTCATAAACAGCAGCCCGAAGGACCCCGGTCCGCAGTTGCTGGCGATTGCGGAAGACGCCTTCTGCACGTAAACCCGTTCGAAAGGACAGTACTGCCGCACCAGTTCCTGGACATATTCCAGCTTCTTTTCATCCATGCCTGCATAGGTAATGAACAGGATGCTCCGGTCGATGTTTCTGGAGTCGATGAAAACCCTTCGGACATAGCTTTTCGCAACATGCGTAAAATCTCCCATTGCCATGCCGATGACCACCATCCGGCTCTTCCGCAGCACGATGAGTGGATGCAGCAGCAGCGCATCGCAAATGACCTGGATCCGTTTGGATATCCGCCCCGACTGGCACATCATATGTGTGCTGTTAATGACAAACGCGGAGGAAATATGATTCCTGAGCCGCTTCACGCCTTCCACGATCTCTGTCTTCGAAGCATGTTTCTCCGCCATTGATACGGCAAACAGTACGATCAGCCCAAGACTGCTGGACAGATGCCCGGAATCAATCACCGTAACATTTTCAAAGGATTTCGCCGCTTCCACCGCATTGTTGTAGCCCTCGCTGACATGCTTTGCCATGGTGATATGGATCACATTCTGTGCCTCGGTCAGCTTATCTGCAAAGAAACGCTCATAGTCTTCGACCTCAGGAGCCTGAGAGTAACCGCTCCACCCCTCCGAAATGTGCATCAGCAATTCATCCGGCTTCAATTCCAGCTCATCCAAGAACCGCCCCTCGTCCGTGCAGATATAGTATGGACACACGGATAGATGAAACTTTTCCTTTAGAGATTGGGGAAGGTCGCATACACTGTCCGTTGTGATCATAAGTGAAAGCCGTTTCGCATGCTCAAAGATCAGGACGTCCTTTCCAATCTCAGACTGGCCGGATTCCTCCGTCAGCTTTACCAGTTCCTTCGGCAGGATGCTCATAACCGCCGCTTCCAGCAGCGCGCCGCTGACCGGCTTCGCCAGATATCCGCTGAAGCCCTCCTTCCGGTAAAGCAGCTGGTTGTCACTGCCCGCATTAGCGGTCAGCGCGATCACGGGTACATCTTGGCATAATCCGCCCGGCTGGGTACGCAGCGAGTGAAAGCACTCAATTCCGTCCATCTCCGGCATCAGGTGGTCCATCAGAATTCCGTCATAATGCTGTTCCAGAGTCCGCGTCAGACATTCTTCGCCGCTTGACGCCGTATCAATCTGGATCTTCGTCGCGGATAGCAGCTTACGCACCACGACCAGGTTCATATCATTGTCATCTACCACAAGAATGTGGGCATCCGGCGCCTCGAAGCTCTGCCTGTACTGCACGCCCTCATGAACCTTCATACGGGAAGCCAGTGTAAATGTCCCCAGTTCCTTATCATCTATGATATCCTGCTCCAGCATGACAACGAACTTGGAACCCTTGGTATAGACGCTGTTGACACTGATCTCGCCGTCCATCAGCTCTACCAGCTGCTGTACAATGCTGAGCCCCAGCCCGGTCCCTTCGATGTGTCGGTTTTTTTCTTCATCCACCCTTCGGAACGCATTAAAGATATAAGGAATATTTTCCTTTTTAACCCCCTGTCCGGTGTCCTCCACGGAATACCAGACGCGCACCCGATTCAGTCCCAGACGCTCACACCGGACGGAAAGAGTGATAGAACCCTCAATGGTATATTTTATGGCATTGTTCAGTAGGTTGATCAGGATCTGCTTGATACGCACCGCGTCGCCGCAGAGCATGCTTGGAATCGAAGAATCCACATGGAGGCGAAATTCCAGCCCTTTTTCCTTAGCCTTGATCCAGATCATATTGACGATTTCCGAAAACAACTCTCCGGTTTCATAGGAATCATTGATGATCTCCATTTTTCCGGATTTTATTTTGGACAGATCCAGGATATCGTTGATCAGTGTAAGCAGCAATTTGCTGGCTCCTTGGATATTTCTTGCGTTCTCCGCAACATCCTCTGGGATGTCCCCCCGTAGGATGATCTCGTTTAACCCGATGATGGAGTTGATGGGCGTACGAATCTCATGGCTCATACTGGAGAAGAAATGATTTTCCGCCCTGTTCAATTCTTCAATCTCCTTCTTCTGCTCCTTGGCCAGTTTGTTCTCTTCTTCATAGAGTCTGTTCAAAAACATCAGAAGCACACTGGTCAGCAATCCCACCATGATTACAGAATTTGCAGAGTCAAAGAAAGAATGTCTCGGCGTATTCCGCGCCACAAGTTTCGGAAAGTAAAAGGATATATAATAGCAGAGCAATGTCTCGGCTGTACAGAGCACGAAAAAAACAGCCTTCCGCCTTCCTGTCTGGGTAATGCTGATATAAATAAAGCAGAGCACAAACCATTCCGGCATTCCGCTGTAGAACCCGCCTGCCGTGAAAAAACTCACCGGGAACAGCAGAAGAAGCAGGACCGCAATGGCAGTAGCCCCTGTAATAATACGTTCCTTTTGAATACTGACCTTCGTGATCATAAATATAGCAGCAAGGCTGACTGCAAGCAGCAGCCAGTTCATGAAAGTTCTGCCCATCGGCAGTATAAAGATCAATGCGATCATGCTGACGCCTGTAACCACACGAAACATACGCTCCTGCAGGCTGATCCTATGGTCAAAGATGATTTGAAGCCATTTTTTGAACACGCGGTATTTCCTCCTAAACTATAATGTATCGCCCCTCGCCGAAGGCTCGGCAGCACCTTACCGTAAGACAGCTCTGCCTGTTTTTGCGGCTGTCTTCCTTTATAAATCATATAAGCTTATAACCCGGCCATGCTTTCACATACCTCTTGATACATGCGCAGCAGTTCCGAATGGTTCTGCCGGATGTATTCAACGTCTTCCCTCTTTCCAGCCAGTTCCAGTTCCTTCGCCCGTCCTGAGAGCACTTCCGCCCCGATCGTCAGAGATGTACTCTTCAAAGCATGGACCTTGACCGCATAATCGTTCCAGTTTTCCGTCTCGTAAAGGGAAGTGATCTCTGCCGCCTTCTCTTCTCCCTGGGAGGAGAACATGCGCAGCATCTCCAGATAAAATTCCTCTTCGCCGCAGCAGTAATCCAGCCCCATCCCTACATTGATCCCTGCCTGTACGAGACGGGCACGGGGCAGGACAGACCCTTGCGCGGAATCATTTTCTTCCGATACGCCGCCGTCGGATCCAGCTGCGTCCGGCACATCTGTTTCTGTTCCAGACGCGTCCGGCATGTCTGTTTCTGTTCCGGACGCGTCCGGCATGGCGGCGCCCGGCTCATTCTCTTCCGGACCAAACGCGCCTAGTCTGTCATCCCGGGACGGGATTGTTGTCTGCTGCTTCGCCTCATCTGCGGAAGTACCGGCAGAAGCTTGTATACCTTCCTCCGGACTGTCCGGAATCGTAGGCTCTGCGCCATACTGGATCCGATCCTTCGGCAGTACCCTGCGCAGTACCCTTTCCAGGACGGCGCGCTCGATGGGTTTTGGGATAAATTCCGTAAATCCCTCACTCCGGAACATTTCCCTCGCTCCGCTGATCGTATTCGCGGTCAGCGCGATCACCGGCAGTTCCTGATAAGCCCCATCGTCAATCTCACGGATGAACTGCAGTGTTTCTACTCCGTCGAAGCCCGGCATCATGTGATCCAAGAATACGATATCATAGGAATTCTGACTGCATCGTTCCACCGCCTCCCGTCCGCTGAGGCAGGTATCCACCTGCATCCCGTAGCTTCCCAAAACAC
Organism: Lachnospiraceae bacterium; assembly: GCA_910575475.1. Classification (GTDB taxonomy): domain Bacteria; phylum Bacillota; class Clostridia; order Lachnospirales; family Lachnospiraceae; genus Schaedlerella. Next base: position 165,640 of record CAJTGD010000005.1, on the reverse strand, counting down.
CTTTTGCGACCACAAGGTTCATCTCTTCATCATCTACGGCAAGAACCCGGACTCCCTCACAGGTAAATGGCCTGCGGCCTGCCGCCTGTGCTTCTTCGAATCCATTTTCCTTCACCTCGCCGTTCAGCAGGTTCACCACGGAAAGGGCTGAGAATGGCTTATGGATGATCAGCAGCCTGCTGGCCCTGTGAAGCATAAAATCCTTCTCCGCGATCACAACCACCCGCAATGTTTCCGCCAGTTCTTCATAATAGGAATGATTCTCTTCATATTCAGCCTGCGCGATAAACACATGGGTCAGCTTACAGGTACGCTGCAGCTTGAGCAGCCCTTCAAAATTGTGTGCCTGATATCCCTCAATGCCAAGCCCATCCACCAGGCTCAGGATCAGCTTGTCGTAATAACGCCGGACTTCGTCGCAGCTGTATTTCTCCGGCCTGAAGTAGCAGGCGATGCAAAGTTCATCCGCATTGGAAAGCACAATAGCCGGACTGTCGTCCGCCACGCCCTGCGGAATAGCGATATGGGCATGTAGCCCCTGCTGTCCGTCGCTTTCAAAATGGATAAATCCGCCCATCGCATGGAGGATCCCCCGCGCGATAGGAATCCCAAGTCCCAATCCCCCCGCGAAACGGCTGCTTCCGGAATCCGCCTGATAAAAATCATCAAACATCTGCGTAAGCTGGGACTCTGTCATACCGATACCGGTATCGTAAATGTTTATGATCAGGTTGATCCCATAGCTTTCACGCCGAAATTCTATACAGACATTTATTCCGCCTTCTTCCGTAAACTTGATTGAGTTTTCCAGCAGGATCTTCAGTACGTGGGAAAGCTTTTCCGCATCCCCGACCAGCATCGACGGTATCCCCGGATCGATATCAAATACCAGCTCCAGTTGATTCCTGCTGCTCTGCATTGCCGTCATCGTGATCACGTCATTGAGCACGGAAATGATCATGTACTCTTCCCTCGCCGGAACCAGCGTGCCCTCTACGATCTCCGTATAATCCAGCATATTATTGATCTGATTGGACAGGCGCTTTCCCGCCAGCTGTATGGACTGCATATCTGTCCGAAGCTCAGGAGAAAGATCCTTCTCCATAGCCACCTCGCTGATCCCCAGCACCATATTGATCGGTGTTCGCAGCTCATGGGATACATTCGACAAAAACACCGCATTCTGCCGTCCCGCGGTCTCCAGCTGCGCAAATGCGGCATCATACCGCTTTTTGTCCGCCCGCCTCCTGTTATGCCGGTGCCTGGCGATCTCCACCGACCCTGCCGTCACTGCGATCCCCAGCCCCAGACGTATGATGTCCCGGGTCTCCATACCGGAATAGATGGTATGCAGATACAGAAAATGATACAGCAGTATCAGCACATACAGAGCAGCGATCATGTACAGCAGCCGCTTTTTATCCAGCATGGAAAACATCAGGACCATAATGCAGGCCACGGCCGGTAGATCGTAAAGACTGTCCCCATGTATCCCAAAGAAGAAAAATTCCACCAGCAAAAGACCGGCGCACAGATAATCATAAAACGTTCCCGAGCAGGTCCTTCCGATATGCAGGCACCAGATGCTGACACTGCCGATCACGATCAAAGGGGTCATCCACATCTCCCACGACATCGCCATCGTGATCAGGATCAGGATTACACTGAATACACTGACCGTAGCCGCCTGGAGCAGCTGCATACTTATCTGTTCTTCCGTTCTCATCTCTTGATCAAACTCCTTTGCAATTCATCTCCCCGTGATTCTTCGAATCTACGTGAATCCTATTTTAGAACAGATCGCATGTAAAATCAAGTATTACAGACTGAGATTCTTACTATTCACGGTCTGACCGGTTACAGTTCACGGCATGTGAACTGTAACGCATCCAGCACAATGAAAATCGCCTAAAGACGAGGGGCCGGATACCTGAAACCGCTGCTTTACTGTCCGGATGCCTTGCGTCGGAGCGCAAGACACCATGAACAGCAACCTCAGATCCCCGCGATTCTCCCCGCTGTCCGATAGGCTCCCCGGTACACTCCGTACATCACTCCGACGATCGCGGCCATCAGCAAGATCTCCGCCATCAGCATTTTTACCTCAAAGACCTGCAGGCTCATATCGTTAAAATACGTCAAAAGTAGGGAAAAGCCTCCGGAGATCGCGCACCCTGCAGCCACGGGATAAGCGAAAATCCGGCGCAGCTGTACCCGGATGACCTGTTTCACATACGCCCTGTCCGCCCCCAGCTTTTTCAGATCCTCAAAAAGCTGCCGGTTGTCCATGGCAATGGTGATGCTCCGGACATAGCTCATCATGCCTGCCGCCGTCAGCGAGATTGCAGAGACATAGATGCTGAGCAGGACAAATACCGCTACCATTTCCATGGCCTCCGCCTGCAGCAGGACCTTCGAAAAAGGAGCGTACTTCCACTCCTGGATCAGCCGGGGATTATCCGGCGACAGATCGATCTCTCCGGCATAGCTGTAGTCCCTTCCTTCCGCCAGCGCCAGCTCCTCCTCCCGGGCATCATACAGCGTATAATGATTGGAAGTTGCTGTTGCCCGGGCGGTCATTTCCTGCTTCAGCGCATCTGCGAAATCATAGGTTTCCATCACATGCTTCACGTTAAATAAGATGTGTTTTTCCTTCCCTTCCTCCGAAATTCCTTCGGCAAACCGGCGGTAGTCCTCATCCGCCAGCACAAAAGCAAAGGGATCGCTGACAAGATTCAGATTGCCGCACTCCACGGTTCCCATAAACCGCGGCTTCATCTCCTCTTCGGAGCCGGAAAAGCGGATTGCGTTCAGGCAGTCATAGTCGGTCCAGAAGGACTCCGGGGATCCTTCTGCGGCAACAGTCCGGTACTCCCCGCTGCCCAGCGTAACCTGGCTCCCGGAAATCCTCGCGAAATCAGAAGCCGATACAAAGGAAGCCAGCTTTTCATATTCCACGTCAAAGTATCGTCTCTGTTCATCCATATCTCTCCCTGTATAGCGGATGACCAGCTCCAGTGAGTCCAGTTCTTCAAAGGAAGTCATCTCCACGCCGTATTCCTCTGCCAGCTCCCGGATCTCCTCCTCTCCCATCTGCGCTTCCCCGGCCGGATAGTGGAGGGAATAGTCATACGGCATATCGCTGCCTCCCTCTGTCACGCTGTAATAATACATCACGCCCCAGAAGGCCGACAGCACGATCACGAACACCAGCAAGGAGATCACGCACATATTCCGGGTAGTTTGCCTGGCTGCAAAACGCATCAGATTGGTGGAAATGATATTGCTGTAGTATGTTTCCGGATGTTTCCCTTTCCGGGACTGCCCCACGGCGCTCAGGATCACCAGATACAGGCCTGCCGCACAGACCAGCCAGGTCAGATTCCAGACGGCCGGCATCCCCTGGCGAAACAGCCGGACCGTCAGTTGTGGGACTGCCATGGCCAGAAAGAGGCCCGATACGATCAGCAGGATTCCCAGTTTTTTGCTCCACGGACTGATTTCTCGAATCATCTCCGTCTTTCGTCCGGCATTCAGGATCTCCATAATGTCTGCCCGGCGGATGAAACGGATCCCCAGGAACAGGATGCACAGCGACAGCGCCACCGCAAACAGCAGTCCCGCAAATACGCCCGCGATCCCGAAGCGGTATTGCATCTGCTGCGTGTCGATCACCAGCATCCGGAACAAAAGCCAGATCAGATAAGAGACCGGCAGAGCCGCCGCCAGACCGGAAAGGATATAGATTCCCACCGAAGCGCGCAGCTCTGAGAACAGCTGGCGGGACAGTTCTTTTTTCTCTGCCCCCAGAGCCAGCATCACCCCGAATTCCCTGCTTTTTTGTCGGAAAAACAAGCTGCTTCCGTACAGGGTAAAGAGCAGGCAGCCCACCGCCACCGCCCCCAGCATGAGCCACATCAGCTTCCTCGTATCTCCGCCCGGCGGAAGGGCCTCCTGGATTGAGGGCGAGAAAAACATCATCGCAAAGGAAGACACCAGGAGCATGGATAAAAAGATGCAGATTCCAAGCAGCCGGTACTGGTCCTTGTTTTTTCTGCGGAGCTTTTCCGTGATCTTATGCATTGTCATCGCTGTCACCTCCCAGGGTACGGATGGTATTCAGAAGCTCATCCATGAATGCTCTTCTTCCGCCGCTTCGTGTCAGCTCCCCATAGACCTGCCCGTCCTTCAGGACGACTACCCGGTCACAGAAGGAGGCCGCAAAGCTGTCATGAGTGACCATGAAAATAGTCGCGCCCAGCTCCTGCTTCGCCTGTAAAAACGCGTCGATCACAGCTTTGCAGGACTTGCTGTCCAGATTCCCGGTGGGCTCGTCGGCAAGAATGACATAAGGCTGGTTCATCAGTGCCCTTGCCACCGCGGTACGCTGCTTCTCCCCGCCGGAAATCTCGGCCGGATATTTTTCCATGATCTTCTCAATGCCGAAAAGCCGGCAGATATTCCTCGCCTTTTCTTCCATCTGCACCACCGGGCGGCGTGCGATGATCTGGGGAAGGCAGATATTTTCAAACACGCTCAGGCCATCCAGAAGCATAAAATCCTGAAAGACGAACCCCATCTGCCGGTTGCGGACTCTGGCCAGCTCCGTTTCATTCAGATCAGAGATATTCTGGTTCGCCAGAACGATGCTCCCCTGCTCATGGGGAATAAAGCGGGAAATACAGTTCAGCAGGGTGGTTTTGCCCGATCCAGACGGCCCCATGACAGCCACAAACTCCCCCTTTTCCACCCTCAACGATACGTCCTTTAATACCGGATACACCTGATTTCCCGATGTATAACTTTTTGATAAATGCCTGACCTGCAGCATAAAACAATCCCTCCTTTGATAAAAATGGTTCCAGCCTGCTCATCCATTCGCAAAATCCGTGCTCCCGCACTTTTGCGTCTGCGAATACAGCCGTACACTTGAAAATAGTTTAAGCGTTTTTCGGACGGAGCGCATTGCGGAAGCTGTCATGTTTGGTATTGATTTTGTAAAGTTTGCACCGGAATGCAGGAACCGCATTTACAAATCCGGGATTTTTCTGTAAACTAAGGAGCTGTAGGGAAGTAACTGACACATCTTGACTTGTCTGCAGCTCTTAAGGAACTGTGTTCACAGAAAGGAAGGATCCTATGGTCAACATCGGAATCTGTGATGATGAGGCTTCCATGCGCCGGGCCCTCCGCGCTCCTCTGGAGCGGAAGCTGCAGCTGCTTGGAACCTCTTACCGTATTTTGGAATACGACTCCGGCGAAGCACTCTTTTCACACCCGGAGTGCGCATATCTGGATATCTTATTTCTGGATATTGAAATGAGACAGATGAACGGCATGGAAACCGCCAAAAATCTGAGAAAAAGAAACGCCCATACGCTCCTGATCTTCGTAACCGCTTACCCTGACTTTGTATTTCAGGGATATGAGGTGCATGCCTTCCACTATATTCTGAAGCCTTATGAGGAACGCAAGATCCAGGCCGTTCTGGAGCAGGCGCTGGAAGAACTCGGAAAACACCGGGAGCAGTATTTTACCCTGGAACAGAAATCCGGCATTTTGAGAATTCCTTTGAAAAGGATCCTGGCTTTTTCCAGCGACCGGAGGAAAGTCGTGATCTCTCTGAAAGACGGAAGCAGACCTGATTTTTACGGAAAGCTGGATGAAGTGGAGTCCGGACTGCCGGACTATTTTGTACGCTGCCACAACCGCCATCTGGTGAACCTGAACTTTGTGAGCGCCCTGGAAAAAGACCGCTGTATCTGCGGGCAAAAGCAGTTTCCGGTCAGCCGCGCCTTCCGCCAGCCCCTGGAAATTGCCTTTGCCCGTCTCCTGTTGCGGTGAGCCAAAACGCTGTTTTGGAGTTGTAGAAAAATAGGAGAATCACCATGGATCTTATATCTGTTATGTATAATGTCGGCAAAATCCCTAATTGCATACAGGGTTTCCTGTTTTACCGGATTCTATGCCATTTTGCGCAGAAACGGGACGGAAAGCTCTGGAGCGCGGCCGGATATATTTCCTGCGCCTGCCTCTCCAACATGATTATCTATCCGAATGATTTTTTTAATGTGGTCCTGGAACTGGTCTGGTTTCTTGCACTGATGCTGCTCGCCTTCCAAGGCAGTATCTGGCAGCGTCTGGCTGCCGTGGCCGTCCTCTATCCCCTAATCGTCAGCCAGAACTTTTTTGTCATGGATATGCTGGGCGTGCTGGGTTCTTCCCTTGACTGGCCCATTGCCATAGACCTGTTCTGTACCATAGCGGATCCCATCCTGCATCTGCTGATCTGGTACGGCATTTACCGCTTTTTTGAAAGGCATCTGGTTCAGGCCCGGAAATTATTCGGCCATAAGACCTGGATCCTGCTGGATGTCATCTGTCTGGCCTCCCTGGTGAGCATAACCACCAGCATCCTCTTTGCCCCGGTTCAAAGCTATTACATGTGGCCGGCCGCCTTTTCCTGCTTTGCAACCAACCTGGGCTGCATCGCCCTGACAGAATATTTTGTCAGAAGCATCCGGCAGGACATGGAGCGGAAAAACCTGATGCTTCAGAAAAGCTATTATGAAGAACTGGAGCAAAATCAAACCAAGATCCGCAGATTCCGCCATGATATGAACAACCATCTGGGCGTGATCCAGGCTCTGTTCCGCTCAGGAAATACAGAGGATGCCGAGCACTATATGGAGGAAATCGAGACGCGGCTGGCGGCCCGCACTCGTGTCTTTTGCAAAAACAGCATCATCAACGCGGTTCTCAATGCCAAATACAATCTGGCGCTGGAGCAGGGAATCAATGTTTTTTTCCACATTGACCTGGACAGACTGATCGGTCTCGACCCGATCAGCCTCTGCTGCCTGTTTTCCAATACCCTGGACAATGCCGTCGAAGCCTCTGTGAAGATACCAGACCTTAAAAAACGCCGAATCTCCTTAAAGGCCAGAGTGACGGAAAACGGTTATTTCACCTTTGAAATCACAAACACAAAAGCAAATGCCGTCCAGGAGCATAAGGGCCGGCTTTTATCTGACAAGGAGGAGTCAGACGCTCACGGCCTGGGCCTGGCAAATGTACGGGAAATGGTGGAAAAGTACAGCGGCACTCTGGATATCTCTTATACGGAAGATACCTTTACTGTGACGGTTCTGATCGGAAATGTATAACGTTCGGGTCAGCATCATTCCGTTTTTCTTGAAAGGCTCATGAATATCCTTCTCGCGCGGACCGCGATCACCAAAGAGATACCGCCTGCAAACAGAACCACCGCAAACTCCGCTCCTGTGCAGATTTCAAACAGGAAACCATAGAACGCGTTTCCCAGCGGCTGCGCGCACATGGACAGGGTGAGGATCACGGCGATCACCTTTCCGATTAGGTTCTGCGGGGTTTCTGTCTGTACAAAGGCCATCATCTGTATGGTAAATATCGTGGAAACGATTGTGATGGCAAAGCAGCATCCCGCCATTACAGCATAGTTCAGCATTGCCGAGGAAAACAGCCCCAGTGCCGCGCCCATCGGAAGCGCTGCCGCGGCGCCGGCTATGATCAGGCTGCCGGCCTTTTGGATCGGCAGCCTGCCGCCGAACACGCCCGCGCAGATGCCGCCCAGGAGTCCGCCTGCGGCCATTGCCCCTTCCGCAAAGCCGTAGAGCCGATTGGCCGTCCCTGTTTCAAACCCCAGCACCTCCGTAATGATATAGGGCATGCCCACCAGGATCATGGAAGATAAAAACAGATTGATCCCGCAGGCCAAAAGCACCACTTTTCCGATCTCCGGCTTCTCTCTCCACACAAACCGCATACTCTCTGAAAAATCCGACGTTACCGTCTTCCAAAAAGCTCCCCCGGAATCCTGCCGGACAAAGGGGATCCGGATGAACAGCTCCATCACTGCAGACAGAAAAAAACAGAGGATACAGATCCACAGCACCGGCTTTAATCCGTATGCTGCATAGAAGATTCCTCCCAGCACAGGCCCTGCCAGGGACGCAAGAGAGCTGATCATGTTGATGATGGAGTTGGCCTGCATGATATGCTCCTGGCTCACCAGGGCCGGAATGCTGGCCTGTACGGAAGGCTGGTAAGCGCCTGCAATGCCATATAAGACCATCAGTGTGACCGTCAGCAGAAAAACAAGATTCACGGCGTTCAGGAGGATCGAAAAGGTCAGGATCACCGCTGCCGTAAAAAAATCCAGGATCACCATCACATTTCTTTTATTGACCCGATCCGCGGCAATCCCGCCTATGGGGGAAAGCAGGATCGCCGGAATCAGCGCGCAGGCGGTCACGGTTCCGTAAAGCGCCGAGGAGCCTGTCTGATTCAGCAGATACAGCGGCAGCGCAAACCGGACGGCTGCATTTCCGAACAGGGAAATGATCTGTCCGATGACAACTAAGGTAAAATCTTTTGTAAATAATTTTTGGTTCATTGTATGTACCTCCAAAACCGACTGTTGGTATGTATCTATTCGAATTTTATCATACCGTCGGTTGGTTTGTCAATACCAAAAAAAATGCAATGCCTTTTTCACTTCCTGATCTCCAAAAGGCATTGCATCTTATGTTTTTGCAATTGATACAGCTTCTGATCCTCTTCCGGCATGGACGGAAACGTGTCCTTCCATGTTTTGAGGCTTTCATTCTCCGGTGAAAGCTCTCATTTCTTCTGCATGGACAGCAGCTTATCCAGATAGACGGACTTAAACTGCCTGCTCGCCAGCGCCTGCTTCAGGGGCGGGAGCTTTAAGATCGCGCCGAATACGGCTGCCATGGCCCGGTGGTTGGCAAATGCCTGATTGTCGAATATCAGGTTCTGCAGCGTCCCTTTTTCGATGGCCTGGAGGACAAACCGATGGGTGCTGTTTACCGGCGTGATCACCTGCACCGGACGCCGTTCCAGCTCGATGGCCCCGGTGGGACAGTTCCGGGCGCAGACACCGCAGCCCAGGCAGATCTCCGTGTCGATCACCGGATGCTTCCTGCCGTGCTCCTCTCCCTCCTGCTCCTTCTCTTCCATGGCAATGGCCAGGATCGGGCAGACCTTCGCGCATTTTCCGCAGCCGATGCATTGTTCCAGGGACACTCTGGGAATATAATTGGTCGTGGCCACGGGCTGCATGGGGCTGAACTTCCTTGCCGCCTGCAGCGCTTCACAGCAGCAGCCGCAGCAGTTGCAGATAAATGCCGGATGCTCCCGGACATTTTCTCCGATCTGCACCAGGTTAGCGGCATAGGAACGCTCCAGCGCATCCATGGCCTCTTCCCTGGAGATGAGTCGCGCGTACTCCCCATGCTCGGCCAGAGAGCGGGCCACATTGTCAAAGGTCAGGCACACATCCCAGGGTGCGTCGATCTCACAGGGATGTCCGGCATGATACATCTTATGCCTGCAGTAACAGGTGCCGAGCCCGATATACTTTGCTTCCTCCACAATATGCGCGGCACGCTCGTAGTCCAGGATGTGGTTCGTCTTGTCATTGGTCAGCACCGGCTCCTGCACAAACACCCGGCCCAACCTGGTCTCTGTCACAAAAAACAGGTCTTTGACAAAATCCTCCTCCACATTCATATACTGATAATACAGCTCGCTCAGATACTTCTGGTCAATATCGCCTCTTGTACGCATCAGGGCAAACTCAATAAAGCCTGCCATGGGCGGCGGCATCACAAACTGCCGCTGCCCGTGGTAATCAGAATCTACCAGCAGCGCTTTTTCACAGAGGTGGTCCAGAAGCTTCTCCGCTTTTGCTTCCGTCGTCCCCCAGATCCTGGCCGCCTTTTTCAGCGTAAACGGACGGACCGGGAGCAGCGCCACCCACTTGGCCTCCTTCTCCGTGTACAATACCTGCAGGATCTTATATAATGTATCTGACGGGGGAGCTCCCTGGGTAAACCAGTTGATCCGCTCCTCCAGATTCTTGTAGGCATCTCTTGTTGTCAAATGTCCCATCGTTTTTTTCGCCTCCTGTCATTTGTGCCTTGTTGTTATGTGCAGCTTCTGAAACCGCGGACATCACCTGCGGCATCAGGCAGGATCCTGTCTGCGGTTCCTGATCCTTTGCACATCACGACTCGGTTCTTCTGGTAGTATAACACAAATAGGAGCGAAGAGGACCCTTTTTCTGAAAAAAGGCTGAATGCCTGATACTGCGGCTTTACTGGCCGGATGCCTTGCAGCAAAGTGCAAGGCGCCGGGAACGGCAGCTAACCATCACTTCACTGGGAGGATCTTTGGATGCTTATGATTTCATCCGCCGGGATCTCCGTTCCGTCCTCCAGAAGGATCACCCGCTCGTATTCCTTGATCTTCTTCACACAGCCGGTCACCGTTGCATAGGCCCCGCCTGATTTCTTCGGATCCGGCACAAAGTAAGTAAAGGACACGGCATCCCCGCTGCCGATCTGCTCCTGTATCCTGCGCAGTTCCCGGTTCAGTTCTTCCCTGATGCCCTCGTCCAGCTCTGTCCGTTCTTCCGTCAGCCGGGCGGTCTCCCTGACCGCCTCGTAATGTCCGGAAAGCGCCGCAAACGGCGCAAACTGTGCCGCCCGATCCTGGATCGGCATGGGAGGATGGGTCCTGGATACAGGATGGGGAAGGTCGATCATATCCTGGTATTTGTACATCTCCCTGCGGTTCATCATGCTTTGTACTGCCTGGCTCATGCTCTGTGCCCTCCGATCTGCCGATTCCGGTCGATGACCGTAGATCCCTCCACCAGATTCGCCCCTTTTAGAATCGCGTTTTTTCCATATTTCTTTTTGATATCCAGCATGGCCTCCTGCAGCTTCCTCTCCCGCTTCCGCTTTGCCTCTTCCTCCTCACGCTCCTGCTCCAGCCGGGCATAGTCCGTGAATAAGTCAAGCTGCTCAAATGCAGGCGTATTGGCTGCAGTGTTCTCGTCCGCCACGTGGTTTGCACTGATATAGATCCTCCGGATCAGAAAGCCCGGGTTGATGATCCTGTCATATAAATCCAGAACCGCATTCACGATACACTTTGTGGACGAGGTCTGCCTTGCCAGGTTGGCGGTCCCGTGGGCATGCCTGGGCATCTTCCGCCCGTAGCGGTCTGTCGTGACCTCCGTCTGCTCCGGCCTGTGTACTGCCGGATCGGACAGATTCCCAATGTCATAGCCCACCGTCAGGACGATCTGATCCGTAACCAGCCCTTTTTCAACCAGATCCAGTACGAGCTGCTCCGTCATCTCCCGGACGACCATTCTCGCCTCCCCGGCGGAGTAGGGATGATGCAGGACCTGGCCGGAGCCCACGCTGCTGGCGCTGGGCCTGTAGTTCTTGATATCCGCCATGGTACAGGGTTCCCACCCCCAAGCATGGTCGATCAGCAGCTCCGCATTGACTCCGAATAACCGGTAAAGCAGATCTTCATTGTAATACTCCCCCGGCTTTCCGATGGAGCATCTGGCGATGTCTCCCATCGTGAACATGCCGTACTCCTCCAGCTTCTTCGCATAGCCTCTGCCGATCCGCCAGAAATCGGTAAGCGGCCGATGGGCCCACAGGATCCGGCGGTAGCTTTTTTCATTGAGCGAGGCGATCCGCACTCCGTTCTTATCCGGAGGAATGTGCTTCGCCACGATATCCATGGCCACCTTGCACAGGTACAGGTTCGTCCCGATCCCTGCCGTGGCCGTGATTCCTGTGACAGTGTGGATATCCCGGATGATCCGCCCGGCAAGCTCACGGGCCGACACGCCGTACTTTGCCGGACGGGGGGCGGTCTCCGCGTGATAGGTATCCAGATAATGCGTCACATCCATCATGATCTCGTCGATGGAATATACATGGCAGTCCTCCGGGGCCACATATTTCAGATAAATCTCATAGATCCTTGTGCTGTATTCGATATAGAGTGACATCCTGGGCGGAGCGACAATATAGTCAAGGGCTTTCTCCGGCGATGCTTTCAACTCCGTATCATCACAGGAGGCGCCCTCAAGACGGCGGTCCGGAGAGCGCATCTGCCTCTCTGCATTGACCTCTCTAACCCTCTGCACCACCTCAAACAGCCTTGCTCTTCCAGAGATCCCATATGCCTTGAGAGAAGGGGACACCGCCAGGCAGATGGTCTTCTCGGTGCGGCTTAAGTCCGCCACCACCAGATTCGTCGTCATGGGATCTAGCCCCCTCTCCACACATTCCACGGAAGCATAAAAGGACTTCAGATCAATTGCAATATACACGGGATCCTTTTGATTCATAATCATCACCTCACATCCAGTCAGCCAGCAAAAGCCGATGCAAACATTTGTTCTTTTTATATTATAGCAGAACTTATGTTTGTTTTCAACAGGATAAAAATGTATTTTATATAGAAATATTTTCACTTTCATATTACCTTTATACTTCTTATATATAGATATTTTATCTCGTTTCAAGTAAACTGGTATCTCGGTACAATAGAAAAAGGCAGCAACAAAGTATGTTTATGAACAGCATGCTTTGAAAACAGTGTTCTAATGAAAGACAGGCGGTAGATATTTATGAATGAAAATGGCATCACAGAAAATTTTGACTTCACTCCCATCGGGCTGGAAATAAAAAAAGCCCGTGAATCCAGGAAAATCACCCGTGAAAAATTAGTAGAAAAGCTTAATATCTCTACACGGCATCTGCAGGCAATCGAAATTGAAGGAAGATATCCCAGCTTTGGCCTGTTGGTCCGTTTGGTCACAATGTTTGATATTCCCATTGACCAATACATATTTCCTGAAAATACAGGTTCAAAAAGCGTGGAACGGAAACGCCTGGATCTGCTTCTGGACAAACTGGATGAACAGGATCTGTCCATCATTGAGGCAACAGCCACAGGGCTGTTTCAGGCAAGAAAAAGGAGGGAGGAATAAGCCCTCTGTCCTTTTTCATACGTTAATATCTAATCCTGGTCCCTGGACCTCGGCTCTTCCCTCAGCCGGAGTATCCCGTCTACCAGGATCCGTACATCATCAAAGATATAGTCAAACGCTCCGGCCTGATGCATATTGATCACAACCATTCCGATGGGGACTGACAGGAGCAGCCCCAGCACGCTGCTGACCCGGTAGCCCACATACAGCAAAAGCAGCGTCACCAGCGGATTCATCCCCATACTGTCCGCCACCAGCTTGGGCTGCAGGATCTGTCTGACAAGCTGGGTAACGGCATAGATCACGAACAGCAGAATCGCCGTCTTATAATCCCCCACCAAAAATTTATACAGCGCCCACGGGATCATGGCTGTTCCTGTACCGAAAAAGGGAAGGAAATCCAGAAACGCGATCAGGAACGCGATCAGAGCAAAATAATTGATCTTTAATAATGCAAAGCCTACCATCAGGATCAGAAACACGACTCCCATGATCTTAAACTGGGCCTTAAAATATCCTCCTACCGCATACCGCAGATTGTCCATCACCAGCGTCATCCGTTTCACAACGGCCTGAGGCATCACTTTTTTCGCCCAGTTCAGGACCTCATCCCGTTCCACTGTGAAAAAGTAAGCTGATATGACAGATACCAGCACCGAGACCAGGAAGAACGGCAGACGCATCGCCAGATTTCCCGCCGCGGTCACCGTAGGCTCCCCGATCTTCGAGATCAGGTCTCCCATATATTCGTTCAGATTAGACATCATGGTCTGGAAACCGCTGCGCACCTCCTCCGGAAGCCGCGCAAACAGTCCGGACATGGATTGTCCGATCTGGGAAAGCCCGCTGGCAAGCTGTTCGTACAGATCCGGTATATTTTTCAGCAGATCGCCAACCTCCGTCACAAGCCTGCTGACCGCAAGATAGATCAGCAGTACGATCAGCCCGATGACCAGCACCACGATCAGGGCCGAGCCCAGCTTCTTCACGATCTTAAAATGCTTTTCCAGCCAGTTGACCACCGGCGCCGCAATCGCCGAAATACACCATCCGATCACAAACGGCATAAAAAATACGATTGCCTTCACTCCTATGATGATAAATGCGGCGGTCGCCAGAAGGCTGAATACCAGGCTTACCGCCACCTGCCAGTATGGACGCCTATTTTCCATGAACTATACACCTCTGTCCTGCTTTTCATCCGGGTCGCTCTGCCCGGACCTTTCATTTACTACCATTCTCTGAAACCGCGGCTTTATCGGCCGGATGCCCTGCAGCAAGATGCAAGGCACCGTGAACAGTCACTGCTCCGCCTCTTCCTGCTCTAGAAAGGATTCTATGACCTCCCAGATCTCCTCCCGTCCCTGCTTCGTGACGGAAGAAAACGGGATCACCCTTGTTCCCGGCACCAGCTTAAGCCCTTCCTTGACCACCTTGATCTGCTTCTGCACCTGGCTGCGCTTCAGCTTGTCCAGCTTGGTCAGGATCATGATCGGCTGGAATCCTTTGTCCAGGATCCATTCATACATCATCCTGTCATTGGCGGACGGCACATGCCGGATATCGATCAGCAGAAAGACTGCCTTAAGCATGGAAGAGCCGTGGAGATAGCGTTCCACCAGCTTTCCCCACTGTGCCTTTTCCTTCTCGGAAACCTTGGCATAGCCGTATCCGGGAAGATCCACCAGATACATTTCCTCATTGATACTGTAAAAATTGATGGTCTGCGTCTTCCCCGGCGTCGCCGAGATCCGGGCATAGGACTTCCGATTCATCAGCGCATTGATCAGGGACGACTTCCCTACGTTGGATTTTCCCGCGAAAGCCACCTCCGGCTTGTCGTTCTCCGGAAGCCGGCTGGTGATTCCGCATACGGTCTCCAGGTTTACATTTTTAATTACCATATATTTCTCCTGTCTGTTATACCTTGTGAAACGGCTGAAGGCCATAACGAAATGCCCCTGGGTATACCTTGTGAAACGGCCGAATGGCCATAACGGAAGTGCCCTCGGGGTATACTCTATGGCCGTTTAGGATACAAGCGCCCGCTCCAGCACCTCGTCCATATGCTCCACCGGAACGATCTCCAGCCCCTTCGTGATCTCCGAGGACAGTTCCTCCACATCCGCCTTGTTCTTCTTCGGGATCAGGACCGTCTTGATCCCCGCGTTTTTCGCCGCCAGGAGCTTTTCCTTCAAGCCGCCGATGGGCAGCACCCGGCCCCGGAGCGTCACCTCCCCTGTCATCGCAAGGTCCGCGCGCACCTTCCGGGCTGTGACGGCGGAAAGCATGGCCGTGGCCATGGTTATCCCGGCAGACGGTCCGTCCTTTGGAACCGCACCCTCCGGAATATGTACATGGATATCATGGGTTTCAAAAAAGTCCTCCGGAATCTCATAACGGCTGCTGATGGAACGGATATAGCTGATCCCGGTCCGGGCGGATTCCTTCATCACGTCTCCCAACTGTCCGGTCAGCATCAGCTCGCCCTTCCCCGGCATGATGTTCACCTCGATCTGGAGCGTATCTCCGCCCACACTCGTCCATGCCAGCCCCCGGACGATCCCTACCTCGTCCGAATCATTTGCCATCTGATAGGAATACTTCTCTTTCCCAAGATACTTCTGGATATTCTTCTCCGTAACG
This sequence comes from Lachnospiraceae bacterium, assembly GCA_910575475.1. Taxonomy (GTDB): domain Bacteria; phylum Bacillota; class Clostridia; order Lachnospirales; family Lachnospiraceae; genus Schaedlerella. The sequence goes on along the minus strand of CAJTGD010000005.1, from coordinate 150,123 downwards.
GCGATTTTTTTCCTGTTCTTTGTCAGGATTTCCTTTGCGGACTTCCGGCACACATTTCCGATCTCCCGCTCCAGCTGCCGGACCCCGGCCTCCTTCGTATAATTCTTCGCCATTTTCCAGACAGCCTGCCTGCTGAACGTCAGCATGTCCGGGGTGAGCCCGTGCTTCTCCAGCTGCTTCGGAATCAGATGCTCCGCCGCAATGTGAAGCTTTTCATTCTCCGTATAGCTGCTCACCTCCACCACCTCCATACGGTCCAGAAGGGGCCGCGGAATGGTCTGCAGCGTATTGGCCGTAGCCACGAAAAGCACCTCCGACAGATCCAGCGGCACCTCCAGGTAATGATCCCGGAATCTGCTGTTCTGCTCGCTGTCCAGCACCTCCAGCAGTGCCGAGAAGGTGTCTCCCTTATAGTCTGTACTGATCTTGTCAATTTCATCCAAAAGAAGCAGCGGATTTTTCACTCCCGCCATGCGGATGCCGTTGGCGATCCGTCCCGGCATGGCTCCTACATAGGTCTTCCGGTGTCCCCGGATCTCCGCCTCGTCCCGCACCCCGCCCAGGGAAATGCGCACATAGGGCTTTTTCAGCGCCCGCGCCAGGGACTTCGCAATGGAAGTCTTGCCGGTTCCCGGAGGTCCTGCCAGACAGAGGATCGGGCTTTCTCCCTTTTTCGTCAGAGTCCGCACCGCAAGAAATTCCAGTACCCGCTCTTTGACCTGCTCCAGTCCGTAGTGGTCCTCCTCCAGCACCTGCTCGGCAAACGCAAGGTCCGAGCTGTCCTTCGCCGCCTTGTTCCATGGCATCTCCAGGATCGTCTCAATATAGGTACGCAGCACCCCGCTCTCTGCCGGACTGTTCAGTGAGCTCTTAAAACGGCTGATCTCCTTTGCCAGCTTATCCTTCACTTCTTTGGGCGCCTTCAGCTTTTTGGCTGCCTGCTCAAATTCCTCCGCGTCGGACAGGGTGGTATCGTCGCCTAACTCCTCCCGGATCAGCTTTAACTGCTCCCGAAGGATATATTCCCGCTGGTGCTTGTCCACCCGTTCCTTGACCTTGGCCCGGATATCATCCTTGATATCCATAATCTGCACCTCGTTGACCAGCTTGAATGCCAGCATCTCATACCGTTTCCAAAAGTCCGTCTGGTTCAGGATCTCCTGCTGGTCCGTATAATACAGCGGAATGTTGGCGGAGATCTCATCCACCAGCTCCTTCAGATCGCTGATCTCCAGGATCCGGCCGACCCCTTCCTTGGACATCTTCCCGTTTTTCGCGGCATAGTCCACGAAAATGTCTTTCAGGCCGCGTATCATGGCCTGTCCGTTCAGATCCTCCGGAGACTGGAAATCCGACTCATCCAGGATCTCCACCTCTGCCCGCAGATAAGGCGTCTCATATTCTATGCTTTTCAGGATCCCCCTCGCCTCTCCTGCCACCAGAACCCGAAGGATCTTCTTCGGCAGCTTGATGATCTGCCGGACCGAAGCCACCGTGCCCACCTCATACATCTCCTTCTGGCCCGGATTTTCCGCGTCCTGCTCTCTCTGCAGTACAAGGAATATCTTCTGATCCTCCACCATGGCCTCCTGCACCGCGGCGATCGACCGCTCCCGGCTGATATCAAAATGCACCACCATCTCCGGCATGATCGTCATCCCCCGCAGGGCAACCATCGGGAGGCTTTTGATTTCACTCTTCATGTATCACTTCTCCTATTTGTAATGATACTCATGGCCGATGAAATCTGCCGTGAGTATTGCGCCAAACGCAACAGCGTCAAAATACCTTCTGACGCTTTCATCATAATACGTTTCGCTGTCGTATTCAATATGGAAAAGGCAGGTATATGGCCAAACCACAATACCCGCCCTCTATTATATTTTAAAGATCTGCTATGCACTCTGAGATGTCAGAAATGACCTGCGTTCCTCTCCGTCGCATTCATACAACGGCTGTCCGGTCCCTTTCACCACATCCTTCGTGATCCTGCACTCCTTGATCGTCTCATCCGACGGCACACGGAACATGGTATCCATCATGATACCCTCCATGATCGCCCGCAGCCCTCTGGCACCGGTCTTTCTTGCAAGTGTGGTCTCTGCAATGGCAGTCAATGCATCCCGGTCAAACAGCAGGCGCACGCCGTCAAGCTCCAAAAGCTTCTGATACTGCTTGACAATGGCGCTCTTTGGTTCGGTCAGGATCCGGATCAATGCCTTTTTATCCAGCATTTCCAGAGATACCGTCACCGGAAGACGGCCCACCAGCTCCGGGATCAGGCCGAATTTGACCAGATCCTGGGGAAGCACCTCTTTAAGCAGCACATCCACATTGTACTCATGCTGGGTCGTGATCTCCGCGTTAAAGCCGATGGACTTCCTGTCCAGACGGGTCTCGATGATCTTGTCGATCCCTTCAAACGCGCCGCCGCAGATAAACAGAATGTTGGTCGTGTCGATCTGGATCAGCTCCTGATGGGGATGCTTTCTTCCGCCCTGAGGGGGAACCGATGCGATCGTCCCTTCTATGATCTTCAAGAGCGCCTGCTGCACGCCCTCTCCGGATACATCACGGGTGATCGACGGATTTTCCGACTTTCTTGTGATCTTGTCGATCTCATCAATATAAATGATACCATGCTCCGCACGCTCGATATCCCCGTCCGCAGCCTGGATCACCTTCAAAAGGATGTTCTCCACATCCTCTCCCACATATCCTGCCTCTGTCAGAGCTGTCGCGTCTGCAATGGCAAAGGGAACATTCAGAATCTTTGCAAGCGTCTGCGCAAGCAGGGTCTTTCCGCAGCCTGTCGGCCCCAGCATCAGGATGTTGCTCTTCTGCAACTCCACGCCCAGGTCCTGCTCCGCCAGAATCCTTTTGTAATGGTTATATACCGCAACCGAAAGTACTTTTTTCGCTTCTTCCTGTCCGATCACATAATCATCCAGAAATGCCTTCATCTCTTCCGGTGTGAGCAGATTGATGTCAGCAAACGGATTTCTCTCATCGTATTCCAGCTCTTCTTCAATAATCTCGGAGCAGACATCCACGCATTCATCACAGATGTAGGCCCCGTTCGGCCCCGCGATCAGCTTGCGGACCTGATTCTGCGATTTATTGCAGAAGGAACATCTTACAATCTCATCCATTACTTTTCCTGCCATTTTTATTTTCACCTCATATTAAAATTGAGTATACGCAACTGTCCTGCTTCCATCCAAAGAAAGCCGAACCGTGACACGCATTTTAATCCGTCCGGCCCCCAAAACCCGCCGGGCTGCTTTTCATCTTCGCCGTCATGCCGGTTCCTGGCACAAATAGTCATGAAAGTTTCCTTTCATACGTTAGTGCTTGGCAATGACTTCGTCTACCAGTCCGTAATCCTTTGCTTCCTGTGCAGACATAAAGTTATCCCGCTCCGTATCCACCTGGATGACCTCAAGGGACTGCCCCGTATTGGCCGCAAGGATCTCGTTCAATCTCTTTCTGGTACGCAGAATGTGCTCTGCCGCGATCTGGATCTCCGTCGCCTGTCCTCTGGCGCCGCCGGACGGCTGGTGGATCATGATCTCCGCATTGGGCAGGGCAAACCGCTTGCCCTTGGCGCCGCCGGAGAGCAGGAAGGAACCCATGCTGGCCGCCATGCCGATACACACGGTAGACACATCGCACTTGATATACTGCATCGTGTCGTAGATCGCCAGCCCTGCGGTCACGGAACCGCCCGGACTGTTGATATAGAGCTGGATGTCCTTGTTGGGATCATCCGCTTCCAGAAACAACAGCTGAGCAACCACGATGTTTGCCGACACGTCACTTACTTCCTCTCCCAGAAAGATGATCCGGTCCTTTAATAATCGGGAATAAATATCGTAAGAGCGTTCCCCCCGGCTTGTCTGTTCAATGACATAAGGTACTAAACTCATTTAAAATTCTCCTTCTTTCTATCTGCCGCCATTCCCGCGGAATGGACGGTCCTCGTGCGCCCGGGCGCACTTTTATTCTATTATTCTTCCACTGCCGCATCCGCGATCAGGGTGATCGCGTCCTGTACCGCGATGCTTTCCTTCATTTCTTCGATCCGCTTCTCGCCCATGTACTCCTTGAAGCCTTCCAGATCTCTGCCGTATGTCTCCGCCATCTTCTTCAGTTCTTCCTCCAGGCGCTCCTCAGACACGACAATATTCTCTGCTTTCGCGACGGCTTCCAGTACCAGTCTGGTCCGGATGGTCTTCAGCGCCTGAGCTTCCAGATCCTGCTTCATCCGTTCCTCTGTCAGACCTGTCATCTGGAAGTACATCTCCTTTGTCATGCCCTGCATCTGGAGACGGTAGCCCATATCATCCTCCATCTGCCGTACCTGCAGATCGATCATCGGCTGGGGGATATCCATCTCGGCATTCTCCGCTGCCTGATCTACTGCCTGATCCTCGATCTTCTCCCGTGCCTCAGCCTGCTTCCGGTCGGTCAGCTTCTTCTCTACTTCCTGTCTGTACTCTTCGAGCGTCTCGCACTCGGACACATCGGATGCAAATTCGTCATCCAGCTCCGGCAGTTCTTTTTCTTTAATTGTGTGTACCACGCATTTGAACAGCGCATCCTTTCCGGCCAAGCTCTTCTCATGATAATCTTCCGGGAACTTCACGTTCACTTCCACATCCTGATCGATCTCAGCGCCGATGAGCTGCTCCTCAAATCCCGGGATAAACGCGCCGGAACCGATGGTCAGCGGATAATCCGTGCCCTTGCCGCCCTTAAATGCTTCTCCGTCTACAAATCCTTCAAAATCCAGTGTGATCATATCATCCTTTGCCACGCTCCGGTCTGTCACTTCCACCGTTCTTCCGTTGCGCTCACGCTCCCTCTGGATCTCTGCATCTACATCTTCCGGGGTCACTTCCACAGGGATCTTATCTACCTTGAGGCCCTTGTATTCTCCCAGCTTCACTTCCGGCTTCACCGCCACTTCCGCTGTAAAGATAAAGGGCTTGCCCTTCTCCATCTGTACCACGTCTACTTCAGGCTGGGACACAATATCCAGCTCACACTCGTCATAAGCCTGGCTGTAAGCGGTGGGGATCATACGGTTGATAGCGTCCTCGTAAAAGATCTCCGCTCCGTACATCTTTTCCAGCATCTGGCGCGGTACCTTTCCCTTACGGAAGCCCGGGAGAGAGATCTTCCCGCGCTGCTTCAGATATGCCGCCTGGATCGCCTTCTCCACTTCCTCAGCGGCAACCTCGATCGTAAGCTTTGCCATATTATGCTCTAACTTTTCTACCTGTAGACTCATTTTCATTTCCTCCTTGATTTTGCAGATACCCGGCCGTATGCGGGCCAATCTATATCATCTTTCTATTCGCATTTTCCGTTCACACTTCATGGGTGTTCACAGTCATTAAACAAGTATAGCATAAGAGTTCCCTGATTTCCAGCACTTTTTGCACGAATTACAGGTCACGCCTGGTCAAAGTGTGACCTGTAACCATTCTCCGGTTACTGTTCACACCCTGCCATGGTGCCGACAGTATCCTTCCTTTAATCGTAATAGATGATGGACCGCCCGATTTCCTCTGCCTTTTCCTCTCCGCACAGCAATGCGGTCAGCTTCAAGGCGAAAGGAATGGCGGTTCCCATCCCCCGGCTGGTGATGATGTGTCCGTCCGCAGAAACCGGATCCTGAACCACCTCCGCGCCTTCCAGCTTTTCTTCGAATGTCGGATAGCAGCATGCCTTCCGCCCTTTCAGGAAGCCCAGCCTGCCGAAAACGCTGGGCGCCGCGCAGATTGCCGCAAGATACTTTCCTTTTTCATGATAGCTCCGTAAAAGCTCCTGCAGCCCTCTATGGTTCATCAGATTCCGCGTTCCGGGCATACCTCCCGGAAGCACCAGCATGTCTGTGTCTGAAAAATCCATTTCCTCAAACAGGCTGTCCGCCTGCACATCGATCTGATGTGAGCCGTGAATGGTCTTCTCTCCTGTGATGGACACCATATGGACCTGAACTCCTGCCCTGCGCAGGATATCCACAACGGTAAGTCCCTCGATCTCTTCAAATCCGTCAGCCAGAAATACACTGATCTGTTTCATATTCTGTCCATGCTCCTTTCTAAAGCAGAAGTCCGGCAAAGATTACCAGCGGCGGACTCCCTGCCGGTCTCTTTCTTTACATCACTGCCCTGATCCGTTTTACATTTTCATGCGGACAGCACAGTAACGGATCAGATTGCCAATATTTCCTTCACCGTATCTTTCATCTTGTCCGCGTCGCACTCCCTTGTATGCAGGATCTGTGCGCTGCGGATCTCCTCGATGGCATGGGGAACCGTCGTCCCGGAAGCCTTTTCCAGTTCATCGATCAGTGCAAATTCCTCCATGCTGCCGTATTTCTCATCAATAGCAGTCATCACGCTCTTTACAAACTTGTAAGGACTTGCGGTGGAGGCGATCAATTGCTTCCTCTGGTCCCCGCTGTCCTTCCGGTAAGCCCGGCACACATGAGCCGCCACGGCCGTATGGGGATCCATCACATATCCTGTGGACTGGTACGTATCCCGTATCGCCGCCATGGTCTCCTCCTCGGTGGCATAGCCGCCCGCAAAATCCGAAAGCTTCTCTTTCATCTCCGGAGTGATGTCATATCTGCCCTCTGCTTTCAGCGCGTCCATCAGCTCCTGGTCCTTCTCGGCATCCGCTCCCGCGATCGTATAGATGAGCCGTTCCAGGTTACTGGAGATCAGGATATCCATAGAAGGGGAAGAGGTCAGGACAAATTCCCGGTTCTTATCATAGGTCCCGGTCCGGAAAAAGTCGAACAGGACTTTATTTTCATTGGAGGCGCAGATCAGCTTCGCGATCGGCACTCCCATCTGCTTCGCGTAATAGGCTGCCAGGATATTTCCAAAATTCCCGGTAGGCACCGTCACATTGATTTCTTCTCCCGGGGCGATCTCTTCATTTTTCAAAAGCTTCGCATACGCATATACATAGTAGACAACCTGGGGAACGAGACGCCCGATGTTGATGGAGTTCGCGGAAGAGAACTGGAAGCCCTTTTCCATAAGCTCCTGCTCCAGCTCCTGATCCTCAAACAGCGCCTTCACGCCGGTCTGCGCATTGTCAAAGTTCCCGTGAATGGCTACGACCGACGTATTGGCTCCCTTTTGGGTCACCATCTGCAGCTCCTGCACCCGGCTCACCCCGTTTTTCGGGTAGAACACGATGATCCTTGTCCCCGGCACATCCGCGAACCCGGCCAGCGCGGCCTTTCCCGTGTCGCCGGAGGTTGCTGTCAGGATGACGATCTCGTGGGTCACATGGTTCTTCTTTGCCGATGTGGTCAGAAGATGGGGCAGGATGGAAAGCGCCATGTCTTTAAACGCGATCGTCGCCCCGTGGAACAGCTCCAGGTGATAGGTATCCCCCACCTTCACGAGAGGAGCGATGACTTCCGTGTCAAATTTGGAATCATAGGCACATGCGATACAGTGCTTTAGCTCTTCCTCCGTAAAATCGGTCATGAACTGCTTCATAACAGCATATGCCGTTTCCTGATAGGACATGTCCTTCAGTTGCTCCATGGTGACATCCAGCTTCGGCATGGAAACCGGAACGAATAATCCGCCGTCCGGAGCGAGCCCTTTCAGGATCGCCTCGGAAGCCGTGACCGTATGCTGTGCATCCCGTGTGCTTTTATATAGTAGATTCATCTCTTCCACCCTTTTCTTCTTTTATTCTCTATTTTTCTGCTTTTTTGCCGTTGGTGTACTTCACCAGCCCGCCGGCGGCGATCAGCTTCTGCATAAATTCCGGGAACGCCTGTCCCTGAAATTCGGTGCCCTTCGTGCGGTTGTAGATCTTTCCGCTGTCAAAATCCACCTCTACCTCGTCTCCTGCCTCGATCCCTCTTGCCGCTTCCGGACATTCGATGATCGGCAGTCCGATATTGATCGCATTTCTATAGAAGATACGCGCAAAGGTCTCTGCGATCACGCAGCTCACTCCTGCCGTCTTGAGGCACAGCGGCGCGTGCTCCCTAGAGGAGCCGCAGCCGAAATTTTTATTTGCCACGATCAGATCCCCCGGCTGTACCTTGTGCACAAATTCGGGATCGATGTCCACCATGGCGTGGCTCGCCAGTTTCTGCGCGTCAAAGGAATTGAGGTATCTTGCCGGAATGATCACATCCGTATCTACATTATCTCCATATTTAAAAACATGTCCCAATGCTTTCATGACTTGTCACCTACTTTCTCCGGATTTGCGATGCATCCTGCGATCGCGCTGGCTGCCGCCACTTCCGGGGAAGCCAGATAGATCAGGGAATCCACATGTCCCATCCGTCCCACAAAATTGCGGTTCGTGGTGGAGACACACTTCTCCCCTGCTGCCATTACGCCCATATGTCCGCCCATGCAGGGACCGCAGCTCGGCGTATTCACCGCGCAGCCCGCGTCAATAAAGATATCCACCAGGCCCTCCGCGATGCACTGCTTATAAATCTTCTGGGTGGCCGGCACCACCATCACCCGGACATCCGGATGTACGGTATGTCCTTTCAGGATTGCCGCAGCCTTCCGCATATCCTCCATCCGTCCGTTGGTGCAGGACCCGATCACCACCTGGTCGATCCAGATGGGTTCCATGGTCTCCACCTCGTCGATGGTCTTTGCATTGCCCGGAAGATGCGGAAATGCGACGGTGGGACGAACCTCATCCAGATGGATCTCCACCACCTCGTCATACTCCGCGTCCTCGTCCGCAGTATAGATCTGATATTCCTTTTTGGAATGCTCCCTGATATAACTCTCCGCCTGCTCGTCTACCGGGAAGATCCCGTTCTTGGCTCCTGCCTCGATGGCCATGTTGGCCATGGTAAAGCGATCGTCCATGGACAGGCTGGCGATGCCGTCCCCGGTAAACTCCATGGACTTGTACAGCGCCCCGTCCACACCGATCTTTCCTATAATATGGATGATGATGTCCTTGCCGCTGACATAGGGCCCCGGCTTCCCGGTCAGTACAAACTTGATGGCCGAAGGCACCTTGAACCACAGCTCCCCTGTCGCCATCCCGGTTGCGATGTCGGTTGTCCCAACGCCGGTGGAAAATGCCCCCAGCGCCCCGTATGTACAGGTATGGGAATCAGCTCCGATGATGCACTCTCCCGCGGTGACGACTCCCGCCTCGGGCAGAATGGCATGCTCGACTCCGGACTTGCCCTGCTCAAAGAACCAGCTTAGGCCCTGCGCCTTCGCGAACTCCCGGATCGCTTTTGAATTTTCAGCCGACTTGATATCCTTATTCGGTGTAAAATGATCCGGAACCAGGACCACCTTGTCTTTATCATAAACCTGATCTGCCATCTCCCTGAAAATAGGCAGCGCCATCGGACCGGTGATGTCATTTGCCATGACCACATCCAGCTTCGCTTCGATCAGTTGACCGGCCGAGACAGAATCCAGTCCCGCATGCGCGGCCAATATCTTCTGCGTCATTGTCATTCCCATTGTGACAACCTCCTTCAAATTTGCTTTCTGTCTGCTATTCTAACACACAATATCGGGAAAGAAAAGTGGAAATTGTGCGGGCTGCTTTAGCCCAGTTTTTTTCTGGCGGCGGTAATTAAAACGGCCAGGGATAAAATGAGAAGGAGGACTGGCGGCAGGATGTCTGCTACGTCTCCGGTCTTGACGGATTTTGACGGTTCGGAAGGGGAAGCCGGCTGTTGCGGCTGTTCTTCCTGGGGAGACTGGGGTTTGTTGATGTGGACGGTCTGGGACTCGGCGTTGAGGTCTTCGTGAGCGGCCAGTACCGCTCCGTTGATGTATAGTTTTTCGAATACTACGAGTTCTTTGTTTTTGAGGGAACCTGCCTGGAAGGTAAATTCTACTTCTGCGGTTCCGGCTGCTTTTTCCGGGGTGAAGGTGGTTTCGGCTTTGATCTCGGTTTCTTCGAGCAGGAGGGGAGCTCCTGTCGATCTGTCCATCAGGATGCCTTTTATCGTGTATTCTTCACCGGGGATCAGGTTTTGATAAGTCACCTTATCTACAATGGTGATCTCGTTTTCGGCGGTGATCTTCTGGCTGCCGGTCTGTTTTTCGGCAGCCTGGGTTTTCAGTTCCGGGAAGTAGAGGGTCTGGCCCTCGTAGTGGATGTCCTTGTGGGCGGCGACCTCTTCTCCTTCTTTCGTTACGCTCTCAAATGCCACGGCGGTTTTACCTGCAAGGCGGGAGGCGTTCAGTTCAAAGGTTACGTCCACGGTTCCGGAATCGGCTTCCGGGGTGAAGGTGGTTTCTCCCGTGATCTGTTCCCCATTTTCCAAAAGGGGCTCTTCGGTTTCCTGATCCATCAGGGTTCCCTCTACCGTGTATTCCTGGCCCGGGGTCAGGTTGGAGTAAAAAACCGTGTCCACGATCATCGCTTTTTCCGCTGTCTGGGCACTGCGGCTGTTGGTTTCGACATCCCGGGCGGAGGTCCTGACTTTTGGGAAATAAACGGTCTGTTCCTGGCTGTCAATGTCCGCGTGGACGGCATAGATCTTGTTGTTTTTCTCCAGGGTTTCAAATGCGACCAGGGTCTTTCCTTCCAGGTTCGATCCGTCAAAGGTAAATACTACTTCTGCTTTTCCGTCCTTTTCCTTTGGTGTCCATTTTCGTTCTGCGGTAATCTCCGCCCCGGAAGCGTCTTTCGCAGTCATGCCCGTTTCCTTGTCCACCAGTTTTCCGCGGAGTATATACTCCTGGCCCGGTTTCAGATTTTGATAAGTGATGGTATCCACGATGGAAACCTGTTCTCCTGCTACGACCGTATTGGTTCCGGTGGTCTTGTCCAGCGCTTTTGTTTCGATGCCCGGAAAATGGATGGTCTGGCCTTCATCATTGATGTCCTTATGCTCTGCGATCTTTTTTTCCTCACAATATAGCTCTTCGTAAAGGACAATGTCCCGGCCGTACAGCTCGGAGGCGTCAAAGGTACACTCCACCTCGGCCATGCCGGCAGAGGCGGCTGCGGTAAATGTCTGTTCTGCGGTGACTGGATTTCCTTCCGGATCCGTGACAGGCTTTTTGTTTTTTTTATCCATCACAACACATTTCAGGAGATATTCCTGTTTTTCCTTCAATCCGTTGTACAGCACGGAATCGATCACTGTCACCGTTCCAATCTGTGCATAATGGTTTCCGGTAGCCTCGTTTCTGGCGCTGGTGGAGATGGCCGGATTGTTCTCGATCAAATCCTTATTTTCCAGGTTTCCCAGGTTGACGGTTACTTTATCCTTGTAAATGACCAGAGGAATCGTCAGCATTTCTTTTCCTTTGTTTGCATCCGTAGGAAGCTCTTCCAGAATATAAGTATCATAGGGAAGGGCTCCCAGGCTGTCGTCCACAGGCGCGCTGCCTCCTTCTCCGTCCAGTCCGAACCAGAGACCGTCTTCTGTTCCCCCCTGATTGGGATTCCTGGTATGCGGATTCCAGTCTGCGGAAGAGGAATAGTAGCCGTTATCGTCCGTTGTGATCCGGTGAGATTCCCCCGTCGTGGTACTGGTCAGGCTGAACTCGACGTCCGGCATCACCTTCTGGGTCCTGGAATCGATCTTGCGCAGCTCAAAGTCTCCCCGCTTCACCCGGTTCTGGATGGAATGGCCTACATCCGTCAGGTCTGCGATCCCTCCATTCTTCGTGATCATAAATTCCCGGCTGAGTATCCCCTTCTCAAGATATCCGGCAGGCGCTCCCGTCTCAATGACCCGGTATTTTCCATATGGGAGCAGATCCTCTGCCGTCTGTGCAATTCCGGTTTCATCTGTCTTGATCACAGCAGCCGCCTCGTTCCGTGCACAGGCTTTTCCATCCACGACCACGGTGTATTCATTTAGATTCACCACCGAGAACACCGCATTTTCCAGAGACGCGCTGCCCTGAGGCACTGCTGCCTTCGTATCCAGATCACGCTTCCGGAGTTTCACGCCGCCGCGGATCGCCCGGTTATAGACGGCGTATCGGTTTCCTCCCTGCAGTGCCGTCTTGCCGCCTGCCTGACGGATCTGTGCGGTAAAGGATCCGGTTATTTTTTCCGTGCTCCCTTCTGCCTGTATATATGCATCCTCCAGCAGATACCCTTCGGGAGCCTTTGTCTCTTCTATGGTGATCGTACCAAGCGGCAGCACTGGGATTCCGTCCATGACAAAAAAATCATCGCCTGAGATTTTGTATTCTTCACGGAGCAACGCCTGGTATTTCACAGCATTTCCTGCTCCATCCGGCACTGCTTTGGTCTCCAGCACCCAGGTTCTGTCCGGTGTCTGCGGCAGGTTTCCTTTTTCGTAAAATCCGTTATAATATCTGACCGTAAACTGTGCGCCTGCAAGAGACGCGCCGTTTATCGGCATGCCGTCCGCCAGTTCCTGATCCCGTTTGACCAGTTCCAGCCCTGCACGGTCACTGACCGGCGTATCGATCACATCCAGCCGTCTACTCTCCCCGGATTTCACATGGACCGTATAGACCTGGCCGTCCTTCTGATAGCCTGACGGGGCCGCAGTCTCTTTTACCCAGTAGTCTCCCTCCGGCAGCTCCACAGCATCACTTTCTCCGGAATCTCCGATGACTGCCGCAGCTGACAGGGTTGTGCAGGATGCATCTGCATAGATCCCATATTCTGCGTTCCTTAAGGAATAGCACGGATTTCCATCGGTAATGCCGGGATGCGAAGAGCTTTTACGCAATGTTACCGTACCGTTCGTGGGTCCTTCATATTCCAGCCATACAATATCCTGATCGTCATTATATGCAACATATGCTTTATACTCCCGGAATACCGACATAGATGCCCTGCCGCTGTTCATCTGCTCATTCAGGGCATTTCGCATAGCCTGGATCTGCGCCTCCGTCAACCCGTCTGTTTCACCGGTATACTCGATTCCGATCATTGCATGGACATAGGGGTATGGGTTGGCAGTACCGCCGAACAAAGCAGAAGCTTCTCCTGCCCAGGGTCCGTCCTGACCGAACATCAGCGCCATTTTGATCCTGTCATGATTCAGTTCAGAAATCTGGTAGCGCCCGGCCGGAGTCGGTTTATTGGGCTGAGCACAGTATCCCATGTAATGTCCTTTCTCTGTCACCACATAAAACTCTGTGGTGCTCCAGTTCCCATAGCTGTGAGGAGTTCCCGGAGTGATCGTACAGTCCGAGCCGGCGGCCGAACGCATCATCCGGCTGCTTCCGCCGTACACATAAGCCGTACCATAATTTCCGGCCACTCTTCTTCCGATCGGAACTCTGCCGGAAACGGAAGCTTCCCCGGCTTCTTCCTCATCTGTATCTGAATCCGTCCCTCCTGTCTGATCCGGGAGATTGATTTTTTCCCCAATCTCTCCTTTCGATGAACCCGAAGCATCGCCAAAGTCCCCTGCTTCTTCCGTTGTACCGAGTGTTTCTTTTTGTTCTTGCGATTCCTGGTTCTGTATGTTCGTTGTTTCTTCTGATGTCTCCTGTTTTACCTGTTCATTTACTCCTCCTTCTGTTTCCGGCGCCGGCTCTGCCATTGAGCCTTCTGCCAATACCTGGTTTTCCATTCTTTCTTCCGCCCGCACGGAAGCAGCACTTGCCGAGGCCATACAGCTAAAGATCAGCAGAAAGGCCGCCGCTGTACGGAACATGCCCGGCATGTTGTAAAAAAATCTTCTCATACTTTTTTTCTCCTCCATAAAATGCAATCAAAACATTGCTGTTTGGAATGCCTGTACGAAAAAAAGCGCCACTGAAAATAAAAAAGCAAATCCTCCTTTCTTTAAAAATACTAACTGTACGGTTGGATGATCGGATTGCAACCGTACAGTTAGCAAAAATGTGAATCAAACTACATAGCTATGTCCTCGCTTTTGGATAATGGGATGATGCTCCCCATGAAAAAAAGAAATGTCCTAAGACGAGTAATTTGATAATAAACGATAAGCGGGAATTTGTCAATGCAATATAACAAATTCCCGCTTTTATATTTTTGTCAATTCATTTTTTTCGCAATATATCCCTTCGCCGTCAGCGCCTCCGCGCACAGCACCGCGCCGCCTGCCGCGCCGCGGACGGTATTGTGGGAAAGTCCGATAAATTTATAATCAAACATGCTGTCCTCCCGCAGACGTCCGATGGACACGCCCATCCCGTTCTCATAGTCCACGTCCAGCTTCACCTGGGGACGGTTGTCCTCCTCCTGATAGCGGATGAACTGCTTCGGAGCGCTGGGAAGCCCTGCCTCCTGAGGGAAGCCTTTGAAATTCACCAGCTTTTCGATGAGCTGCTCCTTCGTCGGCTTTTTCTCAAAGTTTACAAAGACTGCCGCCGTATGGCCGTTCAGCACCGGCACACGGATGCACTGGCAGGTGATCTTCGGAAGCTCCGCCTTAACGATCTCTCCGCCTTCTACCCTGCCCAGGATCCGCAGCGGCTCCTGCTCGCTCTTCTCCTCTTCCCCGCCGATATAGGGGATCACATTTTCCACCATTTCCGGCCAGTCCTTGAAAGTCTTGCCTGCGCCGGAGATGGCCTGGTAGGTGGTCGCCACCACTTCCTTCGGGCCGAATTCCTTCCACGCCGCAAGACAAGGCGCATAGCTCTGGATGGAGCAGTTGGGCTTTACGGCGATAAAACCGCGGGTGGTTCCGAGACGCTTTTTCTGGTCTGCGATCACGTCAAAATGTTCTACATTGATCTCCGGCACCACCATAGGCACATCCGGAGTCCAGCGGTGCGCACTGTTGTTGGATACCACCGGAGTCTCGGTTTTTGCGTAAGCCTCCTCGATGGCCTTGATCTCCTCCTTCGACATATCCACCGCGCTGAATACAAAATCCACCGTGGAAGCAACCTTTTCCACTTCATTCACATTCAGCACCACCAGCTTCTTCACTGCTTCCGGCATGGGGGTGTCCATTTTCCACCTGCCCCCGACTGCCTCCTCGTAGGTCTTTCCGGCGGAGCGGGGGCTTGCCGCAACCGTCACCACCTCAAACCAGGGGTGATCCTCCAAGAGAGAAATAAATCTCTGCCCTACCATGCCTGTCGCTCCTAATATCCCAACCTTTAACTTCTGCTCCATCTTAATCCTCTCCTTTATCCTTTCAAAATATCTGAAATTTATTCCCCGATCAAATACGCTTCCTCCTGCGCGATCACCTGCTCCATAGCCGCCTTTCCCGGCGCGCCGATGGTATTGCGCGTCTCCACGCAGGTCTTCATGCTGACTGCTTCATAGATATCCTCTTCAAATACCGGGGAAATGTGTTTGTATTCTTCCATCGTCAGATCATCCAATGCCTTCCCCTTCTCGATACAGTACAGCACCAGCTGTCCCACGATCCCATGAGCGTCCCGGAAGGGCACGCCGTGGTTCACCAGATAATCCGCCGCATCCGTGGCATTGGTAAATCCATGCTTTGCGCTGTCCGCCATCCTGTCCTTCCGAAACCGCATGGTGGCCAGCATTCCGGTAAACAGGGTCAAACAGCCCTTTGTCGTATCCATGGCGTCAAAGACCAGCTCCTTGTCCTCCTGCATGTCCTTGTTGTATGCCAGGGGAATCCCCTTCATCGTGGTCAGCAGTGACATCAGCGCCCCATATACACGGCCTGTCTTTCCCCGGACCAGCTCGGCGATATCCGGGTTCTTTTTCTGAGGCATGATGCTGCTCCCGGTGCTGTAGGCGTCGTCCAGCTCCACAAACTGATATTCATTGGAATTCCAGATGATCACCTCCTCGGAAAACCGGCTTAAGTGCATCATCACCGTGGACATGGCGGACAGCAGCTCGATCAGGTAATCCCGGTCTGACACGGAATCCATGCTGTTTCGCGTAGGCCCGTCAAATTCCAGCAATTCCGCCGTATAGTCCCGGTCCAGCGGATAGGTGGTGCCTGCCAGCGCCCCGGCTCCCAACGGACAGGTGTTCATCCTGCGGTAAATGTCCTTCATCCGGGAGCGGTCCCGCCGGAACATCTCAAAATAGGCTCCCAGATGATGCGAAAACGTCACCGGCTGCGCCTTCTGCAGATGGGTGAATCCCGGCATGTACGTCTCTGTATGCTCCTTCATCATATTCAGGAGCGTTTCCAGAAGGCATTTCAAAAGCCGGTCCAGCTCCAGGATCTCATCCCTTGTGTATAATTTCATATCCAGAGCCACCTGGTCGTTCCGGCTGCGTCCGGTGTGGAGCTTCTTCCCCACGTCCCCGATCCGTTCGATCAGATTGGCCTCCACAAAGCTGTGGATATCCTCGTATTCCTCTGTGATCAAAAGCGTCCCGTTCTCCACATCCTTTCGGATGCCGTTCAGCCCTTCTATGATCTGGTCCCTCTCCTCTGCGGTCAAGATCCCCTGTCTGGCGAGCATCGTCACATGGGCGATACTGCCCCGGATGTCCTGCGCGTAAAATCTCTTGTCAAATGAAATGGACGCGTTGAAATCATATACCAGCTTGTCCGTTTCCTTCGTAAAACGACCGCCCCATAATTGTGCCATTCCTGTTCCCTCTCTTCTTAATATATCAATATGGAAAAACAGCCTTCAGCAAATCAGCTTGCACAGCCTGCTTTTTGAGCCGCAGTACCCGTGTGAAAAAAAGCCTTTCGCAGGCAAACTTGCACAGTCTGTTTTTTCATACTGCTGCCCTGCTGAAGCGTTACAAAATGATTATCAACCATCGTACCATACATCTGTGCTTCTGTCTATAAGGAACTTCTTACAGTTTCACTCCCGGATTCCGCGGTTTTCCAGTGAAAACTGACAACCGCAGTAGTCCTGACGGTACAGCCCGTACTCCCCGGACAGCTCCACCGACCGCTGATATCCGTTTTTCTTCTTAAAATCCGACACCAGGTAAGGCACCCCGATCTGCTTCCCCAGAGCGATGCCGATCTCATTGAGCTTCTGCGCGTTTTTCAGAGGGCTGATGCTAAGCGTCGTGGTAAAATAATCAAATCCGCCTTCCTTTGCCTTGTCCGCCGCCTCCTTCAGGCGCAGGGCATAACAGCCAAAGCACCGTTCTCCGCCTTCTTTTACCCGTTCCAGTCCGGCAGCCATCCGATAAAATCTTTCCGGATCATACATGCCTTCCAGAAAGGAAATAGGATGGGCCGCTGTTAATTTTCCGATCAGCATCTGCTGCTCTTCCACCCGCTTGTAATATTCCTCCTCCGGATAAATGTTGGGATTGTAATAAAATACCGTGATCTCAAAATAATCCGAAAGATATTCCAGGACATAGCTGCTGCAGGGGGCGCAGCAGCTATGGAGCAGAAGGCGGGGCACTCTGCCCTCCTTTTGCAGTGCTTCCAGAATCTGATCCAGTTCCTTTTGGTAATTTATTTTTTGTACCTGCATTCCTTTCCCACACTCCATTCCCTGATTTCCGGGTTCCTGTCCAGTTCTTTTGCTGATATGCCCGCAATCCTGTTTTGAACAATGCGCTGGCCGCTTATTACAGCTGCGGCTGCTCCAAAATCGCCACGGACACCCTGGTCACAATCTCCCCTTCCAGCTCTGTGGAGTGGGGAACCTTCTTTCCGTCGATCATATCCAGCATCTCCAGCGCCGCGATCTTTGCCAGATCCCGAATGGGATTCTCCGCAGAGGTCAGCGGGACCTCGCAGTAGGCGGCAACATCGGAATTGTCAATGCTGATCACCGACAGGTCTTCCGGAACACCGATTCCTCTGCTCCTGCAGACAGCCAGCAGCTTATTCGCCATCACATCATTATAACACACGCAGGCCGTACAGCCCTCCAGCCTGCGGCAGATCCAGTCCGCATTCTGTTCAAACTCAGACATCTGCCGCGAATCCAGCCACGCCACCCGCTTGTCAAGGATCCTGATATTCGCCTCCATAAGGGCCTCCAGATATCCCGCATAGCGCTGATGGCCCTGACCATCATCAGATTTTAAGACAGCCGCGATATTCTGATGGCCGCACTGCAGCAGATAGTTGGTCACTAGTACAGCATTGCGTAATTAACGGTGAATTCTGCACCTGCTATTTCTGCCAGTTCTGCGTTGTCGTCAATCAACGATGCCACCGCATCGCCTCTTTCCTCCGCCTTGTCCTGACAAAAATATCAGGCACATTATTCACCATTATATACGCAATGCTGTACTAGTTTCCCTGCCATCTTATCATTCAGGCTGACATGAGGAGCCTCCAGCTGGGGATAATAGCTGTTGATAAACAGCACCGGAATCCCCCGTGCCATGATCTCCCTGTAGATGTCCAGATTGGGATTGGGCAGCCCGCTCTTTGTGGTCTCGGCGATCAGTCCATCTACCGTATTTTTATTCAAAATATTTTTTAATATGAAGCGTTCTTTTTCTACAGAATTATTAGTCACTGAAATCTGAAGACTGTATTCAGCGTTCGAAAACTGTTCCTCCAGTTCCCGGATGATCGTGGAAAAAATATATTCCTGAACAAAAGTTGTCATCACCGCGATCTGCATGGTCTTCTCTTTTTTCGGAGTCACCTGATCCTTGCTGCTGATGTACGTCCCGCTTCCCCTGAACCGCTCTACGATGCCTTCCTCCTCCAGTACGGAGATCGCATGCCGTACGGTCTGCCTGCTGACCTGGAACCGCTGGCACAGCTTATATTCCGATTCCACCTTATCCCCTGGTTTCAGTTCCCCGCTTTCCAGGCGTTTTTTCACCCACAGACAGATTTCCTGATATTTCGCAACTGCTTCTTCCAAATATCTACCTCCACCATCTACTTTTAAATACAACTCGATAACCACTCCATGATAACTTTCCTCTAATATACAATACAACTTTTATTTTTACAATCCATAATATGTACTAAAAAAGCAATACATTTTTTGTGCATATATGCTTTATCCGGTTCCATTTCTTCATATATACAAAAAGCTACCCGCCTGCAGCGGATAGCTTTTTGTATATATTCTGTGTTTTATAGAACAACAGACGATATTTACTTCGGAATTCATGCAGCAATGCACTAATTTTTCTTTTTGCTGGATAATACGTCAAATGTCACTGCCCCGAGGAGTACCAGTCCCTTGACTACTTTCTGCAGGTCGGTAGACAACCCGATCAGAAACATCCCGTTATTCAGGATTCCCATAACGAATGCCCCGATCACGGCTCCGACGACCGTACCCACACCGCCGGACGCCGCGGCCCCGCCGATGTAGCAGGCAGCGATGGCGTCCAATTCAAACCCGTCCCCCGCCTTGGGAGTCGCGGAAGCGTTTCGGGCGGACAGCACGATTCCCGCGATGGCAGCCAAAAATCCCATGTTGGTATACACCCAGAAGTACACCTTTTTCGTATCAATACCAGACAGCCTTGCAGCCTTTTCATTTCCGCCCAGCGCGTAGACCTGGCGTCCCGCAACGGTCTTGCTGGTAATGAAATGATAGATCCCTACGATCACGGCCATCAAAAGCAGAATGATCGGAATCCCGTTATAGGATGCGATCTTGAAGAAAAAGAACCAGAGGATCGCAAGCGTCGCCGCCACCTTGATACCGGTCTGCCAGGTGGGCGCCATTGCAAAGCCATACTTTTGCTGGGTTTTAATCGTTTTGAGCTCCGCGCCGATCACCAGAACGGTGGCGATCACGGCAACCAGGATCGTGATGATATCCAGTGTTCCGCCGCCAAACTCGATCTTGCTGGAAGCGAAGAAGCCTGCCCCAACTTTAACATAAGCATTGGGGAGCGGTCCTACAGTCTTGGATTCCAGCAGGGTATATGTAAGTCCCCGGCCGATCAGCATGCCTGCCAGTGTCACTACAAACGGAGGGATATTCAGATATGCTATGAAAAATCCATTAAATGCACCGAACGCCACTCCGACCAGAATGGTGATCAAAAAAGCCAGCGGGATATTCATATTATTTTCCACGATCAGCTTCGCCGCAACTGCCCCGCACAGCGCCACATAGGAGCCGACTCCCAGGTCTACATTACCGGTCAGCACACAGAGCAGCATACCCGTCGCAAGGATGATAACATAGCTGTTCTGCATGATCAGGTTGTTCATGTTCATCGGTGTGGCATTGACGCCCCCTGTCATTACATAAAATATGATAAAGATGATGAGCATTGCAAAAACCATGCCATATTGCTTTAAATTCAGATTTACGGTTTTCTTCTTTTCCATTGTTATTCCCCTTTCCTGTTATTATGCTGCATGATGCATTTCATGATTCTTTCCTGAGACAGATCTTCTTTGAATATTTCACCGGCAATACATCCCTCGTTCAATACATAGGTCCGGTCGCATGTACCCAGGATCTCCGGCATTTCGGAGGAAATGACGATGACCGCCTTTCCGGATTTCGCCAGGTCGTTGATGGCACAGTAGATCTCATACTTCGCGCCCACATCGATTCCCCTGGTAGGTTCATCCAGGATCAGCACGTCCGGTTCCGTCAGCATCCATTTTGCCAGGATGACCTTCTGCTGGTTTCCTCCGGACAGGCTTCCCACCGCCTGATGGACCGAGTTGGATTTGATGTTGATCAGTTCTTTGTATTTCTCCGCCTCCAGGATCTCCTTGTTGGAATCCACGATCCCATTCTGGGAAAAGAAACTACGCAGTGCCGCCAAAGACATATTCCATTTAATATCATTGAACAGGATCAGTCCGTAGTTTTTCCGGTCTTCGGAGGTATAGGCGATCTTGTTGTCAATGGCATCCTTCACGCTCCGGATCTTCACCGGCTTCCCGTGCATGAGGATCTCCCCGCTGATCTTCTGTCCGTACTGACGGCCGAAGATACTCATGGCAAGCTCGGTCCTTCCGGCGCCCATCAGGCCCGCAAGTCCCACGACCTCGCCTGCGCGCACCTTGATGTTGATGTCCTTTAACACCTGGCGGTTTGGATCCTCCGGGTGGTAGACATTCCAGTTCTTCACTTCCATAACCACGTCCCCGATGGGACAGTCCGTACGCTCCGGATAACGGTTGGTCAGCTCACGCCCGACCATACCCTTGATGATCCGATCCTCTGAAAAATCGTCCACGCCCTTGGTCAGTGTCTCGATCGTCTGTCCGTCGCGGATGACTGTGATCGCGTCCGCCACATAGCTGATCTCATTTAACTTATGGGAAATGATGATGCTTGTGATGCCCTGTGATTTCAGCTTCAGCATGATCTCCAGGAGCTGGGCGCTCTCCTCGTCATTTAACGCAGCCGTCGGCTCGTCCAGGATCAGAAGGTCTACCTTTTTCGCCAGCGCCTTGGCGATCTCGATCAGCTGCTGCTTGCCGACCCCAAGGGAATTGATGGGCGCTTCCAGGTTTTCGCTTCCCAGTCCCACCTCTTCCAGCATCTTCTGCGCCTCGTTGCGGGTCTGTGTCCAGTCAATGACACCGTTCACCTTCATCTGCTCATTGCCCAGGAAAATATTTTCCGCGATAGACAGGTACGGGCTCAGCGCAAGCTCCTGATGGATGATGACGATTCCCTTTTTCTCGCTGTCCTTGATATTACGGTTCCTGACCACTTCCCCGTTGTATACGATGTCTCCTGTATAGGTTCCGAACGGATACACCCCCGACAGGACATTCATCAGCGTGCTCTTGCCCGCGCCGTTTTCCCCGCACAGCGCATGGATCTCGCCCCGTTTTACTTTCAGGTTTACATCGTTCAATGCTTTGACACCGGAAAATTCTTTGACAATATGCTTCATCTCCAGAATATAATCAGACATCCTCTCAACTCCTTCCCTTTATTTTGCATTTTGAATCTCTTCCTCTTTATAATATCCGCTGTCAATGACCAGCTCCCTGTAATTATCCTTGTCCAGGGAAAGTGGTTCGCACAGATAAGACGGAACGACCATCTTCCCATTGTCGTAGGTTTCCGTATCGTTGATCTCCGGCTCGCTGCCCTCGATCACCGCATCGACCATCCCGGTGCATTTTTCAGCCAGCAGCTCCGTATTCTTGAAAATGGTTGCGGTCTGCTTTCCATCGATGATGTTTTTTACTGCCATCACTTCCGCATCCTGCCCGGTGATGATGGGCCAGTCCTCCTCCGTGTATCCGGCTGCCTCTAAGGCCGCCTTGATTCCATAGGCAAATCCGTCAAATGCGGAGCAGCAGATGTCCAGCTTTTCATCCGCGTAAAAGCCGGATAAATAGTTTTCGCAGTTCTGCAAGGCTACCTCCTGAGACCATCTTAAGATACAGGTGTCTTCAAATGAGGTTCTCCCGGATTTACATACCAGCGTGCCGTCATCCAGATATTTCTGCAGCACACTCATCACGCCTTTATACAGAAGGACCGCATTGTTGTCATCCGGCGAGCCCATGAAAAATTCAATGGTCTGGGGCTCTGCCGCGTCTGCCAGGCCGGCCTTTTCCTCGATGTACTCTCCGATCTTCCTGCCCACTCCCTCGTTGTCAAAGGACGCGTAATAGCTGACCGCATCGGTGTTCATCAGCAGACGGTCGTAGGAGATCACGGGAATCCCTTCCTCTTTTGCCGTCTGCAGGGCGTTGATCAGTGCAGAGGAATCGACTGACGCAACGACCAGGCAGTCTACTTTTTTGGCGATCATCGTCTCAATCTGCGCAAGCTGTACCTGTACATCATCCTCCGCGTACTGGAGGAATACATCGTAACCAAGAGCCTCCAGCTGTACCTTCATGTTCCGGCCGTCTTTGATCCACCGTTCCGAGCTCTGCGTCGGCATGGCCACGCCGACCAGTTTTCCATTGCCTCCCTGTTTTTCCCCACCGTCACTCGAACCACACCCTGCCAGTGTGAGCGAAAGCACCATGGCAGCGGCCAGAGCCACGCTGAGAATCTTTTTCTTCATCCTTTTTACCTCCTTTTTTGATGCTTTTTTCAAAACATCTTATATTTTATACATATATTGTACTGTACAAGTTTCTCTTTTTCAAGTCTCAATATATCACAAATTTAAGTACAACTTTTTGTGCATATTTCAACTCAATCATCTTATTTTGTCATAATTGTATATATACAACTTTTGATTCAGTATTTATAAGTATGCTTTTTAAAATCTGAAATTCAATAATTTTTTATTGTTTTTCAATAAATTTATATTGATTTTCAAAACACGCCGTGCTATAATTTTATTGTATTAACAGCCATAGAAAGCTTGTAAGACAAATTGGTTACAAATATCAGGAGGCAAAATTATGCATGGTAAAAAGCTGATCCGGGTTACTAAATTATTGTTGGATGTGATGTTTTACAGCGGGATTGCAGTCATCGTCACACTTCCGCTGTCCCTACGGTACGCTGGAATCTATTATTCCAGGGCATTTCAGGAGTATTATATGCTGATGCTGGTGATCTTCGCGGCGTCAGGCGTATGCGGGATCGTGATCATCGGGGAGCTACGGAAGATGATGCGCACCGTGATGCAGAAAAACTGTTTTATCCATGAGAATGTAAAGAGCCTGGAGATGATGGGCATCACCAGCGCCGTGATCGTACTGCTCTTCTTTATTAAGTGCTTTTTCCTGCCCACCCCGGCAACCTTCATCGTGGTCCTTACCTTTTTTATCGCCGGGCTGTTCAGTGAAGTGCTCTCCTTTGTATTCCGGGAAGCGATCCGCTATAAAGAGGAAAATGATCTGACCATATGAGGAGCTGTCATGAAATTACTTTTCATTTTGACGCATATGCAGATTTAGACAATTCAAAATAAAAGTTTATTTCATAACAGATCCTAAGAAAAGAAAGGCAGGATAAGTCTATGGGAATTATTGTAAATCTGGATGTAATGATGGCGAAACGGAAGATCGGCGTCACGGAGCTTGCCAAGGAGATCGACCTTACGATGGCGAATCTTTCGATCTTAAAAAATAATAAGGCCAAGGCCGTGCGCTTTACGACGCTGGATGCCCTCTGTAAGGCCCTCCGCTGCCAGCCGGGGGATATCCTGGAATATGTGGAGGATGACGATGAAATCAGCGATTGAAAGACCTATGAAATGGAAAGGAGAATGACCATGGAACAGCAAAACAAGACTACTCAGCAAAATATAACCACATCGGAAACGGTACCCGCACCGGAAGCGATACCTGCGCGTCAACATTCAGCCGGCGGCAAATATGAAGCTGTTCCGGAGAAGCTTCCTCAGACGGAGAACAGCAAAGCCCCGGACAGCCCGCTCCTGCAGTATATGAAGGAGCACTTCACCTGGTTTGGCAAAACGGCCTGCCTGTTTGGGCTGATCTATACCTTCTGTCTCTTTGACAACCCGGCAGGCATCACCTTTCCGGCTGCCGTTGCCGCGGTGATCCTGTTTTCTGTCCTGTGGCTTGGGAAAGCCGGCATTTCTTTGAAGCGGGGGCTGTTCTTCTATTTTGCGGGAATGCTGTTACTTGGCATTTCCACCTGCATGACGGCCAATGCCTGGATCCACCTGTTCAACCGCGCCGGCATCCTGCTTCTGTTCTGTACGGGCATGCTGCATCAGATGTATGAGGACGGCGATTGGAGTTTTTCCGCCAATTTAAAACAGCTCTTATTCTTTGCCGGGACCTGCTTCGTATCACTGTTCAAGCCGTTCGAACATATGCTGTATTCTATTTCGAAGCACAAGGCAGCAAGCTCTGAGGAAGCCCTGCAAAAAAAAGCGAATATCAAAAAGAAAGCCCCGGCCGTGCTCACAGGCGCTGCCATCGCTGCCCTCTTCCTGCTGTGCGTGATGCCGCTGCTGATCGGGTCTGATCCGGTCTTTGCCAGATATTTCCGAATCTGCATCACGATCCCGGATATTCCGGATCTCACCACTGCTGTCCGGATCTGTTGGAGCTTCCTTTTCGGATTTTTCATGCTCTATGTATTTTTTGCGGCTTTGTTCCGGCAGAACCTGAAAAGCCCGGCGCAAAAAGATGGACCGGGGGCAAACGCGCTGACCGGGATCACATTTACCATGATACTGGCTTTCTTCTATGTGATCTATTCCGGGATCCAGATCCTGTTTTTGTTCCTGCGCCACGGACTCCCCGACGGGATGACCTATTCCCAGTATGCCCACCAGGGCTTCTGGCAGCTTCTCGCCGTGAGCCTGATCAATCTGGTGACCGTGATGGTCTGCATCCAGGTTTTTGAAACGCACCGGGCGCTGAATGTCCTGCTGCTGGTGATCTCCGCCTGCACCTGCGTCATGACCCTGTCGGCGGCCTACCGGATGCTGCTCTATGTGGGGGTCTACCATCTCACCTTCCTTCGGATCCTAGTGCTCTGGTTTTTGGGAGTCCTGACCCTGATCATGGGCGGCGTGATGGTCAGCATCTTTCGGCAGGCGTTTCCTCTGTTCCGGTATACCGTGGCGGTCGTGACCTGCTGCTATCTTGTGTTTTCCTTCGCCGGGGTAGACCGCATCATCGCCTCCTACAACCTGCGGCATATGGAGCAGATCACCCGGCAGGATGTGGACTATCTGCTCCATGACCTGTCCGTCGATGCCGCGCCCTATGTAGCGCAGATGGCGGATATGAAGATGGAAACGTATACTTACACGGATGAAGACTACTATTATTACAGAGACGAACCCTATGAGTTTAAGAGCCAGGAGGATCTTTCCAAGTTCGAGACCATAGGCGAATATCTGGAATCGGAGTTTCAATTTTATATGGAAGGGTTCTACGAGTGCAGAAAGCCCACCTTGCGGAAATGGAATTTTGCGGAGGCGCGGGCGTGGAAAACAGCGGAGGAATATCTCGCGGAGCACTGAAACATGATTTTCATCCCGTTCCTGATAACCGGCAGACCCATATCCGTCTGCCGGTTTTTTTCGTTGGCAAAAAAATAAGAATTGCCTGAAACCTTTTTGCCCTTTCATCGGTCTAATAAGTAAGGCGCCAGATAGTTACTGTTTACGGTGCCTTGCACCCCGCTGCAAGGCATCCGGCCAATAAAGCTGTGGTTTCAGGCATCCAGCCCCTCGCCGTCAGGCGACTTTTCAATGGGATGGATGCGTTACAGATCGCGGCCGGTTAGGCCGTGATCTGTAACTCCAGATAAAAGGGGACTGAAAAATCTGCTGCGGCAGTATTTTCTACTACAAAAGACCCAGTGTCCGCAGAGTGTATATTTGCCTGAGGTACATGGATATAGTGAGGAGGTTTTATTCTTGAAGTTTTTAGTAAAAAGAGCAAAACGGCATGACAGCAATGCTTTCGTGGAATTGATGGAGAGCCAGAAGCTTACGATGTATAAGGTTGCGAGAAGTTATCTGAGATCCGATGATGATATCGCGGATGCCATCCAGGAGACGATCCTGACCTGCTATGAAAAACTGGACAGCCTGGAGAACGAACAGTTCTTCAAGACCTGGCTGGTCCGGATCCTGATCAATAAGTGTATCGATATCTTGAATGCCGGCCGGAGGGAATGCCCCACAGAACAGCTGCCGGAGCAGGGAGGGAATTGCGTGTCGCTGGAAAATTATGAATTTTATGAATTGCTCAATTCATTGGATGAAAAATACAGGCTCATTTTGATCCTGTATTATGTGGAAGGCTTTAAGATCCGCGAGATCGCGCAGATACTGGATCTGGAAGAAAACACGGTGAAGACCCGGCTGTCCAGAGGGCGCAAAGAGGTCGCCAGGGAGTATCGGTTTGAGCCGGTCAGATATGCCGGACGCGCTGCACGGTGAAAAATTTTCAGGAATGCGCGCAGAACGTAAATCGTAACAATTCGTCTCAGCAAAAAGGAGGTAACACATGAAGAGAACATATACGGATCAGGAAATGATAAGGATTATAAAGCAGGATCTGGTCATTCCGGACAAGGTAGACCAGGGAATGCAGGATGCATACCGGAAGCTTGGGATCAAAAGGAGGGGGACGGTTTCTTTTGCCAGGAGGCGCAGAATGTGGCATGTTCTGGCAGCGGCTGCTGTTTTGGCCGTAGGCTCCTCCGCCGTAGTCGTCGCGGCAAATAAATTTTTATCCGCAAATCTGGTGAAGCAGAAGGATTCTGTAGTCTACGATCTTGCATTAGACAGCGAACAGAAGGAGGCCCACGAGATCGAGGTGACTCCCACCTATATGCCTGCCGGCTATGAATTAGGCGCGGAAAATACCCCCTACGGCGGGAAATGGCATAACGAGGAGACCGGAGGAGGCATCTCGATCCGGACACTCAACGCGGCGGAGCTCGATCAGATGATCCGTCTGGGAGAAGCAAATGAGCTGACCCATGGCATGGAAGAAAAAAATCTGAAAAAGGAACTGGAGATCAACGGCATGAAGGTAGCTCTGTTCCTGACAGACAGCCGTTATGTAGACAGCGATGACCACACCACGGATGCCATGCTGTTCAATGAAGAGGAAGGATATCTGATCCAGATTTTCAATATGGACAGCCAGCTTCCCATCGAGGAAACCATCAAGATCGCAGAAGGGCTGGATATCCGCGTCCTGGATTCCACCGTGCCCTATACTACTGACGAAGAAATAGACAGGCTGCTGGAAGAGCAGAAAATGTTTGCCAGACAGAGGGAAGAGGAGCTGAAGCCGGAAGCACTGGCCGACAATAATTTCTTTTCCATCGGTAAAGAGCTGGAGATTCCCTATAAGCATTTCGAAGATGGGACCAAGCTGAATGATTACCGTTTTACGGTGAATTCCATCGAAGTAAAGGACTCGCTGCCCCTCTCGGAATTTGCGAAGGAAAATTATTATGATTATGACGGTGAGCTTGCGGACTGGCTCAATGAGGACGGCACTCTGAAGCCTCATGAGCGCTATAAATATACATTTGACAGTGAAGGAAATGAGGTAGGAGAACCGGCCGTGGATACAGTGGATTCCAAGTTCGTAGTCGTAGATCTGAAGCTGAAGAACAACAACGAGGTCAACCAGTTCGGCGATGAAGTCATGGTATGCCCCGATGTGGCATATCTGGACACGGACGGAGATACCATTACCCGAAGCTATCTCTCGGACGCACAATATCAAAGTGCAAATGAAGGCTATAGACTTCAGACAGACGGATTTCCCATCTATTTCGACAAAATATCGAATACAGAAGGAATTGACCGTATAAAAGGCTTCCATATTGTTTCCCTGCAGCCCGGAGAAGAGTTGGAATATACTCTGGTATATGTCATAGATGAGGATCGGCTGGATAACGCGTATTTCCAGTTCTATTCCGGAGAAGGCCAGGGATGTGAGTCCGAAACCGGAAATGAATATGTCTACGTAAAGATCGAACAGTAAGCATACAGGCTGCCCCTAATCGGGCAGCCCGTTTTTAACCGGAGGCTTCCGAAGTCTCGTCCTGCCAGGCCCGGCACGGCGCTTCCCGGGCCCGGTACGCGCTTCCCGGATGAAAGGCCGTTTCCATGCACGGAATCCCCGTTTTCTCATAAAGTAATATATATCTTTTGATTGTGATTGGAGCGTCTGCATGGAACCCATATTAGAACTGAAACATATCAATTATGCATATCACACTCTGGAAGGGGAAACCAAAGCACTGACAGATATCTCTTTTTCCGTGTCTCCCGGCGAATTTGTCTCGATCGTGGGACCTTCGGGATGCGGCAAATCCACACTTCTGTCCATCATCTGCGGCCTGATCGATGCCGAGGACGGACAGGTGAAGCTGAACGGAAAATCGCTCCGGGAGAGTTCCACCAACATCGGGTATATGCTGCAGCATGACCACCTTTTCGAATGGCGGACCATTTACCGCAACGTCCTGCTGGGGCTGGAAATTCGGCACATGCTCTCGGAGCGCTCCCGGAAATATGCCCATGAGCTGTTAGAGCTGTACGGCCTGAAACAGTTTGAAAACGCGAAGCCCTCCGAGCTTTCCGGCGGGATGCGCCAGCGGGCGGCCCTGATCCGGACCCTGGTGCTGGATCCGGACATTATGCTGTTAGACGAACCCTTTTCCGCCCTGGATTATCAGACTCGTTTATCGGTCTGTGACGACATCGGCCAGATTCTTCGGAATGCACATAAGACCGCGGTCCTTGTGACGCACGACCTTTCCGAAGCAGTCAGTATGGCCGACCGGGTGATCATATTGACTCCCCGCCCCGCTTCCATCGCAAAAATCGTTCCTATTACCTTCGAATTAGAGACAGATACCCCCATGAACCGGCGCAACGCACCGGAATTTAAGCATTATTTCAATATCATCTGGAAGGAGCTGAATACCAATGCCTGATATTTCTACCGGACAGTGTAAAACCCAGGAAGCTGCCTGCATCACGAAGAACACGGCAATATTCTCTGCTGGGCAGCAGAATTTCCTGCACGGAAGAAAAATTCACCGGCGTATCGTCTGCTTTTCCCGCGCCGCGATCCTGATCTGTTTTCTTTTTTTATGGGAATTTACCGCCAGGACCGGAATCATTGATTCCTTCATTTTCAGCAGCCCCTCGCAGGTCGCCCGCTGTATTTGGGAAATGGCAAAAGACAAAAGCATTTTCCTGCATCTCTGGAGTACCTTCTATGAGACCATTGCCAGCTTCCTTTTGACCACCCTCATCAGTATCCTGGCGGCAGTGCTGCTCTGGTGCAGCACCAAGCTGTCTGAGATCCTGGATCCTTATCTGGTAGTGCTCAACAGCCTGCCCAAGTCCGCCCTTGCGCCGCTCCTGATCGTATGGCTGGGCGCCACCCAGACTACCATCATCGTGGCCGGAATGTCCGTGGCGATCTTCGGGAGCATCCTGAACCTGTATACCAGCTTTACCGGGGTGGATCAGGAGAAGATCAAGCTGATCTATACCCTGCGCGGGAACAAATGGCATGCCCTCAGCAAGGTCGTACTTCCAAGCTCCATCCCTGCCATCATCAGCAATATGAAGGTCAATATCGGGCTCTGCCTGGTGGGGGTCGTGATCGGGGAATTTCTGGCAGCGCGGAGCGGGCTGGGGTATCTGATCATTTATTCCAGTCAGGTATTTAAGATGGATTGGCTGCTGATGAGCATTATCCTGCTCTGCATCATGGCGATGCTTTTGTATTCGCTGATCAACCTGCTGGAAAAATGGTGCGGACGGCGTTACTGATGTTCTTTGAGCATGTTTCCTATACGAAAAACAGGAGATGCATCTGCACCTCCTGCCTACATAATACATTTTTACTGCGCCTGTAATGACAACGCCATCTCCTTTGTGCTGATCTCTTCTCCGGATTCAATACTGACATATTTTATAAATCCGACTTCATCCTCAAAGCATAACTCTGCCTGCTGTATGTCGTCAAATATCAGTCCGGAAATCCGGATCTCCCGCCCGCTCTCATTCGTAACGCTGAACTCATAGGTCGTCCTCAGCATTTTTCCGGAACCGGTTTCCGCGCCGCCTATTTCGGGAGCTGTATAATACAGGCAGACCGTCTCATCATTTGCGACCTTCATATCTGCAGCCATCATATTTTCCGGAAATTCCGCGTCAGTAGATGGCTTAACCGAAAAACCTGTAACTGCTTCACCTGTACGGTTTGTCAGCAGCAGCTTATGAGCCTCTGCGGACTCCGTTCCAATGACCTGATAGTTTTCTTCGGCTCCTTCCTCCGGCGTCTTTTCAGCCTGCACATCGTCTTCCTCTGCCGCATCCTGATCTGCCGGGTCTTCCTCATCTTCTTCCTCCGTGCTGCCCTCAGCCAGCTCCGTCTCCGGCTTCTGTTCCTGTGTTCCTTCTTCCTTTTTGCCGCATGCGAGGATCGCGCATGCCGCTCCTATCGCCAAAAGTCCTGTTATCCATACTCTTTTCATTCTATCTCCTCCTGGTTTTTAAAGGATCTCACCGTATATTAAGGGATTCCCCTACGTGAAAGGAATCCCTCTTCAGATCATAAGTTATTCCAGCTGTGCGGTTGGATGCTATTTCCGGTATGCATATGGAGCTGTTGCATAGGTTGTCATATAAAATCCGTATCCGGGATTCTCATGCTGAGATTCCGGATCGCAGATATAGGTCGCGCCGTTCATATAGATCTCTACCCATGCGTGGGGTCCCCATCCTCCGGAATACAGCGGAACCGAACCGCTGATCATCGTCGCATTATATCCCAGCTGACGTGCCAGCGCCGCAAAGGAAGCGGCGTAGCAGTAACAGTTCCCTCTTCTCTGCTCCAGGCCATAAATTGCATACCACTCTTCCTGAGTATAGCCCGGCTCCGCAGGCTGCAGAGGAATCGGCAGCGTCTGATAGGAAATATTATTGACTACCCAGTTAAAGCAGGTACGCAACTTTGTCCCCGAGTCCATAGAGCCATTGGTAACGGAATTGATCACCGCGCTGGCATCCCTTGCAACTCTTGTCTGTACGGCAAAGTTCAGCTTATAGCTGACGCCTCCTGCAAGACTGCTCTGCCCGTTGGACTGGATATACACATGGGTCGTATAGGAACCCGGAGTACCGTGCCTTGTCCCGTCCACATTGACATACCAGACTCCATTGGAAGACCGCACGCCTTCGTACCAGATCAGGTCGTCCTGCCCATTGGCGTCGCTCCAGGTCGGGAACAGCACCTTCGCTCCGCTTCCGCTGACCCATGGAGCGGACAGTGAGATCTGATACTGAGAATCACTGATCCTTGCGGCCTGCACCTTGGAATTGCGGCTGATGCTGATATTTGCCGCCGTACCGCAGGCGAAGTCCATGATCCCGTTGTTCATCGTGATATACACATGGACATTGTAATTGCCCGTATTGTAATTATGGTTTCCGATATTGGCTGATACCGCATAAGTGCCGTTGCCCTGGGAGCGGGCGGTATACCACCGGATATCGCTCTGGTCCGCAGCATGCCATACCGGAACCTGTATCTTCTCCACTCCTGCCGGTGCACTGATATTCGAGATCACAATATCAAATGCCCCTGTACCTTCATCCGCCTTTGTGACCCGCACAGATGCGGACGGACTCCGATCCACACGGAAGCCGGCGCCCCGTAAAAGCCGCGACGAGCCATCCGATAAAACAGCATAGGCATGTACATTGTATGAGCCCTTCTGTCTGTGATTGCTAATAGGAACCGTGCACGCATAGCTTCCGTCAGAATATCTTGAAGCTTTGTACCATTTCAGATCGTCCTGGCCTCCCTGGTCAGCCCACACAGCGAACTGAACTCCCGTCATACCGGGAAGCTGCGCGTCGGACAGCGTGATCTGATAGGACACCTCACGCCGGTCTGTGTCAGACACCGTCAGTTTGCCGTTTGATATATTCGAGCTGACATCCTGGGATGCAGCTCCGACAAAGCTGAGCCTTCCATTGTTCTCCAGAACATACGCGTGGATCTGATATCTGCCTGCATGGTATCCATGATTGGCTGTGGAAACCTCCGCCATATAGCTTCCGTCTGACATTCTGTTCGCAACATACCACCGGATATCACTCTGATCCCCTGCACACCATACCGGGATCTGCACCTGATCGACTCCTGCAAAGGACTGGATTCCCTGAACCCATACCTGGAAGCTTCCGCCGGAAGCGTTATAATTTGAAACCGATACGCTCCGCGCCGAAACCTTGGGAACAGAAGTCACCTGAAACGTCGTCTGTCCTAATATAACCTTGCTCCCGTCCGTTCTTTCCACATATGCATGTACGATATAAGTCCCTGTCTGTCCATGGTTGCTGACGGGGATATCGCACAGATAGCTTCCGTCGCTCATCTGCTGCGGCTGATACCACTTCAGGTCATCCTGGCCGTTCTCCTCCGCCCAGACCGCAAACAACGCCCTGGATACATCTGAAACCGCATTCTGGCTCAGCGCAAGCCGGAACAGCCTCTGCGTCCCGTCAAAATCCGATGCGCTCAAGGAATAATTCGCCGCAGACGCTTTCATCGGAATGCATACGCATAACAGTATCCAAAAAAATACAGGGAATAATGTTTTCAGTTTTTTCGTCATTTTTTCACTCCTTTGATGTCACTGAATTTCCCCTATTAATCTCCTTATTTCATTTTTTATGATATGTCCCCCCTGGCTTACTGCCGTAGCTCCGGTTTTCCCTGAACCGAACCGAAACCGACATTTTACCTCTTTTAAAAATAGCACTATCCGGCCTGAATGTCAACATCAATCGCTTATTCAAAGAGCTCTGTAACTCCTCCTGCTAATATGATATAAAATATCTTAGGAGGGCATGAATATGATTTCTAAAATCAGAGATTTAGAAACAAAATGAAATACAATAACTTACGAGGTGATGAAGATGATGTATGAAGATTTTTTTGCCGAACGGATGGCCTCGCTGCGAATGAAAAGGAGTGTATCTGCACGTGAAATGAGCCTGTCCATCGGCCAGAACGAAAGCTATATCAATCGCATTGAGAACAAACAGACCTTCCCATCTATGCAGGCTTTCTTTTATATATGTGAATATTTTCAGATCACTCCGAAAGATTTTTTTGATCCGGATAATCCAAATCCCGCCAGGATCAATGACATTATAAATATACTTTATACGCTGGACGATGAACAGCTCGAAATCATATTCAATGTCGCGAAAGGACTGTCCCATAAAAGAGGGGAAACTATAAAATAGTACCGCAGCAGCGAAGCGGCAGATTTATCTGGCGTGCAGTATACAATCCCATGCAAAAAAGGGCTGGACTGTAATCCAGCCCTTCTCCGTGTGCTTTCATTCCGCGAAGCAGCAAGCCGGGCGGACATTTCAGTTTTCGGTCATATCCCCCAAAACCATATATTCCATCCTGGTATCTGTTTTCACAGTATCTCCCATTAAGTCCTCTATATATTGGAAATATCCGTCTGTCCCCCTTGCCTTTAACCACATTTCGATTGATCTTTCGATCCGAAGCAGACATTTAACCGGCTCCTCATAATAAGCCTCCAGCTGTTCCGCAGAATCCAGTCTCTTGCTTTCCTTCAGGATCGTCCTGATCTCTTCATTGGAAAACGGATCAAAGCTCATCAAAAGCCCCTCTGCCAGAGCCTGATTCTCTTCCGATATGAATGGCTCCAGATCATATTCTGTATCTGTCAGATAGCCGTCAATGGTCAGAAGGCAGATATGGATCGCCTCGATCGCACGCCTGCTGTCTCTTTTTTCATCCTCACGGTGCAGCTTTAACAGGTTGGATTCCATAGGAAACATAAGGGGAAAATGGCTGTCTTCCTCCCCTTTTTTGATCGAACCAAATCTCTGTACCATTCTGCTGCTGATCCTGTCAAAATGATATCTGTTTATCTTTTTTTTCATTTTATATGCACCTTCGACTTTCTACTTCGAAATTTTATCAAAAACAGTGTAACATTTTCCTGTGCATCAATCAAGGATTATCTTCGTATTGACATCCAAACAGGCTTGACTTATGATGAAACAGTAATTGGATCATTGTATGACAGAGGAGAAAACAACTATGAAATTGCAAGTAGCTTTAAAAGAAAACAGTTATCCGATCTATATTCAAAATGGGATTTTAGGAAATGCCGGAAGCCATCTTTCTCAGGTCTTCACCGGCAGAAAGATCATGATCATTTCTGATGATCATGTATATCCGTTATATGGTAAAAAGCTTACAGACTCTCTGGATTCCTGGGAATGCCATACTCTTGTCCTCCCCCACGGCGAGCCGACAAAGAGCTTCCAGACTTTATCCGAGGTCTATTCCGCCATGCTGGAGGCGCACATCTCCCGCAGCGACCTGGTCATCGCCCTGGGCGGCGGGGTCATCGGCGACCTTGCCGGATTTGCGGCAGCCACCTATCTGCGGGGCATAAAGCTGATACAGATCCCCACCTCCCTGCTGGCACAGGTAGACTCCTCCGTCGGAGGAAAAACCGCGGTTGACCTGCCCCAGGGCAAGAATCTGGCAGGAGCCTTTTATCATCCAAAAATGGTCCTGATCGATCCGGATGTGCTGCAGACTCTGCCTGAGCGCTTCATCCATGACGGCATGGGAGAGGTCATCAAGTACGGGTGCATCAAGGACCGCGCCCTGTTTGATACCTTAAAAGGGCACCGCTCATTTGACAGCCTGAAAGAAGAACTGGCATCCGTTATCTGCCGCTGTGTGGATATCAAACGGATCGTTGTGGAAAAAGACCAGTTTGATACCGGAGAACGGATGCTTTTAAACTTCGGACATACGCTTGCCCATACCATCGAGCAGTACTACTCCTACAGCCGCGAAAGCCACGGTGAAGCGGTTGCTATCGGGATGTATCAGATCACAAAGCTGGCAGAAGAGAAAGGACTCACTGCTCCGGGATGTGCAGACTCCCTGAAGGAGGTGCTGGATGCTTACGGGCTTCCCCATCAATGCGGGCTTCCCCTCTCTGACCTGACTGCAGCGATCACATTGGACAAAAAGAATCTGAATGATCACCTGAATGTTGTGCTGCTGCATACTATTGGAGACAGCTATGTATATCCTACTGATACAGATTTTTTCAAAGGAGACTTTCTTGTTTAAAAATTTTCCGAACCATACTGAAGAGAAGGACGGATGGAACATCGATCTCCATCCGTCTCAAACGTCCTTTATCAATACCGGTTATGCACGTCCTCCGCAAAGCACATCAGATCTTTTATTTCCAATGCCGTGCCGTCATCCAGCACTGCCCTTCCGTTCATCCTGCCGAATACCTGATGTTGGTCTGTTTCGATGAGAACCGCTGCCGTCCGGGCCGCCCGGTCAAGAACCGGCTGAAACTCCATCTCGAACCTGCCGTCGCTGGAGGAAAATGTCCACGGCTTCATGTAACTGTCCGCAGGAATGTGAAACTCCACGTCATCCAGCTTATGCCCTATCCCGTCATAGAACAGCATATTCTCCGATGCCGCCGAGGTATCGCCGAACCCATATCCAATATTGAAGCCAAATGCTTTTCCGCCGATCACCTGGTTCCCGGAACCCCAGTACCACCGGTTGTCATAGGTCCACACGCCCCGGCCCCAGTCCAGCGTGCCGAAGTCTGTTTCCCTGGAAAATGCATAGGTTCTTCCGTCAAAGGTCATGCTGCCGGATGCGGGCATGCAGTTGATCTTCTGATTGTAATAAAAGGCCGTCTTCTTTTCCTTCCACGGAGTCGCGATCACCATCGTATCCATTTCCGGCTGCTCCAGCTGGATATCGCAGGAAAAATCCTTCCCCTGATAAAAATTCTTGAAACGGCAGCGGATCTGGCGTTTTCCGTCTTTTATAAAGTAACCCATGTGGAGGCGTTTGTCCCGGTATACCACATCCCCTCTCTCCGAGGTCTCCGGCATATGGAATCTGCCCATGGGAAATGGGTTGAGTATGGTCTCCGTGTGCTCCCAGCCCTCTTTAAAATTCAGCAGCGACACGGACTGCAGCCCGATGTAGCCGTCGTCTGAGAGGGTGAATGCCCCGGCAAAGTCTTCATTTAATACGAGATAATAATCCCATTCCTTGATCCGGAACTTCGGCGCCCGGATCCGGTCTCTGGAATACGTCTGGACCAGCTTTCTGGACCAGCCCGGCTCCATCAGGCTGCCGTCTGAGTTCAGCAGCGGGTGTGTCTGTGTCACTTCATGGTTTCTCATTCATGTTTCCTCCTCTTCTATTTGTAATCTCTAAATTAATAAAATGGTAATTTTTCTCTTGCATTTTAGGAATAACCGGTGTAATATATGAATATAATCATATGTAGTATTCAAAACTACTTATCGTTTAATTATAAATTTAGGAGGCGGTTTTTATGACAAAACAACACATCAAAGATCCAGGAAGCGCAATCACCCATTTTATCGGTATGCTGATGGCGATCTTCGCCGCAGTCCCGCTTTTGATCCGGGCAGCTCACGAACCGGGACGGATCTACGTGATCTCTCTTGCCATCTATGCGGCGAGCCTGGTCTTATTATATGCGGCAAGTACAACCTACCATACCTTCGATCTGTCAGAAAAAATTAATACTGTTTTAAAGAAAATCGACCATATGATGATCTTCGTCCTGATCGCAGGCAGCTATACGCCGATCTGCCTTCTGGTGCTCAAAGGGCGGACCGGGCTGATCCTGCTTTCTCTTGTCTGGGGGATCGCCATGGTCGGGATCCTGATCAAGGCATTTTGGGTCTTCTGCCCCAAGTGGGTCTCTTCCATCCTGTATATCGGAATGGGCTGGACCTGCGTGCTGGCTTTTACACAGATCTTAAATTCCATGAGTACGGCAGCTTTCGGATGGCTTCTGGCAGGCGGCATCATCTATACGATCGGAGGAGTGATCTATGCGCTGAAACTTCCGATCTTCAACAGCAGGCATCAGAATTTCGGCAGCCATGAGATCTTCCATCTCTTCGTCATGGGCGGAAGCGCATGCCATTTTGTAGTGATGTATGCATATCTGCTTCCATAAGGCCGATACAGAAAGCCTGCCACTGGCAGCCTTTCTGCATACGATGGTATGCTGGGCCTGGAATCCACATTTTCGGATTCCAGGCTTTTTGTTTTCTTTTGATTTTCTTTTCGATTTCTTTTTTTGTTCCCGGAAACCAGCCGCACCGGACCGGCTCAGATCCGGCCTATTGATCCGCAGACCGCTCCCGCGGCTTCTGGTTTTTCCACTCAGGATTGGAATACAGCCTTTCCAGTTCCTTGATCCGCTGATCGATCCCGCGCTTCCGGATATAGTCGCTTACCGTTTTCGGAACATACTGGAACCATTCCCTGTTCTCCGCCACCATCTTTCTGACATCATACCCTGTCGGCCCGCACTCCTCGCCCAGCCGCTGCCAGAGGATCTCCGTCTTCAGGCCCTGCCGCTGTACGGCCTGCGCCTTCTCTTCATCCCATTCCCGGCAGATGCTCAAATAATAAGTCGCATCCCTGGGCGCATACTGGGGGATCAGATCCGGCTGCGTTACCGGAAACGGAATGATGTCAAACTCCTTGCGCCTGACTCCGAAGTCCAGCAGCGCCCCCTGGATCATCTCGTAGCGCTCCAGATAGGTCAGCGGATTGTCCCGCTTCGTAACCCCATGCTGGTCCAGCGACGAGGTTGCCGCAAAGGAGACGATGTCTGCATGCGTGATCCCGATATACAGCTTATGGCAGCGCATCTTTGCCGCCAGGATATATTCCATATGCTTTAATGTAAAAATCTGAAATCTGCCAAAGGCTACCCCTGTTTCAACCATGATTATTTTCCTCTCTGATCTTTTCTGGTATTTACTCCATTTATCATAACAGATTCTGCGTTTTTTTCAAACTGTTTCAACCGTACAGGCAGAACTTTTTTATTACTTTTTTATTCCCGATTATTTTATAGACTTTGTACCATGATTGTGCTATACTTACAGAACCACGTAAACAGATTCCCTGAAAGGAGGCAGTAAAATGACCGACAGCCAAAAACTTGATCTCATTCTTTCCGAAATCTTAGGTGTCAAAGAAGATGTAGCTGGTCTCAAAGAGGATGTCACTGGTCTCAAAGAGGATGTAGCTGGTCTCAAAGAGGATGTAGCTGTACTTAAAACCGATGTCGCTGGTCTTAAAGAGGATGTAGCTGTACTTAAAACCGATGTCGCTGATCTCAAAAAGGATGTAGCTGTACTTAAAACCGATGTCGCCGTACTTAAAACTGATGTCGCTGTACTTAAAACTGATGTCGCTGTACTCAAAGAGGACGTCTCTATCCTCAAGCAGAGAGTAACCGCCATTGAGGTGCATCTTGAAAACCAGACAGATAAGAACATACAGCTGATCGCCGAGAACTTTATCGAACTTACCAATAAGCTCAACCAGGCCATTCCGGTGGCCGACAAGAACCTTGCCTATGAAGTAAAGGTAAACTACCTCATCGAAAAAGTACAGTTTCTTGAAAAGGATTTTGAAAAATTTAAGTGTCAGATGGCGTACAGCTGAGATATGCCACGTGTTTTTTTATTTTTTCCGCCCAGTCTTTCCTTCGCAGTCTCAAAATATTTTCTGAAAAATCAACTAAAAAATCTTACTCCACTTCGTTCATCTATAGTATTGTTTCACCAAAAAAAATATGTTAAAATATAAACGCTTTTAAGGAAACATATCATAATTCACTACATAAGAAAGGAATCATAGTATGTTACACGAGAATAATACCATTGGAGAAGTAAAAGACGAAGTGCTCTACCAGGTTGCCAAAGCGGCCTTTGAGGGGAACCTGCACAAGATCGAGGCGACACTGCCCTACGAGATCCTGCCAGGAACCAAACCGAAGTTCCGCTGCTGCGTCCACAAGGAGCGAGAGATCGTCCGTGAACGGATCATGCTTGCCAAGAACATCAACCCGGCAGATGGCGAGCCCTGCCACAACACGGTCAAGATCCTCCCGTCAGCCTGCGAGAACTGCCCCATCACCCGTTTTTCCGTGACAGACAACTGCCAGAAGTGCATGGGCAAGAAGTGTATGCAGGCGTGCCGTTTCGGAGCCATCACCATGGCAAGGGACAAGGCATACATCAATCCGGAAAAATGTAAAGAATGCGGTCAGTGCTACGATGCATGTCCGTACAACGCGATTGTGGATATCATGCGCCCCTGCCGCCGCGCCTGCCCGGTAGACGCGATCCAGGCGGATGAGGACGGAAGGGTATGGATCGATGATGAGAAATGTATCCGCTGCGGTTCCTGTATCAGCAAATGCCCGTTCGGCGCGATTTCTGACAGCTCCCGTATGATCGAGGTCATCGACTACTTGAAGGGCGACCGTCCGGTATACGCGCTGGTAGCCCCTGCCGCTGAGGGACAGTTCGGCATGGATATCACCATGGAATCCATCCGCAAGGGAGCCAAGAAGATGGGCTTCAAGGACATGGTAGACGTGGCGATCGGAGCGGATTTCGTATCTGATTCCGAAGCAAAGGAATGGGCGGAGGCACATGAGGCCGGCAAGAAGATGACCACCTCCTGCTGCCCGGCATTTGTGCACCTCATCCGGCGGCATTTCCCGGAGCTCTCTGACCACATCTCCACCACGGTATCCCCGATGGCCGCAACGGCAAGGCTGGTCAAGGCCATGCATCCGGGCGCGGTATGCATCTTCATCGGACCATGTATCGCGAAGAAGAGCGAGGCCGGACAGGATCAGGACAAGGAAGGCGAAAACGCGGATCTTGTACTGACCTTTGAAGAATTCCAGGCGATGCTCCGCGCAAAGAAGATCAAGCTGGAGCCAGTGACTCTGGAAGAGACTCAGAACGGAAGTATCCATGCCAAGAATTACTCCAATTCCGGCGGTGTGACCAGGGCGGTGAAGCAGGCTTATATCGAGCACGGCGGGCAAAGCGGATTAAATGTACGCCAGTGCAACGGCGCGGCGGAATGTCGGAAAGCGCTCATGCTTTTGAAGGCCGGAAAGCTGCCGGAGGACTTTATCGAGGGAATGGCCTGCCTGGGCGGATGCGTAGCCGGCCCCGGCAATATCCAGGAAGAGCGGGCATTCAAGCGGGAGCGTGACAAGCAGCTGAAGAGGGCGGATGACCGTCTGGTTACGGATACTGTATCCGAATACAGCAAATACGAATTTTCCATGCACCGTCATCATCAGACGGAAGCATAATATACTGAGCGCCAGGCAAATCTGCCGTGAGTATACATAAAAGAAGTGCTGAAAGCCGGACTGCAAAAATCAAGTCCGGCTTTTACTGTAAGGAGCCGGCCCGCTGCTTCGCGGGAATCCATCATATGTAAATCAAAAAGGAGGGAATCACATCATGGAAGAATCAACAAAACGGATCGCAGAACGTTTTCAGTGCAGGTACACGGTCTTTGAGAAGGGAACCGCCCCGGAGCCGGTGGAGCAGGCCTATCGAAGGGCCCTGGAAGCCGGACGGACAGAAGGCTTTTATCCGGCCATTTTCCTGTTGGACGAATATGCTGTGGAATGGCTGGAGGAGGTCGTATCCCAGGACTATGACAGAGACGAGATCATTGCCAATTGCGGGGATAACGGCAAGGAGATCCTGGAGGAACGCTATCAGGAATACATGAAGGATCTGGAACTGGACGCAGAAGGCCAGGAGGATTTCATCGGAAATGAAACAGAAGGCGAAGAGCTGCATCATTTCATGGGGTACTGCTCCTTCTCCGACGGCAGTCTGGAAGCGGACGTGCTGCTCTTAGAGCTCCCGGTCCGTCATCCATGGGAGATCATCGGCTATCTGCCCATGGGCGGATGGAACGAGTGTCCGGGGCCGGAGGAGATGATCTCCATCTGCAAATACTGGTATGAAACATATCAGGCCATTCCGGCGGTGTTTACCCACGATGTGATGGAATTCTACGCACCCGCGGGACTCAACGGGGCGGACAGCCTGGAGGCTGCCAAGGAGCACTACGCCTTCTGCGTGGACCGGGTGGACCAGGGGACACGGACCTATAAGCTGTCGGAACTGGCGGCAGGGCTGGAAGGGTCGGATGTGTGGTATTTCTGGTGGGATTGAGAATAGCATGGCCTGTTTCTGCACCATTTCAGAAGCAGGCCCGTTCCCACCGCGCAGATCCCCGCCCCGAACAGAAATGCCGCTGCAAGATTCCGCTCCGCCAGCGCGCCGAACGCCAGGTTGGTCCCCGCGCCGATGCCATCCAGGAGCATGGCGTGGATGCTCAGCGCGGTAGCCCGGTATTCGGTACGGACCTGCCGGTTCTGCATTTCCGCCTGAAAGGGCTGAAACAGGCTGTTGGAAACGCGCAGTGCCAGGATCCCGCAGATTGACGGCAACGCGGACCCGGACACCGCCAGCGTCAGACAGGACAGCACCGCCGCACCGCCGAATACCGTTCCTGCTGCCCGGATCCCCGCACGTTTCGTAAACCAGGCAGAGACAGGGCCGCACATTCCAAGCAGCGTGGCCCCGATATAGATGAATCCGATAGCTGCATTTCCCAGTCCGCATTTCTCATATTGGAGCTGGTTGAGAAATACGGTGACGGTCTGATGGGTTTCATTCAAAAAAGCCGCCCCAACTAAAAACATCAGTAGGTTCCGGTCACGCATCGTCTGAGACAGCACCTGCCGGAACCCTTTTCTGCTGATCCGTCTGCTCCCTTCCGGACTTACGTCGGTCAGCGCCAGTGACAGCACCGCCGCCATTCCGTAGCTGATCACGGTGAGCAGTCCCAAGAGCCGGTAATCGTCCCGGACAAACACAGAAAATACCGCAGCCGCGGCCAGCAGCCCCGCCATCCCCAGGCTGTTGTAGACTCCGAACACCTTCTGGCTGTCTTCTCCTTTGCAGGAAAGATAGAGGATGCTGGTGTCCACACCGGACATTCCGGAGATCACAACGCTGAGCAGGACGCGTTCCGCCAGAAACCCGGCAAAGCCGGACGCCTGCCAGAATATGATCTTGGAGAGAAAATAGAGGGCGCAGCAAAAGACCATCGTCCTTTTATAGCCGATCTTGTCCGCGATAACGCCCCAGACCACTTCCAATAAGATGCATAATATCAGGGAAATACTTTCGATCAGGGTGATCTGAAATACGGATACCCCCTGGGCCTGCCGGTAAAGGGTGGCAACAGGGCCGTAAAATACCATGCCCTGCAGAA
The DNA here is from genome assembly GCA_910575475.1 of Lachnospiraceae bacterium. GTDB lineage: Bacteria > Bacillota > Clostridia > Lachnospirales > Lachnospiraceae > Schaedlerella. The sequence goes on along the minus strand of CAJTGD010000005.1, from coordinate 107,615 downwards.
ATGCAATGGCATACATGAGATAGATATTTCGTTTCATGGGTGAATTGTCCTCTCTTTTTTGATTTTAGATACAACAAAAAGGCACTTGTTTAGAGCGCCTCCTTCACAACGATATGAACTTGCTGATCATGACGGACAATTCATAACACAAATCTCCCGAATTTATATTGGACACCCCGTTATGGCCATCCGGCCCTTTCATAAGGTATACCCAAGGGCATCCCATTATGGCCATCCGGCCCTTTCATAAGGTATACAAACAACATACACTGAAATAGGATGATTGTCAATGGATTTCCCTGCATTTATCCTGATATTATACAAGGAGCGTAAAACCTGATATGATCAGCAGGACATAGGTGAGCTTTACAAAAAATTCCTGCTTCATCCTTTTATGCAGCAGCTGTCCCAGATACAGTGCGATGATCACCGGTATCACGCACCACCCTGTCAGCCGCAGGATTTCTGCGTTCACGGCTCCTTCTGCGATATTCTGGATCAGCATGCTTCCGTTCAATACGACCCAGACCGGAGCAAGCGTGGCCCGTATCACGGATTTTTCCTTCAATACTGCAACCGCATAGATGACCAGGAGGGATCCTCCGGAAAGAAACATTCCGTGGATGATCCCTGCCAGCAGGACCACACAGATCAGCGCTCCTGCCGGGAGGCTCCGTTCCTTTTTCCGGAACAGTCCGCAAAGAGCCGCCAGGATCAGCAGCCCTCCGTATGCGGACATCAAAATGCGTGCAGGCAGTATCCGGTACAGATAGAGTCCCGCAGCCATCCCCAAAAACATCAGGAGAGAAATTTTGACTGCCTGCTTTTTATCCATATCCCTGTAGTTTCGCACCGCAATGTTTGAGCTCACAAAAATAGCGACTATATTCAGTATGATCTTTGCCTCATCAACACCGACCAGCAGCATTGCAGCCGGCATTGCCAGCATCGTTCCGGCAAATCCGGTGATCCCTTCGACCACATTTGCAAGAAATACGATCAAAACAAATAGATACTCTGCCATCCTTTTTCCTCCGCTACATGGATTTCGCTATTTCCGCAAACCGGAAGATCGTCCGCGCCGTTTTTCTAAGCTCAGAATGGGTACACATTTTTATCTGGTCAAATGTCATAGGCTGGCTGATGATACTGAAAACCGCGCTCACTCCAGCCTCATAAATCTCATCAATATCATCGCCTATGGCTCCTACGATCGCAAGCAGGGGGATGCGGCGGCGCGCAGTCCTTTTCGCAATACCGGAAACGACCTTGCCTTTTACGCTCTGTCCGTCAATCCTTCCCTCTCCGGTAATGACCATGGAACAGCCCTCCAGCATCTGCTCAAACTGTATCGTATCAAGGATCACTTCGATCCCGCTCTGCAGGCCCGCTCCTAAAAATGCCACTGCTCCGGCTCCCATACCGCCGGCAGCACCGCCGCCTTCCAGCTGCAGGATATCCTTACCCAGATCTTCCCTGACCAGCCCTGCCAGATGCCTCAGTCCTTTTTCCAGATGCCGGATATCCTGCTCTGTGGCCCCTTTCTGCGGCCCAAACACTGCAGCTGCCCCGTTTTCTCCGCACAATGGATTATTCACATCGCACATGGCCAGGATCTTCGCAGCTCTGATCCTTGGATCCAGCCCGGACATATCGATTCCTGCGATCTGGGACAGCGATTCCCCGACCGGGACAAAGCAGTTCCCTTTTTGATCTGTAAACCGAACGCCCAGTGCAGCAGCCGCTCCTGTCCCGCCGTCATTGGTGGCGCTTCCGCCAAGGCACAGTATGATTTTTTCCGCTCCATGATCCAGTGCGTCCAAAATCAGTTCCCCCACGCCAAACGTCGTAGTCTTTCCTGCCGAAAGCCTTTTCCCGACCAGAGGAAGACCCGCCGCCGCTGCCATCTCTACAACGGCGGTCTTTCCAAAGATCCCATAATAGGAAGAGATCCTTTCCCCATACGGTCCGGTTGCTTCTGCTCTTATTTTCTCTCCGGGAAGCACGGAAAGAAATGCGTCCACACTTCCTTCCCCACCGTCCGCCACTTCCGCCCGGATCACTTCCGCCTGCGGCCAGCGCGCTTTTACCTCTTCCTCAATGATCCGTCCCGCTTCGCCGCTGGAGATCGTACCCTTAAAAGAATCCGGAATGATCACTATTTTATGCATGTCTTTTTCTATTCCTTTTCATCTACCGTGTAATAAAGCTCGCCTTTTCTGTAATCGTACGTTTTCTTTCCCCAGGTTCTGGTGATCAGCATTCCCGCAAGGAATACGGCGGCCGTTCCAACCAGCGCCGCGGTCAGCATGCCGAATGAGACCTCTCCCGCTGAAAATGCGATGATCATGGGCATGACAACATAGCAGGCCGGAACATTGACCGCATTGATCGGCCCCATCTCCTCCAGAACCGAAGTCTTCCGCTCCGGATCCACCATACGGCACAGCGCCTGCCCGGTGGCATTGGTTCCCGTCAGCGTTCCCCAGATGGCAACCGTCCTCTCAAATCCATGCTTTCCGCCAAATCTTTCTCCAAAGTATCTGGTCGTAACATATGTAAATACTGTGCTGACCAATACCACCAGTAGGATCGGGACGATCCAGCTTCCTATGATCTCCAGTGAAATTGCCATAAATGCCGATGTTACCATCATATCAATGCAGAAGCCGGATATACGGATCTGCGTTCCGCGGTCCAGATACTTGCTGCAGCCCAATTTTCCAATGATCCACCGTATCACATACGCTGCAAGCATCGCGTACAGGTAAAGAAATCCGGAAAGCATTTCTCCGGCAAATCCCGGAAGCGCGCCCAAAAGCCTGCAGATGATATTGCCGCAGACCCATGCGATCCCGACCAGAGAGAAATGAAATGCCAATGTATCCACATTCCCCGGATGTGTCGTTTCTTTTCCATAGTACTGCTGTTCATCCGGCTCAAAAATTCCGTTCATCATTCCGCCGCTCATTTTTCCTGCATAAGGAGCCAGCCCTTTTTCGATCCCTTTTTTCACCCATGGCACTCCGATCATGAATGCTACAAGGAAGCCTGCCGCCGCAAATGTCACTCCGACCTGTACCGCATTTACGACTCCGTTTGTCTCCATCATCCCGCCGTAGGTCACGCTCTGTCCAGGTCCCTGTGCAAACGCGAACGGAACCTGGAGACCGTATACCGGATCCATGCCAAAGAATCCGCCTGCGAGCTTCAGGACTCCATAGCCTAACAGCCCGGTCAGTGCATACGGTACTACCCAGAAAAATCCCATACCGCAGATTCCTGAAAACTGGCTGTCTGCCATCCGTTCCTTGAGGGTCCGCTTTTTCTCACCGCCCTGTTTTGCAACCGCCAGTGTCAATCCCATATTTGCAAAAGAAAATGACCATAAAATTCCTGCGATACTGCCGAAATCCCCTGCTGCCGCATCCGTGATCAGCCCGGTATTCATCACGATAAATCCAAGAACGCCGCCGATCACACTGGCCGGAACGAGATTATTTTTTAAAAACGGAACCTTTGCGCGCAAAACCACGCCTACAATAATAAACAATCCGGTCCATGCTAATGCATCCATACTAATCATATCTGTCTCCTCCTTCTATAAAATTCCAGCACGCCTTTTTGCTGTTTCATTCATTTCCTGATGCTGCGGCTGTCCGGACGCCTCCTCATCCGCCGTGATCCGTTCATATGCTGATCGGACTGTCTGAAGCATCCGTTCTGTATTTTCTCTGATCTGCTCATCTCCGGGAATCCCGCCTTCTTCTGTCTGCTTCCGGAATGCCTGCTCCAGCTGATCTGCTTCCCTGCGCCACCAGCTCATGTGACGGCAGTAATCTGTCTCAATAGCATACTGCAGCCGTTCAAACTGCCACCATGCACTGTCCTTTGAATACGCCGCCCCTGCATGGCTGATCACCTCCGGAAGCTTTGAAAATACGGTATACGGAGCGAATACCGACATGCACGGCACTGCAAACGCATTCCACCAGACCGGCGTCTGGCCCGGAACGAGTTCTACGTGAGATGCCGCCGCTGTTTTGCTGGCCGTCTCCGTCATGGCATGCATGCAGATCGACACATGCAGCCCGTCCGCCGGACTCCATCTGGGTTCCAGGATCTCTCCCTCAAAATGATCCCGCTGGATGCTCCGGATCGTCTCCAATGTAATATTTCCGGCGTTCTGCCTCAGCAGCTTATTCAGCCGTACAAATCTTGGATGCGCCGCCCGGTGCTTTAACGACATGGCGCTGTATGCTTTTGCAAAATCAAACGGGACCTCTCTGGAGATCCACCCGTTATCATAGGCATACTGCTTCACATCTCCGCTTTCTTCATCCCAGTGCTCCCCTGTACTGTAGCAGTTGGAAATCCCGGCCGTATCCTGAACCCGCCTTGCCACCCAGCGCCGTCCGCAGGTATCCAGGATCCATGCCTCCTTTGGATCTGCGATCAAAAAGGAATTGTGATAGCGGTGCTCCATCCCGACCGCCGCATTTCCTCCCTGACCATAGGTCTCCAACAATCCGGTGATCACGTGCAGAGACTCATATGCCGTGCTCCAGCGCTCCAGCCCCAGACGCAGCAGGTCCATTCCCAGAAGCCCATTTTCTTTTTCCTCCGGTTCTCTCGCCCAGACTGCTTCATTTCCGATCGCAACGTTGTGCTCATTCATACCATGCTCGAACCCCCATATCCAGTATGGTTTCGAGCCGATCACCTGATACGTGTGCGCCGCCTGCGGAATCTCAATATACGTACAGCGGACCGTTTCCCCCTCTTCATGCTCCTCCGCCGGGATCACTACAAGAGGCTGCGCCTCTGTGACCGGCCGGTCACTGTTCTTCGCAAAAATCGTATTTCCGCTTTTTGTACTGTTTCCGAGCGCGACCATCGTATCACAGGAATACAGTTCCATTCCCATTCCTCCTCTCCTCCTCCGGAGCAGTTCTTATGCTCCTTCGTCCTTTTGTATGTATTGCATAAATTATATCAGCCTGATCCGAAAAAGTCGTTATTTTGCACAACAAAAAAGCAACCTTCGGATTGTTATACGTAACAAATGCCAAAGCCTGCCTTTGGATTAAGTAAGATTTTCAGCAGCTGTTTTGATTTGGCCCGCTGTTTTCCGGGTATCAATTCACAGAAGTTCCCGCCAGAACCACAACGCATTCTGATAGATCGCGGCATTCGATATGCTGCGGGGATCATAGCCTGTGAGCGACTTCAGCTTTTTCAGCTGGTACTGGAGCGTATTTTTATGGATAAACATTTTCTCCGCAGTCCGTGTGATGGACCCCTCACAGGCATAAAAGATTTCCAGAAGCTCCATCCAATATCGGATCTCTGTATCCTCGATCCCCTTAAAAACCCTCGCCAGGTATTCCCGTTTGCTGTCATCCGATATCTCACTGATAAAGACTCCAAATGTCAGCTCATGATAGTATACCACATCCCTTTCCTGACTGAGCATCGCCGCCTTCAGACTTTTCTGCGCCCTGGCCTTCCCCCTGCGCAGCTCCATCCCTGTGCACAGCTGATCGTCCACTCCAGCCTTCAGGATCATGCCTGCGGGCAGTCTCAGCTTTTCCGCCGTCAGCGCGATCAGCCTTTCGATCTCTTCCTTGTTTTCAATGGGCATAAAAACAGCCAGCTGGTCTGCTTCCCTGTAGGAGAAGCTCTGCCGGGGATACTCCTGCTGCTGATAGAATATCTGCTCCGCCTGATCCAGAAACAGATGCGGCTTTTCTCCCTGCATTCCCTGATCCTGTCTGAAGGAAATGCAGATGCACCGGCGGGCGGTCAGCATATCGATCCCCACCAGCGTTCCCATGGAAATGAAATCCTTCGGAAGATGCTCCATATCTTCAGACAACAGATTATACAGATATTGATTCTGCTCCTTCTGGATCTCCCCCTCTCTTTTCTGCAGATAGAAATTCATCAGAAGGGTTTCCGATGTCTTCCGTATCAGGTCAATATATGGCTTGATCTGATCCCACTCTCCGGTGATCCCCAGCACTCCTACGATCTCCCCGCCAAAATAGAGCGGCATATTGATCCCCAGTTTTGCTCCTTCATATTCCCCGTCCGTATTGATCGTCAGATACTCCAGCTGCTCTGAAATGATCTTCTGCGCGCCCACATGGCAGGTCCCTGTCCTCGCCGGATTTGTACTTGCAATGATACGTCCGGACTCGTCCATCAGATTTACATTTTGATGGATCGTGTTGCTGATCTCCCTGACGATCGTTCTTGCAATCTCTACTGAAATTTTCATAGTCCTTCACCCCTGCACCACTTACTTTATGATTCTGTACCACTTTATTTCAGTATAACCATGAGAAAAGAGAATATCAATCATTTTTCGTGTGGTATGTTCGTGTTCACTCCTATTAAGTGTAGCCTGTAATTATTTCTTGCTATTTCTCTTTCCCTTGCCTATAATATATCATATTGAACGCCAGATAAATCTGCCGTGAGCATCTATTTCATCAAAAGAGGAATGAATCATGAATACGATCATCATGTGGATCATGGCGGCCGGCGCCGTCATCGGCGGTGTGGATAAAATCTGCGGAAACCGCCTGGGACTTGGAAAACGATTTGAGGAGGGCTTTCTGCTTTTAGGCACGACCGCCCTTTCCATGGCGGGGATCATCTGTCTGACCCCGCTTCTTTCCATGCTCCTGAAAGCGGCAGTCGTGCCTCTGTGTGATTGGTCCGGGCTGGATCCGGGTATTCTGGGCGGTATCCTGGCGATCGATATGGGCGGTTACCAGCTTTCCATGGAATTGGCCGGTACGCCGGATGTGGGGAGATACGCGGGGATCATCGTGGGAGCCACCTTCGGGTGCACCATTACCTTTACGATTCCTGTGGGAATGGGAATGATCTCCGGGGAGGAACGCCCTCTGTTCGCTAAGGGGATGCTCATCGGACTGGGGATGATGCCGGTATCGCTGCTCCTGGGCGGGCTGTTCTGCGGGCTGCGGGTGACGGAAGTCCTGTGCCTGAGCCTCCCCGTATTTGTGCTGTCGCTGATGCTCATGGCAGGGATTCGGTTTTTTCCGCATAAGATGATCCGGGGATTCGGATATTTTGCCGCAGGGATCGGATTTCTGACTACCGTCGGGCTGGTCGTCGGGGCGGTGGAATATATGACGGGCTTTCAGATCTTGAAAGGAATTGCTCCGATCGAGGAGGCGATGGCCGTGGTGTCCTCCATCGGCGTGGTGCTGCTGGGGAGTCTTCCTGTGGCGGAATTGCTGCGGCGGATCCTGGAAAAACCGCTGAACTGGATCGGAAGCCGGACCGGGATGAATGGGAACAGCGTGGCCGGGCTTCTCATGGGAATCGTCAGCCCGGTCCCTGCCATTGCCATGATGAAGGAAATGGACGCGCGGGGAAAGGTGGTGAACGCTGCCTTTCTGGTGTGCGGAGCTTCCGCGCTGGCGGCGCATATGGGATTCGCCTATGGAACGGAACCGGAGCTTGTGGTACCGCTCCTGGTCTCCAAGCTGGCGGGGGGACTGTGCGGGGCGGGGGCGGCGGTGGTGCTCAGCAGGAAGGGATGATTTTACAGATGGCAGAAAATGCACTGACTGGATTTGCCTGGGTTCTCCCGACCGACCAGTATAATGATCGGCCGGAAGCTGAAATGCATCATTGTATACCTTGTGAAACGGCCGAACTGCTGCCAGACAGTGCTGCAATTCCTTTAAAGTCCTTGCTAAACTCTGGCGCCAACCGTTTTTGTAACCATTTATCCGCCATATGAATCCAACTCTCTATATCCGTATCAAGATGTCTTTCCCGTGCCGCCGTCGCATAAGTAGCCAAAGCCATACCATGCATCCCTTTCTCGAAAATATGCATCTCGTAGGGAATCTTATGCTTATTGAGTGCCAATGCCATCCAAAGGGATTGTGCCGGATCCACAAGATGGTCCTCTGCTGTCGTCCATATAAACATTGGCGGAGTTTGCTCATTCACCAGACGGCAGGGACTTAATTTTTCCGCAAGTTCTCTGTCCGCAACGCCTGCCCTCCCCATCAGTGCAATGTCCATTGCATTCGACATAGGATTTTTCGCTGCCTCTTCCGATAGTCGCGGCATATAATCACTCACCATATATCCCAAGATCACCGCTGCCGGACGGATTCCTTCCGCCCCGATGCCGAGAAAATCTGTAACAGCCGGACGGTTATAGTATACGGAATACATGGCGCTGTTATGAGCCCCCGCGGAGAAACCACACAAGGCTACTTTTTCCATGTCGATATGCCAGTCCGCTGCATGCTCTTTCATATAAAGCATTGCCTTGCCGATATCTCTGACTGGTCCAGGAAATACCACTCCCGGCTTTTCTTCCAACGGTTTTGAAAAATCTGGTAAAATGCTATCCAGGGTGCTGGCCCTTTTATTTTCATTATATACGGAATATCTAAGAACGAATGTATGATATCCCATTGCCGCAAAGGCCATCGCCACAGGCTCGCCTTCTCTGTCAGAGCAGTAAAGGTATCCACCGCCCGGACAGATCAAAACTGCGCCTTTTTTTCCTCCGTTCAGCATTTCTACGGAATCGTCAAGAATGTAAGTTGTCAATCTCACATCCTCCCGATCCTCATATAATCTAATTTCTTCATAATACATTTTAAAATGTCTCCTCTTTACTTCGTGATCCTCAAACCCCTGCAAAATACAGTCCGCTCTCTTATCATCTGGTTTATTCTACTTCTATTTCTAAGAACGCCGCTTCCAGACCGTCCGCCCATACGGTCAGCCGTATCGTCCCGGAATCCTCTCCGGAGCGGATCACAGCCAATGCGCGTCCATAATATGTCTTCCTGCTTTCATCAAAGAAATTTTCCTCCGACACTGGATCTGCCGAGCCGAATCCCTGCACATGCCCTGCTCCTTCCACTTTCAGACACACTTTGCGGTCTGCGGCAGTCTGCAGCGTTCCGTCTGCATCACGAAGTTCGACCATCACATAAGCGAGGTCGTCTTTCCCAATCTTAACGCGATCCGGCTTCATGCACAGAGACACCTCGTCTTTTGCCGTGCGCAGGCAATGGCTTTCTATAGTCCCGTCTTCATAATATGCCTCTGCCCTAATTTCACCCGGCACATAAACCGTATCAAACAAGACACGATAATTGTGTTCTTCTCCTGCGGGCTTACGGCCGACACTGTTTCCGTTTACAAACAGCTCAACCTCCGGAGCGTCAGAATAAACTTCTACCAGACATTTTTTTTCTTCCTGTCCTTTCCACGTCCAGGAAGAAACCGTAATGGGCAGCGACCACGGCGTACACATAGGCTCTTTACCATAATGCTCCGGCAATTGCACTGCAATATAAGGTGCTTTCCGCAGTCCAAATACAATTTCCCGGAGATAACTCATCGGACGCCGGTATCCGGTAATGTCAAGATCGCCGCAATAAGCCAGATATGCCGGATAGGACTTCGCAAATCTCAATCGGCCGTCATATGTCACAATGCCGATCCCGGCTTCTCCAAGATAATCCCAGGCTGTCCACGTATAATCCCCGATACAGGACGGCAGTTCTTTTACCTTCTTCCAATTCGGCGCTATATCCGGCGGCAGTGTTTCCGCCCCGTAAAATACACGGTTGGGATATTCCTTCATCTGGTCGTACACGTCCCGCATGTAGTTTAAGCCGATCAGGTCAAGCGTTCCATAAGCTTCCTTTAAACCATCTTCCACCTTCGGATGTGATGAAAGGTAATTCATCGCTCCCATCAGCGCGGTCATCGTATCATTAATTCCACCGCCCGGCGTCCTTTCCGGCAAGGTCATACCCATATCCTTCATCACCGCCGGCAGATCGTCCATGATTCCGATCATTCCATTGATGGCATTCGTCACATAGCGGGTGGAATCAAGACTTCGTATTTTATCCGTCATTTTCCGGCTCCATTGTGCGCCGTTCGGTGTATGAATTTCCTTGATCTCATTCCCAACGGAATACATAAACACACAGGGGTGGTTGAAATCTTTCCGCACGATGTCCTCCAGGTCTTTCTCCCAGTTATCCGCAAACACCAGCGAATAGTCGAAGGGTCTCTTTGTCTGTGTCCACATGTCAAAGCTTTCTTCCATGACCAGCATCCCCAGCCTGTCGCACGCGTCGAGCAATGCCTTCGAAGAAGAATTATGGGCAGCGCGGATCGAGTTAAATCCTGCTTCTTTCAACAGTTCGATACGACGTTCCTCCGCGCGCTCAAAAGTCGCCGCGCCCACCGGACCGTTGTCATGATGGATGCACCCTCCCCGGAGCAGGATCTTCTCGCCATTGATCCGCAGTCCATTGACCGGATCCAGTTCCAGCCTGCGGATGCCGAACGTGCTCTCTGCCGTGTCCAAAACCGTTTCCCCGTCGTATATGGTCACTTTACAGCAATAAAGCTGCGGATCATCCACTGACCACAATGCCGGCTCTTTTACGTAAATCCTCTGTGTCTGCACCGTTTTACTCTGGCTGTGCAGGGTCATGCGGGAACTCTCTCCTGCCACAATCTCCCCATTGGGAGCGAGGATTTCTGTTTTTAATGCCACCGTTTTTCGAACCTTCCCGTCGTATATGACCGACGTATCCACTCTCACTGCCGCAATCCCCTCCGAAATTTCCGGAGTGGAAATACGCAGCCCATCTACATCAATCCGGATCTTTCCGCCCTTATGCAAATGCACGGGGCGGTAAATGCCGCTGCCCGTATACCACCGGCTGTTTGGCATAGCCGTATTGATAGCTTTTACCAAAACCTGATTGTCTGCACCGAAGCAAAGATATGGCGTAATATCAACAAGAAGCCTCGTATAACCCCCCTGGACGCTTCCTGCTAAGGCCCCATTTACATACACATAACCGCTGTTATGGATTCCCTCAAATTCAAGGATGAATGTTTCCGCCTTTTCTGCTTCGTCCACATAAAAATTTTTCACGTATTCATAATTACCGCCCGCGTAATAGCCGCCTGCGCTTCCTGATGTATTGGCGGTACTACGTTTTTCCCAGATCATCGCGTCATGGGGCAGCGTCACTTTCTGCCCTTCGCTGCCCGGCGCAGAATATGCCATTCCTTCTGGTACTTTTCTCACTGTCCAGTCCCGGTTAAAATTTTGTCTCTGCATCTGCTCTGCCCTTTCTATTTCTCTATCTGCATCTCTGCCCGCATCTTCTTATTTTCTTCCTCCACTCTCAAGAAGTAAAAGAGAACCGCAGCAAGAACCATCGGTACGATCACTGCCAGCAGATAGGACCAGTTGATAGTCGCCAGTGCCCTTGCCGTCTGTATTTCCGCCATTCCATCAAATCCGCCAAAATCCAGTATAAATCCGCACAACGCCGTTCCAAGTCCTGTTCCTACTTTGACTCCAACGGAAGAGCAGGAATAAATCATTCCAGTCAGTCTGTAGCCAAACTTCAGATTAAGATATTCATCCGTTTCTGCAATGATCGCGGTCATCGCTCCCGTCTGCGGCGCAGAAGCAATCGTTCTCAACACCATGCCAATAAAAACCATCGTGAAATTACCGGTCAAACCTCCTATAACGACCGGAATACAGCCCAGTGCCCCGGCAATATTTGATGTCATTACCGTCCTGCTCATTCCGAATCTGGATGTCAAGACCGGGACAAACGGAAGGGCTACTGCCGCCGGAAGGATTCCCGCCAGGCTCAGCGTACCGAGCAGAGACGCATTTCCCAGCTGATAGGTGGCGAAGTAAATGCCCAGACCAGAAGTAAGCCCGCTCCCCATATACTTCACCAGATGAAGCGCAAGGATCAGAAGAAAATATTTGTTTTTCAGAAGAAGAACGATCCCCTGTAAAAATCCGGGTTCGTCTTTCCCCTTATCCATTCCCGAAGTCTCCCTTAATGCTTCTTCCGGCAGTTCATGCACCGCGAATACCGGCACCAGCAAAAGCACCAGGCAGATGATCGAATAAATAAAGGATACAGCCCTCCAGCCTTTCTGACCGCCTCCGAAATATTCCAGCAATCCGCTGGTGCAAAAGCTGAGGAACAGGATTGCAACTCCGGCAAAAACAAATCGGTAGCTGCCCATCTGTACCCGGTCTTTCGGATTTTTTGTACACAATGCAGTCAGTGTCGAATACGCGATATTGTTCATGGTGTAAAATACCGCTCCAATCAGAGTATAGATAATGAAAATAAATGCATACTTCGTATTTTCCGTAAAACTGCCCGGCACATTAAACAGAATAAACGTAAAGATCGCTACCGGGAATGAGCTGACAAAGTACCAAAACCTTGCCTTTCCCATCTTGCTGTGTGTGGCATCAATGATGCGCCCCATAAAGACATCCGTAATACCGTCCAGAACCTTGGAAAGCATCAGCAGCGTCCCCACAACCGCAGCGCTGATTCCAAGCGTGTTTGTACAGTAGATCATGATAAAGGATGCGATGAACGTCCAGCAGAAATTGGAGCCCGCATCTCCTACGCCGTATCCGATCTTGCGGATCAGCGATAAGCTTTGTTCTTGTTGTTTCTGATTACTCATAGTAGATTCCTCCCTGATTTTCATTCCATCCATTCTTTCGCGCGCTTTGAACTTCTGTTGTATTTACTGTATCTTGTCCTTTTTTGGTTTTCAATGTCGAAAACAGTCTTTCAAAACAAAAAATAATGCAAAATCCGTATTCTAAAATCATTCTACTTTTCATTTTTTTATAAACTGGGTAAAATAAAATGCAAATAAAAAATAACGATTATGGATTGACGAGGAGATTTCTATGAATCCTGCAAATGAGTCTCTTTTAAAAAAGAACATCTCTCTGACTGAGCTTCAAATAGATAACCGGGCAAGTCTTTATGCGGAACAGTACAGACTGAACGGTCCTTATATGCTGATCTATATGAATTATGACCTGGACCGCGACGAAGTCTTTTACACGTTGATCGCCCCGGGCTTTTCCAGGAGCAACACTTCTCGCATGAAGTCCGACTTTGTAAGAAACCGGTCCATGCACCAGCATGATTATTTTGAATTTATGTTCGTCATACACGGACGCATCATACAGAAAATGGAAGACAGGACCTATACTTATCAGGAGGGACAGTGCTGCCTGGTCAACCAAAATGTCCGACATGTAGAAATTGCCCATGAAAATGCGGAACTGATGTTTCTTGCCGTCTCAAATGATTTTTTCCTCAATATTGTCCGCTCTGACATCCATTATGATAAAACCGGACATGTCATTTTACAGGAAAATCCGATTTATGACCTGGTTCGGAAAACATGCAGTGACGGAAGCGCCCCGCAAAAGCAATATTGGGATTTTATGCCGTCATCTTCCCCGGCCGCTGCTGTTTTAGAATTTGAACAAATATTCGGCATCATAATCCGAGAAACCGCAGATCGACGTCCCGGCTTTCTGCCCCTTGTTTCAGGTCTTATTGCCCGCATTTTATCAATTTTGCTGGATATGGGACAGTATACTATGCAGAAATTCACGTTGCCAAGCGACAAGGAGGAATATCTGTTCCTGCGTATCCAGGAGCTGCTGACCCAGACGAACGGCTGCATCAGCCGACATGACCTGGCCTCACAGCTGCATTACGATCCGGACTATATGAACAAGATCGTCAAAAGACGGACCGGCATGTCCTTATTAAAATACGGGCGGAACTTTACCTTGAAAGAATCCGCCCGCCTTTTGGCATACACTGACATGAACATCTCTGATATCATGCGTCGGCTCGGTTTTACGAACCGCAGTCATTTTTATACGATTTTTAAGGAAAAGTACGGCCTGACGCCAAATGAATACCGGCAGAAAAAGAGGGAAGCATGATTCCTGCACATTCCTAGTGTACCGCTTTCTGCCCCCGGTTCTATCTTCAATGCTGCACATCCCCCATATTTTCGCGCATCATCCGTTCAAACATCGGCCCCATATGCTTCGCCAATAACGGGATCAGCCTGGCATCGTGGTTGCGGCGTACCTGTGTATTCTTACAGAATATCATCGTATGCTCCTCTCCCGGGGAGCTGGCCGGCCAATGCGGGATTCCTGCATGGTTGGGATTTCCGGTCCTGGCAAATGCGATCACGCTGTCAAAGATCTGGGCTTCCAGTTTTGCCACACCCTCCTCCTGGGTGGAAGGAACCATCTCGGTATTATGGAACACATACGGAACATCCGCACAGTGCCATGGCACGCTCCCGCCATAGATCGGCAGATCCTGATTGAACAGATAGGAATAGGTACACTGGTTCCCGGCGCTGCGCTGCCGGATAAACTGCTGCGTGGGCAGACGGAACAAGAAGTCCAGCTTCAGCAGGTCCGCCGGATTTCTCTCCGGGTATGCTTCTGCAAACAGGGGAAGCAGTTCTGCTGCCGCCTCCTCTCCAACCGTCTGTTTTACGATCTTGGCGCCCTCTTCCATGGTCAGCTTGTCTCCATGATATGCAGTCGGGATAAATCCTGAGAATTCTCCGTACACGGTGCCTGCCAGCAACGGAATCCGGGCCGTTTCCTCACGGAATCCATTTTCCTCGGGAGTCCCCCTGTAAAATGCATTCGGACACGGTGTGCAGCCTATATATTTCCCGGCAGCGGCAAATTCCGGCTTTACACGCCGGTATGCCTCTGCCAGCCTGTCATAGGGTACGGTTTCCAATTCGTGGATGTCGCCGTCGATCCCCAGCTCGGCCATCAATGCGATGGCAAGCTCCTCCCCGTCGCCTTTGCTGTCTGCCAGAAGCGGTCCGATGACGCCGCTCATGTTAATCCCCTTTGCAAATAATCCGTCTGCCGCGGGAGTCTGCAGCAGCGCGGTGATCTTCGCTCCGCCGCCGGACTGCCCGAACAGCGTCACATTATCCGGGTCACCGCCAAACCCTGCGATGTTTTCCTGAATCCACCGCAGAGCCGCAATGATATCGTCTGTTCCCGCATTTCCTGAATTCGCATATTCTTCTCCATAGGCCGACAGATCGCAGTATCCCAGGATATTCAGCCGGTGATTGATGGACACCACGACCACCTGCCCGATCCGGCACATATTTTCTCCCTCATATGCAATATGCTCGATCGCGGAGCCGGACTCGAATCCGCCGCCATGCAGCCACACCAGGACCGGACGCTTTTCCCCGTCGCAGGCGGGAGTCCACACATTCAGATTCTGGCAGTCCTCATTCATCACCCAGTACCTGTGGGGGACGTTCAATTCCCCGTTTGGTTTCGGAAGTTCCAAAAGAGGGCAGACATAGCCATAGTTGACGGTCTCCAGGACGCCTTCCCACGGCTCCACCGGTTCCGGCGCGTGGAAACGCTTCGCCTTCGCGTAGGGAATGCCTTTGAAGATCGTGATACCGTCATAGACGTACCCTCTGACTTTTCCCTGTTTTGTGTCTGTAACTGCTGTGTCCTGATTGCATGCAAAATAATGTACCATAATTTTTTCCTCCTGTTTTCCATATAAATGCAGAACATGTATCTCGTATCCCTATTTATCAAATAGTATAACATGCTTTTCATAATCCTACCATAGATATTATCCTTTATTCCGCTATTAAAGGTGCTTTTGAATTAGTTATCGTTAATCATATCGGGTGGTAAATCCAAATGAAGAAAGACAAAGCCGCAGGTCTCTTTCGAAGTCTGCGGCTTTCCGTCCTTTTTCTGTTAAATTTTTTTCCCTAAATCACATTTGTCCCTGGTTTCAGCTCCCTGCTGTCCCCGTCCGTCCCGATCCATGTTCCATTCATCCCCTCCGGAAGCGAGATCTCCCCGCGTATCTGTCCGTCCGCATAAGTATAGCAAAATCCGATCCTGCCATACTCTGTCGCGATCTCTCCTTCCAGATCCGATAACAGCCCTTCCATATGCGGCCAAACAACTACGGTTTCCGGATGGCCGGTCTCCCTGCGCACTCCGGCGACCACATGGAGCAATTCATAGATCGGCAGGGCGCTCCAGCCGTGGCATTCGCTCCGGGAATCCACCGGGGTCTCCGGGCAGGTCGTGCAGTGCTCCTCCAGCAGGCGGATCCACTGCTCCATCCGGCTGTACGTCAGCTCATAACAGCCGGCCCTCTCACAAGCCCGGAAGAGTTCGAAGCAGGTAGAAAAACCGCACTGCAGTACATCCGGCTCCTCAAAGGTCCTGCGCAGAAGCTCTGCGGCTTCCCTGCCGGATATCATGCCGTTCAAGACCGCCCAGCTTTGGGCATGCTGTGTAAATTCCGGATAGGAGGGTCCCTCCCGGTACATGTTCCTGCCCTCGTCCCAGCACAAAGCCTGGATCCGGTCTGTGATATGCTTCTGCCGTTCCCGGTATTCCTCCGCCGTCCCCGGCCTTCCGGTATTCTCATAGATCTCCGCGCCGTCCAGAAGTGCTTTCCCGTACATCAGATTGAGGATCGTCGATGGGCCGCAGGCCGCGGCTCCGGGGCGCCCCTGGGTGTCATGCCAGCTTTCCTGCCAGTCCACGAAATCCCAATAGCCCAGATTTTCTACAAGTCCCTGCGCCCCCATGTGTCTGTCATAGTATTCCAATATTGCGTCCACATCGGAGCGGTATTGTTTCAGCAGGCCGGCATCTCCGGTACGTTTATAATACTCCAGCAGCATAAAAATATAGTGAAGTGAAAATGTGCTGATGACCTGCTTCGGATTCGCCGGAGCATGCCCCTGGATCAGCCCCATGGGCAGCATGGAGTCATGAAAATCTGAGAGCGCCTTCCTGGCCAGTGCGGTGTCCTGGCTGCACGCATAGGTAAACAGCGCCTGCAGCCGGGTATCCATGGGGTACTGCATCTGCTCCCAGAACGGACAGTCCATGTAGGCATCCGTCATACATGCCTGCAGCGTGCGGACGCACATGGCATAGACCGGTTCCACCCATGGAGCGCCGGAGCGGATGTAAGACCCCGGCTCCAGCGGATAGCCGGTGGCAAGATACCGGGGGCGGTGGAACACAAGCGCTTCCTCGTTGGTGTGGATCTCCACCTGCAGAAACCGCATGGTCCGATACCAGAACGGCTCATAGAGCAGATCGGATCCATCCGCAATGATGGTATCTTTTTGTCCGTGGTCTCCGATCTCTCCGTTTTGGTAATCGTCCCGCCTGACCTCATCCCTGCCCTTCGTAAATTTTTCAAAATAGGTAAATGTGATCTCCGCTCCCGCACCTCCGGATATGTGATATTGGAAATATCCGTTGAATAATGTATCCCCTTCAAATAACAATCTCCGGTGTTCATGAGGTCCTATGACAGCAGACTCATGTTCTCTAAAAGCAGACGTCCCCAGTTCTCTGGATAACGTTCCGGGCGTCTCATAAAGCAGCGGGATCGGGCGTTCCTCCAGCG
This sequence comes from Lachnospiraceae bacterium, assembly GCA_910575475.1. GTDB lineage: Bacteria > Bacillota > Clostridia > Lachnospirales > Lachnospiraceae > Schaedlerella. Next base: position 90,234 of record CAJTGD010000005.1, on the reverse strand, counting down.
CGAAGGTTTTCTGCAGGCCGTACAGCGCTTCCGGTCCCGGCGCCGCTGTCTCCAGATTTTTGCCTGCTCTCCACTGCCTGTCGTCAAAATCCATGCATTTCCAGTCCGGCAGCGTTTTTCTAAAATCAATGTGCTCCGTCACTGCCCCCAGATTGTCATTGACCCCCTGCTGTCCCACCAGATACCAGGTATGATCCAGCCAGACCTTCCAGTCCGCCCGGCCTGTGGTTACATCCGCCAGCCGGCCGCCGGCTCTGTCCCGCACGGTTCCTTCCACGGCCAGGCGGTGTCCTGCCGGAAGGGCTTCCACGCTGAACAACGGCAGCCGATGATCTCCTTTCCATCCGCTGGTATACATGCTGTCGCAGAGCAGGACCTGCACCGCAAACACATTGACGCCGTTTTTCAGGTAACGGCCCGCATCCACGGTGTCATAATAATGCCTGTACGCACTGCTGCGGCATGGGCCGGATAGCACCGGCCGTTCATTGATCCAGAGCCGGTATCTGGAATTAGCCGAAATATCCATGACCAGCTCCGCAGGCTCTTCCAACTCTATTTTCAGACGGTAAAGGGCAAACCGCCCGTTCATATCCCCCTGGTAAATCTGTTTCTCCTCAATCTCTGCTCCTGGAACCCCAAGCCAGCTTGCTTCCTTCCACATCATCCTGCTCCTGTCGATTTCTTATTTTTCTATCTCCATACGGGAAACCGTGACTGCCAGAATCCTTCTCCGGCAGCCACGTATCGTCTGTACCATAAGTTTTCACCCTCTGAGAAACGCCCCGATCTCCTTCATTGCCTCTTCCGTCTCCGGCAGCGGGAAAATGCAGAAGCTGTGGAACATCCCTTCCCACACCCTGACGGTGATATCCACGCCGGCCTCCTCGCAAAGCCGTTTGAGTTCCATACTGTCATCGAACAGTACCTCCTCCGTACCCACATTGACCAGCATGGGCGGGAAGCCTTGAAAGCTGCCCCGGATCGGGGAAGCATATGGCTGCTTCTCATCCTCCTTTGTAAAAAACCTGCTCGCCGCGTCTCCCCGCACCAGCGGGTCTCTGTCGTCCCTGGATGTCCTGGACGGCAGGGAATTGGTCACGTCTATGACCGGACTGAAGGGACAGATCCTGCCCGGCAGCGGCTGGCCGTGGTCATTGAGATACATGGTCGCGGCGATGGTCAGATTCGCTCCCGCGGACTCCCCGAAGATCCGGATATTTTCCGGACGGTAGCCTTTCTTTTCCAGCCAGTGGAAGGCCGCCACGCAGTCCTCCAGCGCCGCCGGGTACATGGCCTCCGGCCACTGCCTGTAGCTCACCGCAAACGCGTCCATGCCCGAGGCCAACGCCACCTGGCTGCAGCAGTTTCTTCTGGAGATCACCGACCCGGTCTCAAAACCGCCGCCGAAAATAAACAGAACGATCTTTTCCTCACTTTTTCCCGGTGTCAGATTATGGTGGAACTCTCCCTGGACACTGCCCTCATGGATCTGCTCAATCCGGATCCCCTCCGGCAGAGGCGCGCTGTTCATCTGTGTATTCAGATTTTCCCGAAGCGCCACCGTTTCCTCCGGCGATAAATTCTGCCCCCTGGATGCCTCTTTCCCTTTGCGGAGCACTTCCATAATTTCCTGTGCCTGTCTGCTGATCATTTTCTTTTTACTCCTTTCTGCATACATCGGCATGAAAACCCAGCCAGCAAGTAAGCTTGCACAGTCTGTCTTTTCAGACTGCTGTTCTGAATTGCTGTTCCTGTTTTTATACTCTTATTTCCCCGCATTTCTGCGTTTTTCATTTGTCTCTACTACTTCCTTATACTTTCCTTCCAGACTGTATAACCCATAGCATATCAAAATCACTGTCAGCAAGATTCCTGGAACGCCGATATTTAAAAATTTAATCCCCATAAGCGCGGTAGAACTCTGTACCGCCGCTGTTCCGTTAAACTGCGTTGCCGCAAGGATCCAGCCTATCGCCGCCCCGGCCAGCCCTCCGCCGACCTTTCCGCCGAAGGAGCTCACGGAATTTGTCATACCGGTCATCTTCACACCATATTGATAATCGTTCCACTCTGCACAGTTGATCGTCATGGCCGGAAGCACCGCAACGATCGGCGCTGTCGCATAGGTCACAAGGCAGTGCCCGATGATGAAAATAATCATATTTTCAGGCGCCGCAATACGGATGACCGTACCGATCAGGCCCACTGCACATGCCACCATACCAGCCTTGCGCATCCCGAATTTCTGGATCATGAAGGGAGAGGTCAGAAATCCCAGCAGGGACGGAATCAGCCCAACCGTTCCGATCAGCGCCATCAGATTGTCGTTTCCCAAAATGTATCCGCAGTAGAAAGCCATCGCCCCATACATAAATGTATATACGCCGGACAGGCAGCACTGGGCGATCAGCATCTGCCACCAGTACTTGTTATGAACAAGTATCTTAATCGCGCCGAAAATAGAAATCTGATCTTCTTCTGTCTTCTCTCCGTCTATACGGGCATCGCTGTAGCGCTCCTTTGTACACCGAAAGCATACCGTCAGTGCTATGGCGCCAATCACACCGAAGATCGCCGCTACTATGATCCATGCGGACTGATTTCCTCCCAAAGCATTCGTCAATGGAAGCAGGACGATTCCGATCACCTGGCTGATCATATATCCGAGCAGCCCCCGGTAGGTTCCTATTTTTCCCCGTTCTTCCTGAGACTTTGTCTCGTAGTTGATCATTGCGTAATATGGAATGGCAATCGCAGTATAAACCACCGCTGAGGCAAAAATATTGGTAGCCACTCCGTATGCAAACTGGATTCCCGAACCCGCATTGGGTACGGTAAAAAGCAGAAGAATCGCCAGAAACGTAGGAATGATCATCCGTTTCAGCCATGGCCTTGCTTTTCCGTCAGGGGTATTTGTCTGATCCACGATACGGCCCATGATAATATCCGAAACACCGTCCACCAGCTTTGCCACCAGCTGGATATTTCCTGCCATGGCATTTCCCATGCCGACCTTTGTGGTATAGAAGTAGGTCATCTGGCCTGTCATCGAATTTACCGTGTTCATGGAAATCTGCCCCAGGGCATCGGTGGCAAAGTCTTTATTGTTCATGACTTTATCAACGCCGTCCTTGTCCTTTCCATATCTTTTCAGTTCTTCACTCATCATTGCAGCCCTCTCTTTCTCTCTTTGAATTTCTGTATATTCAATATAACATGCATCCTCCGTGCACCTTGTCTTTTTCCTGTCTTTCCTGTCGTTATCTTATCCTTTTTCTGCAGTTCAGATAAAATGCCCGGCAAAATATCCCTCATGGGCTGCCTCGTTGATCCGCCGCGCGCCGATGCAGTCCCCGATCATCCGCACATCGTAGGCCAGCTCCGCAAAGGACTCCGCCAGCTCCCTTCTGGGGATCAGGCCTACGCAGTAGACCACACTGTCGGCGGGAATCTTTTCCGGAGACGCCCCGTCCTCCTTATCCAGAGGATGGATCACAACCCCATCCTCTTCGATCGCATCGCAGGATACCCGGGTGCGGATGGTCAGCTGATCCTGCAGCGCGAACTGCTCCTGCAGCGCACCGCGGTACAGCAGATTCGCCGCCCCGGCAATCCTGTCCGCAATCTCCAAAAGCGCAACCTCATGTCCTTCCCGCAGCAGGCTCAAAGCCAGCTCACAGCCGGAAGGCCCTGCCCCTATGACTGCCACCCGATGTCCCAGCCGAACCTTGTGCGCGGTCACGATATCAAATACATTCTCTCTGTCAGCCCCCGGGATTCTCAGCATCCTTGGACTGGAACCGACCGCCGCAATGATCTCGTCCGGTTCCTCTTTTTGCACCATCTCCGGGTCTGCTTCACAGTTCAGCCTTATCTCGATGGGACGCTTCATCACCTGGGCAGCCAGATATTCCTTATAATTGTACATATCCACCTTTGCGGCATCTGTATCCGAAATTCGCAGCAAGCCGCCCAAAGCCGCTTCCTTTTCCATCAAGATCACATGATGCCCCTGGTCAGAAGCCGCAATGGCCGCGTTCATTCCTGCCGGACCTCCTCCGATCACAACCACCTTTTTCGGCTCCGTATAAGAATGGTCCTGATAGAGAGCCTCCATCTCCTGTTTTTTTCTTTTGATCAGCGCTTCCTCCGCACTCAGACGCAGCTCCCTCTCGTACCTTGGGTTCACGGCGCAGCCCTGGGAGCAGCCTCCTGTGGCCACTCCATAGCAGGAAACACAGCGGATGCAGGTACAGATATCCTCCGGATGGCCGTCCCTTGCTTTATTGACCCAGTCCGGATCCGCCACCAGCGGCCTTCCCAGTGCGACCGCGTCCGCTTTCCCCTCTTCCAGGATCATCTCTGCCTCCTTCGGCGTGGTAATGCTTCCCACCACCGCCACCGGAATATGGTCCAGCTTTGACTTTATGTATTCTGCATAGGGGACATTGAGGCCATGCGGATGAATGCAGGGTGCTTCTATATAACTGGTGGCCCCCACAAGCTTATCCAGCCCCGAGGAAACGTGCACCATATGGATCTGATCCTCAATCCGAACCAAAAATTCGGCAATGTCCTCCAGTGAAACTCCCTCCCGGACTCTCTCGCTTGCGCCGATTCGGACATCCACAGGATATTGAGGGCCTACAGCCTTCCGGACCGCCTCCACCACTCGGATTGGAAAACGGATACGGTTCTCAAAGCTTCCGCCGTATTCATCTGTACGATGATTGAAAAACGGACTCAGGAATTCGTCCACCAGCCAGCCGTGGCCGAAATGGAGCATGACCATATCAAAGCCCATACGGACCGCCTCCCTCGCGGATGCGGCATATTGGTCACAGACCTTCTGCATCATCGCCTCATCCATGCCGAGGACATGTGTGGTGTCCACAACATCCGGTTCGATCCGCTCATAGCCCGCGTACTCCGTAAAAGATCGCTCCATGGCGCACGGCCCGATGGGCGTCTCTCCTGTTCCCCGGCAGTCCGCGAACATGCCGGCATGAAACAGCTCAACAGACGCCTTTGCGCCGTATTGGTGGATCATGCTGACCATCTCTTCAAAAATCTTCTTTTCATGGCCGAACAAAGAGCTGGACTCATAGTAGATCAGCGCTTCCTCGTCGTTGACCGCGACACTTCCGATAATGATCAGGCCCGCGCCGCCCCGGGCCTTTGCCGCTATGGATTCAAACTTGTCCGCCGGAGACGGTTCGTGCGCGTAGCTTGTGATCGGCGCCGCGATCACCCGGTTCCGCAGACGGACATTGCCGACTGTCAGCGGTGTAAACAGATGTGTAAATGGTGTGTGGATCTTCATGCTTCTGTCTCCTTTTGCAGTATCTTATTTCATTTCCTGATACTTGAACTATACCACGCAGCCTTTTCAAACCATATTTTTATCTTGTCTTTCTTTACAAAATGTTGACAAGTTCTATACAAAAATTTATACTACCGAATAAACAGCGAAATAACCTGCCTTATTTTTGATGCAGCAGAGGAGGGCATGCAATGCGGAACTTTGAATTTTTTCTGGATAAGCTCAGTGAACTGGGACGTGTGGAGATTACCTGCTACTCACATGGACAGTATTGGGATCTGCGTACTCACACGGGATTTAATCCGCTTCGGGAAAATGCGGATCTGAGAGAACGGCTGATCGATATGACGACGAAACGCCCCCAGCTTCCTGCCCTGATCCGGGATGCACATGACGTACTTTTCTCTGCCATCCTTTGGGACGACGATTCCGTCTATGATTCGGAAGCAGGGTTCCACCGTGTTTTGACAGAAGAGGAACAAAAAGATACCGGATCGCCGGCATGGTTTTTGATCGGGCCCGCGGCACTGCACTCGATGGATGCACTGGGACTGCATCAGTATTACCGTACTTACGCCAACAGTTCCGTCACGGAAAAACATCCGCCCGTACTTTCTTTCGCACGGTTCCTCAGCATGATCCAGATTGCGGCCATGGTGCTCGGCAAACGGACAGACGAGGAAGAGATCATCCGTGAAAATCATCTGGACGCCGGGATCAGCGCCGGTCTGCCCGCAGATCAGATCCAGTTTTCTCTGGAGCAGGAGGAGGAAGAAAGTGCCCATCACACATATTCCGAAGAGCAGGCATTGCTGAATTATGTCCGGGAAGGCAACGCAGAGGAGGCGCTACATCTGAATATGCGTCTCGACCAGCAGCTTGGCCGGATGTCTCAGAACCAGATCATGCAGTGGAGAAAGCTTATGACGGTTGCCGTCGCGCTTGCTTCCAGGGCCGCCATTGACGGAGGGGCCTCTCCCGGAGAAGCCTATAAGCTCAGTGATTACTATTTGCAGAAAAGCGACGCGTGCATGGATGTGCCGGCGCTCATCGCCTGCCGCAATCAGGCGGTTCGGGATTTTTGCGAACGGGTGGCGGCGCAGAGGGAACACAGGAAATGCAGCTCCTATGTCCAGCAATGCTGCGAATATATCTATCAGCATTACCGGGAAAAGATCCTTCTGGAGGATATCGCGGCCGACCTCCATATCAGTCCCACTTATCTTTCCAGGATTTTTTCCAGAGAAATGAAGGTCAGGCTGCAGGAATACATTGCCCGGTTCCGCGTGGAGCGGGCGGCAAACCTCTTAAAATACTCGAACGAATCCATTGCCGGGATCGGAGATTATGTTGGATTTCCGTCTCAGAGTTATTTTGGCAATACCTTTAAGAAGTATATGGGAATGTCTCCCGGACAGTATAGGGAAAAATATCAGAACAGCAGCTTTTGCTGACTGCATCGACAGTGATCAGAACCTGACAGTAAGGAGCTGCAGAAAAATATCCTGCGCATTCTGCATCAGTTATTTTTCTGCAGCTCCTAAACTATACAATGAAAATCAATGACTCTTTCTATAATCTACAGAATATGATATCCTCTTCCTGCCTCAAATGCCAGGATCATCAATTCAATATTTTTTGCTGAAAAATCACGGTATTGAAAGTAGTACAGCATCGTATCTACAAAATTGTCCACTTTCTCCCTTTGATTCTCCATGATCGGAGCAGCATCCGGTTCTGAAAACAGCAGCTCTCTTATGAGATACGAAGCAAATTCTTCGTTCACAAAGGTCAATTCCGGCGCATTCTCCATTATAGTGATCTGCATCGGCTTATGTCTGAGCAGCCAGAATACTGTATAAGCGTAAATCTTGGACGGCTGTGTTTTCTCGATTTCCTGAAATTCCTTTAAGCGGTCAATATCCACAAAATAATCTACGATCACATAGCACAGAATATCATCTGAAATAAGGACCTTTTCTTCCAGGTCTTTTGCTTCAATAAAATCCAGCATCTGATTATAAAGCCATTGATATCTTTTTTTTATTTTCTCTTTTCCAAATTTTTCTACAAGATATTGATATCCTGATTTTTGAATATCTTCCACAAATTCAACCATGATATAGTGTTCCTCTGTCTTTTAACCGCTTATCCATCAGAAAACAACTGCAGGATCCCAGATATTTGTTAAATCTGTATCTGTAAAGCTCCTCAGCTCCACCCGAAAAATCAGGCGCATGATTCGGTCTGCAGTTCTTCTTGAATTCTCCGCTTTGCAACTGTTGGATCAATCTCTCGCTATTCAATTTTGCTTTTTCACTACACCTCAGAGCCATGTTTCCCACCTGCGCTTTCTTTTACTAATCTATTTTGAAACGCTTCCATTTGAGTATAGATATCCTTTATTCGAATTAAAGAATCTTCCATCACATCATAAATCTCTTCTGATGCGATCCATTGGTTTTGATCTGTCTCTTCCATTGCTTCATTTTCAAATATATCCCTCATGCATTCCCCAAAATCATTGGAAAAATTCGTAAGCTGACATAAAAGAAATGACATCTGTTCCAATGCCGTATGGCTCTTATTCTCGTCCTGCTTATATACATAATTGTGGTCGCAGTCACTCCATGCTTCATCGTAAATCGTTCTTACCTGATTCGTCAGCTCCTCCACCGCATGATTCCGATATACCAGAATCTGCGTGGTGTCTGTACACTCCGCACCTTTATTGGTATAGAATCCGCTGATGCGATACGCGGCATAAGGGCTCACCCCGCCTTCGATCGCAGCCCTAGCGCGCAATGAGATCCCGACGGTCAGAAGATTCCGCAAATGTGCCAGCTCCGACCGGCCCATCTGGCCAATTTCCACATCGATCTTCTTCGTCAGACGCACAGCTTCCGTCACATTTCCCACCCTCACCATATCCAGGATCTCCCGCTCTTCCTGATAAAAGTGCCGAAAAATGTCCTCTTCCTCGGATTGGATATGAAATCGGATCTGATCCTTTACCTCCTGCTCCTTCGTCACCACAGCCATACGATTGGCATCCACAGCCTCCTGATCCGTGTACTCTCTGCCGGTCACGATTTTTGCCGCAATGCACATGATCTGCAGCACCTCCATAAGCGTAAACCGGCGCAGGTTCTTTTCCGCGTGCTCCGGGATCCCGTAGTGCCTGCAGAACCTGTGGCGTTTGAGCCTGTCGAAAAAATCTACGCTCATGGGGCCGATCAGACAGTGCCCGTTCTCCGCCGCCACACAGCCGAAATACACCTGGAACTCATCCTGGAACAGGTAGGAGGCCTCCTGCCTGTCGGCTGCGTGGGTCAGCATGTCCGGTAAAGCGTCGTCCTGACATAAGGGGTTCATTTCATCTGTTTTCCAGCTGTCATCCAATCCACTTTTTTCCACATAAAAAATGCCCGTTTGAAGCAGATCGGACAGATTTTTTAATAGAAACGTATCCATGCCTTCCTCCCTTTTTTAGCTGGAACGAGCCTTCTCTCAGCAGACTTCGCATAACTCTGCCTGTTATATTTAATGCAATAATACAAGAATATCTTTCATCCCACATCGTTATGAAAAATGTTATTTCCTGTATCCGATGATGATCAGATATCCAGCGCCGCATGATACCCCTGATAAACCGCATTGGTAATGGTGGACACCTTCGCGCAGTCTCCAATCACCGCCACATAAGGCGCGGTATCCCTGAGCGCTTCCGCCACATCCGTCCGCGCCCTCTGCCCCAGCGCGCAAATGACAGAGCTCCCTTTCACCAGATGCTGCTGTCCTTCCCGGTCCTCACAGACCACGCCCTGGGCTGTCACTTCCATTCCTTTCAGTCCGGCGCGCACCTCTGCAAGACCTTCGATCTGCTTCAGCAAAAGCGGGCGATGCCTTACATTGGCATCCGGAGCCAGCTCGTCCCGCATCTCCACGATGGTGACCTTCTTTCCTTCCTGGGCCAGGTGGATGGCCGCTTCGCAGCCTGCCAGTCCGCCGCCCAGCACCACGACTTCATCGCCCACTTTTTCCTTTTCCAGATAGTAGTTGTTTACGATGGTCACATTTTCCCTGTCGATTCCCGGGATTGTGAGCACCAGCGGCCTGGAACCTGCGGCGATGATGACTGCGTCCGGAGACTCGCTTTCTACCAACTCCTTTGTGGCCTCCGTATTCAGCCGGATCTCCACCCCTGCCTCCCGGCATTGCTTTGCAAATGTCAACGAAAGCTCATACATTTCCCGCTTAAAGGGCAGGGCCTGCTCACTCTTCAAAATGCCCCCAAGCTCCGATTCTTTCTCCATCAGGATCACCTGATGTCCCCGCAGCGCCGCCGTATGCGCCGCCTTTAATCCTCCGGGGCCGCCGCCCACGACCACGACCTTTTTGGACTCCGGCGCTTTCGGTACTTCACAGCCTTCCAGTTCACGCCCGATGATCGGATTCACGGTACAGCGCCTTGTAGAGGTTGCCGCCCGCTCCGCCATACAGGTAAAGCAGCGGAGGCATTTCACAATGTCCTCGTCCTTGTTTGCCATCACCTTCCTGGGCAGGAACGGATCTGCCAGGAGCGCCCGCGCCATGTAGACAATATCTGCTTTCCCATCGGCAATGATCTTCTCCATCTGCCGCGGGTCGTTGAGTCCGCCGATGGTGGCCACGGGAACAGACACATGCTTTTTGATCTCCGCCGCCAGGTACACGTTGCAGCCGTGTTCCTTGAACATGGATGGGTGGGTGTCGCCGAAGCCTCTCTGGTATGTACCCGCAGACACATGGAGCAAATCAATATAAGGCTCAATCTGCTGCGCGATCCGGACGCCTTCTTCCAGGTCATAGCCCCCGTCAAATAATTCCGAACCGCTGAGACGGAACTCGATCGGGAATCCCGGTCCCACAGCTTCCCTTACTGCCTTGAGCACCTCAACGGCCAGGCGGCAGCGGTTCTCCAGGCTTCCTCCGTATTCGTCCGTCCGCTTGTTAAAATACGGGGAAAAGAACTGGTTTAACAGCCACCCGTGGCCGCCGTGGATCATCAGCATCTCGAATCCGGCGCGCTTCGCCAGTCCGGCCACATTGCCGTAAGCCGCCGTGATCTCCGCAAGCATTTCTTTTGTCAGCGCCTTCACCGGGACGCCGTCCGGACGGACCGTATCGCTGGGCCCCCACTGGTTCATGTCATGCTGCCTGCTCTTGTCCGTCATATAGGTTCCCGCATACATGCCGGAATGGGACAGCTCGATGCTGGGGATGGCGCCGTGCCTGCGGATGGCATCCGCCGTGTAGGCCGCGGAAGCCAGTGAATTTAAAATGGATGTATCCAGATGGTATGCGTGTGACCCGTCCGTTTTGGGATGGACCATGCATTCGCTGACCGTCACAGCGCCTGCGCCGCCTTTTCCCCTCAGCTCATAAAACGCGGTGGACTTGGGGCCGATGCAGCCGTCATTCGTGATATCCGTCCCACCCATGGGCGCAGAAAACATACGGTTGCGGAATGTGACTCTGCCGATGGTGATCGGGCTGGAAAGATGTGGAAATTTTCTGACCATAATGTGCTCCCTCCTGTGGTAATGGCTTTTTTCTTTTCATATTAACACAGAAAAATGCTCCCATCTATCAACCAGATCGGAGCACCTGTCAACAAAATTTTTCCACCTGTACGGTTGGAAATTTTTATTCCACAAATAATTCCGCCATCCCCCGCACCGCCTTTTCCTTTGTCCGGTCGCTCCGGATGATCATGGAAATCTTCCATGGAATCGAATCCCGCAGTTCGATCATCCGCAGTCCGTCCGGCATCGGCTTGTCCTGATGGATATCTGCGTCAATCCCCAGCCCAATCCTCTGCCGGCATAAATGGTAAATGATCCGGCTTTCCATGGTCTTTGCCGCAATGCACGGCGTAAAGCCGAAGTCCCGGCAGCGCTGCAGAAGGCTGTGATAGCTGTAGTATGCTTCATTCAGGGTGATCAGCGGTGCGTCCCGCAGCTCCTCCACAGAAACAGATTCCCTTTCATAAAACGGATGCCCCTCGTAGACAACCACGTTCATTTTCCTGCAGAACATTTCCCGGGACCACAGTTTGGGATCTGCCATCTGTCCGATCACAAATCCGATATCCATGCTTCCCTGCCGGACCTGCCGGATGATCTCCTGGTTCGCCGCCTCCTCCCATTGCAGACGGATATGGCTGTACTGCTTTTGATACTCCTCCAGCTTTTGAAGCGGAAACACATTGAGCACGCCGCAGGAAAAACCGATCTTCAGCTTCTGGTCCCGGTCCTGGATCTGCCGGAGCCCGATCATGATCTCATCAAACTGCTCCAGGAGCGGCGTGCTGTTCTCATAGAGATAGATCCCGCTTTCTGTGGGAACCATCCCGTTTGCCAGACGTTCAAACAGGCAGGTTCCCAGTTCCTCCTCCAGATGGCGGATGATCTTGCTTAAGCCCTGGGGGGTGATAAAAAGCAGCTTTGACGCCTTATGGATGCTCCGTTCCTCGTATACCTGCCGGAAAAATCTCAGATCCTTTGTGTCCATTTTTCTCTCTTCCTCTTAAAGCACCCCGAACAGTCCCTTTACCTCGTCCTCTTCCATGATCCTGTTGCTTGGCTTTTCCGCATTTGCAAGCATTGCTTCTACCTTATTTGCCAGCGTCACGTCAATAAAACGGCCCACGTCGATCCCCCGGAGCTCGAAGAATAAGAGCGGCTGTTCATCCAGCCTGACCCCCACGCCGTAAAGGGCTGCCGCCACATGCTTGCACAAAAGGGCCCAGTCCGGGCAGCTGCAGGTAAAACTGATCTCGATGGGAGTCGGGAACAGGCCGTCCTTTCCCTGAAACAGTTCCTTCATCTCCTCCGGGAAATTCCCGGCAAGCAGTTCTTCCAGGTTTTCAATCTTTTTGCCGCATCTGCTGATGATCGACTGACACTTTTCCTCGGAAAGCGGGCTGATGCGGATCTCCACTTTGTATGGCGTCTTGCGCGTCCCCTGCACCCGGGCCAATATTTTCCCTTTCTGGATCTTCAGGTCAATGACAGCCCCTGTGCGGATATAACGCTTTCCCCTGTCCAGACGGCTTTCATAATCCGCATACCGCTCCAGGTTCTCGCACCATGCCTGTCCCCACCAGCTTTTTACGATCGTCCTGCCCTGTACGCTCACCGGCTCCAGAACCTTTCCCTTCGCCTGCTCTTTTTTCCGGCTGGCCGCGGATTTCTTCCGGATCTCCGAAGCCGTCGGCTGGCTGTATCGGGTAGAACTGTCCCAATATTTACTCATATCGCATCTCCTGTTTTTCTCATATTCCTTATCCTTAGGATCTGTCGGAAAATAACTGACACATCCTGCGCAATCTGTATCAGTTATTTTTCGCCTTATCCTAACCGCATCATCGACATCAGCTCGTCATTGCTGAGTTCGGTGATCCACTTCTCACCGCCGGAACCGATCACATTCTCCGCCAGTTCCTTTTTCGCCTCGATCATTTCATCAATCTTCTCTTCGATCGTGCCTTTGCAGACCAGCTTATGCACCATCACATTCTTCGTCTGTCCAATCCGGAACGCCCGGTCCGTGGCCTGGTTTTCCACAGCCGGATTCCACCAGCGGTCAAAATGGATCACATGGTTTGCCTTTGTCAGATTCAGCCCGGTTCCCCCGGCTTTTACGGAAAGAACAATAAAGGGCACGTACTTTTCTCCCTGAAATGCTTCCACGATCTGGCTGCGCTTAGCGACCGGGGTCCCTCCGTGGAGCACAAATCCCTCTGTCTGGAAGATCTCTGTCAAAAATGCCGCCAGGTATTCCGTGATCTCCTTGAACTGCGTAAACACAAGCACACGTTCGCGTTTTTCGTAAATGGTTGTGCAGATTTCCTTCAGCATGGCGAACTTCCCGCTTTCCTCCATGGAAAATGTCTGCTGCCCCAGATATTGGTCGGGATGGTTGCAGATCTGCTTCAGCCGGATGATCGCAGCCATGACCAGTCCTCTGCGCTCGATTCCGTCCGCTTCCTCCAGCCGTTTCTCCAGATCTGAGACCGCCTTCCGGTAGAGGACGATCTGCTTCTTTGCCAGATTTGCGTAGTCGATGGTCTCCAGCTTTTCCGGCAGGTCCGCGATGATGCTTTTATCGGTCTTGACCCGTCGGAGCATAAAGGGCGCCACCATCGTTTTCAGGCGGACATACCCTTCCGGATGATCGCCCAGCCCTTTGCAGAATTCGTTGAATTCCGCCGAGGTTCCCAAAAGCCCTTTGTTCAGGAAATCAAATAATGACCACAGATTGGCCAGTTCATTTTCGATGGGTGTCCCTGTCATGGCGATCCGCATCCGGGAGGATAACTTTTTGATCTCCTTTGTCTGCCGGGTCAGCGGGTTCTTGATCGCCTGAGCTTCATCCAGGATCACGCACTCCCATTGTACCTCCTGCAGCTCCTTGATCCGTGTGACCATTCCGTAGGTTGTGATCGTGAGAAATGTACTGCTTCCCCGGAACTCCTCGCCCAGCTTCGGCGCCGTCTTTCCATGCAGGACCTGAAAATCCAGTGACGGAGCAAACTTTTCCGCCTCCTTCTGCCAGTTTCCGATCAGCGATGCCGGCACCACCAGAAGCGCCTGCGCACGCTGATTTGTCTTGCGCAGCTTTTCCAGGTATGCAAGGACCTGCACGGTCTTTCCCAGTCCCATATCGTCCGCAAGGCAGGCGCCGAAGCCCAGCTTGTCCATATAATTGAGCCAGGTGAAGCCGCTGCTCTGATAGGGACGCAGCGTCGCGCGGAAGGATTTGGGCAGCACGACTTTCCGGATGGATTCCGGTTTTCTCAGATTCATCAGAAGAGACGAAAGCCATGCTCCGTTGGTGACAAGCTGCCCCACGTCCGCGGAGGCTTTTCCCGTACCGAGCTCCAGCCGCAGAGCGTCCATCAGCGTCAGATCCTCCGGAACCTCTTCCATTTCCTCAAGCAGCTTTTTCAGCCGCTCATGATCCACCTCGATCCACTTTCCTTTCAAAAATGCCAGTCCGTCTGTCTGGGCCAAAAGAAGCTCGATATCCTCCCGGCTCAGCGGCACTCCGTCTACCGTCAGCTCCGGACGCATGCTGACCAGCGTATCAAAGCCCAGCATGGACGGCTTCTCTTCCCCCATACTCACAGACATGGACACCTGCGCCGCTTTTCTCTTCCACCAGTTGGGGATCCTGCAAAGAATGCCGGTGCTTTCAATATCTTCGATCTGCTTTAAAAATATATACGCCTCCTCGGACGTCAGCCGCAGCGGATGGAACATCTCCCCGTTTTCCACGAATCCGGAGATCAGTTTGGAAACCTCAGCCGCGCGGTTCAGGCAGGCCAGCAGAGCCAGCAGCTTTTCCCGTTCATTTTTATACTCTGTCAAAGCATATTTCAGCGGGACATGGCGGATCTTTCCGTCCTCTCCTCTGGTAGCGTAGGTTGCCAGAAACGCAAAGGGAAAGTCGTCGTCCTTATTCTCTACCAGGTGGAAAAAGATCCTCTCCGGGACATGGAGATGCTGATTCTTCTCTGTCAGATACATTTCTACGGTGCCGTCGTAGTCTCCGATCTCTCTGGAAAAGATCTCATTCAGCTTCCGGAATATCCCCCTGATCCACTTTTCCGTAATATACTCCGCACCGATCACAAATGGAACCGCACGGATCAACCGGTCCGCTGCCTCCTCCGACGGCTCTGCCCGGGTCTCCCCCCTGGAGATCTCCAGCTCCGGCAGGCTGGTCAGGGTTTTAAAAAACGCATCCGACACCTGGTATAAAAATGCCGCTGACGGACTGAGATACGGCGATTTTTCCGCAAGTCCCATGTGGTACAGCGCTCCGTAACGGTCCTGTTCAAACTGCCCCAGAAGCTTCTGATCCGCAGGGGAGAGCTGCTCCGGACGCCCATCAGGGCAGAAGCCGTCCTCTGTGAAAAGGAACTGAAGCGGAACAAGGCCCTTATTCCCCTGGGGCTGATTGTTCTTATTTACCTGTGCTGCATTCATAATCTTCATCCTGTTCTTGTATGATATTTTAATCCCTGCCCACGGGAATTTACACTCCGCGGCAGGAATGACTGATTCCATTATAGGGAAAAGCGGAGCAGAGCGCAAGAAGTGATCGAGTTTTTTTGTAAAAAGCCGCAGACTTTTTTTACCTGATAAAGTCTGCGGCTTTCAATCCCTGATTCTGTTTTTATTTCTGCTGTTCTGACTCTTTGCAGACCGCGCGGCATTTTCCGGCCATATTTCTACTCCTCCAGTTCCCCCAGGATCCGCAGCGGCTCCTTTCTCAGCTCCTGCCGCAGGAACCCAAAGCTGATCAGCACCGCCGCCAGGAAGATACCGATTCCCGCCGCAGCCGCCATCTCCGGGCCGTGGTTCTGCTCTGCCGCGGAGAGATCGGCCTCATCCGGATCCGCCTGGGCGATCACCGCATTGCTGAATGAGGTGTCGAATTCCGTGGTCTCTTCCGTTGCCTTCACCGCCCGGTCCGTAGCCATCCAGCCCGCCGCGCTCCCGGCTCCCGCGCCCAATACCGCGAGCAGCAAAAACCCGGTCAGGAGGGAGACGGCGCACTGCCGTTTCGTCCGCCCAAGCAGACGTTCCACCGCGATCCGCTGGCGCTGGCCTGTGATGAACAGGTTGGCAAAGAAGCAGAGGATCATCACCGCCAGTACGCAGCCGCTTGCCAGGAAGATCACAGACATGAGCTTCCGGCTCTCGATCCCGTTTTTCAGATTGCTGTATCCGTTATCATAGAAACGGAGCTCCAGCCCTTCCACACCCTGCTTCTCCCATGCGGCCATGAAATCCTCGATGGTTCCGTTGGGAATCTGGAAGGAGGTGTTGGCGCCGGTCATATACCAGATTCCCGTGATATGATCCGCCCAGGAATTTTCAGGTATGGCATTCCAGGGAATGATCGCCTGATTGTCACACAATTCATACCCATTATTTATGACCGACGTGGTGGTATAGATCCCGACGATCTCATACTCCTGCTCATCAAAGATCGGATATGCCTTTCCTTCGGCGTTTAAAATCGACTCCACCCACATCCCCCTTTCAAACAACGTTGGGGTATAGTCCGCGCAATAGAGCGGGAGCGTAAGCCTGTCCCCTATCTCCTTCCGCAGAAGCATGGCCAGGCCGGAGGAGATCAGGCAGACCGGCTTTCCTTGGGCGTACTCCTCCTCCGTAATATCTCTTCCCTTTGTGATCTGCGCATCCTTCCAATAAAAGGGCATCAGAAGCTCTGTCCTGTCCACAGGAATCACGGGAACCGTGTGAAACAGATAATCCCGTGTTTTTGCGATTTCCAGCCAGCGTTTTCCCCGCTCCGTCTCATAAAAATCCTCTGTTACAATATCCATGTCATACTCGTCTTCCGCTTCAGCTACGGCATCATAGACCAGTTCGCCCTCCATGGTATACTGATGCGAGGCTACACTGTTCATTGGGAAAAATTCCTGTACATAATCCTCCGGGGCAATGTGTTCCACCCTTGATCCATGAACCCAGCCGACACTGCTGTTCAGCATCATGATGTATGTCGTTCCCGCCTCAAAGCTCCTGGCTTCCTCCAGATAGTGATCGCAGATATAAAAAATATCTCCCTCTTTCAGTTCAAATTCATCGCCTGCGAGAACTCTTTCCGCCCGCATGGGAAATGACTCATCCGCCCGGCCCGACTCTAAGGGGGTGGCCTCTACCACCGTAAACATATAGGGACTGCTTGCCGCCTTCTGATCCACCAGCGCTCCGAAATTGGGCCGCTGCTTCGCTTCCAGGATATAGCCGGCCCCTTCAAAATCCAGCACCGAGCTGGGAATCCTTTCCCCATATGCTCCCCACTGGGTATAATAATATCCGTCTTTCGCGTCCCAGTGCCTCCCGGTCTCTACGTGGTCGATCTTCTGCTCCACCGTCCCCACCGTCATGAAGATATCCTCAAATTCCTCCAGCATGGTCCGGTTGATCTCCCAGAGGCTGCCCCCCAGCGCCAGCAGAAATGCCGAAACCCCGGCCAGCAGAAGGAAGAGGATGCTTTTTAAGGGGCTCCGCAGGATCTGTTTCATACTATAATAAACTGTCATCCTAAACCATCCTTCCGTCCTTCATTTTCAAGCACACATCCGCCTGCCGCGCCACCTCCGGGTTGTGGGTCACTACGATCACCAGATAATCCCGTTCATGTGCCAGCCCTTTCAGCAGTTCTACGATGTTCTCTTCATTTTCTGAGTCCAGGTTGCCGGTGGGCTCATCCGCCAGCAGAATCCGCCCCTGGGCTGCCATGGCCCGGGCGATGGCAACCCGCTGCTGCTCCCCGCCGCTCATCATTTTGGGATACTGGTGGAAGATCTTCTCCCCCAGCCCTACCTCCCGCAGACAGTCCTCCGCCTGCTTCCGTGCTTCCCGGCGGGAGATTCCCTGCAGTTCCATGGGATACATAACATTTTCCACTGCATTCAGAAGAGGAAACAGGTGAAATGCCTGATAGACCACGGAAATCTGTTTTCTCCGGTAAGCATCCCGGTCCATTTCCAGGAGATTTTCCCCTTCCACCAGGATCGTGCCGGATTCCGGGCGATCCAGGCCCGCCAGGAGAGAGAGGAAGGTGCTCTTTCCGGAGCCGGATTCGCCTGTGATGGCATACATGTTCCCGTCCTCGAAGGAACAGCTCACCTCTTTCACTGCCTCAATCTTCTGATATTGATTCTGATAAGAATAACTCACATTTTCTACTCTGATCTTTTCCATTTACGTCCCTCTCAATCATATAGAATTACAGGTCACACCTTCTTGACCAGGGGCGCCCTGTTACCGTCTATTGGTGTGTCAGCACAGCCGCGATACTCATTCTTCCAAACATCCACAGGGCTGCCGCCGCTCCCAGCGTATAGCAGCACAAAAAGATCCCCCAGACCATCCACGCCGTCAAGATATCCGCGGTTCCGAACATCGCGCCGATCACCGCGCCTGCCGCGCCGCCGCACGCCGCCAGCAGCATATGCTCCGCAAAAAATACCAGGGTAGCGCGTCTTTTGCTGGTTCCCAGCGCTCGCATGATGGCGTACTCGCCCTTCCTGCCCTGGAGCAGCAGATGAGGCACGATATACCCTGAGAGCACGACGATCAGCAATACAAAGGGCAGAAATCCCTCCAGCAGAGAGATGCTTTTTTCCAGCCCCAGAGCCGCCTGGATGAACACATCGTCCTCCATCCGCAGCGCGGAGCCCGCGTAATTTTCCGGCGAGCCTGGAACCACAGGAGTCAGCCCGGGCTCCCTAAGATCCTGCTTCAGTTCGTTGAGCTTCATCGGATCCTTCACGGTAAACCGCAGGGACGAAGCAAAATAGACCTTGTCATTTTCTTCATAGAGCTGCCGTACCGCCCCGATGGGAAGCATCACCTCCGCTGCCATGGATTCCCCGGCTTCCGAATCCTCAATTGCCCCGACGATCTCCATTTCCAAAGGCTTCAGTTCTTCCCGCTCCAGCCCCAGGCCGATCTCTGCCCGGATATAATGCTCCAGAGAACAGGACAGATGGTCTCCCGGCTCCAGGCCGTGTCCCTCCAGAAATGCGGTTCCCGCGACGCACACATCCCTGCTCTTTTGAAAGCTTTCCCAGCTCCAGCCGTCCGCCCAGGTGAGATCCTGTTCACAATCCTCGTAGACGGATCCCAGATCGTTGATGCCCAGGATCCGGAACTCGTCTGCCTGGGGGATGTCTCCTGACAAGCTTCCGTTATCCTCATCGGGCTGTGCGCTGTCTTCGGCTTCGATCTGTTCCCCAGGCTGCATCGGTTCTTCCATTCCGGCTCCTTCGTCCGCCTGCGTCAGTTCCTCCGCTCCGGCTCCTTCGTCCGCCTGCGTCATATGTCCGACCAGCTCCGCAGTCTCCCGGATCTTCCAGATATGCGGGGACGTATAGACCATATCCAGCACCTGCTGCCGGATAAACAGCCCGCTGTTCAGGGTTCCCGCCGCGTTCATCACCGTGCCCCGCACGGGGATCGCCTCCGGCAGCTCCTCAAACTGCCCTCTGGCGCTGACCAGATTTCCCAGATAAAATACCAGCACCACCACCGTCATCATACTGATCATTCCATTCAGAATGCTCTTGAAACGATGCCGCCGGATATTGACCCCTATGGAATATATGGCCTGGAATACAGCCCTTCTGTTCTTTTGGACTTCTTTTTTCACCTTCTCATCATCCTCCCTGCTGCAGACGATCCGTGTTCGCGGTTCCTTCGTCTCCTGATCCTGCTCCACCGTACATGCCGCCGTATAGGAGACGCCGTCCAGCGTAAACTCCGGATACCTTCCCGGACGAACCATCCGGAACTTCCTCCGTTCTTCCCCGGCCCATTTCCTCAGCTCCTCCTCGAACCGCCCCGCCGTATTCACCGGCTGGTCCGTGTAAAAGGAGAACTGTCGCTGCCGCTCCTCTTCCGCTACCTGCTTGTAATCATCCACGATCCGCGCGAATACGCTCCCGCTTTTCGCCATATGCTCCATCCGGTCCAGGTAGCTGTCCACGTCTATGGCCTCTGACTTTTCTTTTCGGATATTGGCGCAGACCTCCACCGCCGCCTGGATCTGCTTCTGCTGCTGCAGGAGCGCTTCCTGCTGCTTCGCGGCGGCCTCTTTTAGAGGAAGCGTTCCGTCCAGCACCTCCTTGATCTCCTTTAACGGCATGTCCAGCATGCGGAGCATTTTGATCAGCTTCAGCCGCCGGACATCCTCATCGGAATAATCACGATAGGCATTGCCGGCGTCCCTGGCCGGTTCCAGCAGACCCTGCCGTTCATAGTAGCGAATGTTCTGTCTGGTGATCCCGGTCAGTTCTTCCATCTGTTTTGTGTTCAAGCATACACCCCCCTGTGTCCATTGGGCACTTAATCCTATACGTTTTCCAGCTTTACGTGCTTATTTTAAAGTATATAGCAGGTATACAGTCAAGTATTTTGTGAAAGATATCCACTTTTTTATCGAAAAACACTTTTTCCCCTATCTCACACAGCCATGTAGCATTCAAACAATATCGGAAGTTAGGAACTGGCACAAAATTACTTACCAATAGTCCGCAGGATTTCTCTTCGGGAGTGCTACCAAAAAATCAGGCGCATAGCGGGCTATGTAACTGATTTTTTGGTAGTGCTCCTGGAGAGAAAGACAAGGAATAAAAAATAATACTTGCATTCCCTCCCTCTTCCATGTATAATGTCACTGAGCAAAAAAGAAAGGGCACGTGTGAGGTTCGTCTGCCGCGCAGACTGACTGATGGATGTGCAGGGTGAGGATATGATTATTCGATAATTTGATTTGGATGCCGCAAGAAGTTGTATCTGCCTGTGTCAACAGGCTTATATTCGTTTGCGTATGCCGATTTAGATTATCCGCGTGATCTGCCCGCTTTGTATGACCGTTCACAGAAGTGCCATTTCTGAATGTGGCGGTATGAAGTCCCATTCGTCGAAGGTTTGTTTTGATTTCTTAAGCCTTTGATCGGATGGATTCTAAATAGAGGGTTTCTTTGCGTGAGTCTGTTTTCGGATACGAAGACGGGCTTTTTTTATTCCATATTGATGACGGTTCAAAACGGCAGACCACAGACGCCGGAAGTTTTGATTGATAAAAAAGCCTGTCAGCAGTCAAACTGCAGGAGGTTTTATGATACAGATCAAGAATTTAACCATCACACACAAAGAAGACGCAAGAGTGATCCTGGAGGATTTCCGCTGTGTATGGAATGACGGGGACAAAGCTGTGATCATCGGTGAGGAGGGCAACGGAAAATCCACCCTTCTCCAATGGATTGCTTCCCCGGACAGGATCGGGGATTACTGTGAAGCCAGCGGAGAGCGGATCGTCCGGGGGCACAGGATCGGATATCTGCCCCAGGAGCTGCCGCCCCTGGACACCCGCTTATCGGTTTACGAATTTTTTATGGAGGAACCCATGTTTCTGGAACAGACGCCGAAAGACCGGAACCGGATGGCAGGGGAGTTCGGCCTGCCCGTTGATTTTTTCTACCGGGAGCAGTCCATGGGAACGCTCTCCGGCGGGGAAAAGGTGAAGGCCCAGATGCTGCGCCTCCTGATCGCCGGGCCGGACGTCCTGCTCCTGGATGAGCCCTCCAATGACATTGACCTGGAGACCCTGGAATGGCTGGAAAGGCTGATCCTGGGCTGGAAGGGAATCGTGCTTTTCATCTCCCATGATGAGACGCTGATCGAGCATACGGCCAACATGGTCATCCACATCGAACAGATCCGCCGCAAAACCATTTCCCGGTATACGGCTGTCCGCATGCCCTATCCCC
The DNA here is from genome assembly GCA_910575475.1 of Lachnospiraceae bacterium. Lineage (GTDB taxonomy): Bacteria > Bacillota > Clostridia > Lachnospirales > Lachnospiraceae > Schaedlerella. The sequence continues at coordinate 68,542 of CAJTGD010000005.1, read as the reverse complement.
AGTACCGGCAGGAACGGCTCGCCAGATTCGAAAGCCAGGAGCGGAAAGCGCAGAATGACCGGAGGGAAAAGAAGCTCCGGGAGGAAAAATTTATGCGGGTCTGTCAAAGCGTGGAGCATGCCCAGAACAGCATTACCAGACAGAACCCATCCAAAGGGCGTCTGCTGAAAAAGAAGATGCACGCGGTGAAATCCATGGAGCGGCGATTTGCCCGGGAGGACGAACACAGGACGGAAATGCCGGAGGAAGAGACCGCGATCTTCTTCAAGCTGGGAGACGGGGCCGCGAAAATTCCTTCCGGAAAAACGGTCCTGGACCTGGAGCTGGAACGGCTGGACACGCCGGACGGCAAACGGCTGCTTGCCAGGCACATCCGCCTGCGGATCCGGGGTTCCGAAAAGATCTGCATCGTCGGCACAAACGGGGCCGGAAAGACCACGTTGCTTGCCAGGATCGCGGAAGAACTGCTGGGCAGGAAGGATCTCCGCGCGGAGTATATGCCCCAGGATTATGAAGCGATGCTGGAGCTTTCCATGACGCCTGTGGAGTATCTGGCGCAGACCGGGGACAAGGAGGAGCGGACCCGGATCCGCACGTACCTGGGCTCTTTAAAATATACCGCGGATGAAATGGAGCACCGGATCAGCCAGCTCTCCGGCGGCCAGAAGGCCAAGCTGTTTCTGCTGAAAATAAGCTTGAGCGGAGCCAATGTGCTGATCCTGGACGAGCCCACCCGGAACTTTTCGCCCCTGTCCGGGCCGGTGATCCGGCAGATGGTGAAGGAATTTCCCGGGGCGGTGATCAGCATTTCCCATGACCGAAAGTATATCGCAGAAGTCTGCAGCCGGGTGTACCGACTGACAGCGGACGGACTGAAAACAATGGAATGATCTTTCATTATCAAAACAGAATAGCCGGGAAATGATCGCATTCCTGTCATATATAATACAATTTATGAAATACTGCAGCAATATATGGAATGCGTATATCATCTCCCGAGACTATTCCGGATACAGCAGATTCATTTCCCGAATAAACTCTCCCCATTCGGGATTCAGTAATTTTTCTCTTTTGGTTAAATAGTATTGGTATTTATATAATAACCGCAGCCCTTTATTATCGTACTTTCCTGTCCTGTAAAGGTAAAATATCACATCAAACATTTCAAGCACACACATGTCTTGCAAGCCCGTACCTAATTCATCTGCTTTACGAATTAATTGAATGGGAAGGTGATCATCAGAAGCAAAATACAAAAAGCCTTTCGATGCCATATAAGACAGAGACAATACTTCTCCTTTGTCATCTGAATTTTTAAGCGCAGGAATATATTTTGAAAATGGCGATATCCTGCTTATGTATGTCTGCATCAACGCTGCTTCCGCCGCATTTAAGTCTGTGTCAGAATATACTTTCAGCCCTGGCGGTGACTCCTGACATTTTACATCGGCATATCTCTTTACATGATCTTCAACGAGCTCTCCATATACAGACTCATGCATGGCCAGATCTGAAAAAGAATCAAATACAGGATCAAGCCAAATTTCACAGTACTTCAGAAAGGGAACAGATTTTGCTCCTACTTTTGTCCTGTCCGGCGGAATCAGAAAATTAGCGTCCAAAAATATCGTCTGCCCGGGATTTTCAAACAGACTCACTAATGCAGGATTTTTTTCTTTGAAATCAACCTTCATCCGCATCACCGCCTTCAAAGAGTTCCTCTAATTCCTCCATATCCTCTGCAGACACGCAAAGTTCAAATCCAAAATCCTCCGGCGCTTTACCAAACAATCCGAGCAATTCTGCAAAATCATCCTCTGTTATATATCCATCTTCATAATTCTGAATGAACATCTCAAGAATATGACTGGATATCTCTATACATTCGGTCCTTTCGTTTAATATTCTATAGCATTCCTGCGCCATGTTAGAAAAAATCTTACCATATCTGCTGTCAGCATTCCTGGCATCTACACGAAACAGAGAATCCAACATATCCTCCCCAATATATCCCTCTTCCCATATCCGGAACACAATGGAACGATACGGAAGCCACCATTCCTCCTGAAGCCGGGCAATAAAGCGCATCAGCTGTAATTCTGTTACCAGAGATAAATCAGAACTTCTGAACTGGGATACCACTTTTGAACGGAGTACGTCATCTGGAAGCAGTAATTCTGCGGCAAAACGATCTGCTTTTTTCTCAGTCAGCTTGTTCTCATCTTCTTCATCTGCCTCATATGCTTTTCCGGTCTTCGTAATAAAATGATAGAGCTCATGAGCTAAAGCGAAAATCTGTTCATCATAATACAGGGAGGTGTTCAAGCCGATAAATGTAATAGAACCATATTTTGTTTCAAACCATGTGATATTGGCATCCATATGTGATTCTTTCTCTGTCTGAAACGGGTATTGACAGATTATGATATCTTTTTTCTCTAACAGCATAAAAATGTCCTTCGCTATAGGGACATCTCCAAATATACCAAACTCTTTTCTTGTATTATCGGCCAGCTTTTTAATTTCAACGATCTGTTCCTCTGTCAATACAATATCATGCTTCATGATTCAAAGCCTTTCTCAACATAATCTGTTGTTTTGCCGCCACCATCATATCCATCAGGTGTTCTGCTCCTCTGCGTTCTTCCGATGTCATATAGCTTCCCCGAAATGCTGTATACACACCTGGATTATGATCCTCTACAAACAATTCCTCAATATGAAATGCTAATACCTCAGCCAGCTTTTCCAACTGCGGAATCGTAGGAATATAGGTCATACGCTCAATTCTCCCAATCATATTCCGGTTGATTCCTGTTTTTTCACAAAGCTGTTCCTGCGTAATTTTTTTTTCATTGCGCTTCTGTTTTAACAAATCTGACAATCTATTTAGTGACAGATGCATCATTTTATATCCCTCCATCCGATACCACATCATATATGCTTTCTGAAAACAATGATACTATAAAAATCATATAAAGTCAATTTTCACTATTTTAACCAAAAAAAGATTTTAAAAAGAGCTTGTCACTATTCGCTGTTCTCCATTCCTGCTGCCGCCCAGCTGCCTGTATGTGGATACAATGACAATGATGGAAATGGCAAATGTTAAAATATCGGATGCCGGCATGGAGTACAGGACTCCGTCCAGCCCATAAAAATATGGGAGAAGGAGTGCAAACATCCAACTGGATTTACACAGTTTGTGCAACACGTTTGTATTTATTATACGTCATTATATGGAGGAAAATAAAAGGAGATTTTACACAAAAAATACATCCTTTATATTTGTATAATATTGGTTTTCCGCTACCGTTCTCTCCGATAAAGCCGTAGATGGCACCCACAGGAACTGTCATGTTCAGATGATCCACTGCGTACATGTCCCGAAAACTTTTTGACAGGTTTTTGATCTCAATGGCATTCATCTTTTTGCATCTTTGCTTGTATTATCTTTTCTCCTGATGATGGAATCCTTTGAGGTAATAAAAGGTATCGCGTCACTTACCGTATATGGAATCCCCAGTTTCTTCAGACCGGCGCAGAATGCCTTTGCATACTTATCGGATTTAAAGCTCTGCTTGAAGTTCAGGCAGAATTGGTTCCCACAGGACAGCATGGTAATGCCCATTCCTGCCGCACCGGAATTGTAAAAACAGATTTTTTCCACATACTGCGCGTTTTCATTCAGCACCATCTTCCCAAGATAACTGATCACATAGGTGTTGATCAGCATTCCATTAAAGAAGTCCATCATCTGCTGCTTGGATTCGTAGTCGGGCAGAGAATCCAGCTTTTCAAACATGGCAAGGGATGCATCCGCCATTTTCCGGCAGAGATCTCTGTCTCTCTGCGCATTAAGCAATTCCCGCTGCTTTTTCGCCTGTTTTGCTAACGGCATAGACAGGAATTCCCGTTCAAAGGGCAGCGGCATACTGCGCACACAGTTCTTAAAGGTATTCGGCGCATCCAGGGCATCCCGGATGTCCACAGCGATATTGGCATTGATCGGCTTATCAAAATCCGGATAAAGCTCTGCGATCCCCGCGCTGGCCAGCAGTGATGTCAGAATTACCGGCGTTGCCTGGTTGGCCTTACATACCTCCAAAAATTTAGAGGCCGGGATCTGAATCTCATAGCGGTAATCCACGTCATGCTCCTCAATCACATTTTCCGGGATGACATACCCATCACGCGGCACATCTACCGGCTCTTTGCTGTCATCATAGGAATGCTTCTCAAAATTCGAATCATAACCACCCGTCAAACGGGTGGTTTGCTCTGCGGCTATAAGCCTTTGTTACCGGCCAGCGCCTAAAGACGCTGGCTTTCACTTCGTTCAAGCCACTACGCCCTTGACTCGTCGCCGCCCTTCAAAGGGCATTCGTAATACCGGCTACCCCTTGAAGGGATCCTCATATTCCTTCACGCTCAACTTGTCCTGCATAATGTCACTCTTCTCCTGATCCTGGATATACTTCTTTATCGTTGCCTCGTTCAGACCGACTGTGCTCACGTTATATCCCTCCGCCCAAAAATGACGGTTTCCGTATTTGTACTTTAGGTTTGCGTGCTTGTCGAATATCATCAGGGCACTTTTTCCTTTCAGGTACCCCATAAAGCTCGACACGCTATACTTGGGCGGTATACTTACCAGCATATGGATATGGTCGGGCATCAGATGTCCTTCGATAATCTCCACGCCTTTATACGCGCAGAGTTGTTTTATAATGTCACGTATACTTACTTTGTATTGATTATAAATTGCTTTTCGTCTATACTTGGGAGTAAAGACAATGTGATACTTGCACATCCATTTCGTATGTGCCATACTATTTGTCTTGTTAGCCATAAAAATCACCTTTCCTTTCGTTATGTAGTAGCTTGAACAACTCTATCATAACGGAAAGGTGATTTTTGTGCTATAAGCACTTGCTACACCACCCGCATAGCAGGTGGTTTTTTGCTTCGCACGCCTCCATTTTTCGGAACACGAAAAACTCCGTCGTACTCAACCGGCTAAAGCCGATAATAAGACGGCTTGGAAAACCAAACCGCCCTATAATCTTTATTCGGAACTGACCTCGGAGCAATACAAGACCTTCCGGTATATCTGGTTGTATGTAAGCACTTGCCCCCTGTTTGCCGCAAGCAGGCACAAAAGGTCATACTCCTTTGTGGTGAGGTTGATCTCCCTGCGGTCACGGTAAATACTGCATGGCTGATGCTCGGTTTGCTGAATCCCATGTGCCGGGCAAGGTCAACGGAACGCACCATACCTATATTCTTTTGTAAAACAAGGACTGCTTCCAAATAATCCCCGCCTGACGCATGAATCTTCATTTTCAATCATCTTCAAAAGCAAAGAACCTTTGCAGCCGTTCCCGGCTTATCCGGTTCCAACCGTCACTCCACAGCACTTTTCCTTTTTCGATAAATACGAAGTAGTTACAGCACTCCGCAATCAATTCAGGATCGTGTGTAACAATAAATAGCGTCTTTCCTAATGAGCTTAATTCCCGCAAGTTTTCTGCCACTTCTTTCATGTGGCGATAATCTAATCCGCTTGTCGGCTCGTCAAAGACAATAATCTGTTTTCCTGACGCAATCGCACTGGCAATAGCCACCCTTTGTTTCTTCCCACCAGATAATGACATTGGGTGGGCTTCCCTGAATTCTGAAATGCGCAGGCTCTCCATAATTTTTTCTGCTTCAAGTGTTGCTTTTTCTTCATCCGCATTATCCAGACTAAGCAAAATCTCATCCAGAACACTTTCCGTAAAAAGCTGGTGGTTCACATCCTGCATGACCATGTAACAGATTTTCATTCTCTGGCCTGCCATGTAAGTTTTTCCGTCCATGCTCATACATCCTTTTGCTGTTTGAAACAGCCCGCACAGATTGTTGACAAAAGACGTTTTCCCTGCTCCATTGTTGCCGACCACTCCTACCACAGAACCTTGCGGAATCATCAAACCCGGTATGTCCAACACCTTTTGTTTTTGCTTTTTCCCGCCAGAAGCATTTTTGTAGGCGGCTTCAAAATCCCGGATATACAGTTGCTTTGCCGCACCGACTGCACCCTGAATCCTGCTAAAATCTTCTGACTGTAAAGACCTAAGCCCAATTGATTGTAATTCGTCAGTGGATTTCTTTCTAAAATCCGTAATAGAAAGATTTTCTTTTATATGTCCATCCTGCATATACAGAACCCGATCTGCAATATCCATCAGATAGTACAAGCGATGTTCAGCTATCACAATCGTTTTCCCTTGTGATTTCCATTCCTGCAACACGCTCTTTAATTCTCTGATTGACTTAATATCCAGATTTGAAGACGGTTCGTCCAGTACAAATATATCAGGCTCCATCGCTGATACGGAAGCACAGGCAATCTTTTGTTTCTCACCGCCAGATAATGCAAAAAGGCTTCGATTCAGCAAATCTTCAATCTTTAATGCACCCACTGTCTTTTCTATGCGAAAATTGATTTTTTCTGCATCAATCTCCAAATTCTCGCATCCAAATGCAATTTCACTTGTGGTATCCACCGTAAAAAACTGCGTTCTCGGATTTTGAAAGACAGAACCGACTACGCCAGACAGAGCATAAAGGGATACATTTTTTACATCTATCCCTTCCACGATCATCTGTCCTGTAAGCGTCCCCTCATAATAATGTGGGATCAAGCCATTCATTAAACGTGTAAGTGTTGTTTTGCCGCAGCCGGATTCGCCGCAAAGCAACACAACCTCGCCGTCATGAATCGTTAAGTCTATATTTTCAATCTTTCCCTTGGAATTGCCTTGTTCATATTGGAAAGACACATTTTTTAACTCTATCATTTCAGCCCTCCCGAAAAAAACAGGAACACCAGCAGAACGGCGGTCACAACGAGCATAAGCGCCAAATCTTTCCAGTGGAAACCAATCTTACAAATACTTGTACGCTTTTTCCCATTTCCTAATCCTCTTGTCAAAGCCGCCGCAGACAGGTCATTGCCTATCGTTACCACAGACATCATAAACGGGACAATTCGGTACTCTAATACTGCTTGCGGGTTCTTGAAAAATTTTTTGCCTGTGATTCCCCTCATACGCATAGCATTTCCGATAGATTCCGCTTCTTCGGAAATTGTAGGGAAAAACCGAAACATAACAGAAAATGGAATGATAAATGCTTCTGGTATGTGCATCCGCTGCATCGCAAGGACAAACTCACTAACCTTTGTAGTGGAGAGCAGATAATAGCCCATCATGGCGCCGGGAAACCACCTCATACCCAACTGGGTAAGCAATGATACGATGATTTTTGCCGCAGTTCCCAAATAATCTAAAAGGAAGAGATTGGTTATCCATGAAACACAAAATACACTCAGATAGATAGCAGCAGCCTTTCTCCTCCTGCCCGAAAGCAGGAGGAGAAAGGGAAGGAGGGACAGTGCAGGCTTCAACCAGAAACTAATGCCATCTGTTTTTCCGTCGATCATTACAATGCTGAATATCAACAGCATATATAGCTTTGTTCTTGGATCAAGCGAAAAACGCTGCTTTGTATCAACTGACAGTAATAATTCCGGCTTCATCAAACAATACCCGCCTTTACAAAGTGTTTTTTCAGGATCGCCCTGCCCAGATAAGCGCCAATCACAGCGCCGACAACACCTAAAACAATAACCACAGGAAGCATCCAGTTGGCCGTAAGGTTCATTACAGCGTCAATGTACTCATCTGTACCACCATTGTTTCTATAAGCAGCAAAGAAAGTATCTCGCATAATCCACATCGGCAGCATAGAGCCGATCACCCACTCCGTAAACACACAATATCCCAATACGGTGTATTTCCAGTTCTTATACTTTCCAGCATGAAATATTAGATCAGCAAGAAACCCGAATACGATTCCAAAAGGAATTGAAATCCAGCTTTGCCCCATCAGAAAGCAGAGAACGCTGACCAGTGTACCCATGATTGTCGCGGCGCCAAATTTTCCGGTCTTTGTCAAAAACAGCATGAACGGGATACCGCCGAGGATCCCCAATCCCAACGGGATAATGACCGCGAAGATGGGGATGTAGCCCATCATACCCGTGATGAAGAACATCACAAAGTAAATGACCGTGAAGATACCGATGTTGATAAAGTCTTTCGCATTTAATTTTTTCTTGTCCATTGTAGGAACTCCTTTCTTTTATGCAAGGTTGTCTGCCTTGATTTTCCAACCGATTGCTTTTTCTCTCATGCCTACAAAGTCTGCATAAATGCCGGCCTGTTTGATGAGCTCGTCATGCGTACCTTGTTGAGCGATTTTCCCCTGATTGATAACGATTATCTGATCTGCATTTTTAACAGTTTTCAGCCGATGGGCAATCATGATAATCGTCTTTCCCTGCGTCAGTGCTTTGATTGCTTTCTGAAGCTCTGCTTCGTTTTCTGGGTCAACATTTGCCGTAGCCTCGTCTAAAATAATAATAGGGGCATCTTTCATAATTGCTCTTGCAATAGAAATTCTCTGTTTTTCGCCGCCTGAAATGGTCGCACCGCTTTCTCCGATTACAGTTTGATACCCATCTGGTAAAGCTAAGATAAATTCATGGCATCTTGCTGCCTTTGCCGCCCGTACCACATCTTCGTGAGCAGCATTAGGAGAGCCAAATTTAATGTTGTTCTCAATCGTGTCTGGAAACAAATATACATTCTGAAATACCATGCTGATATTTTTCATCAGACTATCCAGTTTATAGTCCTTGACATCAATGCCGCCGATGCGGACGCTGCCACTGTCCACATCCCAAAAACGTGCTATCAGATTTACCAGCGTTGTTTTTCCAGCACCAGACGGGCCAACAATAGCTGTGGTGGTTCCCTGCGGCACCACCAGCGACACATGTTTGATTACTTTCTTATCGCCATAGGCGAAACTCACATCCCGCATTTCAATATCCAACCGGGCCGGGTGCTGTTCTTTACCATCAATGTCAATCTGTGGACTTTGATTGATTTCTTCTACACGGTCAATAGAAGCATCAATCATCGAAAGCATAAAAAACATTTCTCCAGCACTTTCCAATTGGCTATACACCATAAACGCTGACACTAATATCATCAGGCAATAAGTCATCTCTAATGTTCCATTTATAAAAAGAGCAATAGAACAGAATGCCGCCGCAGCGCTGGCGATACGGAGAACAATCTGCTCCGCAGCTATGTAGGGAATACGCCGCCTTTCCAAAAGCATATTTTTCTTCTGCGTCTCTTCAATCGTTTTTCCCATTGCGCTATTTGACTGATTTACCATATGAAAAGCTCTTACAACGCCCATTCCCTGTATGTATTCCAGTACGGCATCCATAAATTTGGTTTGAGCCTCTAACCGCTTTGGAGACAATCTTCTGGAGCAGTGCAAAAGCATTGTGTTAATTATCATAAACAAAATCACACCGAGCAAAAAAATCAAGCTGAGTTTCCAGTTGAAATAACACATTGCCAGTGAAAAAATAACCGCATGAATCACTCCTACCAACGTTCTTACAATTACGACAAATGCCATACTCTCCAGATCACTCATCGTCGCCGTTGCAACCGATGTGAGATTTCCCAGACTGTGGCTGTTAAAATAGCCCATAGGCATATACTTCATGCGATTGCCGATCTGAATTCGCTTATTTTCACAAGTACGATAACTTCCTTCGCCTTCTTTTGCGTGTGCAAGATCCCAAAACAAAATTGTTCCCAGTACGCTGGCAAGCATAATGCCAAAAGAGATAATAGCTGTCTGGGTGGTAATACTGTCATGAACTAATCCATCCAAAACGACAAACAGGGCAACAAACTGTAGGGCTTCCAGTACACAGCGAATGATTTCATAAAAAATCCCCAGATACCAATTGTGTTTTTGGCTTTCTACAAATGTAAAAAACTTCCGAAAAGAACGTATCATACTGTTTTCACCTCCTTTGTATCCATGTGAGCCGTCCACATTGACTGATAAAGGCCGCACTCTCTTAACAATTCTTCGTGCGTTCCTTTTGCCTGAATCAGTCCCTTATTTACGACAACGATTTGGTCGGAATCTGTTATCGTTGACAAACGATGGGCAATCACAATTAATGTCTTACCCTTTGTCAGCCTACTGATGGCTTCCTGTATTACGGCTTCATTTTCCGGATCAGTATAAGAAGTAGCTTCGTCCAGAATCACAATCGGCGCATCTTTCAGCATAGCTCTGGCAATCGCTATCCTCTGGCGCTCCCCGCCGGACAAATGCCCTCCGGCGCCTCCGACCACAGTTTCATACCCATGTTCAAGATTCATAATGAACTCATGGCAGCCGGATGCTTTTGCAATCTGTTCCACCTCGTCATCGCTTGCCCCCGGTCTGCCCATGCGGATGTTATTGCGAACCGTATCATTAAACAGATAATTATCCTGCGATACATAAGAGAGCAGGTCATTCAGTTGGTCAGTAGTGATTTCCTTTACGCTTTTACCGCCAATTGTAATCAATCCACCTGTCACATCCCAAAAGGACGCAATCAGTTTTGCAATCGTTGATTTTCCGCTGCCGGACGGTCCGACAAAAGCCGTGATTTTCCCTTGTGGGATTGCGAGGTCAATTCCTTTCAAAACCTCTTTTTCCTCATATGCAAAATGCACGTTTTCCAGAAAAATGTCAAGATTTGGCAAATCGCTTTTCTCCTTTGGACGAACAAGCTCCGGCTGATTTAATATCCCGTCAATCTCTCCCATAACCATACCTATTTTCGCAATATCATCGGTAAAGAACATAGCCGCCACAAGCGGGCCTGCAATACCCAATGACAGGACAGTTACCGTAATAAAAGTTGCGGCCGACAAGGAACCGTTCATGTAAAACAGACATCCGACCGGAAGTACGCTGATCAATGCCGCAGGCCATACGCTCATCATAATAGCCGAATATTTTTGCGTGTCTTTCATCCAGTCTAAAATCAGGTTTGCGTTTGCATGGACGGCATCCGTAAATTTCCGATACGAATTATCCGCCTGATTAAATGCTTTTATAACCTCAATACCGCCTATGTATTCCACCGTTGTGGCGCTCATGTAGTTTCCGGCCTTGACTACCTCGCCATACTTCTTTGGGTATTCCTTCATCATCCCCATATAGCACATCATCCCAACCGGAATTGTAATCAGCGATACCAAAGCCATTCTCCAATCCAGAATGAACAAATAAACGATAATCGCAATCGGTACAAGAAGATTAGAAGTCATCTCTGGAATTACATGAGCAAGGGGAACCTCTAATTGTTCAATGCGCTCCACCATACCGTTTTTCAGCTGCCCCGACGGAGTATTAAGAATGTAGCCCATAGGTACTCTGGTAAGTTTTGAAGCAATTTTACGTCTTGCCTCTGACATTACTTCAAAGGTTGCTTCATGGGATGCCCTTGTAGAAATCCCCATCAATATTGCTTTTAAGACAAAGCAGCCGCCGGAAATCAAACACCACCTCACATAAAACGGTAAATCCCGATTCCCCGAGAGCAGCGCGATCGTCATTCTCGCTGTCGCAAAATATGGAATAATGCCAAAAGCAACCCCCATTACGGCAAGGACAACAGAAACGATGTAGCCAGCCTTATGCGGTTTGGCAAATTCTATAAGTCTGCCAAATGGATTACCGCCTTGTGACTGATTCATAAAATCCCTCCTATCTCTGGTTAGAATTCACTAACCTATATTCAAAAAAATAAGCCCATAATCTGTCATGTGGAATCCACAAACAAATTATCGGCTCTGCGTCTTAGCGTCTGGCACTACTGATAATCGTATTTTCATATCCTCAACATCTATCAAACATTCCTGCTTGCACTTCGGACAAAATACCGGAAAGTTTTTTAGTAAAGTATCCGCCCGAATCTTGGTACGTGTCCTGCATTTACAAAAAGGGCAATGTATCCATCCGCTTTCATCCACACAAAATCCTTCGGCTTTCTGCATTTCCTTTACACCTTCTTTCTCTTTAAATCTGGTAATATTCTTTCCAGCCGTTTCCATAAAATGCACGAAGCTCATTGATATAATTTCTTGCTTCTTCCATCGGCATATCATGAATTACTACCTCGAAGATGCCAGAGTAGAAAGCACTGGAAACAACATGAAGAAACCCATCCGTAATCCGCCCTTCCTGCATTGCTTTACTGCCAGTACGCAATAAAAAAGATTTCATACAGGCAGTATCCAATTCCACTAAACTTTCCAAAAATTCCTGATAATAGTTTCCTGGTGCCCCTGTAACCAAGAGCTTAAATTCATCGAAATGTTCGTAAATATATGGGACAGTTTCCTCAAATCCTTTGTCAGAATACTCTGTCATTTTTTCAGACTGCTCACTTGCTGACAGTGTCGTAAATTCTGACAGGGAACGTCCTATCAAATCCTTCAGTCCTTTTGCCGCCGGTTCTACAAGAAACCTGAATAGACCCTCTTTATCCAAATATCTTGTATAAATTGTACTTGTGCTGACATCTGCATTCTGGGCAATCGTTCTTAACGAAGCATCTGCATATCCTTTTTTCAAAAATTCTTCTTTTGCACAAGCAATTATTTTCTCATCATATCCCTCAATTCTACTCGCCATTGTCTACCACCTTTCTCTTTCACAACAGCGTTTCCGAAACAGCGTATTTAAAACATTGTTTTAATTATACTCAAAAAATTCCGTTTGTCAAGATAAGCAAAAGAATTTCTACAAAAAATCTAATTTTTTTTGCAGAATAATACCCTCTGGCGCTTATAAACAAGCTCCAGAGGGTATTTCCAATACCTTTATTGCCATCCCATTTCTAAATATAAATGAAATATCATCCTCATTACTCCATCGCCCAATTCTGGCTCTGCGTCTGGAGATTCACCATGCGGGCATAGATACCGTTCTTTTTCAAAAGCGTATCGGAACTGCCCTGCTCCGCCACTGTGCCTTCCGAAAGGACGACAATCTGATCCGCCCCAGCAACGGTACGCATACGGTGGGCAATAATCATAACCGTCTTATTCTCAATCAGCCTTGACAGCGATTCCTGAATCAGCGTCTCGTTTTCCACATCAAGGCTTGCCGTTGCCTCATCCAGCAGGATGATTGGGGCGTTTTTCAGAAATGCCCTGGCAATCGAGATACGCTGGCGTTCCCCGCCTGACAGCTCGCAGCCGTTCTCCCCGATCAGGGTGTTCCACTTGTCCGGGAGCTTCTTGGCAAATTCGTCCACGTTGGCAAGCCTTGCCGCCTCAAGTACCTCTTCATCGGTTGCGTCCTTTCGCCCCAGGCGGATATTCTCCATGACCGTGTTGTTAAACAGCGTCACATCCTGGAACACGATGGAATACAGGGACATCAGCGATTCTGGGTCAATTTTCGAGATATCCATGCCGCCTACCGTGATCTTCCCTTTCTGGATATCCCAGAACCTTGAGGCAAGGCGGGAAACCGTCGTCTTTCCACCGCCGGAAGGCCCCACCAGCGCAGTGACCTGTCCCTGCTTTGCGGTAAAGGACACATCTTTTAAGACCGTTTCCCCGCTGTTATAGGAAAATCCCACATGGTCAAAAATAATGTCATATCCTCTGTTTGTCAGCTTCTCCGCGCCTTCCTGTTCCGGGTGGCTTAAGATTTCATCCATCCGCCTGCACTGGATATTCATGATCATAATGACTGCGCTTAAATTATCCAACGCGGCGATCAATGGGTCATATATGCGGGAAACCAGAATCATAAAAGCAAAAAACGTGAGCAGGGTAATCTTTCCATCTGCTAACAGCACTCCTCCCGCCAACACAGTCGTAGCGATACCAAGCTTCAGCACCATGCGCCCGCAGGTATGGAATACCGCATTGGTAAGCTCGCCGATTACTGTATACTTCTCCACATCCTTTATTTTTTTATCCAGCCCTTTCAAGTATCCATCTTCAGCATTGTTCGCTTTCAGGTCACGCAGCGTTTCCAGGCATTCCTGGATGCCGTCTGAACACGCAATGGACACCTCCGTCACCTTTTCCTGCCGAACCCGCATAATACCCGCCGATGCCAGTATAATTCCGAAGGAGACAGGCAGCACCCACAGGGAGGCAAGCGCCATGCGCCAGTCAAAAACAAAGAGTCCGACTGCAATCAAAAGGATGGAAATGATTGATCCTATAAATTCCGGCACCCAGTGGGATAATCCGCCCTCTAATGTCGCGCAGTCCGTCATAAGCACGGTTGTCAAATCGGACAGATCCTTTTTCCCGAAAAAGGACAGGGGAATCTTCCGCAGTTTTTCCGCAAGGGAAAGCCTGCGTACGCCGCTCTCCACATAGGTGGCAAAAAAGGTGGCGTTGTACTGGATATAATAGGTCAGCATAATAAGTCCAAGAGCAATGACAAGCCCTGCGATATAAAAAGCATTTTTCCCCTCCGGGATGCCCCCATCCAGCAGGTCGCTGATGAGGTTATACAACAGCACCACCGGAACCATCAGGGAAAGGTTATGCAGGATGCAGGCGAAAAACGCCCCCACCATATCCTTTGCGCCCTTGTCAGAAAGAGCAAACGTGTGCTTTAACTTTTCATGCATTTGAAACACCTACCTTCCATTTTGCGGCTTTGTTGTACTGTCTCCACATTTCGGCATACAGGCCGTCCTTATCCTTAAGCTGACCGTGTGTGCCTGTATCTTCTATCTTCCCGTCTTTGATTACCACAATCCTGTCTGCGCCGGTAACGGTGGAAAGCCTGTGCGCAATCATCAGTACGGTTTTTCCCTTTGCAAGCACAGAAAACGCCGCCTGCACTTTTGCCTCGTTGTCCGGGTCGGCGAAAGCGGTCGCCTCGTCCAGTATCAAAACCGGCGCGTTTTTCAGCATTACCCTCGCAATGGAGATACGCTGCTGCTCTCCGCCCGACAGATACACGCCTTTTGCACCTACCACCGTGTCCACGCCTTGCGGCAGTTTTTCAAGAATATCATCGCACTGCGCGTCATGGAGGGCTTTCAGGATTTCCCCGCGGGAAGCGTCCGGTTTCGCCATCCTTACATTTTCCAAAATAGATGTCTTCAGAAGTTTGGAATCTTGAAAGACAAAGGAAACCGTATCCATCAGCTCTTCTTTTGGGATATCCTTTACATTGACGCCGCCGATTTTCACGCTGCCTTCTCTTACATCCCAGAACCTTGCCACGATGCTGGCAAGGGTGGTCTTTCCTCCGCCCGACGGCCCCA
The DNA here is from genome assembly GCA_910575475.1 of Lachnospiraceae bacterium. Classification (GTDB taxonomy): domain Bacteria; phylum Bacillota; class Clostridia; order Lachnospirales; family Lachnospiraceae; genus Schaedlerella. The sequence goes on along the minus strand of CAJTGD010000005.1, from coordinate 53,304 downwards.
CAAAAGCAACGTGTTCACCCGGTCTGATTGTGAGAGAAATGTTTTCCAGCGCGTTCCTCTCATCATCCTTATACCGGAAGGAAACTCCGGAAAGCTCCACAGAATTGTCTTTCGGATGTTTCGGATGATCTGTTTCCGGCAACGGCTCCATTTCCAGGATGCTGTCAATGCGGGACATGGCGTCTGCCACGATCAGCTTATTCTCGCTGGCATACATAATCTTTGTCAGCGTCAGCGTAATAATTGGCGTGATGATGATGTAATACATCAAATTCAGTAAAAACCCATTTGTCACCCCGCCCGATGTCATCACCAGCGCCGCCGCGACCAGTACCGCAAAAATCCCATTTACCAGCGTGGTATAGCACATCATCGGGAAACGCAGGTCTTTTGTATAGGCAATCACCCATTTCTCATAATTGTCGATGGATTCTTTGAAGCGCCTGAAAGAGAACACCGACTGGCCGAAGGTTTTGACCACCGAAATGCCCCTTACATACTCCACCGCTTCATTGGACATCTGCCCCAGGGCGTTGTTGTATTCTTCCATCTTCTTTGCCATGCGCTTTCCCGTCATGACGCTCATGATGACAAACGCCGCCGCAACCGGCAGGAGGCTTAAAAGCCCCAGCCGCCAGTCAAAGATAAGCAGAAGGACGATAAGCCCCACAGGTGTCGCAAGGGCATTTGCCTTGTCGGGGAGCTGGTGGGCAAGGTAGGTTTCTGTTGCCGCACTGGATTCATAAACAATCTTCCTGACTTTGCCGCTGCCGATGCCGTCCATAAAACCCATGGGCAGGGTCACGATGTGGCGCATTGCCTTTGTCCGCATATTTGCCTGCACCCGAAACGCCGCCAAGTGGGAACATATCAGAGCTGCAATATAAATCAGGATTGCCGCCACTGCGAAAACTACCGCCATCCAGCCGTTATGGGACAGATCCTGCACATCCCCGTAGTTTGGGGCCACATCCAAAACTTCTTTGATGACTTTCCAGATGTACACAAACGGAAGCAATGCCACTAAAGCACTCAGTGCGCTTAAAATCCATGACGCTATGGTCAGGTACTTATAGCCCCCGGCATACTCCAGGAGCCGCTTTAAATTGGATTCTTTTTTCAAAGATAAGACCTCCTTGTATGTTTTTTATGATAAAGGAAACGCTGCAGTCATTCCCTGTTACCCTTATGAAATGTTAGTTAGTTTTCGCTAACCTATGGAGAAAATATAATAGAAAGCCCGCAATGCAAACTTTCTATATATTAGCTGTCGGCTCGGATTACTGCCCCATGATTTTCATCCACCCTGCGGTGTAGAAATCATTTAACTGCTGCAAAAACGCCTTTGCTTCTTCAAAAGGCATCCTATGGAGGACCATTTCAAAAAAGGCGCCTATCATCCCTGTTGCCATGATATGCTCCAGCCTTTCGTCAATTTTGGGGGAAGGAGTCCCAAGCCGCTCTAAGACTTCATAATAATGATGGGTAGCCTCCACCTCAATCTCCACCATGTCATCGATCATGGATGCGTATTTCGTACCCGCCGAACATTTCAGGATCAGGTAAAATTCATCCATATGCTCACAGGAATATGCCAGCAGCTCATTCATACACTCTGATGACATCTTTCCCATCTGCTCCGGCTGCTTTTCCATGGGCAGACTTTCAAAATATTCATGGGTCTGCTTATACCGCCCCATCATATATTCATAGGCCGGATCCACCAGGGCTGCGAACAGTTCTTCCTTGCTGTCGTAATAGCCGTAAAATGCCCCGGTGGTCACGCCTGCCGTTTTGACAATGTTGCGCAGGGAAGCAGCCTGGAATCCCTTTTCCATAAATTCCGCTTTTGCCGCCGCATGGATCAGCTCCAGTGTGCTTTTTTCCGGCTCACTCATTCTGCAGCACGCCCCTTTCTTTGTAACGCTGTTATATATCACTGTTACACAGTATAGTCCAGACAGCAGCTTTTGTCAAGAGGATAAAGTAAATTTCATCTGAATGCCCAAATCCGGTCTTGATCTCCCCTGTACTTTTATACCATTTGAAAAACCGGATATCCCATAAAAAAGAAAAGCCCCTGCCCACACTCCAAGTGCGTCAGAAGCCTCTTCTGCCCTATAAACCCTTATACCTTAATCTCCATCCCGTTCTTAAAGGTAAACCGGACGTCATCCCTGCCATAGACCGTCGCATGATCCACCAGTGCGTACCATGCGCCCTCATCGAAGCTGTCCACCGCATCCGGCATCGCTCCCAGCGTATCCACCAGGTTCTGCATCATCTCCCTCTGCGCCTGCTTTGCCACGATCCCGTCCTCCACCTCGCCGAGCCGCGCCTTCGCCCTGTCGAACCGCTCCGCAAGAGCATGATAGCGTTTTTCGTATTCTGCCTGGTTCTGCGCCACGCGGGCGTTCTCCGCAATGCACTGCTGTATCAGCTCCGCCACCACGTTCATCTCCTCCTGCAGGTTCTTCTTCTCCCTGTCCAGTTCGTCCGTCCCAAACGCCGCCTCCTTCATCTCCTCAAATGCCGCCGTGATCTCCGCCCTTTCCCCGCAGAAATTGTTCAGCGCCCTGACGAACATCGTCTTTATACAGTTCCGCTTTCCCCTGACAGCTTGTCAATGGGGAAATTATAAAAAATGCTTTTGTAGAACTGCTTTAGTGAATCTGTAGGAACGCTGTAGAATATCGCAAGTTACGACATGGCAGAATGAAGAATATCACATATAATCTGATTATAAAGAACTGTGGTGAAACTTCCTGAAACGTGAAAAGAAAAACGACCAAAAAAATAAGACGGTTCAGTTTCCTAAACCGCCTTTATGTAGATACAATATATTCACTATCCGTTTCAAAACAATACCCGACTTCCCGTACACACCGAATGACAAAACTGCCCTCCGGCAATAACCTGCCTATCTTTTCACGCAGGTTATGGACATGGCAGGCTATCGCATTGTTCGCATTTCCAAAAGCCTCCTCTCCCCATACCTTCCGATATATCTGGTCATAGGTAAGGACACACCCCTTATTTGCCACGAACAGGCAGAGAAGATCATATTCCTTTGCCGTCAGGCTAATCTCCAGCTTATCACAATATACCTTTCGGTGAGCCGAATCAATTTCTAAACCAGGAAGTGATAACACCGGCTCGTGCTTCAACCATAAAAGTTCAAATTCAGGATGCTTTTTCAAAGTTTCTATTATTTCATCAATAATTGAATGACTCCCTTCATTGGACTCAATTATTAATACACGGCCGATATTACCACCTCCTCCATTCAGAATATACTGAAGCATAGTTATACTTTTAATATCCCATTTATTTAGCTATTATCAGCCAAACACTTCCGCTACATCCTTTAAATATTCCCGGATCGGCAAATGCTGCGGACAATGTTTTTCGCATTTTCCACAGCCGATGCACTCCGACGCTTTTCCGTGTGTCAATGCCAGATTGTTATAATAGATGGATGATACCATCCCCTTAAAATTTTTATTATCGTTGTATAATGCGAAATAATCCGGAATCGCAATATTCTTCGGGCATTCACTCTCACTGATGCAATATCTGCAAGCCGTACAAGGAATCGCAATCCCGGAACGGATAATATCCGCAGCCTGTTTCAATGCTTTCATTTCTGCTTCGCTCAAAGGTTTAAAATCCTTCATGTAGCTTAAGTTATCCTCAACCTGTTCCATATTGCTCATCCCTGAAAGTACCATCATCACATTTTCATGAGTGGCTGCAAAACGGATTGCCCACGATGCCGTAGAAAGTCCCGGTGTCTGTGCCTTCAATATCTCGTCCGCTTTCTCCGGGATATTTGCAAGCGCACCCCCTTTGATCGGTTCCATCACGATCACCGGCTTGCCATGCCGTGTGGCAATCTCATAGCATTCCTTCGCCCGGAGCGCGGCATCCTCCCAATCCAGATAATTCAACTGAAGCTGCACATATTCCGTTTCCGGATGATCCTTCAATATGCGCTCCAGAAGTTCCGGCGAGTCATGAAAAGAAAAACCGATATGACGGATTCTCCCTTCTTCTTTTTTCTGTACCAGAAAATCAAATGCCCCTACTTTCTGGACATTCTCGTAGTTGGTGCCAGCCAGTGCATGAAGCCAGTAATAATCAAAATACTCCACACCGCACCGGTTTAGCTGTTCTTCAAATATCCCCTGCATCTGTTCCGTTTTCTGTACCATGTAAACCGGCATCTTATCCGTAATGGTAAAACGCTCCCTCGGATACCGTTTTACCACGGTTTCCCTGAACGCTTTCTCGCTGCTGCCGCCATGATACGGATATGCCGTGTCAAAGTATGTGCCGCCTGCTTCGAGAAAAGCATCCACCATTTCCGTCATTTTCGGAATATCCACCTCACTGTAATTTCCATTTACCACAGGCAGCCTCATTAATCCAAAACCAAATTTTTTCATTGCGTTTCCTCCATTCGTTCCATAAGTTTTATTCAATTACAATTTCTTCCCCAGCTTCCACAATCAAACGGTCTGGCGCTTCAAACTGCTCCGCCAGTTCCCTGTCAAACACAACGCCCTCCTTAGCTGTCACATGGTAGGGAATATTATGCTTTGCCCCAACCAATTCCGCACATTCCGCAGCTTCGTCAAGTCCCATATTATAAATTCCATCACAACAGAAAAAAGCATAATCAATGTTTTTTTCTGCCAGCAGTGGCATCTGCTCTGTGGTTGATGTATCGCCTGTCACATAGACAGACTTTCCATCAGAAAAAGTCAGTATGTAGCCTACGCAATCACTCACATCATGCAGGGAATTATAGCCTGCTTCTACCGCCTCCACTGTCACATAGCCCAGGTCAAATATCTGGTGTTCTCCATTCTGGATTGCCTCGTCCTGCGTGATGATCTCACAGCCTGGATTCCGGTTCTGCACTTTATCAACCATGTTGTGATCATAATGCGGGTGTGTTACCAGAATCAAATCCGCAGAAAGTTCATAATCATCCCCCGCATAAGGAACAAGTATTCTTTTCATGCCCTTTTTCTCCTTTTCTCCAGCAGTGCTACCCCACCTACGGCATAATACCCGCATACCGCAAACAAACACATCACCGCAAGATAATCCATAAAAAAGAAAATGCGGGGTTCCCCAAAATCAAAAAAGACAAACTGGTTTTGAAGAAACATATAAGAGCCAATTTGTCTGCGGACAAACGCATAAACTCCATACAGTGCTATAAGCCGAAACGCAATACGAAGCAGGAGAATACCAGTCCTGCCTATTTTCTTCCTGCCACATAAGTTTCCTGTCATACCGACAGCCATCCTCCAGTGAAGCCCTATATGCAGCGACATAAGTACAAATCCCCAATAGGAGGCGAAAAGATGCACTGTCCGCACAAGAGATAAACTGCTGCCCAAACCCGGAAATATATGACGGGACATCATGATCCCACTGACCGGCAAAGCCAGCATAACCGGGATCAAAAACAGAGCGGATATCGTCTTCAATATGCGGGAAACGGAATAATGCCCCCGAAACAGATTTCTGTACCACGAAAAATTCAATACATGGTGCAGGATAAAAAGCAGGAACATGAAAATACCCATCCATTCATGCACAGCCTCCCCAATCAGGGAATAAGCCATAAGCAGGGGAAGCAAGCCCGTCATGCCTACATCCGCCAGCATACGCACAGCCTGTTTTCTTTTCTTAAAATATACTTCCTTCTTATCGGTCGTTTTCGGTAAGCTCATACTGCACCTCCTATTCGTCAGGTGCGTTACTGAGAAACCATTTGTCCTGCCATTTTTCGAACCAGTGTGTTCCAGTCATGCGGTAAGTTCCCCTTGCACCATAAGCATTGGCATTCAATACCGAAGTATACGTGACAGAGGCAGTATATCCGTCTACTTCCACCACCGGGGAATCAATACCAATCGTAAAATACCGGAGGCTGCCATTCTCCACATCCGCAAAATATTCTTCCCGCGTCTGCTGTCTGCCACTCATATGCGTAAAGGTCATGTCCTCCGGCACAAGTTCCCGCATGGTATCAATATCCGCATCGGTCATTGCCTGGCAATACCTCGCCTGTTGGTAGAGGACTTCCACCTGCTCCCTGCTCATGGCAGACAGATCCACTCCGATCAGTTCCACATTATCAAAAACAGAAAAATCATATTCCTGCATAACTTCTCCTTCCTGCCTGTCTGCGATTTCAACCGTCACGGATACATTGTCCTCCATTGTCTCAAATACACTTAAATCCGAAGCAATCTTCCCCATACAGATCAGACCGCCCTGACTGGAATTCCCTTCATTTCCGAAAAAAATAGCGAGGGATTTTCCTGACATAAAATAAGTAATGTCCCCATTTTCAAAATCTGGAATATCCTCTCCGTTTTCCGGTAGCTCTGAAATCGGCGCATAATACTCCCGATCTCCATAACGGTTCATGGAAAGCGTCAGAGGGAGCAATTCCAAGAATGCTTGTGTCGTTTCACTGTTATCCATCGCTGCAAAAACAATTTCGTTCCCAAAGGTCAGCTTGATTTCTGTGGTATCAGAAGGTTTATGTTCAGATTCCGATATTCCCTCTTCGGCAGTTCCTGTATCGGAAATCTCTGCCGTGCCAGTTACCAGCTCCTGCATATCCTGATTTTCCGGATTACCGCAAGCGGAGAGCGTCAAAAACGCCACTAGTACAGCATTGCGTAATTAACGGTGAATTCTGCACCTGCTATTTCTGCCAGCACTGCGTTGTCGTCAATCAACGATGCCACCGCATCGCCTCTTTCCTCCGCCTTGTCCTGACAAAAATATCAGACACATTATTCACCATTATATACGCAATGCTGTACTAGCATAATCAGTATACAAGTGATACATTTCTGCATCCGTCCTCCTTCACTCAATAAATCCACCTTCCCGCAGCCACTCTGACACCGCCTCATTTGCTTTGTCCCTCTGATTCTGCGCCGTTGCACCGGCAATGTCAAAGCCATCCATCATCTCGGCTCCCGTAATATCCTTAATGGTGCTTTCCGTGCCAGACAATCCACTGCCGCCATGTGTACAGAATGGAATTACCGTTTTTTCGGAAAAATCATAGCTTTCCAAAAAATTGTAAACGATCATCGGCATATCGCCCCACCAGTTTAGGGTAACCCAAGATCACGGTATCATAGTCATCCATTTTCAGGGCATCCGCTTTCAATACCGGGCGCGCTTTTGCATACTGCTCGGATTTTGCCAGCTCTACGTTTTCCATATGTTCATCCGGATATGGTTTCTCCGTTTCAATGCGGAATACATCCCCGCCTGTCAATCCATGGATCATCTGTGCCGCAACCCTTGTATTTCCGATTTTCAATTTTACAATTTTCCCTCCCACATAGGCTTCTCCCTCATGGGAAAAATAAGCGATCAATACTTTTTTCATGGCAATACCTCCATCTTTTATTGTCTGTATAATGGGGTTAAAACCCTCGCCTTTAGGCGAAACCTTTAGGTCAACCCCATAACCTCAAGTTTAGAAAAAAGAAAAATTGAGATACTAAACGTGAGGTGAAGAATATGGAGAATTATAGAAAATCGTCACATTGCACGTATGATATCAAGTACCATTTGGTATGGATTACGAAATATAGGAAACCAGTAATTACAGGGAAAATAGCAGTTCGGCCAAGAGAATTGATCCGAACCATTTGCCAAAGAAATGATGTGGAAATCCTAGCGGGTCATGTTGGGATTGATTACATCCACATGTTAGTGTCAGTCCCGCCGCATTTGTCAGCAAGCAAACTGGTACAGTATATTAAAGGGGCAACATCAAGGAAACTGCAAATGGAATATAAAGAATTGAACAAACAATTTTGGGGGCAACATTTATGGGCAAGAGGATACTTTGTAGCAAGTAGTGGAAATGTGACAGATGAAATTATCAAAGAGTATATCCAAAATCAAGATTTACAAGAGAAAACAAAAACGGACAACTTTGAGATAAGTTAAGTAAAAAGGGAAATAAGTAAAGTGGCGACAACTTTAGGCTGCTTCAGCAGCAAACCGAACCTACCGGCTTTAGCCGGTAGTGGTTCAGTTTCTTACCTGTCTAAAATTTCTTATCCGCCGACTGCGGCAGTTTTTCCTATAAAACTGCCACACTCTGCCGCTACCTGTGAAATCCCCGGTGGCCATATACCCTGCACCCATCCAGCGCTTCCTCCAAAGAGCGGAACTCTTCGTCTGTCAGCTCCACTTTGGACGCATCCAGATTCTCAACAATGCGCTCCTTATTTTTTGAACCTGGTATTGGGACTACATTTAGATATTTGTGCAGCATCCACGCCAGGGAAATCTGTGCGCTGGTCGCATTTTTCATCTCCGCATATTTTTTCAAAAGGTCAATGATTGGCTGGTTGCCCGCTATGTTTGCTTTGGAAAGCTGCGGAACCCAGTTTCTGACATCATCATGCCTCTCAAATTGTGTGTCCACCGTAATCTTCCCGGAAAGAAGCCCGCTGGCAATCGGTGAAAACGGGACAAAGCCGATGTTGTTCTCCAGACAGTATGGGATTACACCCTGTTCCGCGTCCCGCTCTACCATGGAATAAATATTCTGGACTGCCAAGAGCGGCGTCACCCTGTTCGCCTTTTTAATAACAGGTACATCTACCTGCGACAGTCCCCAACCACGAATCAGTCCATCCTCCATGAGCCTGCCCATAGCTTCCGCAATCTTTTCCACGGACACGCCGCCCATTCTGTGGAGATAATATATGTCCACCCAGTCCGTCCCAAGCCGCTTTAGCGAGCCTTCCAAATGTCTGCGGACTGCATTGTAAACAGAGCCCCTTCCGATCGCTTCAAATCCATTTAAGAACAGCTTCGTGGCAATCACCACCTGTTCCCTTACCCCATGCAGCGCTTTTCCCACAATGCGCTCATTATGCCCAATGCCGGAAAGGTTCGGGCTGTAGATTTCTGCGGTATCAAAAAACGTGCATCCCTTCCGGTAAGCATTCCGGATTGCTTCCACGCTGTATTCCTCCGGCGGTATCTGCCCATAGCCGTGTGAAAACGCCATGCATCCCATGCCGACCTCGGATACTTCAATATCCCTTAATAATCTTGTCTTCATGCCGCCCCCTCTATCAATAACCCGCAAATCTCTGGTCCTTGTCAATATCCGTCATCCTCTGCATTTCTTCCTCCGACAATTCAAAATCAAAAATCTCAAAGTTTTCCTGGATATGCGCCTCATTGCTTGAGCCGGGAATTGCGATATTACCCGCCTGCAGATGCCAGCGCAGGATCACCTGTGCAGAAGTCTTGCCGTGCGCTTCGGCTATGCTGCCGATGGTATTATCATTAAAAAGTGTCTGCGTATTTCCTCTTCCGCCCAATGGGAACCAGGATTCCATGACCGTCCCGTACTGGGCAATATGCTCCTTCATCTCCATACTCTGATGGTATGGATGCGTTTCGTTCTGAATCAGTGCCGGGACGATTGTCGTCACATTCACCAGACGGTCAAAGTCCTCCGGCTCATAGTAATTGGACAGCCCGATGGATCTCAGTTTTCCATCTGCAACAGCCTGCTCCATTGCCTGGTATACCTCCACATCGTTTTCCGGCTGTGAGTGGTGGAGGATCATAAGGTCGATATAATCAAGTCCAAGCCTGTCAAGGGATGCATCAACTGCCGCTGCCCCGTCATCGTAATCATCTGTCCACATCTTGGTCGTCACAAAGATTTCTTCCCTGGTTACAAAGCCCTCATCAATCGCCTTTTGTATCCCACGCCCAACACCGGCTTCATTCCCATAGATCCGAGCCGTGTCGATCAGGCGGTATCCGTCACGGAGCGCCCAATAGACAGAGTTTTCCGCTTCTTCCTGTGAAAGCCTGAAACAGCCAATACCAAGGATCGGCATTTCATATCCGTTGTTCAAAAGGACTGTACCCTGCTCAAGGTCAAATACCCCAGCTTCACCTGCCGGTTCCTTATCATTTGTTACATCCTTCATGTCTGCATCATAAGTAAGTTCTGTTTCATCCGCCCCTGTGGTATCTGTTGGTTCTGTATCTGTTTCCGATTCCACACGGTCGGCCGGTCCTGATGTCTGTGGATCACTTTCCGCACCGCATCCGGCCATACTGAACATAAGAATAAGTGTCAGGAAGAAAATACTGATTTTTTTCATCATCCCAAATACCTCCTTAAATTTTTTCATTCATCACACGTTTATCAGTAATAAGGAATGTTGTCCTTCTGCGTTTGATATACCACTTTCCATCCGCTTTCACGTATGCATCTGTATAACGTACATGGTTTGTCGTAATGACATCTTTTCCGTTCTCCTCATTTACAAGGACGGCCTGGCAGTATGCCGTTCCCTGTGCTTCTGTCATATCCTCATTTACTGTAACCGTCTGCTGTCCGCTGATGTGGTAGACAGCCTTGCAGGGATTTATTGTGGCCGCAAATGCCTGCACAAGGGCCTCCCTGCCTTCAATTTTCTGGACTTCACCGTCTGTCCCTATTTGGAATTCCAGCACGCCGTCCGGCAGGAACAATTCCCCCTGGCTTTTTGCATCCTTTATGTCCGCCAGATTGGAGAAAGTATCCACCAGTTCCCTCAGTTCCATTTTTGCAATCAACACTTCATTTTTCATCATGAAATCCTCCTAAAAATTTTTTTGAATCAACTAAATTACTGCAATCTGCTTTTTGTATGTTTTCCTGACCATGAACACTCCGATTAAAAATCGGAGGATTTCCATGATTGGGAACGCCAGCCACACTAAGACCGCACTGCCCGATAAAGATAACAGCCATGCGGAAAGCAGCAGGAATATCGCCTGTGACACCGCAATGAGAAAGCTGTCCGTCCCACGCCCCAACGCCTGCAGGAAACCGGTAAGTATCTGCGTTGTCGTTGTGAGAAGGAGCGATGCCGCAATGATCCTGAGCGCAGGAATCCCTATTTCAAGAACCGCCTCCGATGCATCAAACATGGCAAGCAGAAGCTGCGGCACTGCCAGAAAGACAAGGGTTCCGAAAAATGCAATGACAAGGTTTACCAGGATACTCTTTTTCAGGGTTTCCATAATCCGTTCTTTGTTCCCCGCCCCGAAATTATAGGCGATGATGGATATGCCTGCCGTACTCATCCCGCCGGCCGGCATAATGACAAAACTCTGGAGCCGGATATAGATCACATAAATTCCAGGGGCTACCGCGGACAATGACAGAAGGATATTATTCATGCCAAATGCAAGGACGGATATAAGGCACTGTGACAGCGCCACGGGAACCCCGACTTTTATGATCTCCGCAATCATGCTTCCATCCGGCAGGAATCCTTTTCTCTCGAAACGGACTTCTTTGTTGAAATGTAAATTCATCCAGAAACCCACCGCCGCCGCTACGGCCTGCGCGATCACAGTAGCATATGCCGCTCCTGCGATTCCCATGGCAGGAAGCCCAAACCATCCAAAGATCATGACAGGGTCAAGCACAATATTTACCACCGCCCCCGCCAGCATGGAAACCATGGTGAGATTCGCCTTTCCAGTCGCCGACAAAAGCCTCTCCATCATGACCTGGTGCAGGGCTGCAAAGGCCAGCACACTGATGATCTCGCTGTAGGAAATACTCATCTCCAGCACTTCTTCAATATCCGTCTGCATACGGTAAAACGGCTCCATGGCAAACAGTCCTATAAATACAAAGGCAGTGGATACAAGCCATATCAGCAGCATACCGTTTCCCGCCGCACGGTTTACCCCCTGTTTATCCCCTTCTCCAAGTTTTTTTGACAATACGGAATTAACGCCCACGCCAAGCCCAATCCCAATGCCGACAGCCAGATACTGGACGGGCATACAAAGGGAGATTGCCGTTAATGCAGAATCGCCAAGCCTTGCCACATACATACTGTCCACAAGCCCATACAAAACCTGCACAAGCATGGAGATGATCAGCGGCAGGGACATCTTCCTTAAAAGTTTTCCTATGGGAAGCGTCCCCATCTCATTTTCCGCTGCGGTTTCATCTCCGACATTTCTGCTTAATTCCGCGGTTACTGTTTTTTCTGCCATATATAGACCTCCTTGACTTTTTTATTTATCTGTGATATTCTTATATTATGCAACTCAAGTTGCTTATCTCTGTACAGTTTATTATATCCGTATCGGGAAGCAAAAACAATGGACGCTTTTTCTGATAAAGTGAGTTATGCCACACTTCCCGCAAAAAGGTTGCACAAATCCCAAGGAGGTAATGAAAATGCTGATCAACGGCACAGAAGATTTGAGGGTACAGAAAACAATAGACGCCATACAGAAAACGTTTGAAGATATGATCTGTGAAATGGATTATGAAAAGATTACGGTCAAAGAACTCTGCGAAAGGGCGCGGATCAATAAAAAAACTTTTTACCGGTATTATTCCGTCCTTGACGACCTGCTCGCCGAGCTGCAGGGGGTAATGATAGAAGAATATCTGGAACGGATCAAAAACTACCGGATACCGGAAGACCTGGATAAGATCAACCGTGAATTTTTTCTCTATTCCGCAGAAAAAGGGTCTGTCTACGAAAAAATCACCTGCAGCGGAAATTATGGGTATATCCGGAGCAGGATGATCAGCAATGTGATGAATTCCACCTGGAAAAACTCCGCATGGCTCCAACTTCTGGAGCCGCCAAAACAAAATATCCTGCTGCATTTCATACAGACCTCTACTGTGGAAATGTATAGCCAGTGGGTAGCGGATGGGAAAAAAATCCCCCTGGAAGAAATGATAAAAATATCAAACCAGCTTCTATGTACCGGTGTAAACGGCTTCGTGGAATACAATGCCCCAATCTGATAAACATTTTGATTTTGCCTTTGGGGGGTTCAAATTTTTAGAAACAGAGGATTCAAATTTCTGTGGGGAGGGTTCATGCACAAACAATTCTCCTGCCTATGCCACAACACTCATGAACAATAAAAAGGCATCTGACGGTATCCAATATCGCCAAATGCCTTTATTTCTGCGGTTTCCCCAATATTCTGTTTTTGCCCTTTGTATCAATTAAGCGAGTTTTATTTCCACCTTCCCCGCCTCGCAGTCCGCGATAAGGCGGAGGAACTCGCTGCGCGCCGCCGTCCCGATCCCGCTGATCCCAAAATCCGCATACACCCCGGCATATTCCCACTCAGGGTTCGACTGTATCAGCCCGTTATAGTAACTCACCTGTGCGGAAAGGGAATGGGCGAGGCGGTCCGTTTCCATGGACACGCGGGCGTAGGCTGCGACTTTCGCCCGCTTCTTCAGAGCCGGGATTTCCGGCTCTATCCTGCTTATCTTCGCCATAAGATCACTCCTTCCGCTACTATACATCACTCTAAAACCGCATTAAGTCAACGGTCTTCCAGCCAGTAATGTACCCGAAATCGGGCGGTATTTTTCCAGCAGTTTTGTATCAATTATGGCTAATACCTCTTCATCAATGACGCCCTTTTCCAGCATGGATTTAGCGATGGAGAGCGAGATATAATACAGCTTTTCCGCCCGGAACTGCTCCTCAGTCATCTGCACCGCCACCTCCAAACCGGTCCTTGATATAGCAGGCGTGGGAGCAGTATTTCCTTCTGGAATTGCCGTAGGCTGTAAACTCCCTGCCGCACCCGGCGCAGATATGGGTATAGACCGCTTTTTTGTTCGGCATCTCCGGGTGTTCCTTCCACCATTTCTTCCGGCACTGCGCAGAGCAGAACACCCTCGTCTTCATCCCCTCGGCCTGCACCAGCGCCGCCCCGCACTCCTTACAGCGGCTGCCGGTCCCCTCCGGCGCCTTCCCCGCCATGTTCCCGGTCAGACCGTTCCGCCTGCAGAACGCCACCACGGCATCCTTTGCTATGCTCGCATATCCAAAACCGCTGTTACGGCGCTTTATGACCACATTTTTCTGTTCTTCCGTCATGAGAACCACCTCCTGCGGAGGCTTATGTATTTTACCCCTGCTTATTTAAGAAAGCCTCCCATTTTATTGCCACGGCAGAAGTGAAAACTTGAGGGTAAAATAAAAAAACCGCCTTACGGCATCTTATGAGCCGCAGGCTTGTCACTATTCGCTGTTCTTTCATGTCGTTTTATTAAATATCATATGCTGCCGCGAACCTCCGCAGGACGGAAAAAGCAGCCCGGTTTCCCAGGCTGCTGCCGTATAAGCTATTTATATTCCTGCAGATTATTGTATCTGCCAGCCCTCTGCCTGCTCCCTGACTCTTACAAAATCAAGATATTTTCCTTTCTGATGAATCAGTTCTTCATGCGTGCCTTTCTGGACAATCCTCCCCTCATCCACCACCAGAATCTGGCCGGTATTTTCGATTGTTGCAAGCCTGTGGGCAATCGTGATCAAAGTTTTCCCTTTTGCCAGCTCGGAAATCGCCGCCTGGATCAGATGCTCGTTTTCCGGATCAATGCTTGCTGTCGCTTCATCAAGTATGACAATCGGGGCATTTTTCAAAATAGCGCGGGCAATGGAAATACGCTGCTTTTCTCCGCCGGAAAGCGTACCCCCCTCCTTCCCCGATGACAGTATCGTAACCATCCGGGAGCGCTATGATGAACTCATGGCACCGTGCCTTCCTGGCTGCTTCCAGCATTTCCTCCTCTGCTGCGTCCGGCTTTCCGAAACATATATTGTTTCTTATGGTATCGCGGAATAAATAGACATTTTGAAATACCATGGAAATATTGGACAGCAGGCTGTCGCAGGTAAACTCACGCACATCGTGTCCGCCCACCGTGATCTTCCCGGTGTCCACATCATAGAACCTTGCAAGCAGGCTGCAGATCGTAGTCTTTCCGCTGCCGGACGGGCCCACGATTGCAGCCGTGCTTCCCTGCGGAATCTGAAAGGAAACATCAGAAAGCACACTCCGTCTGTCATAGCCAAATCCCACACCCTCAAAGGCAATATCATATCGTTCCGGATGGATTTCGCCTGCGTCAGCATCAATAAACTCCGCCTGCTTGATCGTATCCAGCTTATCCATTGCAGCCGCAATGAGCTGCATGGTATGGGCGCCGTTCTGCACCAGCTCCACCCGTGCAAATAAGGTAAAAGAAAAAATTGCCATCATCAGGAAAACCGGGAGCGTCATTCCCTCATGTATGCATAAGTACGCCGACATCAGCACAATCCCCACTGACGCCAGTTTGCAGGAAAGCTGATGCAGTCCATTGCACCACACATAATCAAGTTCTATTTTAATATTGATCCTGCGGTGTTCACAAAACGCATCCTTAATCCCCTGTACAGATACGCCTTCCTGCCCGTATGCCTTTACCACGGCAATGCCCCGGATAAATTCTATCACCGAAGTAATCAATGTATTCTGTGCCTTTTGATGTACGATAGAATTTTTATGGCTGGACAGGCTCATCAGATGCAGGAAGAATGCGGAAAGCATGACACCTGCCAGTGCAATCAGCGCCACCTGCCAGCAAAAAAACAACAGACATAATATCATGGCTGCCACATGAACATACGCCCCGATAATCACATCAGTCATTTTCATTGCATACATCTCGTATACGGAAAGATCCGTTGTGACCGCTCCGGCAATTTCCCCGGTATTGTTTTTGTCAAAAAAGCCAAGGGAAACCCGCTTTAAAATATTTCCAATCTCAATTCTCTCCTGTGCCGTCTTTTCATAGGCAATGCTCTCCTGATAGGTAGCCCGCAGATAGGAAAACAGAAACCTCCCGGCAATGGAAACCACCATAAAAATCAACGCATAAAACGCCATGACCGGCCTCATTTCCAGTTCTCCCCGGCTGTCCTTTATCATCAGATCCAGAAAATATGCCGTTCCCATGATAGGCAGTGCGGTAAACATGGTCTGCAAAAACGACCACAAAAATCCCAGGTAGAGCCTTTTCTTATATTCTCCTGTCCAACTGATAATCCTCTTCACAGTCTTAAACATTGTAAACGCCCTCTTTTCCCATTTGGTTTGTATCACTATTTCCCGCTGACCAGCTCTTTGCACCAATGTGCGCTTCCCACATCTCTTTATACAGAGGGCAATTCTTAAGCAGTTCTTCCTGCCTGCCATGCGCCTCCACGCTGCCGCATCGCAGCACGATAATATTGTCCGCATTCTTTATGGTGGAAAGCCTGTGGGCAATCACAAGAAGCGTCTTGCCCTTAGCCAGTCTTGCAATGGACGCCTGAAGCTGTGCCTCATTTTCCGGATCGGTAAATGCGGTCGCCTCATCAAGTATGACGATTGGGGCGTTTTTCAAAATAGCACGGGCGATGGCAATCCGCTGCCGTTCACCTCCGGAAAGTTTTCCTCCCGCTTCCCCGGCAAGAGTATCCCATCCTTTGTCCAGTCTGCTGATAAATTCTTCGCACCGTGCCGCCCTTGCCGCCGAAAACACTTCCTCATCAGAAGCGTCCGGTTTTCCCAGACGGATATTCTCAAGCAGGGAGCAATTAAACAGGAAATTATCCTGTGACACAAAGCTCACGATACGGGAAAGCTGTGACAACGGGATATTTCGGATGTCCGTTCCCCCTATGGTTATGTTCCCTCCCGTCACATCCCAAAACCTTGCTATCAGCTTTGCCACAGTGGACTTTCCGCCTCCCGACGGCCCCACCAGTGCGGTGAAGGTTCCCTGCGGCAGTTTTAAGTCGATCCCATGCAGGACATTGCCATCCTGCCCATTATAAGCAAAACTTACCCCATCTAAAGATATCCCATAGCTTTTCAGGGAAACCTCTCCCTTTGCATCGGGAAGCTCTGGAATATCCAGCACTTCATTTACATCACGGATGGCATACTGGATAGACTTAAAATCATTGACCGCAATGTTAAACCAGCTTACCGGGCCGATGATGCTTAAGGATAATATGATCGCCAGGGTAATCTCCGCAGGAGCCATTTCTCCCGACAGATACAAAAGGACGCTCACCGGCAGGATGCCAAGCAGTGTGGATGGCAGGATGGCAGCCCCCAGATTCATAAGCCCCCATGTGGAACGGAACCAGTCTAGGGTAAAATTTTTAAAGTTCTTCACGGAATCTGCATACTTCTGATAAGAACCGGTCGACTGGCCAAATGCCTTGATCACATGGATTCCTTCCGTGTATTCAATAATAACACTGTTCACATGGTTTGATGCCTTCATATATTTGTCATACTGGGAACTGTAATTTTTCATCATGATCCCGTATACCAAAGCCCCAACTGGCACACAGGCCAATGCCGCAAGCGCTATCTTGACATTTATCACAAGCAGATAGCAAAAGACGCAGACCGGGAGAAGGAGATTTGAGATTCCTTCCGGGATCATATGCGCCAATGGCAGTTCGATGGTCTCCACCCGATCCATGATGATGCTCTTCCACTCTCCCGCCGTTTTTGCAAGTGCGCTTCCAAGAGGCATCCGCATGATCCGTTCCGACAGGGCAAGGCGGATATTCTCCAGAATATGATAGGCCGAAATGTGTGAAAACGATGTAGAAAGGGCATGGAAAATCTGTTTTGCCAGATACCCCGCCGCACTTAAGCCTATCCACGGCATGATCTCCGCCATTACAGGCTTCTCCTCAAAGAAAATCAAAATGATACGGTAAACACCCAAATAGGGCAAAAGACCTCCCGCAACGCTGCATACCGCAAACAGCACAGAGAAAATCATCTTCCACCGGCATTGTCCCGCAAAGGAAAACACCGTTTGAAAGGTTCCTTTTTTATGATCCATAGCATGACCTCCTGATAAAAAATAAATGTATCCCATACTCCCATGGGACACATTCATTTTACACTCAAACTGCCTGCTTTTCTGCTCCGGCCAGTTCCACATAATCCAATCAGTCAAAAGATTTTCTGTATTCGGTTGGCGTAACGCCAAGCACGCCGCGGAAGGCAGACGCAAATTTCCCCGGATTACTGTAGCCAACCCTTTCTGCAACAGAAATCACGGAATCCTGCGTATTTTTCAGTATAACGGCTGCGGCATTCATGCGGTATTCCTTCATATATGCGGCTATAGAACATCCATAAACTCCCTTAAAGCACTGTTTTAAAGAAGTCATCGGGAATGAAAACTGCTCCGATAACTCCTCAAGGGTATACCAATGTTCCAGATTTTCTGTCAACAGGGCGGCAATATCCTTTACTTTATCCACCTGTGTTTTATAGAAATATGGCCGTTCCTCTCCTCCTGCCGGCACATCCAGAGTCTCTAGGAACAGCAAAAGTTCCAGAACCTTTATCTTGAAGTAAGGCAGCCTTACGTGTTCCGGCAGATCGTACAGTTCCGAAAAGATATGGCTGATCTGCACCCCGGCTCTCATAATAAAGGTATGTCCATCTGGAGAAAACTTGCTCTTCAGCTTCTTTATATCAACAGAAAATCCCTCCATCACATGAAGCAGGGAATCTTCCGCCTCCACAATGTCAAAGCCTATCGTCAGTCCATGATAATGGTTCAGTGGGAAAAGAAATTTGGAAGAGTGCTGTTCCCTGGAATTCACCTGCATATCCCCGGATTCCACATAAATGTACCGGTTCCTGTCCACACACCACTCGATCCGCCCCTCCCTGCAATGGTCAATGCAGAGCATTTCGGCATTTCGTTTAAATCCGGAATAGCATTCTTTCATATGAAAATCATTATAAATCAGGCAGCAGCCCTTGAATACCTGATAAACGGTCATCAGTCCTTCACCGCTGTCATCCTTTACCTGAAAAACCGTGCAGGTTTCGTCTTCGCAGATCTTCCTTACATTTCCGCCTAATTCCTGTTCCGTAAACTGCATGCGGTTCTGCCTCCTCTCTGCCATTATCTGCCGTCAATTTCAAAAAAGTCTTTCATTCTTTGTGTTCCTTTTTCATCCAGCGGAAAACAAGCCTGAACCTTCCCCTGTTCCAGATACAGGATATAGTCACAGCACGCCATAATAAATTCCGGGTCATGGGTAACAATAAAAACCGTTTTATCTTTCTCCATTAACGCTTTGATATGATCCGCAACCTGATTCATATGCCAAAAATCAAGACCACTGGTAGGTTCATCGAATATGATCATTGGTCTGTCGGCAGCAAGGGCGGACGCAATTGCAACCCTCTGTTTCTGCCCTCCCGACAGGGACATGGGGTGCAGTTCCTTAAGTCTGGACAAATCAAGGCCGCTTAAAATCCTCTCTGCCTGCCCTTCGTCCTCATGTTTCATAGATAACAGCACTTCATCCAGAACGCTTTCTGTAAAAAGCTGATGGTTTACATCCTGCATGACCTGGTAACAGACAGAAAGTCTCTTTTTGGCGCCATACCTGATTCCGTTTAGTTCAAACACACTCTTATCATGCTTAAGCAGACCGCAGATACTTCTCATCAGGGTTGTTTTTCCTGCCCCGTTTTTCCCAATCACAGCCGTTGCTTTGCCTACAGGCAGCTGAAGTTTCGGAATATCCAGTACTGTTTTTGCACTTTTATAGCTGTAATGAACATTCTCCAAAGTACAGGTTCCGTTCCCATCAGGGGTGCCCTCTTTCATCTGTGGAAGAAGCGCAAAGTTCGGAATGCGCAGACCCCTTTCCGTATAAAAGAAAGCCGGCTGTTCAAAAAAATCCTCAGCCCTGTATTCTTCTGCTATCGTTCCATCTTTTATATACAGTACTCTGTCAGCAATTCCTGACATGAAATGCAGACGATGCTCTGCGATCACAATCGTTTTTTTCTGTTCTTTCCACTTCTTTATCACAGACCGCAGGCTTCTAATCCCTTCCGTATCCAGATTAGACGTAGGCTCATCCAGCACAATAATATCCGGGTTCAGCGCACTGACGCTCCCGCAGGCAATTTTCTGTTTTTCCCCGCCGGAAAGTTCAAAGATGCTTCTGCCTGACAGAGGTTCAAGGGATAATTCCCTAACCGCACGACGTACACGTTTCCTCACTTCCTGCTCAGGCATTCCCAGATTCTCACAGGCAAAGGCCAGCTCGCTGTCCGTGTCCACATTAAAGAACTGGCTGCGTGGATTTTGGAATACAGAACCAACCGACCTTGCCGTTTCATACAGCGGCGTTTCGGAGACTGTGTGTCCCAATACTTTTGCAGTCCCTGACAGTTCTCCCTCATAATAGTGTGGGATCAACCCGTTGATCAGCCGCGTCACTGTGGTTTTTCCGCAGCCGGAGCAGCCGCATAGCAATATGACTTCTCCCTGTGAAACAGTCAGTTCTATATTTTTGATTCCTGCGTCCGCCTGTCCTCCCGCATAGGTAAAGCAGACATTTTTCAGTTCTATCATATCCCTCTCCTATCCGCAGACTTTATTTAAGATCAATGCCAGAAAACTTGCCGCACAGATTGCGGCTGCTACAATATCAAATTTCCCAAACCCAATCCGGCATATATTGGTACGCTGCACCGGAGCGCCCAATCCTCTCGTCAGTGCCGCTGCCGACAGTTCCTCCCCTATTTTCACACAGGAAACCAAAAGAGGCACCATCCGGTACTCCAGCATTTTCACAGGTTTTCCGCCTCCAAAACGGATTCCGCGCATCCGCATCGCATCACCGATGGCACTGTATTCCTCTTCCACTGTAGGAAAAAAACGGAACATGACTGACAGTGGGATAGCTATCTTCTGTGAGATATGCATTCGTCCCATTGCCGCCATAAACTCACTGACCGTTGTTGTATTGACAAGATAGATCCCCATGGCAATTCCGGGCATGAACCGCGAAAAAATGCCGCAGCCCGCAACCAAAATGAAGTTTAAAAAGCCCTGCACATTTGGAACCAGAAACAATTCCCCCAGAAAGGCCACAGTATAGATCACCGTATACAAAAAGGCGGGCTTCCATTTCCTTTCTAACAGGAAGAGGACGAGCGGCACGGCCGTCAGTGCAGGTTTTACCACATTCATAAAACCGCCGTTACCTCCGCCGATCACGACGGAGGTAATGGTCATAATCAGGAGCAGCTTTGTCCTGGGATCTAAAACAGACTTTCTTTCCCTGCTTGATAACATGAATGCACCCATTATGCGATACCTGCCCGGACAAAGTGCTTTTTCAGCAGAGCCTTTCCAAGAAGCGCCCCTAAAATTCCTGAAATGAAACACGCTGCCAGCAGAGGGAGCAGGCTCCAATCCGGTATGTAACCCATGAGCGTATCCGCATATTCCTGCCCATAGCCGGAAATCAGCATGGAATAATAATTATCTCTTGTTACTACAATCGGAATATAGTTGCCAATCAGCCACATAGAAAAGACCCCATAACCCAAAATGTTTTTTTTCGCGCTTTTATAATCTCCCAATTTCAAAATCAGTTCAGACAAAATACCTGCAACAGGCCCTGTAGCCATTGACCAAACGCCCATCCCCATGAGTCCCATAACCAGCCCCATCAAAACAGACATGATTAATACCATGCCAAACTTTTTGACTTTTGTCAGAAACAGCATGAACGGAATTCCTCCCACCAGTGGAACAAGCACGGAAAGAAGCGGGATAAAAATGGGTATATACCCCAGCATCGCAACACCCATACAGATAACAAACATGATAGCTGTAAATATTCCCGTCGTGATGAGATCTTTGGGTTGGATTTTTTGTTTCATAATGAGTCCCCCTTTGGTTAGTTTATGCTAACTATGTAATAAAATATTAAGAGTCTGCACACGCAAAACTCTTTTTATATATTAGCATATCAGAAGGCTCTTTTCTGCTCCAAAAAGTTGAATCAGCTCCGAACAGACAATTTTTTGCCTGCTACCAGAAGATAGAAAAACCAAGCAAGCGTACCGCCGTTCATGCAGAACGTGTAAAGCCCATATGAAAATGGCGAGGATTATATCCTTTCATTTTCCTGTGCCCCGCTTCCTGCATAGATTCCACGCCAGCATGATCCCGAACCAGATAATCATGCTCTCGCTCATCAGACCATTTGTAAAACCAATCCGGAACGGACAGTCCGGCATCATGCTTTTTATACCATACATCAAAAAATAAATGACGAGTATGTTGGTAAATGCCATTCCCTTCGGGAAAACAGTTTTTTGCCTGATCTGAAGATAAAGCCAGTACAGAAAAGGCGGCAGCATCAAAATCTCACTGACAAGCGGAAACCATGAAAAATGAGTAAACACAGCCTCTCCAAGCGGCAGCGCCGCCTCTGCAAAGCTGCCCGCACTCAACCATGAAAATGCGTATAATATCATAATATAAAACAAGTGCAGCGCAATCCATGGCAAGAGTATTCCTCCATGCCGGAATCTGCGCCACTCCCCGCGTCAGCCAGTATACGCTTCCGTCATGGGCGGTATCGCCATACATCATCAGCCAGTCCCCGCCGCCATAACACAGGCAGCCGAGCATACCGCATATCAGTGCTGCTGTCATTTTCTGTTTTTTCATTATAATTTCCTCCATATCCGTGTTGCGCCAACCCCTGCGATAAGCCCGAATTTTTACTGCCACCTGTAAACCGCCAGCCTGTTATTCAGCTTTCCTGCAACGACACTTCCGATTTTTCCAATCAGGGAATATTTTTTCATTTCCTCCCAAAAGCTGCGCTCGTTTATCAGTATGAGTTTTGCATCAAGTGGGAGCAGATCTCTGCCCGTCACGGTTCCCCATCCGAACTTCGCGCTGGTATTTTTTACAGTGTCATGCTTTTTCTCATTCATCATTTTGGGGTGCATCAGCTCCACCAGAAGAAATCCCCTGTCAAAGGAACCGGTAATGCTGTTCAACACAGTTTGTACCTGTTCTTTGGAGAAATACATGAACAGTCCTTCCGCGATCACAATCACAACTTTATTTTTAGGGATCTGCTCTGTCCACCCTGCCCTGAGAATATCCGCCGCCAGCATATGCTCCCGCTCTGTTTCATGGAAAAAATGCTTTCTCATTTCAATGGAATCCGCCAGATCAACATGAAACCACTGGACTTTTCCGTTATCCACACGGGTAAAGCGGTCATCGAGCCCGCAGCCGATATTGACGCAGACCGCATCGGGATATTTCCGGAGCAGCTTTTTCACCGCTTCGTCAAACATGACCGTCCTTGCGATAACA
Organism: Lachnospiraceae bacterium; assembly: GCA_910575475.1. GTDB lineage: Bacteria > Bacillota > Clostridia > Lachnospirales > Lachnospiraceae > Schaedlerella. Next base: position 30,197 of record CAJTGD010000005.1, on the reverse strand, counting down.
CCCTCATGGGAAAAGAACCGATCCAGTTTTTCCGTGTCAACATCAAGTTCCCTGATAATTGCAACCGCCTTATTATCGTGTATCCGTGCCGTCTTCCTCTCTGTCTCATTCGCCCTGATTGCAAGCGGTATGAGTGCAGTTTCCTGCACATCGCCTAAGCGCGGCTTTGTGTCAGTGTTTTTTATCAGATACTTCCTGATATCCCGCTCCAGCATCCGCCAGACGGGATATACCGCTCCCGTTTCATCGAAGAATGCTTTCATATCACGGTTTAAAGCGTCCATTTCATCAACCGCGTTCATGGCATGGTCGCTGGCGCAGAGTTTTCCCAATCCGGTGGCACACATCAGCCGGAAAAAGCGCAGACAGGTTTTACGATAGGTGATGCTTTCATAATCCATATCACTTGCCGGGAGGATCGCGTGTCCCGCCCGCTCGATTGCCCGATAGCCCTCGATATTAGCGTCCAGTACCCGGTTCAGATAGGCGGCATTTCCCTTCAGCTTTCTCAAATCGCCATCCGTATAGTAACAGGCAAAAGCCGCAGGCAGGACAAAGGCCGCGTGGCAGAGCAGATAGTCCTCCATATTGGGTTCGTAAACCACCCTGTATCCGGTGCCTGCGAAAATCCGCCCGATCAGTGTTTCATTGGAGGGTGTGTTTTTCAACTGTCCAATGGTAATCTTTTTGAGGTCAAGGGAAACCACCCGCGCCGGTTCCCTGTGCCCCGCAGACAATGCAAAGGCGAACATTATTTTTTTCTCCGGAAAAAGCGAGGCATAGTGGGCAGGCCGGATATTGTTGCCGACAAACACGATATTCTTTGTTCCGTTTGCCTGCAGATCCTCCATCACGCCATCCAGTTGTGTGTAGCGCACCACAACGAAGATAACATCGTAACAATCATTCGGTTCAAGCTGTGTGATGACCGGTACGCGGCTTACGCTCTCCCGCATATGAAAGGTCTTTTTCATATGTAAGCCGTTTTTCTTTAACTGTTTTGCCCAGACACCCCTGGCTAACAGAGTCACGTCCTTTTTTCCATGGTACAGGTTATTCGCCAGATTGCAGCCCAGTACGCCTGCACCGTAAACCAAAATCCGCATATCCACTCCTCCTGCTAATTGTTTTTATCATCTTCCGTTTTATCCCTTTTTCAGTGCCATCGGTTTATTGGAAATATTTCTTACTGCCAGTACTGTCACCTGTTTTTCGGAAACCACGGGATACAACGGTTCACTCTCCTGCAATATTCCTCATATTCCACACCATATAAATTTTTCAGCCACTTTTCCTCGGTACATTTCATCAGCACCGTCAAAAACAGCCAATACAAAACCGGCAGTATCAGCAGCCATAAATTGCCGTAAACCATCAGCGTACCTGTACAGACAGACAAAAACGCCGAATAGATTGGATTTCTCACCAGTGCATACACGCCGTCCGTCACCAGTCTGTTGTTTGTAATCCCATCGTCAATTTTTGCCCTGAAAACAGCCTGAACCCACAATACAGCTCCCGCCGCAATCAAGAAAGCTCCTATCATCAGCAAAACCATCTTTATCATAGAAAAGCTTAGATACACAATGATCTTACTGACCGCAAACTGCCAAAAGGTAAAATCGTGCCGGATACCGTCCCATGCGCCGTACAGAAGCGCTGCCGGAAGCGTCAATACAGCAATTATGAGCAGTATCCACCCGATGACCCTTGCGCCACGGAAAGGCTCTTTATGCTCCAATACCGCCGCCTGTATATCTTTGGGCGCGGACTTGAAAAGCCTTCTGTCCCGCACTAACTTCTTTTTCATAATGCTTATTCTCTAAATAAGTCCTGATCTCATTTACGGAATACTCCGCAGGCCATGCCTCGTCCGCACCTCCGGCGATCAGCAATATCCTTGCACCCGTTTTCTCAAGCGGGAGAAACGCCTCCTTTTCGGCAGTCTTATCCCGATAAGCATCGTAAAACGCAATCCACATTCCCATCACCTTATATTGGGCAGCTGAATGCCGATGATATTTTGACATTTTGACTTTGCCGAAGTCAGGTTTTACAAAAGGAATATCCCGCCCACGCCACGTGGCAACGCTATGCCCAGTCATATTCTTTTTATCCTTTGTCGTTCCCTCAAACGGAACGTGCGACGGGGATACCATAACCACATTTTCAATGCCACCGATATACTGTGCGGTCAATGCCGCAAAAACAGAACCCATAGACTGCCCATAGGTGCTGATATGCGCTATCTTTTTTGCGTCCCGAAGGTATTTTACCGCCGGTTCAAACATTTCAAGGGGGCATTGATTTGGAGAATCTGGAACCCCCTCCGCTCCGAACAAAGACACCTCCAATCCTGTGATACCGTAATCGGCAAATCTTTCCGCTATTTTTATACCGGGCAGCAGGCTTTGTTCGCCGCCCATTATGACTATAACAGCCCTGTCACTGCCATTGTCGGGTTCAGCAAGATGTCCTGCAAAACCGTGTTTTATATAAGAGAAATCTTCATGCAGCAATTTTTATACCTCTTCTTTATGTAAGCTGTGATTTATTGCAAAAGCAAACCAATACCCGCTAAAGCTGCGGGAAGTACAGTATACACTATAAATCCATTTACCAAATCCACGTCATCAAAAAAGCAATTGCCACACCGCCCACAGCAAACACCGGGAGCAGCGGCAGCATTACTTTTACATGGAACCATTTCTGGTGGTATTCCTTCTCCATATGCTCCGTACCGGGAAGGCGGACCCTCCTGATATTCGCAAAGAGAATCCAGTCCAGGAAGCAGGTGTCAAAAACAGCAAGAACAATCATATATCCGTAAGCGGCAAGCAGCCCCTGGACGAACGTTTCCGCTCCGGCTTTATGCGCCATCCATGCGAACAGAAATAGTAATACAAGCAATGCGGCAATCTTCTTGACCGCCATAATCTTAGACAGCGTTTTTTTCGCTGCTTCCCTGTTCTGCGAACGGTAATATTCTTCCTGGATTTCGGGAGGATAATCGCTGATAAAGGTCAGGGGACTGGTAAACAGCATCCCGAATACCAAAATACCAAATAACACCGCCATAATTATGCACTCAATGATGAAAACTGATATGTTCATTTTCTTTTCCTTCCATTTCCCTTCCGCTTCTTTTTATATCCACAGTCGCAGTACGGAGCGCCCGAAGCCAGTGTATACTCCCGGACAAAATCCGAGGTCCCGCCCGCCTCGGCCATTATATAATCCAGACGGCACATGGCAGGGACAAGGTCATAAAGTTCCAGCTCCCGCATCAGGGTGCAGATGCCGCAGGCAGTAAATCGGGCTTCATAGCCGCTGCCGTCCGGATAAGGATAAAAATCCATGTTCCACGAATAAGGGTTCCTGTCCGCAGCCCTTAACCGTCCGGTGGCTTTCATTGAGGAAATATCCTTTTTGGTGAACTTGGATTTCCCGCTCTTACGGCAGAACCACTTCATGGCCGGAGTCATCATGGAGCCTGCATAATAGGCCGTCAGCCGCCGGACATCGGGACGCTCCGGCATATTCAGCACGAAAGCGGCAAGCAGGGCGCAGTTGACGATATTCATTTTGAACCGGTCTGCTTTTTCAAATTCCGGCAGTCCGGCAATAATCTCTTTATACCGTGGCTTTGCTTTCGCCGCCACCGCCTTTGCCGAGTCCCTGTCCAGTCCAAACCCTGTAAGCAGGTTCCTTTCAAAAGATTTTCCAAACAACGTCCACATACCCATGGGCATTCCAATGTATTTCATACGCATTCCTTTCTCCACTCCGCGATTGTCCGGGTAATGCGCCTGTCAATATCCATGCGGGTGGCCCTGCATTCTTTCGGATAGGCCCCGGCCGCCTTAAATGCCAGCCCTACGGCCAGCGCCGAGCCTATTGGCAGCAGGAGCCTCATCATCCCTTCCGGGAAAACAAAATGGGGGCCATGCTCATAAACCACGGCCTCCACTTCGCAGTCGTGGGGTTTCTCCGCCAGCCGCTTTTCCATCCCCCGTATGTACTTTGCCGTGTTCCACAGCACATCGTCTTCTGCGCCGATCAGCAGGAGCTTTCCGTGAATATCCTCCACTTTTATGATTTCGGCTTCTGTGATGGAATGTGCTGCTTCCGAATCCTCATAGAGCTTACGGGCATAGATCATATCCCCGGTACGTCTGCTCTCAGCGGCAACGCCCCTCCAGTACTGTGGGCGCTGACAGGCAAATGGCATATAGGGCAGCGGTTCGCCGCGGTAGGAAAGCAGGGATTCCCCCTCTGCAGGCCACTCTTTGCAGCCGTCCCGCCTGCCCTGCATGACGCCCTGCCAGATAAAATCGGTGGGTGTCAGGGCAATAGTCAGAGTGATATCCTGAAAATAAGACGCTGCCGACAAAGCCATTGTGCCTGTGGTGGAAACCCCCGCAATGCCGGTTTTGCGGTTTCCCATGCTTTGCAGCCGGCAAATCGCCGCTTCAATCCGCTCCAACGGATAATTATGATATCCGCAGTCTTTCTTTGCAGTGGACATGGACAGGACATTCACGCCTTTGCCCAGAAACCACTTCGCACAGGCTTTCGCAAGATAATCCTCCGGAGCATCGCCCGCAAGTGCGATAACGGCGCAGCCGGAAGGCTCCCTGCTTTGCAGGTAAGCGCCGTAAAAACCGTCCGTTTCCAAATCAAAATGTATACGCTTCATCCTATGCTCCTCCTATTTTCCACCGCTGCTGCCCTTCCTGCACCGGAAAGCCGCCATGCCCTCCACGGTCTTCACCTGCGCTTTCCGGTACATGGATTTCAGCCTCATTTCCAAACTGCCTGCCGTCTCATAGGGAGGCGTAAAATATCCCTTTGGCGTATATATTTTTTCAACAAACCAGTCGGTGCTCTTATTTTCACCCTTTACATAAAAACACCCGCAGAAGATACCTCCCAGTTTCAGGACACGGAATACCTCCCGGTAAGCCGCCTCTTTGTCTGGGAAGGCATGGAAGCCGTTCAGCGACAGCACAAGGTCAGAACTTTCGTCAGGGAAGGGCAGCTTCCCCACATCACCCTGCTGGAAATTGACATTTTTAAGCCCCCGTTTTTCTGCCTGCCTTCTTGCCCGCTCCATCATGTCCGGGGAATAGTCCACGCAGGTGATGTCTGCGTCCGGCAGCATTTCATACACCGGCATACTAAGCACGCCCGTCCCCACCGGCACCTCCAGCATCCTGCCGCCAAAACCCTGCGGTATACCCGAAAGCGCAAGCTCCAGATAACGGTCGTTTTTCCTTTTAATCACCAACCCCCACTTCAAGTGGGGGTTTGAAAAACGCCCCCAAGGGCTCTGTTACTGCTCGCCTCAAAGGCGGGTGTCGCAAGCATATATTACTTGCTGCCGCTAAAAAGCGGCTCCTTTACTTTCCTCTTTCCGGGATTCTTCTGACTGTTCCCGAATGTATTTCTTTATGGCATCCTCTGTTACATTTCCTACTGTTGCCACGTAGTACCCTCTTGCCCAAAATGCTTTATTCCATTTGTTTTGTTGTTCCGGATGCCTGTCATATATCATGAGCGTACTCTTCCCTTTCAGGTATCCCATAAAACTTGATACGCTTATCTTAGGCGGTATGCTCACGCACATATGTACATGATCGGCACACACAGCTCCTTCTATAATTTCTACTCCTTTGTATTTGCATAAGGTGCTTAATATCTCTCGTACATCGTATTTCAACTGACCGAATAATTTCTTTTTTCGATATTTGGGTATGAATACGATATGGTACTGGCATTTCCATTTCGTGTGTGATAAACTTTTACTGTCCATTTGGACCGCCTCCTATTCTTGAGATTGGCTTGCGACACCTTTCTCATTTTAACATAGGAGGCTTTTTTATAATATCTTCTTCGTCACAACTTACTCTATTCTCCCCAGCATAGCTGGGGGATTAGTGATTTCATTTAGCGTTATTTCTTCTTTTTCATAAAATTTCAATCTGATATCAACTTTATTTTCGGTTGGTTCACAGCTAAGGGTTTCGATGCTGGGATCCAAAAAAGTTAATATCTCTTTCGGATACTGGCCTAAAACATTCAGCATATTATGATCTGTAAAATTTGACATATCACATAAGAAAAAATTCGTGCCCTGTTCTTTATTTAAAGCAACTATAATACTAACATCTTCTATAAGATACTGTTCATTTTTATTTCTTCGAATTTTTACTTCGATATCATTAAAATCATAAAGACTTTTTTTGGTTTTTACCTTATGAATTTCTTTTTCCCATAATGCTTCATCTATAATTAAAAACTTTGAATTACCATCAATAGAATTTATTTTTCTTCCTACTACTGTTTCCAATTTATATACAATGCCATTATGATAAAAATAAGCAGTAAAAATTATATTTTGTTTACTTTGGTATCTTAATACCAAAATTCAGATTGACACAGCTATATTATTTTGATAAAATACATATAATCTGAAAAGACAGCACACATCAACGGAGAACAATACAATGAAAAATTCAATAAATAACAGACCACATGAGGAATTGAATGTTATAAGAGACATTATAAAAATGGATCATATGATTCAAGCGTTCTTGTTAATAAGTCAAGTTAGACAGGCTATAGAAAAGGGAAATGCAGCAGGGACACCTGAAGAATTATATACGCTTCTCTTAATGGCTGCGGATAAAAAGGGTATACAAAATCCCTTTAGTGATAGCGACCAGTTTTATAGAGTCTTTTCAAATGTTACAGGCCAGATACCTTGGGAACAAGCGTTAATGTTAGATTTTAAGAATTGCAAGTATGCTGTTCTGCCAGAAGTTCTGATTAAAAAGCTTGCTGCTCGCATCACTAATGATGCAGAAAGCATTATGATAGCTGAGGCGGAGAAGTTTGTTCCATTTTTACAATGGATTGTTGATGAGCATATTAATACCCAATTTACTCTTACAAGCCAGGATGTAAAATATGTTGGAGCACTTGAAAAAATATTCGAAGCGTATGATAATGTTACGATCGTACTAACAAGCATTTATAAATATGGATTCATTAATCAGCGTTTTGATGTAATACTTGCTTTTCCAGTGATTGGCGGCAGAACGCTTGCTGAAGATAAAACATTTATGTGCCGTGAGTATGATATGGTCGCCTTGGAGAATCTCTCTTATCATTTGAATAATGGTGGTGATATGGTTATTATCCTTCCTGGAAGAATTACTTTTGCAGCTGGAAAAGTAGCAGATTTGAGAAGTTTTGTGCAGAGTAATTACACCATTAAAGAACTCGCAGAATTACCGGATGGAATTTTGGAATATACTGGTATTAAGACCTATTTACTTGATATAGAGAATACCAGACCTGGAGACGATGATGTGATTATCAGAAGATACTCTGCCGGAGAACGTGAAAATAAGAGGACTACTGTTACAGAACTTTGCATTCAGGATGATACCTTTGTAATGCTAAGTGAGTTGGAAGAACAGGATAATTGGAGTATTGACCGTATTTTTGCACGACAGGATGAAGAGTATTTAGACTATCAGAATTCAGCCGTCCGTAAGGATCTTCTTGGAAACGTGGCACAAGTTTTCAGGGGCAAGTCGGTAACAAAGAAGACGGAGAATGGGGCCATAGGAGTTGTGAGTATATCCAATATAGGAGAATATGAGATTGATTACGAACACTTAGATACCATTGATGAAGATGAACGAAAAGTTGCAAATTATATTCTCCGAGAAGGAGATATTCTTCTTCCAGGCAGAGGTACATCGATAAGGACTTCTGTATTTCAAACTCAATGTTTTCCATGTATTGCTCATTCCAATGTAATCGTAATAAGACCTGATAAGAAAAAACTAGACAGTATTTATTTAAAAGTGTTTTTAGATAGTCCAATCGGAAATAAAGTAATAAATGGAGCGCAGCAGGGTACGGCAATAATGAACATTAGTTACAAAGATTTGGCGGCAATTGAGATACCTGTTCCGCCAATGGCAGAGCAGAAGACTGTTGCTGAGAAATATATAAAAGAATTGAGAAAGTATATGAATATAATAGATGAAGCCCAAAAGCATTGGATGAGTGTTCTTGACGAATTACAGAGCTTTAAGTAGAGAGAAAGTGGTTGTATTTGACACAGATATACCTATTGTTAAAAAGATACAGTATGCGTCAGCATAATAGGAAGGAGTTATATCATGTTAGGAGCCATCATTGGTGATCTTGTCGGTTCACGGTTTCAATGGGAGAACAACCGAAGTAAAGAGTTTGAATTCCTTACTTATAAGTGTTTTCCGACCGATGACAGCATTATGACACTGGCTTTAGCCCAGGCAATATTAGCAAGTAAGCCGGATTACAGTGATCTTTCAATAAATGCAGTAGAATATATGCAGAAAGTAGGACGAAACTATCCTGACTGTGGCTACAGCGGAGGATTTTATCACTGGATGTTCACTGATCAACCGAATCCTTATAACAGTTTTGGAAATGGCGCTGCCATGAGAGTAAGTGCTGCAGGTTTTGCAGCATCTAGTCTGGAAGAAGCAAAGATGCTTTCTGAGAAGATTACAGCAGTAACACATAATCACCCGGAAGGACTCAAAGGTGCGGAAGCTGTCGCTGTCGCAATCTACCTGGCTAAAATAGGAAATAATATGCTGGAAATCAGGGATTACATGGATAAAAACTATTACAAAATTAATTTCACACTGGATGAGATCAGAGACAAATATCAGTTTAATGCAACCTGTCAGGGAACAGTTCCACAGGCGCTGGAAGCATTTTTTGAGTCTGTAAGTTTTGAAGACGCAATTCGAAATGCTGTTTCTATTGGAGGGGATAGTGATACAATTGCCGCTATCTGCGGCGGTGTAGCCGAGGCATATTATGGGATTCCATCAGATATCAGAAAGCACGCGCTCACTTTTCTTGATGAAGATTTGATGCAGATCCTGGTTGCGTTTGAGAATGTGTATCCTCCGGTCATGGAAAAGAAAATCGGAGATATCTATGTACCTGTCAGCCGTAAGGCAACACGCAGGATAAAAGGGAATAACCGAGAATCTCTCATAGAAGAGGCTGTGAAAGCCGCAAATGATGATATTACGGATTCGGAGAATATTGCGGAGGAAACAACCAGCAAGAAACTGTTTAATCATTTATTTGAGTCCTGTAATATTTTACGAGGGCCGATCAATCAGGATGAATTTAAAAGCTATGTAACGCCTATTCTCTTCTTTAAGCGTATCTCTGATGTCTACGATGAAGAATATGAAGAGGCCATGGAGTTTTCCGGCGGAGATGTAACATATGCAGAAGCAGAGGATATGCATTCTTTTGTAATCCCGGATGGGTGTCATTGGAATGATGTTCATGAAGTGAGTGCAAATGTCGGTAAAGCAATTGTCAAAGCTATGACTGGTATTGAAAAAGCCAATCCTGACACTTTAGCTGGTGTATTTAGCAGTTTTGATGATGCAACCTGGACTGATAAGAATAAACTAACAGATGAGAGATTAAAGAATCTGATCGAGCATATGTCGCTGATCAAGGTTGCCAATAAAAACTATTCTGCAGATATCATGGGCGACAGCTATGAATTCCTGATTAAGAAGTTCGCAGATATGTCCAAGAAAAATGCCGGTGAATTCTACACTCCGCGTCCGATTGTTAAGCTGATGGTTCGATTACTTGATCCTAAGCCGGGTGAGACGGTATACGATCCGGCCTGCGGAACGGGCGGTATGCTGATTGAGGCAATCCATCACATGAAATACGACCGGCTTACCTATGGACGGATATTCGGTCAGGAGAATAATCTGTCCACGTCTGCAATTGCAAGAATGAATCTTTATCTTCATGGGGCAAAGGATGTACAGATCAAGCAAGGCGACACATTGCGTAATCCATTATTTTTAGACAAGGGAAAACTGAGAAGGTTTGACTGTGTTCTTGCGAATCCTCCTTTTGGTATGGAGAAATGGGGGGCCGGTCAGTTTGAATCAGATATGTATGGAAGAAATATATGGGGATGTCCGAGTGATTCAAATGCAGATTATGCATGGCTTCAGCATATGATAAAGTCTATGAATCCAAAAACCGGACGCTGTGCTGTAGTTCTTCCGCAGGGAGTACTGTTTCATGGTGGCAAAGAGGGAACAATACGTGAGCAGTTGATCAGGTCTGATAAACTGGAAGCAGTGATTACTTTGGCGGGAGGTGTATTTTACAGTACCGGAGTATCGGCCTGCATTTTGTTCCTGAATAATAAGAAACAGCATAATCATAAAGGAAAAATCTGCTTAATTGACGGTTCAGAAATCTATACACCGAAGCGTGCCCAAAATGTTCTAGAACCAAAAGATGTAGATATGTTGTATAAGCTTTATACAGATTATACAGATGTAATTGAGAAGTGTAAGGTCGTAACAATCGCAGATGTTGAAGCTGGCGGATATGAGTTAAGTGTAAATAAATATATTGAGAAGAAAAAATCAGAAACCGTTTCTCCAATCGTTGTGCGAATGAGATATTATGCGGCATTAAAGGCTGTCCGCAATGCTGAAGAAAGGATGAAAAGACTTCTGATAGAAGGAGGATATGTCAATGAGTAAGAAGATTACTCAGGATGAACTTGAATCCTATCTTTGGGGTTCAGCAGTCCTTTTAAGAAATCATATAGATGCCGGAGCATATAAACAGTATATTTTCCCTCTTCTGTTCTTTAAGCGTCTGAATGATGTTTACGAGGAAGAGACAGAAACGGCTGTCAAAGAAAATGGACCGGAAGCCGATTCATGGGAAGAAACACATAGCTTCTCTATTCCAGACGGTGCACACTGGGACGATGTGAGAAATGTGACAGAGAATGTGGGCAAAGCGATACGAAAAGCATTTCGGACTATTGAAAAAGCAAATAGTGAGAAACTCCAAGGAATCTTCGGAGACGGTACATGGACAAACAAGAATCGGCTCCCAGACAGATTGTTAAAAGACCTTCTGGAACATTTCAGCAGTAAGACACTGTCTATTGAGAACTGTCCGGAAGATGAGCTGGGTCAGGGATACGAATATTTGATCAAAAAGTTCGCAGATGACAGCGGACATACTGCGCAGGAGTTTTACACGAATCGTACGGTAGTACATTTGATGACTGAAATCTTGAAGCCGGAATCCGGGGAGTCGATTTATGATCCTACCTGTGGAAGCGCCGGTATGCTGATTTCTTCTATTTCATACTTGAAAAACAACAAGAAAGAATGGAGAAATGTTTCGCTATATGGTCAGGAAATCAATGCTCTGACATCTGCAATCGCCAGGATGAATCTGTTTCTCCATGGGATAGAAGATTTTAAGATTATCAATGGGGATACACTTGCAGCGCCGGCATTTATAGAGCGGGGAAAACTACAGCAGTTTGACGTGGTTGTAGCGAATCCGCCATATTCTATCAATCAATGGAACCGAGATGCTTTTAACACAGATAAGTATGGGCGGAATTTTCTTGGGGTTCCGCCCCAGGGACGTGCGGATTATGCGTTCTTCCAGCATATCTTAAAAAGTATGGATCTGAATACCGGCAGATGTGCAATCCTTTTTCCTCATGGAGTCCTTTTTAGGAATGAAGAGAGGGATATGAGAGAACAACTGGTACGTTCTGATCTGCTGGAATGTGTGATCGGTTTGGGGGCTAATTTGTTTTATAACTCTCCGATGGAAGCCTGTATTGTTATCTGCAGATCGAAAAAGCCGGAAAATAATAGAGGTCAGGTACTTTTTATTAACGCGGTAAATGAGGTTACACGGAAAAATGCTCAAAGTTACCTGGAGCAGCAGCACATTGATAAGATTGCGAAAGCGTATAAAAATTTTGGAGCTGACAGCGATATAGCAAAAAAAATATCTATTCGTGACATTGAAAAGAATGATTTTTCATTGAGTATCCCTTTATATGTCAAAGATCCTTCTGCAAATATTGTTGAAATGACAATGTCGGTACAGGCTAGCTATAGCGCATGGCTTAAAACATCTAAGCGTCTAAGGGCATATTATGATGAACTTGGGAATTTAATTAAAAGGGAGGAGTGACAATGCCTGTTGTAAAATTAGGTGATGTTGCGATTGAAGTTAGGGAAACCTATAAAGGTGATAAAACAGGGTACCCTATTGTTGGGTTAGAACATATTTCTCCGGGAGAAGTGGTACTCTCCAATTGGAGTGTTAATACAAAAAATACCTTTTCAAAGATATTTCGCCAGGGTGACATTCTGTTTGGACGCCGAAGAGCATATCTAAAAAAAGCGGCAATAGCCCCTTTTGATGGAATCTGTTCCGGAGATATAACGGTAATTCGTGCAAAAAGTGATAAATTGTATCCAGAATTACTTCCGTTTGTTATCCAGAATGATGATTTCTTTGATTATGCTGTTGAGAAATCGGCTGGTTCGTTATCACCTCGTGTAAAGTGGGAACATTTGAAGAATTATACGTTTAAACTTCCTTCTTTAGAAAAGCAGAAAGACCTGGCAGAATTATTCTGGTCCATAAATGATTCACGTAATGCTTATCAGAAACTGCTTCAGGAAACGGATGAGCTTATCAAATCTCAATTTATCGAGTGGTTTGATGGACCATTAAGTGATAGAATATTTAAAACTGAATCATTGAAAAAGAACGCTGTTTTACTGAATGGACGTGCATATCGACAAAATGAGTTGCTTAAGAAAGGAAAGTATCGAGTGCTAAGAGTTGGAAATTTTTTCTCCAATGATTCATGGTACTACTCTGATCTTGAATTAGAAGAAGACAAATATTGTGATAATGGGGACCTTCTCTATGCATGGTCAGCTACATTTGGTCCGAAAATATGGGATGGTGGAAAAGTTATATATCACTACCATATCTGGAAAGTATGCGTTGGTGAAGCGTATGACAAGTATTTTTTGTGTAAATTATTGGAATATGCTTCGGAACAATTTGGAAACCAAACACACGGCACAACTATGTTGCACCTAACGAAAGCAGGAATTGAAAGTACTCGATTTGTCGTACCACCATTGGATGTGCAGAAGCAGTTCTCCGCCTTCGTCCGCCAGAGCGATAAATCAAAATTTGAACTAAGACAAGCTATAGATGATGTTAATCATCTTATCAAATCTTTGGTACAACAAGAATTAAAATAATTCTATTCGACTGTGGATAAATCAGCGCAGTTTTAAAGATTTGATTTGGGCAACTATAAATAAAAATATAATAACGCATTATGCGGGAAAGGAGAATATTATGTTTAATGAGGACAACACAACCGAGCAACTGATTATTACAACGCTTCGTAAAAATGGTTGGGAATACATCCCACCGGAAGAACTAGACCGTGAAGAGAGCGATATCATGGTTGAGTCCATGGTACGTGACGCTTTGATTCGTCTGAATCCGGAGATTGCGGCAGATGAATCCAGAGCAGATGAAATCCTATACAAGTTGAGAGCCCTTTTCCTGTCAACCAATGCAGAGAATCTTGTTACTCAGAACGAGGCTTTTAAGCAGATGGTTTTCGAGAAGAATTCCTATCCTTACGGAGAGGATGGTAAACAGATATCCATTGATTTCTTTGGCACGGAAATTAACGGGAAGCTGGATAAGAATCAATATGTTGTTACCAATCAGTGGGTTTATCCAAAGAAAGAAGGCGGCAAACGTCTGGATATCGTATTGCTTGTGAATGGATTCCCATTTGTAGTAGGTGAATTAAAAACACCGGTCCGCGCGGCAATTACCTGGCTGGATGGTGCGCAGGATATCAATAAATATGAGCAGAGTATCCCTCAGATGTTCGTATCCAATGTCTTTAATTTTGCCACGGAAGGCAGATTCTATCGCTATGGATCTGTCTGCATGCCTGCGGCAAAATGGGGACCCTGGCATACAACAGAAGATAAGTCTGACGGAAGTCTGGCGGCGGTGCAGACCAGTGTTAAGGATATGATAACCCAGTATAAAGTAATGGATCTGTTTCAGTTCTTTACCTTGTTTGCTACTGACAATAAGTATCGTAAATATAAGGTGGTTACCCGTTATCAGCAGTATGAAGGCGCAAATATGCTGATTGCCCGTGTGCGGGCAGGCTATCCGAAGCAAGGTCTCATTTGGCATTTCCAGGGGTCTGGAAAATCATATCTGATGGAGTTTGCCGCAGTAAAGATGCGTATGCTTCCGGATCTGAGGAATCCAACAGTTATCATTGTCGATGACCGTCTTGATTTGGAATCTCAGATTACCGCGCAGTTCCATTCGTCCGACGTGGGGAATCTGGCATCAGCATCGACAAGAGAACAGTTGATGACCATGCTCCGGCAGGATATTCGTAAGATTATCATTACAACAATTTTCCGTTTTCAGGAAGTAACAGAAGAACTCAGTCAACGTGATAATATCATTGTTATGGTGGATGAATGTCATAGAACACAGGAAGGCGACCTTGGTATCAAGATGAGAACAGCGCTTCCGAAGGCATTCTTTTTCGGATTGACAGGAACTCCGATTAATCGTACAGACAAGAATACTTTCGCTACATTTGGCGCGACAGAAGACCGCAGCGGTTATATGAGTAAGTATTCTTTTTCTGATTCGATCCGTGACCATGCGACACTTCCTCTGAATTTTGAACCAGTGCCGGTGGATCTCCGTGTTGACAGAGATACAATGGATCGTGAGTTTGATGTTCTTACAAGGGAACTTTCCGATGCCGATAAGGCTGAACTCTCAAAGCGAGTGAATATGCAGGCTATTATGTATAATGAAAAGCGCATTCATAAAGTTTGCGCTCATATTGCAAAACATTTTACAGAAAAGATCAAACCAAATGGTTATAAAGCACAGGTAGTTGTTTATGACCGTCCTTGCTGTATTAAGTATAAAGCAGAGCTTGATAAACTTCTGGGACCGGAATGCTCGACCATTGTGATGGATACAAATGATGACAAAGCTGATGAATATAAGGCATACCGCCGCAGTAAGGATGAGGAAGCAAAAATTCTCGACCGTTTCAGAGATTCTCATGATCCGCTTGAAATTGTGATTGTCACATCAAAACTTTTAACAGGGTTTGATGCGCCTGTTCTCCAGGTTATGTATCTGGATAAGCCGATGAAGGATCATACACTGCTGCAGGCAATATGTCGTACAAACCGTACATATGATGAAGGAAAAACATTTGGCTTGATCGTAGATTACATTGGTATATTTGATAACGTTGCAAAGGCGCTGGATTTTGATGAAAGAAGTATGAAAAAGGTTATTTCCAATATCGAAGAAGTCAAGAAACAGATACCGGCTTTGCTCCGCAAATGCCTCAGCTATTTTATGGGGGTCGATCGTACAGTTGATGGATGGGAAGGCTTAATGGCAGCGCAGGAATGTATTCCTACAAATGCGGAGAAAGATAAATTTGCAGCAGATTATCAGGTGTTAAATCGCGCATGGAATGCAGTATCTCCTGACCCAATGTTAAAAGCTATCCAGGCAGACTATGTGTGGCTTACGAAGGTTTATGAATCTGTTAAGCCTGCGAATGGCGGCGGCGGACTTATCTGGGCGGCGCTTGGTGCAAAGACAATGGAAATTGTTAATACAAATCTGGATGTTGGAGCAGTACATGAGGATGAAGAAATCCTTTCTCTGGAAGCTGACCTGATTGATGCTTTTATCGAGAAGCATAAGGGAAGTAGAAATGCTGCCAGGAAGATAGAGATTGATCTGGTCGCGAGAATTCGAAAGCATTCTGATGATCCGAAATTCATGCGTTTGGGGGATAAATTGGAGATGCTGCGGGAAAAACATGAACAGGGGCTTATCAACAGTATTGAATTTCTGAAAATGCTGTTGGAACTTGCGAAAGAAGCAGCGCAGGCAGAAAAGGATGTTGTACCGGAAGAAGAGGTTGATAAAGGAAAGGCCGCATTGACGGAGCTGTTTAATGGAGTAAAGAACAGCAGTACCCCGATTATCGTAGAACGTATCGTAACGGATATTGATGATATCGTTAAGATTGTACGCTTCGATGGCTGGCAGAATACAACTGGCGGCCGACAGGAAGTAAAAAAGGCCCTTCGCAGTATTGTGTGGGTCAAGTATAAGATTAAGGACAAAGAGGTTTTTGACAAAGCTTATAGCTATATTGAGCAGTATTATTAAAAATTATGTCTGGATGACAGAGGTTCAATGCCATCCAGATATTGATATTACAGAAGATGGAGGTACGCCAAATGGCGAGGTATCCAGATCTGAAAAGTTATATTCAGGGAAATTATGAAGAACTTCTGATAAGTGAAGTTCAAAAATTTGTAAATAAATCTTATGATGGTAATGGTTTCCATAGTATTAATGTTTTGTCATTATGCAAGAATGTGATTGATAATCTTATAGTAGAGACTCTTAGCTGTCATGATGATATTGGACCGAGAATCAAAGTTGATATCATCGTATCAGCAGATATTGTTGAACTGGGACTGGGGACTAAGAGATATGAGGTTGACCGAAGAACACGGTGGTTTATAATTCACATTCAGGCAAACATCCTTGATGGTTTGGAGGATATCATTGTTCTTGGCATAGAGGAATTCTATAACAGGCATTGGGAAAAAGAAAACGCGTTGGATCAATTTTTTGTTCCGTACATATATACTGCGGATCTTGAAGATCAGGCGGATGATTTTACTTTGTTTTATTGTAGTGATGCAATTTATGATGGTTATAAGCTTCCTGTCTATGATATTCTACAGGCTTTGGAGCTTGAATATTATATTGCAGACTTACCAGAACATTGTTTTGGAAGGGTGTATTTCAAAGAATCAACAGCAACAGTGTATCAGAAATATCCCAATATGGAAGAAATAAGAATTGAAGATCAAAAAATTAATCCGGGAACGATTCTGATAAGTCGCCAGAAATATTTCCTTGGCAGTGATGGAACACAGCGTTTAACAATTGCACATGAGATTATTCACTGGTATCTGCATCAAAAGTATTTTAAATTGCTGGCATTATTGGATGATGATGCAGACATGATGTCATGTGAAGTGGAGCCAAACCACTATGATGAAAACATGATGCTTGGACAGAAGGCACACTGGTTCGCGGAGTGGCAGGCGAATGCCCTGGCCATAAGAATTGCTATGCCTCGGGAGTTGGTAGAAAAAGCATTTCAAGAAGCAAAAGCAGCCGCCAATCCATATCGTTTTAAGGGCGAATTAGTAGAGGATATATTAAGGCGGGTAGCGGTTTTATTTGATGTACCAATTTTTGTTGCAAAGCAACGAACAAGGCAGCTTGGTTTCGACCATTCGGATGGTGCGTTTGTGTATGTTGATGGAAAATATCATGAGCCCTTTTGGTTTACAGAAGGAATACTTGAACAGCATCAGACATTCGTTATAGACCATGACGGATTCAATCAGGTGTATTCGAAAAGTGCTGATTTTGCGGATCTTATTGATTCTGGAAGGTTCCTCTATCTTGGTTATGTGGTATGCATCAATGATCCTAAATATGTAACCGTTGAATTTCATTATGAAGAAGTTCAGTTGGCGTTGACAGACTATGCGCGTGAACATGCTGACGAATGCTGCTTGGTTTTTTCATGGCATAGTACATCTTATCTGAAAGACGAGTATGAGTTTTATGGGCAGGCTTATCTCAGTAAAGAAGTCAATGCGGAATATTATGTTGAACATACTTATGACAAAAACTTTAATTCCAAATGTGTTCAAACAGCGGATTCTATCAGAGAGGCAGTTGTGGCATACAATGCAGCTTATGATGCTGAAAAACAAGTCGTAATTGATATGATGTCAAAAGGATGCGATAATTTTTCCGATGCATTGATTTATCATATGGACAGGAAGAAAGTTACTGTTGATGAATTAGTTGAGAGATCTGGTCTTAGTGATACAACTATTAAGAAATATCGCGCTGGAAAGGTTTTGCAGCCGCCAATACAAAATATAATGGCAATATGTATCGGATTGAATTTGCCGAAGACACTTGCGCTTAATATGTTGTCAAAAGCCTCGTATCAATTAGGAGAAAGTCCGAGGGATCGCGCATATAAATTTTTATTGGATTATTCTGATGGAACATTACAGCAATGGAACTCAATACTTGATGCTTTCAATCAGCCGAATATTCCTGATATTAGAAATCAAAAAACAAATTAGGTTTCAAGTTCCCGGGTAATGTTAGGTTCCTTTGGAAAAATCATATATTATAGTAGGTTATAAGGCTTTGTGTATAAAAATGTATGCAAAGCCTTATTTTTTTGCGCCAAATCAGCAACTTAAGGTTCCTCAAAATTTGTTTGAAATGAGAGTATTATGCTGATATAAGAAAGTGAGGTGATTAGGATGGCTAAAAATACAAAACAGACTTCCAAAAGAGTAGCGTCAATTGCAAGTAAGATTCTTCGTGACAGACGTTATAGCAAAGATATGAAAGCCGTTGCAGGATCTGCTTTAGCGCAGGCAGAGTCGAGCAGAAAGAAATAGCTTCTGGATTTCTGAACAGGGGGGCATATCTCGATTCTTCCTAAATTTTGGGTATAAAGTAGCAAAGAACAAGCTGGCAGATTGTAATTGTGTCAGCTTGTTCTATAGCTACTCCGGCTAAAATCTTTAGCGAAGAACTCACGTCCTCCGCTTCCCTTCCACTATCTTGCAAAACACCACCGCCGCCGCCGTACTCACCGCCGTCGCCGCGATCGCCGGCCCCACGATCGCCGTCGGGTTCACGCTCCCGTACTGGCTCCGATACGCGATAATATTCATCGGGATCAGCTGCAGCGACGAGATATTCAGTATCAAAAACGTACACATCTCATTGCTGGCAACCCCTCGCTTCCTCACAGGTCCGGGAAGCCGCCCTTGCCTCCGCTCCTCCTCCAGCTTCTCCAATTCCTCCATGGCCTTCAATCCCGCCGGGGTAGCCGCCCACCCCAGTCCCAGAAAATTCGAGATAAAATTCACCGCAATATGCTCCCGTGCCGGATGCCCCTCGGGAATCCCGGGAAATAAAAGCTTAAGCAGCGGCCCCATTTTCTTAGAAGCAAGCTCGATCACCCCCGCCTTGGTCGCGATTTCCATCATTCCCACCCAAAAAGACATGACCCCCATCATCGTAATACACAGCGTCACAGCCTCCTTTGCGGAATCCAGCGCCTCATTGGTCACCTCCGGCATCTTCCCGTTAAATGCGCCGAAAATAATCCCCACAATGATCATACCAGCCCAAAGATAATTCATAGACCCTCCCTCTTTCTTTACTCACACGTTCCTTCCTCACACTTCCCCATATATCTTTCCACCAGCTCAAACGGCGCCGGCCCTGTCATCAGCACATCCTTATGAAATTTCTTCTGGGAAAAATCCGTCCCCTTCTCCGCCGCATAGTCCTTTTTCAATTCCAGAAATTCCACGTACCCGATATAATATTTCGCATAATTTCCCGGAGAGCCAAGCACCAGGTCATAGATGCGGTTCACGGTATTCACATCCTGGATCCCGTAATTGGAGAAAAACGCCAGCGTATCCACCCGGCTCCAGCCATCATAATGGATCCCGATATCCGCCAGAGTATACAGCCCAAGGATAATAGAACTGTTTTTCTGCAATATGGTCGCCTGCTCCTTTGTGATCGGTGCCAGATAAAAGCTGCACATCTCCGCATAGGTCGCCCATCCCTCGACATAACCGCCGGTATTGAACATACTGCGCACCGGGTCCGGATCTGTCCCTGCATAATACACATTCTGGTACAAATGTCCCGGAAATCCTTCATGCGCCAGCGTCGTGAACAGCGTCAGCGGATTTCCCATATGCGCCTGATTGACATAGATCACATTTTCCTCATAGCTGTCGATCGCCGGGATCATATAAAACGCGGGACTCAAATTTCCCTGCAGCGCCTCCGGCACATACTTCACGCTGACCGTGGTATCCGGTGCCGTGGGAAATGTCTTCGCGATCTCTTTTTTCAGTCCATTCAAAATGCTGATCGGATTCGCAGTGTCCATTGCCGCCGCCTCATGCGCCTCCTCCGGATTCCCGATCAGAGCCGCCGCTTCCTGGGATACATTTCCTTCCTCCTGAGTATCGCTCCCCTTCCCCACCACATGTTTCATCCTGTCATCCTGCGTAATCCCCAGCACCCGTTCCATGGCCTCCAGATCCTCCACGATCTGCCGCTTCGTCAGATCCTTCATCTCCGACACCGACCGCTCCGATCCCGTAGACACCTTTACGACCTGCTCATAATACTCCTTTCCCTCTGGAAAATAACACAGCCCCTGGTCATTTACCCCCGTCCCCATCAGCGACTGCAACGCCGCGCTGAGCTTCGAATACGCCGGAAGCACATAGCTGGTGAGCATCAGCGCATTTCTCTGGATATAGATACTCTTCTCCTTCTCACTCAGCCCTCTCACCTGCCCGATCCGGTCCACAAAGGTGGTGATCAGATAATTACTCTCCCCCATATTCATAAACACCTTGCACTGCTCGACCACCTGCATCGCCGCAGCATCCGACATGAACAGCCCCGCATCCGACTTCGCCTGTTCAAATGCGATCAAAGACTGAAAATACTCCGGCGTCATTTTCATCAGTTCCAGATAAATATCCACATCCTCCCGGTCATAAAACTGATATTCCGACAACAGTACCGGAAGCTGCGTATGAATCCCGCTGACCAGTCCCAAAGGCTCCTCATACAGCGTAAACTCCGCATTTTCCTTCAGCCGGTCCATATAATAATCCAGCACGTCAAACGTAAGCCGGTTTGTAACCGACAATTGCTCCGGATCAAATTCCTCCATCGCGCGCCGGATATTTTCCACAGAAGCCAGCTTCCTGTTCTCATCCGTTTCAAATGTCCCAAACGTCACCGGCGCTTCCCGGATCCCAAATTCCTCCGGATTCCGCAGTGTATAATGAAGGCTGACCGTATTGGAAGCCGTTTCCTGACAGAACAGCTCATTCGTAAATTTTTCAAACGCCAGGTTTGTCTCCTCCGCTGTCTGCTTCTGACACCCCGGCAAAAAAAAGGAGACCAAAAGTCCGATTAAAATTACAAAAACAAGCCGGGCTGATTTTCTTCCCGCAATGTATTTCTGAAATATCGACATAGACACTCCGAAAATTTTCTTTAGTTCATATCTATGCCCGCGAAAAAATGATTATTCTGTTGAGACAAACTGTATTTTGAGAATCATAACAATCACAGAGAAGGTTCTAAACACCCCCTTCTTCCTCATAAAAATTAGAGAGCATCTTTCGAAAAAATGAGGTTTCCCCATGCAGCTATTCCTCTACATATCCGATTTTATCGTCCCCTTCCTGATCCTTGCCATCGTTGCCTATGGCATCCTGCAGGAAGTCAGCGTATACGACAATTTTATCATCGGCGCGCGAAATGGTTTTCTCACCGTCATCAAGATCATGCCTACCCTCATCGGCCTGATGGTAGCCGTGGGAATCCTCCGCGCCTCCGGATTTCTCGACTTTATCTCCCGGATCATCGGCCATTTCACCGCCCGCATCGGATTTCCCGGCGAGCTGGTGCCCCTGTCCATTGTGAAAATGTTCTCCTCCTCCGCAGCCACCGGCCTGCTCCTGGACATTTACAAGGACTCCGGCACAGATTCCCTGTGCGGGCGGATTGCCTCCATCTCCATGTCCTGCACCGAGACCATTTTTTATACCATGAGCGTTTACTTCATGACCGCAAAAGTCACAAAGACCCGCTACACCCTGCCCGGCGCCCTGATTGCCACCCTGGCCGGGCTGGCCGCAAGCGTATTCCTGGCAATGCAGTACGCCTGAGACCACAGCTTTATCGGCCGGATGCCTTGCTGCAAAGCATCTGACCAGTAAAAGGGTGGTTTCAGGCATCCAGCCGGAATCCTTCTTGTCTAACACCATTTAGTATGATAAAATGAATTTAACAAACTAAAATGAATATGCGCGGCATCCGGACGGCTGACCCCGGCGATTTCCGCCGCCCGGCACTACATTTGATAAGACCCTCGAAAAACAAAAGGAGGATTCCCTTATGTCCAGCATTACATTAAAAAATCTCAACAAGGCCTACCCAAACGGATTTCTTTCCGTAAAAAATGTTTCTTTATTTATAGAAGACGGCGAATTTGTCACATTCCACGGCCCCAGCGGCTGCGGCAAATCCACGATCCTGCGCATGATCGGCGGCCTGGAGGAGATCACCTCCGGCGAGATCTATCTCGGAGATGTTCTTTTGAACGAGGTACTGCCCCGTGACCGCCGCCTTGCCATGGCCTTTCAGAACTACGCGCTTTACCACGGTCTCAATGTATATGAAAATATCAGCTTAGGGCTGACCCTTCGGGATTTTCCGAAAAATATCATTGACACCCGTGTAAATTCCGCCGTAGAATTTTTAAAAATCTCACATATTTTAAATAAAAAAATCCGCTCCATCACCGAAGCGGAAAAACAAAAAACTGCCCTTGCCCGGGCCATCGTATGCCATCCCAGCGTATTTCTTGTGGATGAAGATTTTTCACGGGGAAATCCCCGCCGCCGCGCGGAAATGCTCCGGGACGTCCTGCGCATCAACCAGGAGCTCAAGATCACCACACTCTACATCACCAACGATTACCAGGAGGCTGTGAATCTCAAGAAAAGGATCGTGTTTATGAAAGACGGGGAGATCATCCCCGAAGAGGAATATCTCAACTGAACACAGTCAAGGGGGCTGCCGAAACAGCCCCTTGATTTTTCTGCAATACAAAGAATCAATATAATTATTTCCACCTGTACAGTTGAATGATCTAAAGAGCCTCCAACCTGCTCATCCATGAACCAAAGCATTATAAATCTCCCGCTTCGGCACTCCCCGGTCCTTCGCCGCCTGTTTCATCGCCTCTTTGCGATCCATCCCCTGGTCCAGGTACATCTGGATATGCTCCTCGATGCCCATCCCCTCCCAGCGGGATCTTTTTTCTTCGTCAACCTCTTCCCGGCTTTTCCCGGCCACCACCAGCACACATTCCCCTTTCGGTTCATTTGCCTCATAATAGGCCGCCGCCTCGCCCAGCGTCGTAAGAAATGCCGTCTCATGCCGTTTCGTCAGCTCCCTGCACACCGTCGCCGGACGCATTTCCCCCAGGTGATCCCCAAGCAGCCTCAGCGTTTTCACCAGCCGGTGAGGGGCCTCATACAGGATCATCGTCCGCGTCTCCCGCTCCAATTCCTCCAGGACCTGCAGCCGTTCCTTCTTATCACCGGGCAAAAATGCCTCAAACGCAAACCGTCTTGTCTCCCGCCCGGAAATGGTCAGCGCCGTGATACATGCAGCCGGCCCCGGAAGCGAAGTCACAGGAATCCCCGACTCATAACACATTTTCACCAGCTCTTCTCCCGGATCCGAGATCCCCGGCGTCCCCGCGTCCGTCACCAATGCGATATTCTCACCGCTCAGAATCCGCTCCACCAGCTTCCTGCCCTTCTCGAACTTATTATACTCATGATAACTGGTCATCGGCGTCTGTATTTCAAAATAATTCAAAAGCTTGATGCTGTTGCGGGTATCCTCCGCCGCGATCAGATCCACTTCCTTCAAAGTCCGCACGACCCGGAAAGTGATGTCCTCCAGATTCCCGATAGGAGTCGCACATAAATACAATGTTCCTGCCATAATCACACCTCATAAGAACTAAACAGCATCCGCGCTAATACTGCCTGCTATCAATACATAATCACCGGCGGTTCGATCGTTACTCTTGATTTTCCGCCCTTCATCCCCTCGATTAGCACCATAGTCGGCTCTTTATCCACATAGGGATGCACGAACTGGATCCGCTTCGGTTCGATCTTATACCGGCACATCATATTCAATATTTCCACCAGCCGGAAGGGCTTATGTATCATATAAAATCTGCCCTTGCTCTCCGGCAGTATCTTAGCACTCTCCCGCAGAATATCCTCCAGCGTGCAGAGCACCTCATGCCGCGCGATCGTCCTGGCATCCGACAGATTTTCCAGACCGTGCTGTCCCCGCATATACGGAGGATTCGTCGTAATCACGTCAAAAGAGGCCGTTTTGAAAATCTCCGCCGCCTCTTTGATATCTCCTGTCACTATATCGACTTTTTCCGAAATCCCGTTATACTGCACACTGCGCCTTGCCATATCCGCGCTTTCCTCCTGGATCTCCAGCCCGGTAAAATGCGCCCCATTCGTCTTGGCTTCGAGCAAAATGGGGATCACCCCGGTTCCCGTTCCCAGATCCAGTACACGCTCCTCCTTCTTCACCTTCACAAAATCCGTCAAAAGCACCGCGTCCACGCCAAAACAAAACCGCTCCGGATCCTGGATGATCATGTATCCGCTGAGCTGCAGATCATCCAGACGCTCCCCGGGCTTCAAAACCGCATCATTCATTTCCTCTTTGCTTCCTCCTGCCCGGCGCTGCCTGCGTCAGCATCCATTCGTCATTCCTTTTCCAGCTCCCCAAGCTCCTTGAGTTCTTCCTTGGATACCTTCTGTTTTTTGCGCCTTGGCTTAAAACGAAGGTCGTCCACGTGATATTCCCGGATCTCCTTCTCATCATTTTCCAGATTCACGATCACCTTCACCAGCTTCCGAAGCACACTCAGCGAATGCACGGTCCCTCTGAGCCCGTCCGACGTTGTCACGCTATCTCCCACAGACGGAAGATGACGGTTCAATTCCTCATAAATCTCCTGCTCGTTCGTCAGACAGCACATCAGCCTGCCGCACACCCCCGAAATCTTTGTCGGATTCAGGGACAGGTTCTGTTCCTTTGCCATCCGGATCGACACCGCCGAAAATTCCGACAGATACGTGCTACAGCACAAGGACCTTCCGCAGATCCCGATCCCGCCCCGGATCTTCGTCTCATCCCGCACTCCAATCTGCCTCAGTTCGATCCGGGTTCGGAACACGGAAGCCAGATCCTTCACCAGATCCCGGAAGTCAATCCGTCCGTCCGCAGTAAAATAAAACAAAACCTTATTGTTGTCAAATGTATATTCCGCGTCGATCAGCTTCATTTCCAGACCATGCTTCTGGATCTTCTCCTGGCAGATCTGAAATGCTTCTCTTTCCCTTTCCTTATTCTTCTCCACAGTCCGCCTGTCCTGGTCCGTCGCAAGACGGATCACCGACTTCAAAGGCTGTACCACCTCTTCATCCTTGACCTCCTTGGGACCGGTGACTACCCATCCATACTCCACACCCCGGGCAGTCTCAACAATCACATGGCTTCCCTGCTCGATCTGGAACTTTCCCGGCGAAAAGAAATAAACCTTCCCCGCCTTCCGGAAGCGCACGCCAATCACCTTTGTCATACTTTCTATTCTCCTTAAAATGTATAGTCTATTATTATTGTATCAGAACAGCAGGCCACAGACCCGTCTGCTATTCTCAATCTAATTCTCTTTAATTGTCAACAGCAGAAGTTCTATGGTAAGTTCAAAGTTTACATTAGCTTTCAGACGCCCCTTTGCCGTCTCAAGCGCATTCAGAATGATCCCGATTCCCTCATAAGAGCTCTTTTTCGCCCGCTCCTTGATGTACTTGAGCTGATCGGAAAAAACGACCCTGTCCACACTCAGCGTTGCCTTATAGATCAGCACATCCCGATACCAGATCGCGATCATATCAAAATAATCGTTGATATCCAGCTTATATTCCGAACACTTTTTCACAGCCTCGATCAGCTCTGCCGTCTCCATCTCATTGATGTCACGCAGCAAATGCACGATCTCCTCTTTGATCTCATTAAAATGCTCGGAGCTTGCAAGAGAGATTGCCTTTCCCATATTCCCCTGCGCAAACGCCGCACAGATGTCCGCCTTATAATCCGGAATCTCCATCTGCTCCATCAGATATTTTTTGATCAGCTGATCCTTGATATTGCGGAGCTTTAAGATCACACATCTGGACCGGATCGTAGGAAGCAGGATTTCCGCATTTTCCGTCAAAAGGATAATGACCGCGTATTCCGGCGGCTCCTCAATGGTTTTCAAAAGCGCGTTCTGCGCCTGGACGCTCATCTTGTCCGCATGCGGAACAATATAGATCTTATACTTGCTGGAATACGGCCGGATCACAATATCATTATTCAGCTGTGTCCGAATCTCCTCCACGCTGATCGTATTCGGCTTCTCATGCCTGATAAAAATGATATCCGGTTGGTTTCCGCTCATTGCCTGTCTGCAGGAATGGCACCTCCCGCAGGCTTCCCCGTCAGGCTCCCGATCCTCACACTGCAGATCCATTGCAAAAAAATCCGCCAGAAGCCTCTTTCCCGATCCCTTCTCTCCATTCAGAATATACGCGTGCGAAACCTGATCTGAAGCCGAAACATTTTCTATATACTGGATGATATTCTTATGCCCGACAATTTCCTTAAACCCACTCATCTCATCACCTGCTGTCTTTTTATCTTTTCATTGTAACTGTTTAGAACAATGTGCACAAATCCGTCCGTTGCTGTTCCGAATAGTTACTTTTCATGTAAAAATTATCCCATTCCCATTTGTTTGCTCTATCAGTATAACATATAATTCCTTATTAACATACTTTTTTATAAATTTTATCCCAAAAAAATAGTGGAAATCATTTTACTGTTCACATTTGTTTCTTACTAAAATCACAAATTTCTTTTATATACTGACAGATTTCTCCGATACACTCATCAAAATCCACATTCTGGAACCGCCTCTTAATTCCCGCCGTTATCAGATTCTTTTCCGAAAAATCCTCCGAATCCGCCAGAAACCGTCTGCACAGCTCCGCATATTTCGGATTGGTCTGCAGGCGTTCCCGCTCCACCGCGCGTAAGAGCCGTAGCCCGTCTTCCACCTCCACATAGATCGGAACCACATTTTCCACACCAAAATAAGCCGTCATCGCCGCATAAGATTCCAGAGTCCCAATCGCAAGATAATGAAATTCCTCCAGGTCGATCTGTCCGTCATCCGCGGTAAAATATTTCCAGATTCCGCATTTTGTATCATAAGACCGCAGCTCGATCACCCGCTTCTTTTCCTGCATTCCCCGCAGAAATTCCTCATTTACAAAATGATATTCCACCCCTTCTGTCTCATTTTCCCGGATCGGCCTGGTCGTATACAGCACAATCTCGCGCAATTGGGGCATCCTCTTTTTCAGCTCCTTAAAAATAGAATCCTTCCCCGAAGCGCTTTTGCCCATAATATAGTAAATTTTTCCCATTCTCGCATTTCCTTAATCCGTGTCAATTATATATTTCTGTGTTTCTAATAAAACGATCCTATACAAGTCATTGATCACACCTTGCCTAGTACAGCATTGCGTAATTAACGGTGAATTCTGCACCTGCTATTTCTGCCAGTTCTGCGTTGTCGTCAATCAGCGATGCACCGCATCGCCTCTTTCCTCCGCCTTGTCCTGACAAAAATATCAGACACATTATTCACCATTATATACGCAATGCTGTACTAGGCATTCCCAGGTTTTATCTGCATCCTACCGCGGCAGATATACATTGATATATCCATCCTTTATTAAGCCATTGATTTCAAACCCCATATCATGATATTCCCGGATCAGAAGCATAACTTCCTCTGAAATCCTTTCACCGGGAACGACCAAAGGAATCCCCGGCGGGTATAAATATGCGTATTCCATCGAAATATATCCGGCACAGGATTCCCAAGGCAGTATGCGGATTTTTTCTTTATTATCTTTGGCAATATACTCAATTCCCGCACTTGTAAAAACCTGCTCCAACCTGGGCAGTCCGGCAGATTTCTGCCTCATAGACTCTATTTTCCCTTTTTCAGGACAGTCCTCTTCCGCTTTGATTCCCATCGATGGCTGATCAGGATTTTTCCTTTCCATGCTGAAAAATGAGTGATTTTCCTCATCTAATTTACTGTCAATCTCCTCCAATGCCTGAACAAGCCGCTGAAATCCTTCTTTCGTATCCCCCACCGAAGTCATTGCCAGTACATAATCCCCTGCGGCCATCTCCATCTGCAAATGGTATTGATCCAGGAGCAGCCTGTATAATTCCCTGCCGGAATACTTTGTCCCACTGACAGAAATCACAATTTTAGAATGATCAAAATGCTCCGTCTCGACAATCTGCAAATGACTCATTTTTTTCAGTTGTTTCCTTGTTTCTTTCAACATATCAACATACTGCTCAAACAAAATATCCTTTTTTTCACTGCACAGCCAATCAATACAGGCATCAATCCCCGCCATCAACACATAGGAAGGACTGCTTGTCTGAAGAATATGCAGATATTTTTTTATATTTTCCCTGTCTGCCAACTCCCCATTCATATGGATCAGCGCCGTCTGTGTCAAAGAGGGCAGAGTTTTGTGAATACTGTGAATAACTACATCAGCCCCCCTGGTATTTGCATTTTCCGGAAAATACGGATGAAATCCAAAATGCGCCCCATGTGCTTCATCCACGATCAAAGGAATCCCATAAGAATGCACGATCCCTGCAATCTTTTCCACATCCGAAACCACTCCGTCATACGTAGGAGACGTAATCACCACTGCACGAATCCTTTCTCTTTCGATCATCGATGCAGTCCGATCCTCTCCTACTGCCTCCTCATTCATCCCGGAAATTTGATAACCCGATCTTGTTCCGTCATATCCAGAACCAAGTCTGTCCCTTTCCAAAATATCCCGTATCTCTTCCGGCCTGATTTCCCCATTCAATCTCAGCTGAGATCCGTCCATCCCGTGAGAATATGAGTTATAAGATTTCCCTTGGGTATAGGTATCCAAAGGAGAACTGTCTGTCCCAATAGAACATAAATCATAGGATTTTTTCTGAGTACAAAGCGATGGATAGACATATTCCGCTTCCAATTCATTCATATACACCGCATGGTATACCGATTTATGACAATTTCTGGCCATAAGGATTCGATCTCCCCGATTTGTACAGCCCAGGATCGCACTCAATATCCCGACAGTACTCCCATTTACCAAAAAACAAGTCTCTTCCCCGTGAAAAATTTTTGCCGCCCGTTCCTGAGCCTGTTTCAGCATCCCCTTCGCATGGTGCAGATCATCAAAACCCTCGATCTCCGTAATATCAATTTCATAAGGAAGCCCAGCGCCCGTTGTATTTTTATTCCTCTTATGGCCCGGCATATGAAATCCATAATGATCCGAACGTGAATAATTTTCTAATTTTTCATACAGGTTATTCACATTTATCTCCATTCCTTTATTCCTTCCTATATCTGTCTGCATCATATCATTTTACTTGTAAAAAGTAAATGCTGTAAAATTTATTTATAAAACAATCTGCATCCATCATGTTTATTTTATCAGATATAAAAAAAAACACCGAAAAATCGGTATTTTGAACAATAAAAAAATGCCCAGAACCGGAATCGAACCAGTGACACGAGGATTTTCAGTCCTCTGCTCTACCAACTGAGCTATCTGGGCATATGACTGATACAGTCATGAGTTGCGGGGGCAGGATTTGAACCTGCGACCTTCGGGTTATGAGCCCGACGAGCTTCCAGACTGCTCCACCCCGCGATATTCAATTTACTATTCCTTTTGGAATAAAGCCGATGATCGGACTCGAACCGATAACCTGCTGATTACAAATCAGCTGCTCTGCCAATTGAGCCACATCGGCAAGCTAACTGCTTGCACGTCATTACATTGTACCCATAAAGGGTACATGTAATTCCTCATGCAAATTATCTATATAACAAGCCTCTCGGCTGATGGATGGAGGTGGATTCGAACCACCGAAGCAACTTGCAACAGATTTACAGTCTGCCCCCTTTGGCCACTCGGGAATCCATCCGTTTTCTCTAAATGGGGCCTATAGGGCTCGAACCTATGACCCTCTGCTTGTAAGGCAGATGCTCTCCCAGCTGAGCTAAGACCCCATAAACGACCCAGAAGAGACTCGAACTCTCGACCTCCGCCGTGACAGGGCGGCGCTCTAACCAACTGAGCCACTGGGCCATATATTCAATTTGAACATGCACCTTCAAAACTACACACGAAGAAATATTTCTATCCTATCCATACTGCTCTCTTACAGCAACCACCTTCTTGGTTATGCCCTCGACCTATTAGTGACGGTCAGCTCCATAC
>CAJTGD010000004.1 GCA_910575475.1 Lachnospiraceae bacterium | reverse complement strand
GTGTAATTGTTTTTAGGCAACTCAATTATACCACAGACAAGAGGTTTATGCCTTTTTTATGGGTTAAAGTATTGATTTTTCAAGGTTCAACACACCATGCGGTGTGGGAAGTTTGAGTTAAATACCAGTTCTCCCACATAGTTCCAGACAATTGTTACTGCTGACAGGCTCTGGTCTCCGATGGCAGGCGGGCTTGCCGCAAATATGGAAAAGATGATGCAGGCCAGCGCGATGACCGCCCCTTCCAGGCATACTCCGGTATAAGACCGGATGAAGTTCTTCCCAACGGACTGCGTCGGCTCTCCGGCAAATGTGGCAATCGGAATCGGCGCAATCGCCGTATACATATACAGCTTGAACATCCGGCCATAAACGGTCAGTATCATGATAAAAGACAAGACCGTGATCAAAAGGCTCCCCAGCAGGGTCACGATCCACAGGGGGATGGATTCCAGCATCCCTACGGATTCAATCTTTTCCACAATCTCGGCAGGCAGCTCCGTCACCCCCTGGGCCATGCCGGAATGGGACATGATGGTGGATACCATGCCCTGCACAATGGAAAAGACTGCAGCCAGAAGCTCCATGCCGTACATCACCGCTCCCTGAGCCAGCGCAAAACGGATAAATGCTTTCAATACATGCTCCGGTTTCTTGATGTCCGTATAGCTGGAACAGGTCTTTATGATCCCCACTGCAAAGAATAAGACCAACAGCCCGTACCCAACGGCTTTCAATCCATCATTCACATTGACCATCACGCCCCATATGCCGCCGCCTTTAAAGTTTTCCGGGCTTTGAGTCAGGAGCGTCCAGATTTCTTCCATCTTATCATTCCATGTGGATAAAGCAGAGTTCAGGTTCTGGACGATCCAGTTATCACTTTCCAATCAGTTTTCACCCCTTTCCTGGATGGAGCACACATGGGAAATTCCTCAGCCTATTTGCCGGTTTTCCATGTATGCTCAAATATTGCTTCATGTCCAGATTGGATTTTTTCTCTGGTTTCACTGTCCGGACATCTTTATAGTTCCTCTTCTTACATCCATCCTTCAAAAAGTGTTCCTCTATAAAAGCAGGATCAGCCCACAATCATATCCAGAATCTCCTTCGCAAAGGTAATGATAATTCCTCCTGCCAGAGTCAGAAATCCATTCGCCCTCTGGCTTGGATCATGGCTCTTTAGGGAAAGCCCTACCTGCACCACTCCAAAGCCCAGCAGGATCATCCCGATCGCGCGGATCAGGGAAAAGATAAAGGATGACAGGTTATTTACCACAGCCAGCGGATCCCCTGACGCATAAACCGTAATCGTTCCCATACAGAGGGCAAAGGCCAATGCCGCATAGACGGAAAATGTCTTTCTCTGTCTGGAGTTCATCGGCAACGGTGCTGTTTTCTTTTGATTCTCTCTGCCATATTTTTTTCTCATCTTATAAAATTTCATCCACATTCCTCCCATCGTTTGTGATCAATTTGCATCGCAAATTGATTGCCTACTTGCCCGCCATCTGCGAAGCAGACTTTAAATGCGGGCAACTCCTTATTTCTCTAAAAAGGCTCCCCGGCAATGTCCTCGCCGGAGAGCAGTTCATAATCTTCACATCGTGTCCCGTCAAATGCCGGTACATCATGCGCCAGCGGTGCTTCCGAATAGTCATAAGGCGGTGCGCCTCCATCCTCCGTATCCCTGATATTCGGGTGTTTTAAAAGGTCATACTTCCGATCCATGACAGCATGCTCCCCACGGACAAACAAAAGCGCGTAGTCATTATCCAGCAGCCTTACTTCATCAGGCATTAATAATTCCCTCCCGCTCTGCTGAAAATTTATGGAATAACTGCCCGATTTTCCTTTTGTCTGCCCATAGGTATTGGTGTCGATCGTCTCCTTCCCGAGCAGTTCGGAAAGGTACTTGTGCGTCTCCTTTTCATTGCCGCCGAGGTATAAAAGTTCGTCGCAATTCCCCACAACCGAGTCATGAGAATCCTTAAAAAGAGCCTTGATCTGGCTCATGTTCTGTACTATAATACTGCATGAAATAGAACGGGAGCGCATAGTTGCCAGGATCTTTTCAAAGTCATCCGGCAGAGCTACATTTGGGAATTCATCCATGATGCAGTGTACCGGCACCGGCAGCTTCCCGCCGTGCAGACGATCC
This sequence comes from Lachnospiraceae bacterium, assembly GCA_910575475.1. Lineage (GTDB taxonomy): Bacteria > Bacillota > Clostridia > Lachnospirales > Lachnospiraceae > Schaedlerella. Next base: position 203,848 of record CAJTGD010000004.1, on the reverse strand, counting down.
GCTACATAATACAAGGTCTGGAATAACTGGCTGTAGATCATGCCTACCAGATAGTTCAGGCTGGTGTCTGCATCAGGGATGCAGCAGAACAATGCGACTTTCTTCTCCCCGATACTGGACAGGTCCAGTTCATCTATACAGGTCAGGTCTGCGATCTGCTTCAAATTAAACGCTGCCAGCCGGACGCCTACGGAGATCAATATACTTTTCGCTGTCTTGCCGGCAGCCTGTTTGTAAATATGATATTGCTTCACGGCGATACTTTCCGGATCACGCATCTCCAGCCGTTCAAATAGGATATCCAGCGGGGACTCATAATCCTCGTCTTCCTCTTTCACCTGCGCCGAAGCCAGCATTTCCATGATCATGGGGAAGTTCTGTTCCTCCGGCGGCGCTTCATGTAAGAGGTACATCATCAGTGCCTGCAAAAGTGCTGTCTCGCTCTTCTCCCAAAAGGGATCGGAGGATTGGGAGCCTTTGGGTGTCGTATTCTTGATCAGGTTATTGATCAGGCGCAATACATCCTTATCATCCTGCACATACTGAAACGGATTGTAGCAGAATGAAGTATCCGGATGGATCAGGTCAAATACCCGTACCTCATATCCCATCTTTTTCAGCAGGTCTCCCGTCTTTCGAAGCAATTCCGCTTTAGGATCAGTGATTACCATGGAGCAGTTACACTGCATGATATTGGGGATCGCAAATGTCCGGGATTTCCCGGCGCCAGATCCCCCAATCACTAAAATGTTCAAGTTCCTCCGGTGCTTGTAGCAGTCCAGCCCCATGCGGAAGTTTTGGGTCAGCAGAATATTCTCTGCATAAGGCATGGCACGGTATTTTTTACAGAGCTGCCCTACATTTCCCCATTTAGCGGAACCATGTTCCTCTCCGCGCCGGTAATTCTTCTGGTTCGAATAAAAAATGCCGATTCCCATCCCATATAAAAGCGTACAGACCAGAAGTGATCTCACCGTATATTCCGTAAAATGAATTTCAAACGGATGGTCCAGCTTTTCTGTCAGCAGTTCCAGAATGACCATCAGATTTCTTCCTGGCCCTACGGAATCCGCCAGCAGGAGCGCCGCCCACCATACCAACGGAAGGGCAAGAAGCCAGAGGATCCAATCCGACTTCCCGCCCTGTTTTACCGGGATGGTTCCCCCTTCTCTTTTTTCTTCTCCGGATCACTGATCTTATGAAATTGATCCACACCTGGAATCAATGCCAGGCTGCTTCCATTCTCCCACTGGACATGGATCTGGCCTGCATCATCCACATAGAGCGCCCTGCCCTTCAGCCCCGGTGTCATCCGGCCTTCTCCCTCCATCTCATCCAGGCAGACAGGTGTTCCCGCCGGATACCGTTTTCTCAACAGTTCCAATTCTTTTTTACTTACCGTATGCATACACCCTCCTTTCTACTAAAAGGGGCATCTACAGAGATTCCATCTATAGATGCCCTTTTCATCAGCCGTATTTTCACCTTTCTATAGCCGCAAGTACAAATATGCTGAAATTCAATCCACGTTCCTTTTTCTGAAACCTTCCTGACAGGAATACCTACAAACTTTTATTCGCAGATCTCCCATCTTCTGCTGGCAACAATCACATCGGACTGCCCGGAATCATTCACTTTGCTTTTTCAAATCTTTGAAGCAGGAAACGATAGGAGCAATGAAACCAAAACACGCCAGCCCCAAAATGAATATCCAGAACAGAAAGTCTGCCTGGTCTCCTGTTTTCGGCGTATCCGGTGTCTCCGGCGTCTCAGGCTTCGCTTCATCCTTCATGGCCACCTTCTGGATTTCTCCGGTATTTCTTACTTCAAATGGAATGTCCTCTGCTAATAGATATCCATCCGGGGCGGTTTCTTCGTGGAGCGTATACTCCCCGGCAGGCAGCATTTCAATAGAATGGGGCTGGTCTTCGGAGATCCAGCTTTCCACTACTCTCCCGTCTTTATCATAGATTACCAGCTTCGCTCCCGGCAGTTCGTTTCCGGCAATGTCTGTCTTCGAGATTTCTACTTTGGTCACATCATCCTTCATAGCGACTTTCTGGATTTCGCCCGTATCCTGGACTTCAAATCGGATATCCTCCGCCACCAGACAGCCATCCGGCGCAGACTCTTCATGGAGCGTATACTCCCCGACCGGCAGCATCTCGATATAATGCGGTTTCCCGCCGGATGTCCAGCTTTCCACCACTTCTCCGTCTTTGTTATAGATGGTCAGCTTTGCTCCCGGCAGTTCGTTCCCGGCAATATCCGTCTTAGAAATCTCTACCTTTGTCACATCATCTTTCATCTCTACCTTCTGCACTTCATTGGTATTTTCTACGGTAAATTCGATACTCTCCGCAGTCACATAGCCGTCCGCAGGCAGGATCTCCGACATTCTATAGGTTTCTCCTACCGTCAGTTCCCGGATGATATGCGGCTCCTTCCCGGAAACCCATTCATCAATGACTTTGCCGTCCGGGTCTGTCACCTGCAGCTTTGCGCCCTCTACTTCTGTTCCGTCCGTAAGGGATACTTTGGTAAATTCAAATACGGTTGTCTCATTCTGGAAGGCAATCAAAGAAGGCGTTGCCGCTCTCCCGGCCATTCCAGGCGCGAAGTCAAATTCCTGTGTTTCACCCATGGTTGTAAATCCGGGAGCCGAAGCGGTTTCTTTCACGTAGTAAGAATAGCCCACAGGCAGGTCTGCCGTAAACTGCAGCTTCCCTTCGGCATTGGTGGCTTTTTCCTCGATCACGGTATCCGCTTCCAGAATTACTTTTCCTTCGGCATTCGTGATATCTTCCTTTGCGCACAGGGAAAATACTGTCCCCGGAACGACACGGTCAGAGTCTTTTACGGTTTTCAATACCTGGAGGTCTACTTTCTGGCGGTTATTCTGCCAGTCTGTAGAGAATGTAACAACTTTCGTATCCTGATCCCGGTAGGTCAGGTCCACTTCCCGGATTTCCTCATCCAGTATATATCCTTCCGCGGTCTCCTTTTCCCGGATATAATATTTTCCCAAAGGAAGGTTTTCCAGCCTGGCAACTCCGGCCTCATCTGTCATGATAGTATCGATCCGTTCATCCTTCTTATAATAATCCCCGCTTTCCCCGTCTGCCGCCTTGATATCTTCCAGGGCATAGACTTCAAAGGTGACATCCTTCAAGGAGCCTGTTACATATTCGAATACATGCTCTATCCATCCGCTAATGGTATCTAAGAGAGAAACATTTTCTAAAAGTTCTCCCTTCTTATTGATTAGGATCAGCCCGGTCGGGACATCATCCTTCATCTCCACTTTCTGGATCTCAGCAGTATTCTCTACTGTAAATTCAATTTCTTCCGCTTTCAGATAGCCATAAGGAGCCATTTCCTCACGCAGCGTATAGGTTTCCCCTGCTGTCAGGCGTTCTACCAGATGTTCCCCACCTTTGACAGATTTCCAGGAATCTACAACATTTCCGTCCTGATCAAGAACGGTCAGCGTTGCCCCTTCCAGTTCTGCTCCGGTTGTCAGGTCTGTCTTTTTAACGGAAGCCGTTATCGGGTCATTCTGAAATTCACAGCTGGTCTCTGCCGCCTTCACATCCTGTCCCTGATAGGAAACCGTTACATCTACAACTTTATCCGAAGAAACATATCCTGCCGGCGCTTTCTGCTCCCGGATATAATACGCTCCAAAAGGTACATCCAGGTCAAACGCAGCTTTCCCATCCTCTCCTGTAGCCGCTTCACCGAGAAGTGTATCTGCTTTTACGATGGTTTCCCCATTTACAATGATGTCCGCTTTCGTATACAATCCAAAAACCGCTCCGGCAAGCAAAGCCTCATTTCGGGCATCTTTCTTTACTACGGAAATCTCCACCTTCTGACGGTCATTTTCAAACACCGCCGTCTGTTCTACTACCGGCGTATCCTGATCCGCATAGACCAGGGTGATCGTCTGCTCCAATTGGTTTAACACATATCCTTCCGGAGCTTTTGTTTCTACAATCCGGTAGGACCCGAGAGGCAGATCGGATACGGATGCTTCTCCATTTTCATCTGTGGCCAATGTTTCCACCAGTTCCCCGGCAGCATATTCCCGAATCCGGTTCCCTTCCGCATCCTTCTGGCAGTCTGCCGTATAAATATCCTCTGCCGCATAGACGCTGAATTCCGCGCCTGCCAGGTTTTCCGCTTCGTAAATAAATGTCTCGTCATAGCCCTTCAAGACTTCGCCCTTTTTCACGATATTCAGCTTTCCTTTTACCGGATGGTCCTCACAGGCCACATCAATGATCACATCCCCGGATGTCCCGTCTATCTGGTAAAGCGTATTGGAATCCACAGACACCTCATAAGTTTTTTCATTCCGGATATACCCATGGGGAGCCGTGACTTCCTCAATACGGTAATTCCCGATCTTTAAATTCTGGGGCAGGATCAAATAGCCCTGTTCATCGGTAAAGAAAGACTCATGTTTCTCAACGGTCGGATAGGTTGTTACCTGCTCCACATATTTTTCATTGTCCAAGTCATAAATCTTGAACTCCGTATTCTTTATTAATACCGGTTTCTTTGTCTCATCATCCTTCTTCACGATCCGCAGCTTTGCTTCAAATTCATCATCCAAAAGCACACGCCATACCTGTGGCGTATCCGGATGGTTCTCTGTGATATGGACAAAGAAATCCTTGACCGGCGTATAATTATCCGGTGTCGTTGATTCCCTTACAATGTAAGTTCCAAATGGGAGCGGAATGCTGCAGGCATAGCCTTTTTCATCGGTGAAGATCTCGGTTTCCCCATTCGCTCCAAGTACTACCGGTTCTGCGGAATCAAAATCATATCCGCCGTCTTCCTTTGTCTTCAGTGAGGAAACTAAATAGGCAGTAAATCCTGCACCCTTCAAAAGACCCGCATCGGTTTCCCCATTGTTTGCCGCTTTCACGATCTGGAAAGGCTGTTTGATCACCTGCTCCGGGGATGTACAGCTTCTCTCAATGACAGCGGAAAGTTCCCCCTCATAGCTGCACACCAGATCATATTCCGTTTCATCTGCCAGATATCCGGCTGGCGGGGTGATCTCTTTTATAAAATATTCTCCCAAGTAAAGGTTCTCAATCTTTGCTTTCCCCTCCTGGTCCGTAGTCAGTGTTGCAACCTGTTCCCCGGCTTTATAAATCACACCAGTCTTTTGATCCGGATGGACGATATCCTGCCTTGCATACAATCCATAAACGGCATGCTCCAGCGTGGCGTCTCCCTGTGGAATGTTTGTATTTGTCTCCAGATCCACTTTCAATAGCTGAATTGCGGCACTGGCTCTTTCATTTGTAAAGGTATGTGAAAAGGATGCCTTCGCTTCACTGCCATTCACCGGGTCAAATTGGAAAGAATAGATATCTTCGACATTTTTCAGGTAGTTTTCCGGTGCCTGGATCTCTTTCACATAATATCCAAAGCCAACCGGCAGGTCTGCTGAAAATACGGCATTCCCATCTCCGTTCGTTGTCACTTTGTCGATCAAAGCGTCCTTTTGCACAATGGCATTTCCATCTGCATCCTGGATATTTTCAGAAGCATATAACCCAAAGATCCCACCTGCCAGACCATTCATGGTATCCTGATCCTTCTTTACGATACTGACCTCTGCTTTTTGGCGGTCATTGTGGAAGGTGGTATCCGAAAATGCCGTCTCTGCCATCTGGCCGGCATAAGCGATCACCACATCCTTCGTTTCTTTGCCGTTATAGAAACCATTTGGCGCCTGTACCTCGGCCACACGGTAGGTACCCAGATGCAGGTTCTTCAAGGTGACGGAACCGTCCGCCCCGGTTTCCAGGTTGTCCGCTACCAGCTGTCCGGATTTGAAAGCCACCGTTCCATAAGAGGTCACTATATCCTTTGCCGCATAGACATTGAAAACAGCGCCTTTCTGTCTGCGGTTCCCATACTGGAATGTGAGCCCGTTTTCATGGGTGGATGCCCCTGTCAGAACTTCCCCCTCTTTATAAATGGTCAGATTCCCCAGCTGTTCTACATCCGGAACAGTGGTGGAAACTGTCTGGTTCGTATTCAATGTCACCCTATAGGCTGCCGCATTATACCGGTATCCGGCAGGCGCGGTAATCTCTTTTAAGTAGACTGTATCCTGTGTCTTCGTGATTTCTACCTCCGATTCCCCGCTCTGGTTGGTTGCTGGCATTGTCACGATCAGGTTTCTGCATGCTTCATCGCTGTAGATCCCAAACACGGCTCCGGACAGTTTTGCATTGGAAACAGAGTCTACTTTGACTACCTTCACCTTTGCAAGCTCCATCCATTCCACAGTAAAACTGACGGAATTGCCGTTTTCTTCCTCATAATAGCTTCCGATATCCTGGTTTGCGTCTCCGGTAGTCACCACCAGGGCTTTCCAGATATTCCGGATGCTCCCGCTCATTTCCCCGGTATTCCAAGTCCCGCTGACGCTCATCGGCGCTGTGAAATAGAAACTTGTGCCGCCGGAAATCCGCACGCTCCCTCCGGTCTGGGTATCTCCATTGCTCTCGTTATGGAAGGTCACATTCTGGGGAAGGCGCAGCGTGATATAGTTTCTGGAATCCCCCTCCAGTCTGGTGGTTCCTGTCACCTGCTCAGAGCCATTGCCGGTTGCTTTTAGCGAGGTCTTTGACAGGCTGAGATACGGGTCGGGAGGCGCCGGCTGGTCCGCAAGATAATTGATCCATCCAAGCACACCGCATGCCTCCAGGTCCGCCATCGTGCATCCTTCGAATCCGTCAATGCCGCAGTAAAAATAGCTGGCCGCGATATGGGTGAACACGTATTTCAGTTCATCTCCAAACTGGGGCATAAACTGGTCCGTCAAATCCCCTGTGCCGCCATATCCATAATAAAGCGCTTTCTGCAGATTCGGATTGCTCTCCAGAATATAGGACGCATAACTGCCCGTAGGGGGTGTCCCTTTCGCAGATTCCAGACAGTACGCGATCCTTCCATTCACGGTAAATATATTGGTGGAGTAATTTCCTAAGTTGGTAGGATAGAAGACCTCCTGTCCTGTCACCAGGGATGCATTTCCCGTGGCTGCCCTTGCCATCATTCTGGCACTCGTCCTTGTATCCATGGAAAACAGGAGCAGACCTCCATCCTCCGCGATCTTCTCCGCATCCTCATGGGATTGTGCGGCTGCTTCCATATCCTCTATGACCGCTTCCATTTCGGCTTCTGTCATGGATTCCGGTGTATCCGTTTCCGAATCCGGAACTGTTTCCGCATCGCCCTGTACTGGCTCCTGGGAATGATCTTTCGGCTCATTTGCAGGTTCCACGCCGGATTGTGATGTATCTGGTTTTTCTTTTACTATGATGTTCCGGCTCACATGGTAGGATGGATTTCCGCTCATAGGTTCTACAAAATAAACAGCTTTGTAGATATCCGCCTGGTCCACATGGAAATCCTGCCCGGCGTTGTTCTTTGCTTCATGGAATTTCACCGTCACTTTTTCCGCGGGGATTTCCAGCCCAGCAAAATCATTCTCTATATCAAAGTTGCTCCCGATCTCCATTTCATAATCTTCCGCTGTTACGATCTCATCCTCTGCCAAATCCGGCCGGACTGTTTCCAGTGCCGGATATTCTGCTTCATAGGCCGCCGGCTCCGGTTCTTCCGCAATGGCCGCAGCTGGCTGGATCAAAGCGGATAAGAATGTAACTGCAGCAAGCAGGCCTGAAATTACTCTTTTACTTTTCCTATTTATCAATCGCATTACCTCTCTTCCATCTATTCAATTTCATTGATATATATAAAAGTGTGCGTCCTGACGCACACTCGCGCCGAAGCGCGGCTGCAACTGGCAGCTTTTCCGTATATTATGGTATTGAAAAAGCCACAGATCGTTTTCCGTCTGTGGCTCCTAAAATACCTTATTCTCTTTTTATGTTCCTGATCAAATGTTCCAGCGACTCTGCAAATCTTTTATCATCCTCCGCAGTCCGCTTTGCCGGTCCTTTTAAATGGTGTTTTGATTTTGACCGCCGTGCTTTTTTGCTGAGATGCCGTTCCATCAGCATCCGGTCAATATTTTCATTGGTATACCACTTTCCGCTCTGATGGATGCCGTAAGCCCCTTTCCCCAGGATCATGGCCGCTACACCATAATCTTGGGTGACTACCAGATCATCCTTCCGGCAGAGTCCCACCAGCGCAAAATCTACTGCGTCTGCCCCTGCCCCAACCACTTTTACCTCACTGTAATCCGAATGAAGCACATGGTTCGTATCGCACAGTAGGATTACCGGAATTTCATATTTCTCTGCCACCTGCTCCACGATAGGCACCACCGGGCAGGCATCGGCATCTACCAGGATCTTCATGCTTTTCCCTGCTTTCCGGCTGCCGCCTTTTTCTTCTGTTTCCTCTGCCTTTTCTCATACATCTCATGAATCCATTCCTTTACAGGCAGCTTCCACTGCTCCTTCGGATTGGGGATGTTCTTGATCAGGCTTTTGGGATTCAGCCCCATCTCTTTGGCCATGCGGATGTCCTCCTCATTCAGCCTGCATTTTTTCTTCGCCTCTGCCCATAACTCCGGTTTATATGCCATTCCCTTGATCTCCTATGTTTCTTATTTCATTGCACACGTCAACATTTAGACACCATAAGTCCTGATTCTGCAATCTGGCAAATATGAACTTTATCGTTCTACCACAATCGTTATCAGAACCAAATCGTCATCACCTGTATTGATTATGCTATGCTCTGAACCTTTTGGACAAATATGACAAACGCCGGCTGTAAGTTTTTCTTCTACGCCATCACAGATTGCTTTCCCTGTTCCTGAGATCACATAGTTTATGTCATCACTTGTACTCTGGGTATGCAATCCAATAGAACCGCCTTTATGAATTTTACATGGAATAATTTTGCCATTTGCGCCCATATACATTTTCGCAGTCATTTCACCGGTTCCACCGTTCATTCCTGGTGCAGTCCTTTCCGGCATCTCGTTAAAATTAATCAACATTATCTGTCACCTCATAATTCATCTGTAATATTTCTACATGCCGCAAGCCCTACTCCGTCTTTCGCAAATTTCATTGATATCTCATATGCTTCAAGACCTTTTTTCGTTGCCTCTTGCAGGGCGGCTGACACTTATTCAAAATGATACAAAAATGCTGCCGCATCGAAAGCATATTTCTTACAGGGCATCGGCCAGGGTGGTTCCTGCTCCGATAACCTCCCTGCCAGCAGATCCTCTGCTCCCTGCAAAATCTTCGGGATCAGCTCCGCCGTTAACGGATAGCTTCCATGGGACGGCCAGATGGAATCAAAGGCATCCGACATAGCCTCTATCTTTCTGAGGCTTTCTTGAAATGCCTGCATGTTGCACCCGGCTCCAAACATAAAGATCTCCCCATCCTGGATCGTATCCCCTGAAATGAGCATGCGTCTCTGACGTTCCAGGAGCATGATGCTTCCCGGAGTATGCCCGGGTGTTAAGATCACTTCAAATTTCCAAAATCCCAGATCCAGAATATCCCCCTCCCACAGGGGACGAACTGCGTCCATCGCACACCCTTCTGGTAATGCATTTTTATAATGCTCCATTTCTGCCGGATGCATATAGACCGGTCCGAAATCCCGGTTGCGTCCCGTGTGGTCTTTGTCCGTATGGGTATTTACTAAAAATACCGGTAAGTCCGTCAGTTCCGCGGTCATTTCCCTGACCGGCAGTGTACCAAAGCCGGTATCGATAAGCATTGCCCTTTCGTCCCCTTCAAAGAGAAAGGAACGGACACCATTTTCTTCGATGATCCAAAAATGTTCTGAAACCTTTGTAATATGATGATCCATTTTCCACCTCTGTAAGTTCCTGTCCTTTTCCGATAATACGTTACTTTTTTCACGTTTATCATAACACCATTTGCTAGTCCCGGCAATGATGCAATGTAAAAGATATATCAATTTACACCAGATTTTCTCTGTCAGCGCTCCGGCTGTTTCTTCGCCTTTCCGCCTTTCTGCTTCTGAACTTTTTCTGCCTGCCCTTCTGGATTCGGTGCATTCATCTGCTGGCTTTCTCCCTTCACTCCTTCGGATACCGCAAATGCATCTGCTGTAAACTCCTGCTCCGGCTGGCCCAGGTTGCGGTCGATATGCCGGGAAATCCTGTAGACCGCATTTTTTACATTGCCGATAAATGCACGGAGTTCTTGCGGCTCCCGGTTTCCATTCTCCTGCAGCTCACAGATCTTGCCCAGCTGAAACCCGGAAGTATCCACCCCATACTTTTGTGCCATCACATAAGCGGCGCAGTATGCTTGGGGGGACACGGAAACCCGGCTGTACGTGCCGTCATGGGAATCCATTGCGGCACAGGCCAGTTCCCGGTTAATGGCATGGAAGGTCACTTCCTCACTCATGCCGTTTCGCACAAAGATCGTCCGCTGTCCGGGGATATATTGTGCCTGCACATTTTCCGGCAGTTTATCCGCAATACTGACTTTTGTTTCCGTATTCTTTAAAAGAGCGCCCAGCAGAACCTGGATAGGCTTTGGCTCCGGCAGTTCCGGCTGCTTCGTGCGGATCTGGCTGATATCATAGGCTTTGCAGATCACATACCCCTGACGGATTTCCCCGTCCTTTTCATAATTCTGGTCTGCGATAAAGGTATAGCCATGGGCGCCTGTACGCAGAGTCTTATGTTCCTTCTTCCATCCGTCAAAGGTCTTCACCTGGCGGATCTCAGGATTCTGCCCATACAGCAGCAGAAGATTGGCCGCTTTCTGCGGTTTGCACTGTGCTATGAAGTTCAGGAAATTTTTTAAAGAATCCCCGTCCTGGAACACCTCCTGGGCTTTGGAATCCACCTCTGCCCAGACTTCCTCCCTCTGCTGTTTCTTTAAAGCGGCGTATTCCTCTTTCGATAACTGCTGGCTCACATCTGCCTGGGTTTCCTCTCCATTCTGTAAATATTGTGATAAATCCATCCCGTCACCTTCCTTTCTCTTTTATCTTCATTTTCTTCCTGCCCCGGTGGTTTCCACGGTTCCTGTCTCTCTGGCTCCGCTTTTTCCCGGCCTCCTTTTCCTGTTTGATCTGGTTCAATTCCTTCCGTACCGATGGCTTCTTATTCGGCTCCCCCTGCCCGGAAGAAATATCGCTGCTGCGCGAGGAAGGTCCGGACGGATTCTTTCCCTCCTGCGCCTGGGTAAAATTTTCCATTTCAGGTTCGCCCATCCCCGGCAGTTCCCCGACATTGAAATCGTCCTCAAAATCGCTGAGTTCGAATTGGATCTCTCCCTCCGGCATTTCCACGGTTTCTGTTTTTATCGGAGATTTCTGTTCTGGATATGCCATTTTTTCTGCTTCCTGCGGTCTCCCGGCAAGCCTTACTTCTCCTGCTTCTCTCACAGTTTCCTGCACGGCCTCTCCATTTTCCGACTTTAAGAAATCCAGGTTCATCTGGTCCATCACCCGGTTCACCTTTGCCGCGTCATCGGCAAATACCATCAGTTCGCACAGTTTCGGATTTTTCCTGTCACGGATTACCACATAGGGAAGCCCACGCTTTTTTCCTTCCTTCGCAAACTCATGGATTCGGTTTGATGGAATGGTGAAAAATTTCAGAGGCCGGTTTTCCCTCAGCATACGTGCCATGGAAATCCTGCCATAACTTTTCTGGTTATTTTTCATGACCGCCGCCAGAAAGACCGCCAGGTTCTTTGCCATCGTCCCGGACAGCCGTAATCCATGGTCGATCCCTTCTAAAGAATAACGGACGACCTGGTCGGCCGCCTCACCTCCAAGGTTCATATCGCTCATCCTCCTTTCCGATTTGATTGATCTGATCATATGGGACTGCTATCCCATCAACGCTGCATGGATTTTTCCTTTTTCGGTTCCATGCCTTTTGGCTGTAATTCACTGGGTTTCTGGCCGGAAAGGGGACAGATAAAGCCAATCCTTCCCGCCGCATGGATTGCCTGCCGGTTCAGCATTCTCTGCCATACGCCTGCCTTGGATGCCCACCGGAATCCGTTTGCTTTCAACAGGGCACGCTGTTCAGCGGAAGGTTTTTCCTCAAATAAGAGCTGTAATCTCCCAGCCTCCTGGTTCGCAACCGCTTTCCCTCCGTCAAACTCCCATCCGCAGAATCCAACCTCCGCACACTGCTTCAGTTCCTCAATGCGTGCCTTTAACCGCCGGATCTCTGCGCTATTATTTGTAAGCAGATAAGAAGGGAACGGTTTCGGCTCCGGATGCCAGGAGTTCTCCATGGAAACTTTCAGACGCTGGATCCGTTCCCCGTCAAGCAGGGGGCATCCATCTAAAGACTTATTTTTCCGGTAGAATGCATTCACATCCTTCATCAGCTTCTGGGTATTCTCCAGCCTGGCCAGCTTCTGCTCCAGCTGCTCGACGGCATGGGGATGGTCGGAACGGATGCCGCCCATCCCTGTACTTTTGATCTGATCCAGGAGTCCCTGCACCTGACGCCATTCCTCCATATTTTTATCCCTTGCGTTATTCTGCTTTTCCTTTTTCCGTGTGGGAAAGTTGGAAGCGCCTGCGATCATCACTGACGGTACACGCGCATCAATCTCATACCCTTTGTTCATGTTCTCTGCCAGCTTCCGGGCATAGGTATCTACCAGCCTGTCGATCTTTTCATGGTAGATGGGGTCTGCCCTTTCCTTCTGCTGTTCCGCGATCTGAACTGCCTGGTCCACACAGCGCCGGTATTCTGCTGTCGCACTTCCCGGCTGGTAATCAAAAAAACTGTTCATTTCCTTTGCCCTGCGTGCGGCATCCTCATTGATCGGATAATACATCACCGGAATCCCTGTGTAATCCATATTTTTCTGGTTTATTTCTTCTCCATTTCTTTCTGCCATCCGATTTCCCCCTTTCCCCATTTTGGATTATTTTCCTGCTCCTTCTGCTGTTCTGCCTGGCGCATCCGTTCTTCCATCTCTAAGGAGTTCTTTTCAATCTGCCGGGACATTTTGACCTCCTTCCGGAGTTTCTTCAGCTGATCCGTGATCCCATCAATCCTTGGGGAATCCGGCTGCTTCCGATAAAGCCGCCTGCGCTCCTTTAAAAGAGAGAGGATCTGTTCTTCCCTGGGTGTCCGAAAATGCATTAGCTGCTCCCTGGTTGTGATCCCATGCTTCCGGAGAAATTCCATCTGTTCAATCCTCTGGTCCAGCCGGCGGATATCTTCCCTCACCAGATAAGAAGGTCTCGGCGGACGCTTTTTCAGCACGCCCATCTGATAAAGGTAGGAATAATATAATGTCTGCAGGCCGGTCAATTTCTTTCTGGGCGCATCCGCTTTCCTGCCCTGCTTCTGGTTCCATTCCATATTTTCCTGCCGGGTATGCCCCAGCTTTTTCGGTTTTAAGATCCATTCCTGGATTGCCGTCTCCGTATAATTTTTCCCCAGGCTTTTCAAACGTACAAACCGTTCCATGCCGGGAGCCTTTAAAGCCGGATACTTCTGATCCAGCTTCCACACGTATCCCCTCTGTTCCATCTGTGCCAGGAACTGTCTCCATGTGAAACTCTCCTGGACTGCTTCCCGGATATCCATGCGGATCGCCGTCCTCCAGGTAGGCATGCCGTTCCTTTCCGCCTGCCACTCCGCATAGGATTGTCCCCTGCCTCCATTTTCTGGAATGACCGACAAGCCGTATTTTACACAGAGTGCGTCTGATATTTTCCGCACTTCTTCATAATAGCTTTTCGCATTGCTGTGGTATTTCCTGCCGTCTTCCATGCTGACTGAATTGAATATTACATGATTATGATAATGACTGGTATTCAGATGTGTAGTGATCACGGCTTCAAACCGGCCTTTTAAAAGTTCCTCTGCCAGTTCCAGTCCGATCAGGTGCGCCAGCTCCGGCGTCACCTCCCCTTCCGCAAAACTCTGGATCAGATGGTAGCCCTGTACACCGTCCAGCTTATGGAACCGTTTTTTGGTCGCCACCATATCCGCAAAGGCAGAATCACAGGTACAGCCGATCGAATCCTCATAAACCGCCTGTTCTGTTTTTTCCCGGTTCATGGCATAGCCAACCGCTTCTTCCAGAGAGCCGGCCTCCGTTCTCTTTGTAGTCTTCTTTTCATCTTTGATATAATCAATAGAGCGGTCCAGGCGGTGGACAGGAATGATGCTGGTGTATGCCAGGTTCGGTCACCATTCCTCTTTTACTATCTGCCAGGCATCCCTGGAGATCCGGAGCATTTCCCGGAGGGTCTCCTGGCTGGCCGTACCGGAGGCATTTGCCACATGTGCAAGCTGGTTGGCATTGTTGCATAAGCCTGCGATCTTCCGCAGCAGATCCGTATGATGCTCACAGGGCTTGGCATGGACTTCTGCCCCCATGATCAATGTGCGGAGATATTCCTCGCGGGAAAACCCGCACTTTTTCACCTGTTCCTCCAGATACCGCAATTCCTTGGCGTTGAGCCGGACGGGTATCACATGGTTCCGTTTCCTCATCGTTCTCCCCTTTCCCGTTTCTGTTTTTTCGGCTTTCTACTTTTTTCCTTATACCGTTTTTTCATAATAATGCAGGGCCTCCCTTCACTTCCAACGCCCGCATGGTCAGCGGCATGTAAATGACATCATTCCGCGCCATTTCTTTCGCAAACTCCTGTAATTGCCACGCCTTCCCGTCGATCTTTGCATGGGTATCATCCAGATAGTGGCAGATGCAGAACTGCCGCTCTCCCTTCTGGTTGATCATCTGGATCGGATCCCCGTCCTGGATGCAGAACAGGCTGTTGTTAAAATGATCCACAAAACGGATCACTTTCCGTTTCCCATAACCATTCCGCTCCATCTCCCTTCTGGCACGGGCCATCGCCCGGTCACATTTTGCCCCGGCAACCACAAGGCACATGGCAAGGATCCCTGCCATGCCGCCAAATAGGATGCCGACGATAAGCCATATGATAAACATTCTTTTCTCCTTCCAACTTTACAGCTGATTCAAATACTACTGAATTATTTTTATGATTATAAATATATGGTGCAGTTCTCTGCATCCGGGGGTTTGGGGTTCGCCCCAAAGTGCGCTTTGGATATCAAAGTGCTATGCTTGCAGTGCGAGTTCCATCCGTTTCTCCGCCCCCACTCGGCAGGTTCGATGCTTGCTTTCATCGTTCCATCTGATGTTTCTTTTCCGGACAGATCAGCCTTTTATAATCACCTGCCATCCGTCCCAGCATCCTCCATGCGTCTGCTCCGTCTGACACCTGGTCTGCATATTTCTTGATCTCCAGCGCAGGCAGGACAGGGGCGCCCTCTTTCTCAAGCTGCAATGCGTCTACGATCCAGCCCTTCCTTTTCACGGGGCCGATCTGTACCTTATAATCCCGGTATTGTTCCGGAAGGAACTGTGTGAAACCATCTTCCACGATTTCATAAAACTGAAACCACGGCAGCCCGATTTCTGCAATCCCCAGGCGCTTTCTAAGCTGCCCCAGCCTTTGACATCCCTTTTTCAGCATTTCCTCTAATTTCTCTAACTCCTGCGTCTCAAAAGAAAGACGCCCGACTCGTTCACCGCTGATCATGTTTTCCAGATGATGGATCCACCGCCGTAATCGGTCATACTCCGCCCACATCCTGTCTTTTTCTTCCATCTCACTGCGCCTCTTTGATCCTGACCAGCCCGTCCAGTGTGGTGCAGATGATGTGGAACCGGTCCGCCATGCTGATCTCTGTGTTCATCGTGCCGGTCGTTTCTTTTCCGCAGACCACCACCATCCGGCACCTCCGCAGCACCATATGGGACATCCTCTGGAACGCCTGCATATCCTCCGCCTCCCCTTCATCCAAAAACGGGGAGAAACTGAACTGCGGGCAGATCGGTACATACCCCAATTCATAAATCTTCCGGCAGTATTTCTGCACCTTTGCTTTCCCTGCATCCGCAGGGCAGCATACATAAGCCAATGCTTTCTCCATAATGCAATCCCTCCTTCCGGTTAAGCAGGGCATCCATATGGATGCCCTGGCTCAATCTGAAAATACTTTAGGGCATCCTATTGGATGCCCTGTTTGAGTCTGACAATCTTTTAGAGCATCCCATTGGATGCCCTGGCTGCATCTGACAATCTTTTAGAGCATCCCATTGGATGCCCTGACTGCATCTGACAGCATTTTAAGGCATCCCATCGGATACCCTGTTTCGGACATGCTCCCGGTATTCTCACCGGGTCTTCTCCTTTTCCGCAACCTTACATTTTTGCAGCGTGCCGGTCTTGCCCTGGAACTCATAGACGTCATTTCCCAACCGTTCTTCCGGATCCACCTGTTCCCGGTTGACCTCCACTACCATTTTTCTCAATTCGGCCGGCGTAAAACCAACCTCTTTGGAAAGAATGAGAACCTCGTGCAAACTGGAGGGCAGGATATAGTAATCTCCTTCCATTTTTTTGTGGACATCTTCCAGCACTCCCGGATACAAAAGCACAGCAGCCCCATGATCTCTGGACTGGTTGGTGAGGACATAAATATCTTTTTTATCGAACGTTTCCTCTTCCGGGCTTTCTGCCCCCAGGATACTGGCTGTCACTGCTGTCATCGACTGGAACTGGACACCTTCTTCTCTCTGCGAGTTTTCCAGTGCCGCCTCAAAAGCCTCCTGTACCGGCACGTCCCATTCCTGCAGGTTCTGATGGGTCACATGCATTCTCATTGCCCCCTCACTAGAGTTTCCCAATTCCGCATATAGGATCTCCGCCCCCATCGGATGCAGTTTATAAGGTCCTTCTTCCAGGTACGCTTCATTTTGTTCCCTCCCTACCAGTCTTACCCTCAGCTTCTCCTTCATTTTTCCATAATCTTTGAGCGGCAGCGCGGAAACATCAGGGCAGCACCTTTCTACATTCATTTCTATAATCTCCCTGCTGATGTCAGAAAGCGGCCTTCCTCCCAGGTATTCCTGGTAAGGCTGGTCAAAATAAACCGAAAGGGAAACCAGGCTTCCTTCTTCTGATATCATCAGCCCTTTCTTTGTAACATTATTTTTATGCACCGTATTCCAGGAAAGACTATACTCCCCTTTTCCCCGCAGCCCTTCCTCTACCAGCTTTTTCATTTCCTGCCGGAATGTTTCGTAATCCATCTTATAATCCATGGCGCTTTCCTCCTTTTTTCTTTCTGGCTTTTTGTTCCAGCATTCTGGCAAATGCTTTCCATGTTTTTTCACGTCCAGTCTTTGGTTCCCAGTTCAGGACAAACTGAATTTTCTGCTTTATTGTTCCCACCCTCTTCCTGACCTTTCAATTCCCATAACTATTCAGAACAGAAAACGGTTCCTGTTCACGGCCAATGTCATTAACTTAAGGAAAATCTTCCATTATGCAAATGTGAAAAAGCCTGATATTTGGGGCTGTGTCGAAATCACATTTAGAAAATTTAGAGCTTAAGTTAATGACATTGGTTCACGGCTGCTCTTTTACTTCTGATTCGGAAACAGTTCCTTCCTCCGTCTCATTCGTTTCCGCTTTCTGTTTCCCCAACTCCAATGTTGACCTTACCCGCTCCGTTCCCAAAGCGTAATAAGTATCGGTGACTTCGATCCCTACGGCTTCATATCCTTCCTCCACAGCGGCCAGGATGGTGGTGCCGGATCCGGCAAAGGGGTCTAAGATCCTCCCTCCCGGTTCACAGATCTGGATCACATCCTTCATCAGCTGCAGCGGCTTCTCCGTCACATGGATCCGGTTCTGGGGATTCCCATACCGGAACACCCCCGGCAGGCACGCCACCGGACGGTTGAGCGGCATGGGGCCGTTGCTCCCCCACACGATGTATTCTGCCTGCTGGCGGAAACGGCCTTTCTGCGGACGGGAATTCCCTTTGTCCCACACAGCGGTCCCCCTCCAGACCCAGCCCGCCCATTGCAGGGCATCGGTGATCGAAGGATACTGTCTCCAGTCAATGAATAAGCAGATCGGCGCGCCGCTCTTGCAGGCTTTGCGGACATCCTGAAGCCATTCCGCCATCCAATGGGTCCAGGAACGCTGGTCTTTGTTATCCCCGTCAAAATCCGGCAGGGCATTCCCGGAACGCATGCTGCTGTATTTCTGGTTCGTAGTCCGGTTCCTCTCATTCTGCTTCGTACCGCCGGAAGCATAGGGCGGATCCGTGACCACTGCGTCAAAGATTTCCGGCCGGAATGACTTCACCAGCTTCAGCGTATCCCCATGCAGGATCCTCCAATGTTCTCCCCCTGCGGATTCCTCCGGGTACATCCCTTCTATTAATAATTCCTCCAGTTCCAAACGTTTCTCCATAGGCATCCCTTCCTTTCTTTTCCCATTTTTTATAGAAACCCGTGCCTCTCCTATTTCCGATGGCATCCATCAGCGGCACGGTGTTTTCTCCGGCTTCTGTTTTCTTTGGTTCTTCTTTTCCCGGCTACTGCTCAGTTCCGTCTCCACATATTCGCTGATGATTCCCAGCGCCTCATAATAACTGCCTGCTTTGAATACCCGTTCATACATCTCATCCGCCTCCTGTTTCTGCCCATTTCTGGAAAGCAGGCGCCCGGCATCCCCCACGATTGAAAAAATATTTCCTTCATGGCCGATGAGCTGTAGTTTAGGACGGCTCTTTTTCTCCTGTGGGCATGGCCTGGCTTTCTCTAAATCTTGGCTCTGTTCTTTTTTTGAATCTGATGCTTTTTCAGTTTCCGGATCCGGCTTCTTTTCCTCCGCTGTCTGTATCTGGAATTTCATCCTTCCCCCCTGCCAGAAATGCACATTCAATGTCCCGCCGTCCACCTGGATATCCCTCTGCTCGAACCCTTCGCCCCAGCCATCGCTGTACTGGCCGGTAATATATTCACATAATTCATACAGTTCCCCCGGTTCCAGCTTTTCTTTCAGCCGGAGCGTGGTACAGCCATACAGGGTTCCTTCTGCACTTTCTACGGAAACCACCGCAGACTCCACTTTTTCTTTGATCGAATCACTGCCGCGAAAATATTCCATCAGGTTGCAGATATCGCCGCCCTCTTCTTCCGGGCTGTTCTCACGGTCCACCGCTTTCTGGATGGCTTCCCTATACTGCATGAGATCCCTGCCGTCCAGCTGTTCCCTGTCACCATCAAATTCATTTTCCCAACCAGATTCCTCCTTCGGGAAAAAATCGCCCGTCAAAGGCGTGAGAATCTTCATCTCGGTTCCATCCCATATAGGCTCCTTTTTATTTCCCATCCTTTTCACCTCCCCTGCTCTTTTGTCTGCCCCGTTTTCTTTTTCTGCCCTCCCGGATCCGCATTTTCCCTGGCGCTGCCTGGTTCGATTTCCACATATTCGCTGATGATCTCCAACGCCTCATCATACCCCCGCACCTTCGAAACCCTGTCATACATTTCCTCAGCTTCTTTCTTCTGTCCGCATTTAAGCAGCAGCTGGAGAGCCCCTGGCAGGACAGAAAAACTATGCCTGTTATGCCGGATCAACGACAGCTTCGGCCGGCATTTTTTTACCCGTGTGCATGATACCTCTGTTTCCAGCAGATTGGATTTTTCGCTTTCTAAAATGGTTTCCTTTCGTTTTTCCGGATATGGATTTTTTATTACTGTGGACTGTATCTGGAAATCGGGGCTTCCTGCATAATCAAAATATACGTTTAGGATTCCTCCGTCCGCTGGAATGTTTCGCTGTTCGAATACTTCCCCCCAGCCGTCACTGTACTGGATGGCAATAAATCCGCACATCTCTTCCATCTCCCAATCTTCCAGTTCTTCTTTGAGAATCAGCGTGGTGCAGCCATACAAAGCGCCTCCTATATTTTCCACGGAGATCGTGCCATGCTCTGCCTTTTCCAGGATGGAAGGGCTGCCGTCAAAACACTCATCCATCAGGTCAAACGTATTTCCGTCTTCCATCCCCAGATGGTTCTCCCGATCCACCACTCTGCGGATGTCCTCCTCATACTGTGCCAGTTCCCTGCCGTCAATCATTCTGCCCGGCTCCTCAATATACTCCTTCTTTCCGCGCAGATACTTCTGAAAGAAACCGCCCGTCAGGGGGCTTAAGAACTTCATCTCGATTCGTTCCTGATCTTTTAACCGCATTTTTTTCTGGCCGATATGGATTTCGTTTTCTTTCATTTTCACCTCCCTTGATCGTGCTGCCTGGATATGCTTTGATTCCGTTCCATTTTCCGCATCGCCAGGTCCCCATAATCCGCTCCCTCTATCTGCGGCAGGTTTTCTATGATCCGATAGTCCTTTCCATATGTCTCCTTGATATGTCCGCAAGCCCACCTCCCGGCAAAATCATTGTCTGTACAGATCTCGATTTCCTCAATCTCCGGGTGATTCTGCAAGAAATGTACCAGTGCCGGAGAATTCTTTGCAGGCTTCCTCTGCGGTTTATTTCCAGATATCCCTTGCTTTTCTTTCTCTGCGCTTTGCTCTTTCCTGGGTGCGCTGATCCCGCCTAAAGAAAGACGGTATTTATCCGCTTTTCCTTCTTCTAAGGTCATATGGGCTAAAGCGTCGATACACGCCTCATACACTGCTACCCGGACACTCCCTTCGCTGGGCGGAATACAAAATGCATAGTTCTTTTCACTCCCGGCATGTTCGATCCGGAAGGCTTTGCCGTCTTTATCATAAATCCCACGCAGGAACGCATACCTGGGCCTCTTCTCTTCATCCACCCCAACAAAAACAGCGTTATGGTATGGACTGCTCTCATATAGGATGCCGAGCCTCCTGCAATATCGGATTACATCGCTGCTGATCCCCCTGCCATTCAGATACCTCTGTACACGGCCGCAGTTCCGAAACGGCTCCGGCAGCACAAAGGGCTTCCCCGGCCTTTCCTCCGGCTGGGGCATCCGTTGGGACAGCACAGGATTTTCCTGCAGCAGCAGCCCCACCGCTTCCTGGAAATCCATGCCATCTACATGGGTCAGGAAATTCAACGCGGAAATCCCGCCGATATCCCTGGACTTCCAATGCCATTTGCTGGTGGTCCCGTTGATCTTGAAGCTGTCATGGTCGGTCAGTTCCCATTCATTCCTTGCCGAAGATTTTTTCAGGCGGCTGGGCTGGTGCTTCTGTAAATATTCCATAGCCGTCACCGCCCGGACAGCCTCCATCTGTTCTTCCCCATACCAGGGCATTAAAGCAGGGCCTCCTGCAATTGCTTCACCCGGTCGGTTCGCTCCCATGGGAATTCCTTCCTGCCGAAATGTCCATAGGCGGCAGTCTGGCGGAAGATCGGGCGTTTCAGCCGCAGGGTTTCCATAATCTGCTTCGGGGTCAATTCGAATACCAGCGGTACCGCTTCCGACAGGCAGTCATCCGCACAGGCCGTTCCCGTACCGAAGGTGTCCACCTGCACCATCACCGGCTGTGCCACCCCGATAGCATAGCCTAAGGATACCTGGCATCGTCCGGCCAGGCCTGCGGCTACGATATTTTTTGCGATGTATCTTGCCATATATGCCCCGGAACGGTCTGCCTTGGAGCCGTCCTTCCCGGAAAAGGCCCCGCCTCCGTGGGGTACCTGGCTGCCATAGGCATCCACCATCAGCTTCCTTCCGGTCAATCCGGTATCGGCATCCAATCCTCCCTGTACGAACCGCCCGGATGGATTGATCAGGATCCGGGTGTTTTCATCCGGAGGGAGCATGCGCAATGCAGGAAGGAGTACTTTCTCCCGGATTTCCTTCTCCAGATCTCTTAAATTTTTTTCTTCCTCATGCTGACAAGAGACCACCACGCTGTCCAGACGGACAGGCTTTCTGTCTTCATATTCCACGGTCACCTGCGCCTTTCCATCCGGCAGGATCCCCTGGATATACCGGCTCTTCCGGCAGGCAGTCAGCTCCGCCGCGACCCGGTTTGCCAGCACCGCCGGCATGGGCATTTTCTGCGGGGTTTCATCGCAGGCGTAACCGATCATGACTCCCTGGTCACCTGCGCCATACTCTGATCCGAAAGTCTGTTTCGGCAGTCCGTTCCGTTTTTCCCATGGGCATTCCACCGCCCCTGCGATATCCGGACTCTGGTGGTGGATCCGGGCTTCCATTTTGATCTCTCCGGATGGATACCCGGTCTTTTCCAGGACTTCCTTTGCCGTCCAGAACACGTAAGGCTCATATCTGCTGGTAATCTCCCCGGCGATCAGGATATATCCCTTTGTAGCCAGTACCTCGCATGCCACTTTTGCCTCCGGATCCTGCTTTAAGCACTCATCCAGGATGCTGTCCGCGATCAGGTCGCAGAGTTTATCCGGATGGCCTTCTGTCACCGATTCCGCTGTATAAAATCGTCTCATAAATCATACCTTCCTTTCAAAAAAGGCAGGAGATATCCCCCTGATCAGAGGACATCTCCTGCCTGATATTTTTTATTACTATTTTTACAATCATATCTTCCCTGAATTTCTCATGCCGGGAAAACAATCGCTGCTATCTGTTTGCTTCATCTTCGCCATAAGAGTAAACGGAACGTTGCGCTGTAACTCGGATGCGCTGTTTTGAACACTTTCCTGGTGCTTCATCTCCACGGGAAGAGTAAACGGAACGTTGCACTACGATTCCAATGTGCTGTTTCGAACACTTCCCTTGAAAAGGAACACTCTGCGTCTCGAATTCTGCACTTTTCGGGTACTTTTGAACACGTTCCTGCTTGCTTCATCTCCACTGCAAGAGTAAACAGAACGTTGCACTATGATGCGGATACGCTGTTTTGAACACTTCCCTTGAAAAGGAACACTCTACATCTCGGATTCTGCACTTTTTGTGGGCTTTTAAACACTTCCCTGTTTGCTTCATCTTTGCCGCATGTGTAAACGGAACGTTGCGCTATAATTCGGATGCACTGTTTCGAACACTTTTCTCTGGAAGCGTCCGTCAGTGTTTCCGCTCTATCGAATCTATTCTTCCTCCTGGTATCTTTTTCTCCTGCGGATCAGCAGCACTGCAAGCACAATGAATGAAAACAGACCTGCGAAAAGAAATACAACTAACAAATGCAGTGCATCCCCTGTCTTTGGTGCAGATGTTTTTCCTGATTCAGACGTTTCCCCTGATTCGGATGCCTTTTCTGATACCCGTGCATTTTTCAATTCTATGCTCTGGACTTCCTCCGTATCCATTACGATGAACTTTACTTCCTTTGGAATCACATAGCCTTTGGGCACAGCGGTTTGCCGCAGGATCAGTTCTTCATTTACCGGAAGCCTCTCCACATGGTACGGTTTGCCATCTGTCACCCATTCTTTCAAGATGTTTCCATCCCTGTCAAGGAGCTGCAAAGTGACACCTGGAAGTTCTTTCCCAGTTGTCTGGTCTTGAACGGAAAATTCTATTTTGGAATATTCATCCTTCATCTCCACCTCCGTCACGCTTTCTTCCGATACCTGGAAAGTGATATCGGATGCCGATACATAGCCCTCTTTATAAGGCGCCGTTTTTTCATGCAGGATATACTCTCCCTCCGGCAATCCATAGATCACATGGGCTTCTTTTGTACTGGTCCACTCTTCAACCAGGTTTCCTTCTTTATCCGCCGCCTGCAGCACAGCGCCCTCCAGCATTTCACCGGTGACTGCGTCTGCCTTTGTAACATGTATTTCCGTCGGCTTGCTTTCCTGCTCCGTATTCTCAGGAACATCATAGACCGTCAGTTCTATCTCTTTTTCATTTTCCACATCCACCGGATAAACATTGGGATCCAGCAGATAATTCTCCGGGGCTTTCCGCTCTTTTACATAGACCTGCTTTAGCCCCGTATCGAAATACTCACTGGATGTCTTTCCGTTTTCTCCGGTCTCCGGCATTTCCATCAGCAGCTCTTTACATTGATAGTCTGTATAAATGCCATATACCGCGCCTGCCACCGGTTCGTCCGTATCCCGGTCTTTTTTCAGCAGACTGATCTTAGCCTGTTCCAGCCAGTTCACAGTGAAGCTGACCGGCTCTGCGGATGGAGATTCAAATACATCCATGTCCTCTTGTCCTTCTCCGGAAGCCAATGCTAAAATCTTCCAGTCCTCTTTTAAGGAACCAGACAGTTCGCCGGAATCATACTGTCCTCCCACATTCATGTTTGCGGAAAGATAGAATGAATCGCCGCCATAGATTTTGATCATTCCATTGGTGACAGCTTCCTCTCTGGCCACGTTATAACAGGTAACATCTTCGGGGATGCTGAACTCAATATAATTCTCGCTGTCCCCATCCAACTGGATCTCTGGTGTTTTCTGAATATTGCCATCCTGGACAGCATCCACAGATGTACTCGACAGCGACAGTTCATTACTGGGTGGATTTTCCTGCCCGAACAGAAAATCAATATAATCCATTACGCCTGCTTTTTCCAGATCCTCCTGCGTGCATCCCATAAATCCGGCTTCGCCTGTATATGCATAGTTGGCCGCGATATGGGTATATACATATTTCTCTTCCTTGCTTTTTCCGGAAAGCGCTTCTCCGGTTAAATCTCCCTTGCCGCCATATCCATAATATAGAACCTTCCGCAGGTTTTCGTTGGAATCCAGCAGAGAAGATACGGCCTCTCCTGTGAAAGCGGCTGCACTCTGGTTTTCCAGACAATATGCTGTCTCGCCGTTGATCTGGAACCAGCTGGTTTCATAATCCCCGAAAGAATCTGGATAGGGAATTGCATCCCCTTTCTCTAAATCCACTACAGAATCGGCAGACCCGAAAGCGCTTCCGGCTGCGGAAACAATCATCACCTTTCCCTCTGTAATGTCCTTCTGCAGCTTAGACAGGGATTCTTCCGTATCTCCTTTCCCACTGATCGTGATCTTCACCTTTGCTGTATCCTGCGGTCTGCTCTCCGTTTTTTCCTCAGAGGCGGAATCTTTCTCTGAATCTGGGTCTTCCTTTGATTCTGAATCCTTATCAGGCTCCGGGTCTTTCTTTGACTCTGAATCTTGATCAGGCTCCGGGTCTTTCTTTGACTCTGAATCTTGATCAAGTTCCGAATCTTTCTTTTCTCCCAGATCGGCATCTGACTCCGTCCCATCCTCCGGATCCGTATCTGTTTTCTGCTTTTCTCCACCATTATCCGATGCATTTGCCATACCTTCCGTATCGGTCAAAATGATCTTACGGGTAACCACATAGCACTCTTCCTGATCCTTGGGCGTGACCAGATAACTGGCGGTATAGGTACCAGCCCTGTAGGACTGGTATTCGCTTCCATCATCCCCCACGGCCTTATAGAAAGAGACTTGATCCTTCTCCGGGTCAAACCGGATCCCTTCCAGGGAGGTTCCTATTGAAAAAGTCTTGTCATTCACTTTTATTGTAAGATCCTCTGCAACAACCCGATGCTGCGCCGTGATATCTGACTGCAAGTTCTCTTCTTTCGTAGTTTCTGATGTTATATTTTCCTGCTGGCTGTCCGGTTCTTCTGCTGCATAGACAGCAGACACATTTCCCATCGGAACCAGCCCCATGACCAATGCCAGCCCGAGGGCCGCAAGCCTTGTTCTCATTTTATGAAATGTCATTCCATTCTCCTTCTTCTCTTTCCAACTGTTCATCCCGATCTTATCTTTCAGGATCCTTATGGCGCTTCTTTTTCTTTTCCTTTTTTGTCCAGGCCGCCGCATCCCGGACTGGCTTCTCCGGGATCCCGTTCTGCCTGCATCCCTCTAAGATTCCATCCAGATACAGCCTTGAAGGGCTGGACAGCGTTTCCTTATAGGGCGCGTTCATGACATATGCCATCACGTCCATCTCCATCCCAGCCTGATTCCGCACACGGACGGTCTGTTTCCCATACAGATACGGATATCCCTCGTATCCGTCCAGGCTTTTTTCACATCCCGGCGTAATCTCCCATAATACACCTTCCACCTGGCTTCCTTCCTCTGGAAATATAGTTGCTACCCCATTCCCTTCCGGTCTGCCGCAAAACGCAAGACGGTGATCTTCCAGGCGGACAGTTTCTACCACCCTGGCAGCCGGACACCGGTATTCCATCTGGTCTAAGTTCATGTTGCTTCCATAGGCAAAATAAAATTGATTCTTTATGCTCTCACCTCCCTCCATTTTCTCTCCGGTATTTCTACCGTTCCATTCCCATATCATTTCTTTGCAGGCATTTATATGTGCTTTTGTCATACCTCCATGCCTTATCGCCCTCCAGATTTTCCAGCAGGTGCTCCCGGACATTTTTATATTCCGGCCCGATCAGCCCCAGCCGGAGCAGGAAGGTACGGAACGTAAAACACGGGTTTTCCGTGATCTCCGTTTTTCTCATATGGGTACACTTCTGGTTGATCGCCTGGGCAGAAATAGCAAGCGCGAGCGTGATGTTCGCCCGCACTCTTCCTGCGTGGAGGGTACTCTCAAAACACCTCCATTCCAAAGTTCCCTTGGAAAATACAGCATGCAGATTTAAAGCATAATACCGTGACCAGTTATAATGGTCCATGCTGTAATCCCCGCCCTCATACCATGCACGTTTCAGCTTTTCCATGGAAATGTTTCTGTTTGGCATCCTCCGGATCTGCTCCAGCACCGCCGGGCGTACTTTCTGGCAGTATCCTTCTTCCCTTGCGTTCTGCACCTTCAGCGCTTTGAACAGGATGTCCTCCTTGGAATACATGATCGTCAGCGCATTCTTGAGGCTCCTTGCCGTGTGGTTGGATGCGTCCACATGAACGTGCTGTCCACAGGACGGATTCACCCTGGCTCCATTTCTCCGTAAACAGCGCACCACTTCCTGCAGCTTTCCCATTTCCTCATAAGTCAGCTTGGGGCTTACCATTTCCGTGCAGTATTTCGAATCTGCCAAAACCACCTGCCCCCTGGCTCTCCGCTCCGGATGGATACTGCTGTCATACACAAATTTCCATTCTTTTCCTTCCCGGTCTAACAGGCGCCAGGAATCATAGGAATTCCTATGGTAAATAGAAGTACCGAACATTTCCGAGACCACTTCCGCCGCATGCTGTCTCGTGATCCCCGTCATCTCAATCTCCGTGCCATAGAATTGCTCTTTTAAATCCATCCCGCCCCCTTTACTGCCCTGTTCAGACAGGAACTTCTGCTTTTAACTGCGTGTCAATTTCCCGGAGGTTCCTGACGATGGCTTCAATGACATTGACCGTCACTCCGTTTCCGGCCTGTTTATAAAGCTGGCTGTCCGATGTGTCCTCTATGATCCGGTCGATCTGCCCATCATGATATCCCTGCAGCCGCAGGCACTCCCTCGGGGTCAGCCTGCGGATCCTTCCGTGGTATTCTACCCCGTGCCGGTCCGTTGCCGTAATGGTGAACATTGGCTCTTCCGGCTCCTTCATCCTGCGTCCCTCCTGCCGGACTTTCGCTTTTGCCGGGGTCAGCACAGCCCTTGGGCCGGTTTCCCCTAATACTCCGGATGTTTCTCCCCGATGCCTGGATCCCCCTGCATCCTGCCTGGCGCACAGGCATCTTGCGTCCTCTGTTGCCGGCGGCGGATGGGGCAGGTCCACAACGTGCAGCGTCCCCTGCAGGTTCCCGGTGGTCAGCGTATGGGCAATTCCTTTCCCTACACGCCCGCGCCTGCTGTTCAGGCTGGCATACCCCAGGTCGATGCTGTCACCCGGATACGCCATCTTATAGCCTTTCCGGGTCGCCTCCTTGATCGGGATCCCCACTTCATAAAGCCCGGTCTTCCCGCCCATCCCACCGGCGCCTGATGTCAATGTGCAGCTCAGTCTGTCCGGGTGGTAGATCCTTTTTCCCTGCCTTCCGGGGCGGAGCTGTATAAGAGCTGTTCCGTTTGTTTCCGGGACAGGAAGTATTTTTCCGGCACATCTTCCATCAAGATATCCGACAATATACACCCTCTTTCTTGATTGTGGGACTCCGAAATCTTTGCTGTTAAGCACCTTCCATTCCACATGGTACCCCAGCTTCCAAAACGTACTGAGGATGGTGTGAAACGTCCTGCCTTTGTCATGCGATAACAGCCCGGGAACATTTTCAAGGAGAAAATAAGCAGGCCGTCCGGCTTCAACCAGTCTGGCAATCTCAAAGAACAGGGTCCCTCTTGCGTCAGCAAACCCTTCCCGTTTTCCAGCGATAGAGAATGCCTGGCAAGGAAATCCCGCGCACAGGAGATCAAAGCCTGGCATTCTTCCTGTTTCAATTGCTCTTGCGTCATCACAATACCACTCCCCTTCCGTATCAAACAGCAGCCGGTAGTTCTTATTCGCATGGGCATCCACCTCGCAGTGCCCCACACAGGTGAATCCGCCTGCACGGTTCAGCCCTTCACGGAATCCGCCGATCCCGCTGAATAGATCAAAAAATCGAATTGTTCCGGTTATCACTCCTTCCATAATAAAAACGGCATGGGTTCTATTTCCATGCCGCTTCTGTCTAATGACCATGTTCTTATTCTTCTGTTACTGTATCGTCTGGCTCCTGCTCCGCTTCGCCCGCATCGGCTGTTTCCGGTTCGGATGCTTCTTCATTTTCGGATTCCTCTGGTTTTCCATCTTCTATCCCATCCGTTTCCTTTGGTTCTCTTGCTTCCGTCTCATCCGGTTCTTCTGCATCCGCTGATTCCTCTGGTACTTCGGCTTCCTCTTCTGGAGCGGCCTCTGCCCCTTCGGTTTCTGGCTCTGCCGGTTCTTTTGGCTCTTCAGCTTCCGTTTCTGCCGGTTCCCCAGCTTCGCTGGCCTCTGTCCCCTCAGATTCCATTTCCCTGCTTTCCGGTTCCGGCTCCGCAGGATGGGCCTCCGCCTCTGTCCCTCCATCTGGTGTTGTGGATGCCTTTTCTTCTCCGAATTCCGCCTCGATCTCTTCGATTGCCCTTTCAATCAGCGCGATCAGGAAATCCTTCTGTCTGCATCCCTTTTTTGCTACCGCCGCTTTGAATCTTGCGAAGAGTTCCTCCGATACCTGTACTGCCACTGTCCTTACTGCCATGCTGACCTGTCCTCCTTTTTCTGTGAAATGTTCTTCAATGACCTGCTGTATGAATTGCTGTGTGCTGATCTCCCTCTGTTCGATCTCCTGCCGCACTTTTGTGTGCAGTTCCAGCGGGATCTTCCCGCAGATGTTCTTCATCTCTGCCATGTGGGTTCCTCCTTTTCTTTTGTTATATACAGGATACTTGGAAACCCCATTGATATCCATTCACAATATCCAACAAATATAGTGATCGGAAATACAGCATACCTGACAATGGTATTTTATTTTAACCTGCCCTCAAAACCGCACCACCTCCTTTCCTGCCCTCATTCTATCTGTGACAAAAAATCCAGCATCTGGTCCGGTATCTCCGGCTTCTGAACCTCCTGCTTCAAAGCCTCTGGCCCTGCCAAAACCGGGGCCTTTTCCACCTGGATTCCCTCCAGTTCTTCCCGGACAGCCTTCCGTATCAATTTTTCCAGATGCTGCGCCAAGTCTTCCTGTAGGATCGCCCGCACAAGAAACAGGTTCTTCTGCCCTTCCGGGACACTGCTTAAGATTTCCCATGCCCTCTGATGCTCCGGGTTCTCTGGATTTGGCCGGAAAGAAAACACCGGGCGGCTCACTGCTCCAGCATCCGCTCCGCGATCCGCTCATACCCGGCGGCATTGGCATGGACATCTGTCAGGAATACTGCCCGGCACAGCCCATCCTGTGGTCTTATATGGCGTTCTATAATGGAAGCGCCGCCGCCCATAAAAATCACGGGAACCGCCTTGAAGTCAAAACCGGCCTCCATAATGGAGGACAGGATCCGCTCCGTATAGATCCGTCCATGGTTTAGGATCATCTCCTTGGCTGTCTGGTCCATGCTGCATGCGCTCCCGTTCAGCACACGCTCGATCTGGATGTCCGTTACGGACAGCCCTGTCCTCCTGCGGATCTGCTCCATGGCTTCGTCCATGCACCGGATGACTCCCAGTTCCAGGCTGCGGCATGTAGCCGCGTTTGGGACAGCATTGTCCAGCCGCATCAGGTCCACCGTCCATCCCCCGATATCGGCAAGCAGGACAGAAGGCTCCCCGTTCACATACTCCGGATGCATCGCAATGGCAGAATAGCCTTGGGGGAACAGCTTCACATCCCGGATCCATATCCGGTATTTTTCATCGTCATACTGGAAACACAAGGGCTGATGGTCCCGCAGGAGATAATTCCGGAACGCCCGCTTCTCCCTCCCGAAACCGGACAGCGGCAGCCCGGCTGCAAGGATAACCTCCATCTGGTTCTCCGCTTTCCGGTTTCGGATCTCCTGTGCCAGCGCCGCCATGGTCAGGAGATAATAATTGTCATTGACAGTCTTGTCCTTCAAAAGCGCCTGCCGTCCGGTGCCGCAGACATAATATTTCCCTTCGTATTGCAGGACATTCTGCATGGTATACGGCTCATAATCATAAACGGCAAGCCCGCTTGGGAATGCGACGTGCGCCCCCTTAACGGCATAAAATCCATGGTCGATCCCGATTATCATGGGCATCACTTCCTTTCTCTATTTATTTGTGATCCTATATTTGTGGAAGATATCAAAAACATCTCCTGAACTTAAAAATGGTCTTTCGAACACTTCCGCCTGTGGTTCCCGGACACTCCTTATGGAATGCCCTGGCGGAGAAAATGCCTGGGACAGGGAAAGAAGCGGCAATCCCGAACACTTTTTCTTTCCAGCCGGTAGGGGTTACTTCCCCCTGGAAGCCGGCCGCTCTGCGGGCGGCCCATATACAAGGGTGTTTCCCCTGACCCTTGCGTAACGTATGATCCGTATTTTCTTCTGCTGTTCTTTTTCCTGCATCATGCAGTACGCTTCCCCCGTCAAAAACATACGGCAGTGGTCTCCCTGCTTTCCATAGGGTTCCCGGCCGCCCAATATCCGGAATTCCAGCATATGCTCCGTATCCGCAGAATACCGCTTCTCACATATGATCCGGTCTCCCTTTACATAGTCCGCGCCTGCCGTCTCCCGGGCAATTGCCAGAAGTTCAAACACACTCATTTCCATACCTGTTATCCCCCTTGCTGAAATGAAAAAGCAGGAAGCATCCGTAAGATGTCCCTGCACACACTGATTCCTTTATTATTTCTACATTTTTTATTGCCTTGCGTCCTGCGATCTTCTGTAGTTTCCATTCTATATCCTTTTTGTCATCTCCGTGTATAGATCCTTATTCTGTTTGTCTCATTTTTACAACCTCACTTCTCCCATTACCAGATAAAATCTATATGGTACGGTGCAAAAAACGAGACATTTTAGGAGGAAGACTTATGCCAAAACCAAGAACTAAAACGGGTGAGAAGAACCTCATCAGCCGCCAGCTGATCGAGCTTCGGAAACAGCACAATTATTCCCAAAGATATCTGTCCTACCTGCTCCAGCTTGCAGGCTATGACATGGATAAGAATGTGATCACCAGGATTGAAACGAATCAACGGTATGTCACAGACCTGGAGCTGCAGGCCCTTTCCCGGATCTTTCATGTTTCCTATGATTACCTCATTGATGGCAGGGACAGGGAAGGACACACGTGAATCCGGAACTTACCGCTCCGGATCCTTCTTACAGCCTTTTCCTTTCTGGTTTTTTACTGCTGCTTCAGGCAGCATTTTTTCTACCCGATTCTCCGGCTTTGCATTCCGCAGTTCTTTGAGCTGCCCTTTGACGGAAATGCCTTTACTTGCTTTACATCCATCCCCCATTTCCTCCTTTCCAAGGTGGTTCCCTATTTCTTCATAATGTACAGGCCGTACCTCTTCAAAAAGCGAATACACCAGCCTTCTCATCCCCTCAAACGTTTCGTCATCCGGCACCACAAGGATGATCCGTACTGCTTTCGTCTTACAGGCATCCCCGTCACAGCTGTAAAATTCCTGATACTGGCTCCAGATTCCATCTGCCTCCGTGTTGACGTTTTCCTGCCTTTCATCTGCCATGACCTTGTAGCAGGCATTTCCGGTGTCTGCCCATTTCTGTGAAACACCCTGCCATGTAACAGCTTCTTGTTTCATGCAGGCGTCCAGATATTGTTCCGGGGCAAAATAGAGGTTGACCGCATACCGGATGCATGCCTTTTCAAAGGGATGCTGGAATTGTTCTAACAGGATCCCCATTTGAAACCCCGATGGGGGCTGGTAATCGATTACCTCGTATTTTTTCTTGTCCTTCCCATGCTTCTCCAAATATGCCGTATCCGCGATCAGAACATGTCCGGGACATTTTGCTTTATATTTTTCTTCCTTCACAGCATCCTCCTTTCAGGCCGCTAACCTTTTAGATTCATCCATTTATACGAAGGAGCAGATTTTTCTGCCCCTTCGTATAACACTGCCCTGCCCAAGTGATCCTGCAGCAGTTCCTAAGCCTTACGGTTACAAATATAACCAGCCTGTGCAGGGCTGCAGGTCAGGCAAAATCTACCATCATGCCTGTCTTGCAGATCTTTTTATCATCCGCATTTTGCAAGAGCACCTTGGATCTGCGCCGCACTTTTCGGTTCAGTATCTTTTTATATTTTGAGATTCCTCCGCGAAGCTCCCCTCTGGCGCTGCACGGCCCATTCCCCCTGCTCCAGCTGTTCCTTTTGGTCTTGGCTATTCCTTGTTTCGCTTCCTGTAATGCCAGAATCTTTTCACCCTCTTCAAGAATCCTGCGTTCCCCTTTTCTTCCCTTGATGAATTTAAAATGTCATCTACCGCATACTGGTAAAAAAGTTTAAGGAACGTGAGCCAGCGTCCATGGATCGCATCCGCATAATGCGCAATGGCAGTCCTCATTCCGTCTGTTACCTGTAGGCTGCTGACTGCTTTCTGTGCCTCGTTCTCCATCTCCACCCGCGCCTGGTACTCCGGATTGGAGAAACGGAGCGCCTGGTCCGCTTCCTCGATCTGGTTTTCAGCCAAAAGATCCAGAAGCTGGCTTGTCCGGCCTTCTCCTGTTTTCTGTTCCTTATTTCGATGGATGCCAAACTCCTGCAGGTGCGGAATATTTGTGGCCTGCCCTAAATAATAATGGTATTCCCGGATCAGGAGTTCTGTCTTCTCCCGCATGCTCAGGTATTCTTTGATCGCCTGATGTTCCTCATCTGTCAGTTCCATGGCTCCCTCTCCATCTAAGAACGGAACGATCACAGGATATTTATCAGCCAATTGGCTCTGCTCCCTCAATATCGCTTCAAACCGGGAATGGTTTTCTTTTAAGTGCGTGACCACCTTCCGGTCCACCCATAGTGACAGCGCTTCCTTCCATTGTTCGTCTCTGCCGCATTCCAGCATTTCATTTTTCTCCTTTCTTAAAAATCCTCCCTACTTCAAGCACGACACTATACCATTAACCAGAAGAGAAAGCTATCTACAGAAACTGCCAATCCTGCGCCTCTGAAACTGTGCACATTTTACAAACACTCTGTTTGGCTTATTCCCTTATAAAAATAAACAGCAGATACAGTTTTACTGACCAAAAGATCACACTGCACCTGCTGTTGTCTTCAACACGTTTCATCTATTCACTTTTATGTATTTCCATCTTCTCCTTTTCAGTACCGGATAAAATAATCTTTAAACGGAATACTGCACTCATCCTGGGCTGGGACAAAGTGCAGGCTTTTCAATACATTTCTCCTGATCAGCGCATCCTCCTGCGCTTTCATGATCACACAATGAACCTGGAAGTCTTCATAGACATGCCCTAAGATCATTTCCAACAATTCCTGTATATCTTTTCCGGCTTCATATTCCGGCAGGAGGTCAAGACGCAGGATTCCCATACAGTGTCCGTCAACCGAATACTTATAAGAAGGACAGACTTCTGTCATCCCGATCAATTTTTCCAGTTCGATATCCACGATTGTAAAACGGACAAAGTCCTTTTCCTGATACCGGCTCTCCCAAAACTCCATACATTTCACAAACTGGCTGAAATCCGTATAATAAAAGTCATCGCCGCAGCAGTCACCGTTAAAATACTTTGCGGCCTCCGGATTGCTGTAGCATGAAAAGAGGCCTTCCGCGTCCTCCATCCTCACTTTTCTTAAGCGGAAATGCTCCGATTGATAAGCAGGACATTTTTCAAATACATTTGTTTCACTCATTTTCATCTTCCTCAATTTTCGTTTTGTAATATATCATACCAGAACCTATGTTTGCTTTCAAGTGAATTTTCATGAAACCCATGGATTGTAGGATCATCTGACCCAGCCGTCTCGTTTTTTCTTCTTCTCTCTGTTTTTCCCTCCTTCCATTCGAATTTTCCGTACCTTATCCGCACCCTTTTCTACCAGTTCCTTCAATTCCGGAAGCGACGTATTCCACATCGAATGACTGCGGTAACTTTCAGCATTATAGGTTTTAGAAAACATAGCCCCCAGCTTTGGATACACAATCAGCGCATCCGGTATTTCTAAGGGATATTCTATCATGGGATGGTACCGGATCTCCTTAGATACTTCTGCCAGCATCTTTTTCTCTATTTCAGGTGTACAATCCTGATAAATGCTTCGCCCGGTCGATTCCTTATAGGCATCATATCCAACATAGTTTAAGGATGCAAACTCACAATTCCCATACCGTTCTATGCCTGCGAGTGAATCCGGATTCTCTAACGCAGCCATATAGATCTCTTTCCCCTGGGCGATCAGCCATGTCCTGAAATCAATAAACCAGTCATCGCTGCAGCCATCCTCCTTGATAAGAACTGCCGCAGTCCAAAGGCCATATTTGTTAGCGGTTTCCTTGTACCCGCTCAGGACTGCATAGTATTTTAGTACCTGCTCCGGCTGCATTCCCAGCAACCGCCCTTCTAACCAACGTGCCATGAATGCCATATCCCTTCCACACTGTTCTTTTGCTCCCTCAATGAGCTGCCAGAAGGCATCCTTGTTCATATCTATAATATCTCTTCCCACATCAAGCCCCCTTTCCTATCTTTCATTTTGATTTCACCACATCCTTCCTCCACCCATGCTATCTTCCCAACAAAAAAACCGGCATCCGAAGTCTCCATTACTCCTTGCCAGTCATTACATTTATTCCCTCTACTCTATATACATTTTTTCTCATGCCTTGTGTATCAAGTAGCTATATTCCATCATTTTAAACACAATATACGCTATATACAGTCAAAAACCATAGTCCAGTTTACGTCGGCCAGGATAAGGGCCGGCTTGTTGGCCAGCGCCCGGGCGATCGCCACCCTCTGCTGCTGACCCCCGGACAGCTCATTGGGAAAACGCTTCCGCTTCTCCCACAGTCCCAATTCCCGGAGCAGCCCTTCAATATAAGGATGGTCTACATATTTTCCCTTGTCAAAGGTCACCGGAAGGGCCACATTGTCATACACGTTGAGGACCGGCATCAGACTGTAATTCTGGAACACGAATCCGATATTTCTCCGCCGGAAGATGGTCAGCTCCTTTCGTTTCAGGCCCGCGATATTGTGCTTCCTTATGATGATCTCTCCCCCGGAAGGCACATCCAGACCGCCGATCAGATTCAGCAGCGTGGACTTTCCGGAGCCGGAAGTCCCTACGATGGCAGCAAACTCTCCCTGTCCGATGCGGAAGGAAACGTCCCTCAATGCATGAACCGCATTCTCTTTTTCTCCATATTGTTTGCTTACATGATTCACCTGCAATACATCCATTTTTTCACCCCATTTTTTGTGGAGCACTCTCGTAAACTCCCTTGCACCCATCTTTGCGACTGGATGCAAAGAGTTTCCGAGAATGCTCTTCTGATTTGCGGACTTCCACCGGCAGCGCAGCCTGTGTCCGGCTGTCTTCGGGCTTCGTTCCTAATAGATAGAATAGCAGGCGAATCTTTCATTGTACTGACAAAATCCCCACTCAATTCTGACAGTTTTGTAAGAATACGGAAATGCAGCTCCCCTTTCCGTATTCCGACGCGACCGTCATGTAGCCTTTTTCCTTATCCAGGATCATCCGGGACAGATACAGGCCGATCCCGGGCCCTTCCCGGTTCTCTACATCCCGGCTCCTGTAAAAGCGCTGGAAGATCCGGTTCTGCTCCTCCTTCCGGATCCCGATCCCGTGATCCTGGAACCGGATTTCCGTAAACAATTCCAAAGGTCTGACCTGAATCTCGATCCGGCTTCCGTTCTCCGAATACTTGACTGCATTTTCTAAAATATTGACAAATACTTCCGCGGTCCATTTCGGATTGTGTTCAAGCAGGCAGTCCGGAAACGGCTCCGTCACGATGCGGATTTCCTTTTTCTCCGCTTTTTCATATACGCTGCTGAGGGCGCTCACGAGGGTTTCCTTCAGGGACGCCTGTTCCGTCTCAAACCGGATCACGTCCTGCTCCAGCTTCACCATTTTGAACAGAGACTGCAGGATCCAGTCGATCTTGTCCAGCTGCAGCCGCATCCGTTCCAGAAAATCCGCCCTCTGCTCCGCATCCGGTTCCGTTTCCAGCAACTCCCGGTACATGACCACATTGCTCAGCGGCGTTTTCAGCTGATGGGACATGTTGGAGATCAGGCTCTTCACCTGTTCTTTTTCCTTCTGCGCCTGGTCCACCTCGTATTCCAAAGTTTCCTGCACCCGGATCATTTTCCCGGCAAGGGCGGACAGCCCTCCCTCCCGGATATCGGAGATCCCGATTTTCTCCCGGTTGAGCACCTGCTCCAGCATCCGGCTGACCATCCGGTACATCCTTCTTCTCCGGAAGCGCTCCGCCGCCGCGATCCCTGCTGTGAACAATAGCATTCCTGCCAAGATTCCCGTCATTTTTCTACACTTCCTTCCAGGGAACTGTGTGGAAATATCCTGCGCAGCCGCACAAGTTATTTCCAGATATATCCGATTCCATACACATTGACCAGGTGCTCCGGATGCTTCGGGTCATCCTCGAGCTTGCTCCGAAGCCTGCGGATGTTCACGGAAACCGTGTTCTCGTCCACATAGTTTCCCTGGCTGTCCCAGACAGAATCCAGAATCTGCTCCTTGGAAAGGACACGCCCCGCATGCTCTACGAAATAGAGCAAAAGCTGGTATTCGGTCTTGCTGCAGTGGATCTCCGTCTGATTTTTATAGACCTTGCAGGTATTCCGGTCGATCCGGATGTCGCCGGAACAGAGCGGAACCTGCAGCGTGTCCCTGCGCAGAAGCTTTTTGATCCTTGCCTTCAGGACCGCGAGGGAAAAGGGCTTGCTCATAAAGTCGTCCATGCCGGTCTCCAGCGCCTTCACCTCGTCCATCTCCGTGTCCCTTGCGGTAAGCATGAAAATGGGGATATCGAGTTCCCCTTTAATCCGGGCGCACAGGTCAAATCCGTTGCCGTCCGGCAGGTTGCAGTCTAACAGGAGCAGATCGCATCCCTGGTCGTGAAAAATCCGCAGTCCCTCTTTTACAGTGGACGCGGCCCTGGTCTGATACCCCTCGGACTGCAGGGAAAAGCTTAAGCCGTCCTGGAGATCCGTATCATCTTCGATGATCAAGATTGTTTTTTTGTCCATATCATACCTCCAGCCATTTTTCCCGGAACAGCCGAATCAGAAACAAGATTCCCCGTATGCAAAGCTCCGCGCACATGGCGATCCATACCCCGGTCAGCCCGATGCGGGGCGCCAGAAATGCCGCCATGGTGATCCGGATCCCCCACATGCAAGCAAAGACTGCCGCAGCACATCTCTGGCCGCTGCTTCTTCCTTTGCCCCGATATTCTGTGCCGCCTGTACAGAAAAGCCCATGGCCGCACTGATGCATAAGCCTCCTACAAACCAGGTGGTACTGGTCACAAGCCCGATGGACGCCGTCGCATCCTTTCCCAGGCTTCCTACCATTGCCGCATCGATATACTGCATCACGATGGAGCTGATCTCCGCCAGGATCGCCGGGACGCTCAGACGGATCACCAGCCGGACCTGCTGCCGGTAGGAC
Source organism: Lachnospiraceae bacterium (assembly GCA_910575475.1). Lineage (GTDB taxonomy): Bacteria > Bacillota > Clostridia > Lachnospirales > Lachnospiraceae > Schaedlerella. The sequence goes on along the minus strand of CAJTGD010000004.1, from coordinate 165,970 downwards.
AATGCCTCTCCTCTGATCAATTGTAGATTTTCTTCCTGTGTGTTCAAAAAAACATCCCCTAGTCTGTTAGAATCGGTTTTTTGCCGCAATGCTCGGCTTTCTCCGTGTACAGGAAGCCTGCAGAGCCTAACCACATTCTATCAGATGAGATCAAAAAAGGAAAGCCCGGGTATATCCCTTCTTCAAAATGGTTGAAAAACTGATAGATATTTACACAGAACAGTGGTATGATAAGAAATGAATCACACAGCTTTCTTATTTCATGTAATGATTTAGAGCAAAGGAGTAACATGGGAAAAAGATCCATATTGATCACCGGCGCATCCCGCGGTATCGGCCGGGCCTGTGCATTTCGTTTCGCCCGGGCCGGATATTTTGTATTTATCAATTGTAAACAGTCCGTCACAGCATTATATGATCTCAAAAAGCAGTTACTTGCCGACGGATATTTTTGCGAGGCCGTACCTGGAGATGCCGGCAATTCTGCCGATGTAGCGCGGATGTTTTCCAGAATGCGCAAGATCTGCGACGGACCGGATGTCCTGGTGAACAATGCCGGGATCTCCTATATCGGGCTTCTCACAGATATGACAGACCAGGATTGGGAAGAGATCCTGCATTCGAACCTGTCTTCCGCTTTTTACTGTTCCCGTGCCGCCCTCCCCTACATGATCTCCCAAAAAAGTGGAAAGATCATCAATATTTCTTCCATGTGGGGAAGAGTCGGCGCCTCCTGTGAGGCTGCCTACTCCGCCTCCAAGGCCGGGCTGAACGGGCTGACCATGGCTCTGGCAAAGGAGCTGGCGCCGAGCAATATCCAGGTCAATGCCATTGCCTGCGGAGTCATTGACACCGACATGAATTCCGGCTTCTCCGAGGAAGAGCGCAGAGCCTTGATGGATGAGGTTCCGGCCGGAAGGTTCGGAACGCCGGAGGAAACAGCGGATCTGGTCTTTGACCTGGCGGAAAATCACCCTTATCTGACCGGACAGATCATTGGGCTGGACGGAGGGATGATCTGACACACAGCATTTCCAACGGTACGGCTGGATGCTCCAGGGAGCCTCCAATCTGCTCATTCATTCGCGAAAACCGTACTGTTGGCATCATTTTATACAGAAAGGCTTGGTACAGAATATGAAAAAACGAGCAGTCATCGCACTTGGACACCGTGCTCTGGGCACTACGCTCCCGGAACAGATGGTGGCCGTAAAGAAAACCGCAAAATCCATCGCTGATCTTCTGGAGGAAGGCTATCAGATCGCGATCACACACAGCAACGCTCCCCAGGTCGGCATGATCCACACTGCCATGAATGAATTTGGGAAGGCGCATCCGGACTACACGGCAGCCCCCATGTCTGTTTGCTCTGCCATGAGCCAGGGCTATATCGGATATGACCTGCAGAACGGGATCCGGGAAGAGCTGCTGAACCGGGGGATCTACCGCACGGTCAGCACCATTCTGACCCAGGTCATCGTGGATCCTTATGATGAGGCATTCTACACCCCCACCAAGGTTCTGGGACGGTATATGTCTGTCCAGGAGGCCAATGAGGAGCGCAAAAAAGGAAACTATATCATTGAAGAACCCGGCAAAGGCTTCCGCAGGGTCGTATCCGCCCCCAATCCGGTAGAGATCGTGGAACTGGATGCCGTCAAAGCCCTGCTGGATGCAGACCAGCTTGTCATCGCCTGCGGCGGCGGCGGAATTCCGGTTATGAAGCAGGACAACCATTTAAGAGGGGCCAGCGCGGTCATTGAAAAGGATCTTGCAGCCGGAAAGCTTGCGGAGGGCGTGGGCGCCGATATCCTGATCATTTTGACAAGTGTGGAGCAGGTATGCATCAATTTCGGGCAGGAAAATGAGATCAAGCTTGGAGAGATCACGGTCAGTGAGGCAAAGGAATATATGGAACAGGGGCACTTCGGTATCTACAATATGTATCCGAAGTTCCGGGCCTCCGTTGAATTTATTGAAAAAGGAGAAGGCCGAAGCGCATTGATCACATCCTTTGACAAGGTAAAAGAAGGTGTTCACGGCAAGGCCGGAACCCTGATCCGATAGATATACTGTGCTGAATATTTACAACAAAAGGAGTTTAAGACTATGAAACAGATCACAGGACACACCGGATTGACCGGGCTTTTGGGAAGTCCGGTCGCACACAGCATCTCTCCGATGATGCACAATGAAGCATTTGAACAGCTCGGGCTGGATTATGTCTATCTTGCCTTTGACGTAGGCACGGACAAGTTGGAAACCGCGGTCGAAGGGCTGCGCGCCCTGAATGTCCGCGGTTTCAACCTGACCATGCCGGACAAGAACCTGATGTGTACGCTCTGCGACAGGCTGTCCCCTGCCGCTGAGATCTCCGGCGCGGTGAACACCGTAGTCAATGAGGACGGTGTACTCACCGGATATACCACAGACGGGATCGGATATATGCAGGCGGCCAGAGATGCCGGCCACGACCTGATCAGGAAAAAAATGACCTTGATGGGAGCAGGCGGCGCCGCCACTGCCATTTTGGTGCAGGCAGCGCTGGACGGACTTTCCGAGATTTCCGTGTTCAGCATCCACGATGCATTTTATCCCCGGGCAGAAAAGATTGTGAATCAGTTAAACGAGCGCACAGACTGTAAAGTCCGTCTCTATGATTTTGACGACGAATCCATTCTGCGCCGTGAGATCAGCGACAGTTACATCCTGACCAACGGAACCTCCGTCGGCATGGCTCCGGCCGCAGACCGGTCCATTATCACAGATCCTTCCATGTTCCGCAAAGATCTGGTGGTATCCGACGTCATCTACAATCCCAGGGAGACCCTGCTGCTTCGGACCGCCCGTGAAGCCGGATGCCGGACCTTCAACGGGCTGTATATGCTGATGTACCAGGGCGCGGAAGCCTTCCGCCTGTGGACCGGACAGGAGATGCCCATCCCCCTCATCAAAGAAAAATACTTTTCGTAAGCTTTGAGAACGGCAGTATAAGAAAAAGACAGACTGTGCAAGTTTACTTGCTAAAGGCTGTCTTTTTCTTATACTATCGGGCGAATGCCCGTAAACCTCAGACAGGAGCTGCCTATGGCAGCGGATAGGCTGCGCAGCAGACGGGTCTGAGGTCTGCCGTTCTCTTCCCCCCTATACACATACTTTCCCCCGCCCGAGAATAGAATAGAGTAAAAAATGAATACAGGAACTATTTATGAATGTCAGAAATGAGGATGCCCTCGATCCGAAAACCAAAGCATTGCTCCTCTACATCGGGAAGCTGTTCCTGCTCTTTGCCGCAGCGTTCCTTGCCGGACATTTTACGGCCCGGCTGCAGGAGCATTTTACACAGAAAACCGCCCTGGAAACCATAGCCCAGAGCCATGTAGCCGAGGCTTCCGAGGGGAACTGGGGTTTGAGCTTCCAGCAGGACGGGCAGCCGCCTGTGGCCAACGCCAGCGCGGAGGAATTGAAAAAATACAATGCTTATTATGCGGACATTACCCAGGATAAGGTCCTCTATCTCACCTTCGACGCCGGATTTGAAAACGGAAATACCCCGGCCATACTGGACGCCCTGAAAAAGCACAGCGCCCCGGCCACATTTTTTGTGGTGGGAACCTATATCACCTCCAACCAGGACCTGATCAAGCGGATGGTCCAGGAGGGGCACACCGTCGGAAACCATACATATCATCATCCCGATATGTCGCAGATCGCGTCCAAAGAGGCTTTTGAAAAAGAATTGAAGGATGTGGAGGATGCGTACCAGGAGGTCACAGGGGAACCGATGGTAAAATTCTACCGCCCTCCCCAGGGGAAATACAGCGAGAGCAACCTGCAGATGGCAAAGGATCTCGGATATCAGACCTTTTTCTGGAGCCTGGCCTATGTAGACTGGTATCAGGATCAGCAGCCGTCCAAGGAGGAAGCCTTTGAAAAGCTGCTCGGCCGGATCCATCCGGGCGCCGTCGTGCTGCTCCACAGCACCTCCTCGACCAACGCCCAGATCCTGGATGAGCTTCTCACCAAATGGGAAGAGATGGGATATACCTTCCGTTCGCTGGATCAGATCGGATCATAGCTGTGGCTGATACAAAAAAGCTGCCGCGCCAGAGAGCCAGATCTCCCTGCCGCGGCAGCCTTTTATTTTAATAGCATGCTGGCAGCTTCCTGCCCTTTTTCTGTTTCCTGTGCTTTTTCACTTCCGTCTGCTCTTCCTCCTGCTGTGGATGCAATGCCATGAACTTCTTCATATCATGCTTCATGATATACCAGTACATCCCGATCAGCAGCAGGCCCGCGCTCACCCAGGCTGCCGGTCCCGCGAAGCAGACTCCCGCGTAACTCCTCTGCCCGGAAGCGATCCAGGCGGTGATCCCTCTTGCGGCAAGCTCTACGATCCCTGCCGTCATGGGCAGCAGGCCATATCCCATGCCCTGGATTCCGTTCCGGTAAATATTGACCACCGCCAGCGGAATGAAAAAGATCCCGGCACATCTCAGATAGATTCCCACCAGCCCCAGCACCTCTGTCACATTTTCCGACAGGAACAGATAGGTCATATACTTTCCTCCGGTCAGGATCCATGCCCCGACCACCACGGAATACACTGCGGAGATCAGCGTCGCCGCCCGGAATCCCTTGCGGATCCGGAGCACCTTGCCTGCGCCGATGTTCTGCGCGCAGTAGGTCGCCATCGTCGTTCCCAGAGCCACATAAGCCTGGGTCACCACCTGCTCGATCTTGCTTGCCGCCGTAAATGCCGCTACCGCGGTGGAACCCAGCATATTCAATGAAGTCTGTACCATCATGGTCCCTACTGCCGTAATGGAATACTGCAGCGCCATGGGAAATCCTACACCCAGCTGCATTTTCAGCAAGGAGGACCTGGGTCTCCAGTCCTCCTTCTCCAGATGCAGAAGCGGAACCTTCTTCACAATATAAAGCAGGCAGAGCAGCCCGGATACGCCCTGGGCCGCCACCGTCGCATAAGCTGCCCCGGCTGCTCCCAGCCCGAAGCCCACGATCAGCAGCAGATCCAGCCCGATATTCAGGATCGCGGACAGGATCAGGAAATACAGCGGGATCCGGCTGTTTCCAAGGGCACGCAGAACACATGCCAGAAGGTTATACAGCATCTGCGCAAAAATCCCTGCGCAGATGATCATGATATAGGCATATGCATCTGCAAAAATATCGGAGGGTGTCTGCATGAACCTGAGCAGCGGCTTCATAAATGCCATGCTCAGCACTGTCAGCACGACCGACACCAGCACGGAAAGAACCGCCGCGCCGCCTACCGTCTGGCGCATGGCCTTCATATCCCCGGCGCCGAACTTCTGGGCCGTCAGCACCGTAAACCCTGCGGTCATGCCCAGCACAAACCCAATGATCAGAAACATGATCGTACCTGTGCTTCCCACCGCCGCCAGGGCCTTCGTCCCTACGAACTTTCCTACGATGATCGTGTCCGCCATATTATAAAACTGCTGAAATACATTTCCGATAAAAATAGGAAATGTAAAGTTCAAAATCGTTTTTGCCGGATTTCCTGTCGTCATGTCTTGCTGCAATGTTTTCATAGCCATCCTCCTTTTCATATAACGCGCGGAATCCTTTTGTTGTTCAGACATTAGACTCTGCACATCTTTTTTCCTTCAAAAAAATTGCACGGGTTCTATTATATGAAAGAAGAAACGGATATTCAATAAGGAAAACTCACAAAATTACAGAACATTTCGAACAAAAATCTGAAAAAATCACCATAGTCAGAACCGCATCCATCCCCCTGAAAAAAAACTGACAGCACCGATCCTTCCATATGCCTGGTACATGGAAGTGACTGTTGCTGACAGCTTTTTTCAAAGATAATCATGCCTGTTGCTATTTCCGATATGCCAACGCGTTCCACCGCAGTTCATTCTTGAACTGGCGGATCGTTGTATCCTTGTCAATATAGACTGCTTCGATTCCCATGGCATCCGCCCAGTCACCCATCTGCTCTGCCGTCAGGTCGAAGGAAAATGCCGTGTGGTGCGCGCCTCCCGCCAGGATCCACGCCTCCGCCCCGGTCTTAAGGTTCGGCTGGGGTGTCCAGAAGGCAGTCGCTACCGGAAGCTTGGGCATCGGCTTTTCTACCTTCTTACAATCCACATCGTTGATGATGAGGCGGAACCGGTCTCCCAGGTCGATCAGCGAGGCTGCCACCGCAGGGCCTGTCTTTGCGGTAAATACGAGACGCGCCGGATCTTCCCGGTCACCCATGGACAGCGGCTGTTCCTTAATGCTGATGGGGCCCTCCGCGATGCTCGGGCAGACCTCCAGCATATGGGCCTGCAGGATGCCTTCCTTTCCCGGAACCAGATTGTAGGTATAATCCTCCATGAAAGAGGTTCCCTTGGCGTCCTTCATGCCCTGGGTCATGATCTTCATGATGCGCACCATGGCAGCCGTCTTCCAGTCTCCCTCCGCGCCGAAGCCGTAGCCCTTTTCCATCAGCCGCTGGATGGCCAGGCCGGGAAGCTGCCGGAGTCCGCCCAGATCCCCGAAATGAGTCACAATGGCCTGGTAATTCTTTTCTCTCAGAAAGCGTTCAAATCCGATCTCGATCCCTGCCTGAACTGCAACATGCTCACGGAATTCCTTTTCCTCCCTGCCTTCCAGAAGGATCTCGTATCTGCTGTAATATTCCTCTACAAGCGCCTGGATGTCCGCCTGGGAAACCGCATCCACCGCTTCCACGATCTCATTGACCGGATAGGCGTCCACTTCCCAGCCGAATTTGATCTGGGCCTCTACCTTGTCTCCCTCGGTCACCGCCACGTTGCGCATATTGTCCGCGATCCGCATGACGCGCACATGGCTGCTCTCGATCACGCCCACTGCCGTGCGCATCCAGGAGCCGATCTTTTTCTGGACCTCTTCCTCATCCCAGAATCCGACCACCACCTTCCGCTCCATGCCCAGGCGGCTGAAAATGTGGCCGTACTCCCGGTCCCCGTGGGCGGACTGGTTCTCGTTCATGAAATCCATATCAATGGTGTCATAGGGGATCTCCCGGTTAAACTGGGTATGCAGGTGCAGCAACGGCTTCCGGTATTCCTGGAGCCCCAGGATCCAGGATTTGGACGGTGAAAAGGTGTGCATCCAGGTAATGACCCCGGCGCAGTTTTCATCCGTATTGGCCTCGTTGAAGGTCTTACGGATCAGTTCATTTGTGATCAGGGTCGGCTTCCACACCACCTCATACGGCAGCCGGCCGGATGCGTTGAGGGCATCTACAATGATGCGGGAATGCTCCGCCACGTTGGCAAGGCATTCGTCCCCGTAAAGATCCTGTGAACCGGTGCAAAACCAAAATTGATACGCTTTCTGTTCCATGATAAAATTCCCTCCTGAATGATCATGATCTGCTATACTGTGAGTTCTATGTTTTATACCTGCTGCGCGCTCTGTCCGTAGTACGCGTTCGCCCCATGCTTCCGGTAATAATGCTTGTCCTGCAGCTCCTGGGGCGCCGGAGCGATGTCCGGGTTGAGATGCTCGCAGCGGAACGCCATCTTCGCCACTTCCTCCAGCACCACCGCATTGTGGACCGCCTCATGGGCATCCTTCCCCCAGGTAAAAGGCCCGTGATTCTTGCAGAGCACCGCCGGGACCGCCAGATAGTCCTTGTTCCTGCGTTCAAACTCGTCGGCGATCAGAATCCCGGTATTCAGCTCGTAGGCTTCCTCGATCTCTTCCTTTGTCAGGTTGCGCACACAGGGAACCTCCCCGTAAATGTAGTCCGCATGGGTCGTCCCGTAGCAGGGAATGTCCCGCCCTGCCTGGGCCCAGCTTGTTGCCCAGGACGAATGGGTATGTACGATCCCGCCCACATCCGGAAAACGGTTATACAGGATCCGGTGCGTCGGGGTATCGGAGGACGGATTATATTTTCCCTCTACCTTATTGCCCTCCAGGTCCACCACCACCATATCCTCCGGGGTAAGCCGGTCATACTCCACACCGCTGGGCTTGATGACAAACAGCCCGGATTCCCGGTCAATGGCGCTGACATTTCCCCACGTAAACGTGACAAGCCCGTATTTCGGCAGAAGCATATTCGCCTCATAAACCTGTTCCTTTAACTGCTCCAACATCTTATTTCGTCTCATTTCGTCTCCTTCCTGTTTTTGTCTGCCAGCACTCAGAGCCCTTCTGCCGGGCCCTGAAATGCACATCCTCTCCGTGCAGGCGTCACAGCACTGTACCGATCTGCCCCAAACGGGCTATGCGTCTCCTGTCACCGCAGGCTCTCTACCGCCGCCCGTTCAATGGGAAGCCCTGCCTTATAGCGTACCATGAACTCCTCGAATCCGGCCACGTCTCCCGCATCCGGAGAAATGCTTTCGCCCTCTTCTCCGTGGAATACCTTCTGCGCCAGATAATCCGCAAGGTTCTCGCCCTCTTCCTTATTCTTCATATAGGACGCCAGCAGCGCCATGCCCCATGCGCCGCCTTCTCCGGCTGTCTCCATCACAAAGACCGAGGTGTTGATGGCCGCTGCCATGATGCTCTGTCCCACGCCTCTGGTCTTAAACAGCCCGCCGTGTCCAAGCATTTTATCCAGCTGCACATGCTCCTCCTTGGTCAGGATGTCCATGCCCGTCTTCAAAGCTCCCAGGGAAGTAAAGAGATGTACCCGCATAAAATTCGCCAGATTGAACTTGCTGTCCGGCCTGCGCGCAAAGAGCGGCCGCCCCTCTTCGAATCCGGTGATATGCTCCCCGGAAAAATAGTTGTACGCCAGCAGTCCGCCGCAGTCCGGGTCTCCTTCCAGAGCCTTATTGTAGAGTGTTCCGAACAGGGTATTCATGTCCACACCCGCGCCGAAGGCTTCCAGACATTCCTGAAACAGGTTCACCCAGGCATTCAGGTCCGAAGTACAGTTGTTGCAGTGCACCATGGCCACCGGGTCGCCGGTCGGCGTGGTTACCATGTCGATCTCCTCATAAGGTCTGGACAGCGCCTTTTCCAGAACCGCCATTGCAAATACACTGGTTCCTGCGGATACATTTCCGGTACGGACCGCCACGCTGTTGGTGGCTGCCATTCCGGTTCCCGCATCTCCCTCCGGCGGGCACAAAGGAATCCCTGCCTCCAGCTCTCCGCTGGGATCCAAAAGGCGCGCCCCCTCCTCTGTCAATGTCCCCGCGTGTTCTCCTGCCACCAGCACCCTGGGAAGGATTTCCCCCGCCTTCCATGAAAATGCTTTGTCACGAACCAGCTCGTCAAACTGTTTCAGCATCCCTGCGTGAAAATCCTTTGCGTCGGAATCAATGGGGAACATGCCGGCCGCCTCTCCGATCCCGATCACCTTTTCCCCGGTCAGCTTCCAGTGGATATAGCCTGCCAGCGTCGTCAGGAAGCGGATGTCCTTCACGTGCTCCTCCCCGTTCAGGATCGCCTGATACAGATGGGCGATGCTCCAGCGCTGGGGGATATGGAAGCGGAACACCTGGGAAAGCTTGTCCGAAGCCTCTCCGGTAATGGTATTTCTCCAGGTCCGAAACGGCGCCAGGAGCCTCCCCTCCCCGTCAAACGGAAGATAGCCGTGCATCATGCCGCTGAATCCGATGCTTCCCACCTTTGTCAGCGGCACGCCGTACTGGCTTTTCACATCCTCCTTCAGCTTTCCGTAGCAGTCCTTCAGTCCTGCCCATACGTCCTCCATGGAATAGGTCCAGATGTTGTTCTCAAACCGGTTCTCCCAGTCATGCCCTCCGGATGCGATGGGGGCATTGTCCGTATCCACCAGAACGGCCTTGATCCGTGTGGAACCAAATTCGATCCCCAAAATTGTCTGACCTGCGCGGATGATCTCTGCTGTTTTCATTTTGTCCATAATCTGATTTCTCCTTTCCCGCAACAAAAATCATTACTGTGCACACCTGCGGTATCCGCTGCAGAGGATCCCTGCCGCTCTGAATACCATCGTATGCAGAAAGGCTGCCGGCGGCAGGCTTTCTAAATTGTTTTGTTAGATATAGTATACTGTAAAATGGGAAATATGGAAAGAAAATAGTTATCCAATTATGGACATTTATTAATCTTTGAGCTAAAATATAATGGATTGCGCTGATGCGCAAGCAGGTCATCAATTTCCTACAGAAATTGGTGACAAATAATAAAAGAAAAGGTTCGAAAAAAGGATCTCTTATGTTAGCAAATTTTGAAAAAAGAAATTATGAAGGCAGGGAACGGGTGTGGACCGGCCGTTACCGGAACCTCCACAACCTCCCCCACTGGCACTTGGAAAGTGAACTGATCTACATAGAGCAGGGGACCATCACGGTCTCCAACAACCACCAGAAGTACCGTCTGGTTTCCGGAGACGCGGTCTTTCTGGGCAGCGGGGAGGTCCATTATATCAAAAGCGAAGAGGACAGCGTCGTGGAAATGGCACTGTTTGATTCCGCCATCATACAGGATCTGCTGGGCAGATACCAGCTCCGCCAGGCAAAGCTTGCACATCCGTATGACATTTCGGAGTGTCTGGAGGGAATCCGCCGGGAATTAGAAGAGCGCCGGCCCTTTTTTGAGCTCCAATGCTGTGAATCCATTGCTTCCCTGATGATCCGGATCTTCCGGGGAGAAGAGCTGACAGAAAAGACAGAGGCAGGCGAAGGCTCTTCCATTTCCCACTATAAACGCCTGCTGGATGAGATTGAAAATAAATACAGCTACATCACCTTTTCTGATGCAGCCGCATTTATGGGGCTCTCGGAACCCTATTTTTCAAAGTTCTTCCGTAAAATATCCGGCATGACCTTTTCCCAGTATCTAAATTCCGTCAAATTAAAGCATGCGGTGGAACTGCTCCAGGATCAGAAGTCAGACCTCTCCATCACGGAGATTTCCGCGCGGTGCGGATTCGACACCATACGGCATTTTAACCGGGTGTTCAAAAATATGACAGGAATGTCGCCCCGGCAGCTCCCTTTGAATTATGTCCTGGACGACCGGCCCATCCGTACCATCCAGGATGCTTTCAATCCCACCCTGCAGAATTCAGAATTGTTATAAACCGTACATCCATCGCATGTATTACGGTATGCACTCAAGCAGTAAGGATCGGATAAGGAATGCAGCGAAGTACCTGCCTTCTTAAAAATCGATCCGGATCTCCTGCTTCTCGATCTTATGCCGCTCCACATATCCGGTCAGGAGCATGGTCAGCGCCCCGTCTCCGGTCACGTTGCAGGCAGTACCGAAGCTGTCCTGCAGCGCGAAGATGGTCAGCATCAGCGCGGTGCCTGTCTCGTCAAATCCAAGTACGCCTGTGATCAGCCCCAGGGATGCCATGACCGTTCCTCCCGGCACGCCGGGCGCCCCGATGGCGAATACCCCCAGCAGCAGGCAGAACAAAAGCATGGTGCCTACCGGCGGGATCGTGCCGTACAGGATCTTGGATACGGTCATGACAAAGAATACCTCGGTCAATACAGAACCGCAGAGATGGATATTGGCAAACAGCGGAATCCCAAAGTCCACCATATCATCCCGAAGGGTGGGCTCTGATTTTTTCGCGCAGTTCAATGCAACCGCCAGTGTGGCCGCGGAGGACATGGTCCCCACCGCAGTGATATAGGCCGGGCCGTAATTCCGGATCACATGGAACGGATTTTTTCCGGAATAAATCCCGCCCGCCGTATAGAGCACTGCCATCCAGATAAAATGTCCCGCCATTACGATCAGTACGACCTTGATGAATACCGGGAGCTGCTTCGTGATCGTCCCTTCATAGGACAGGGAGCAGAAGGTAAATGCGATAAATACGGGCAACAGCGGGATCACGACCCGCTTTACGATCTCCAGCACGATCTTCTGAAATTCATCCAGCAGCCGGGTGGTCGCGGAAGCCTTCGTCCAGGTCGCGGCCAGCCCCACCAGAACGGAAAATACCAGCGCGCTCATGACCGGCATGATCTGCGGGATGTCAAGCTGGAATACCACCTCCGGCAATTCCTTCAATCCCTCCACATCGGACGCGATGGAAAGATACGGGATCAGGCCGTACCCGGCCGCCATGGACAGAAATGCCGCCAATATGGACGAAACATATGCGCATACGACCGCCACCCCCAGGATCCGGGAGGCGTTATTTCCCAGCTTTGTGATGGACGGGGCAATAAAACCGATCACGATCAGCGGAACGCAGAATGTGATCAGCTGTCCTAAAATATATTTGATGGTCACGACCACGTTCATTGCGGTCTCATTGGCAATCTGCCCGATGATGATTCCTGCCGCAACTCCCAGCAGAAGCCGAAACGGCAGACTTTTGAAAATATTCTTCATGTGATAACCTCCCTTTTTCCCTCAAAAGCATTCTCGGAAACCCGCTGTACCCGTCCCCCCGAAATCCATTGGCATTTCCGGATGATATTCTGCACAGCCTTCCTTTATATTATGCGGGGAATCTCTAAAATGTGATATCCCTAAATGCATCCCATTCTGGCCATTCGGTCCTTTCACAAGGTATACCGTATACCCCCTGTGGATATTCGCCAGTCCCGCAGGGAGATGCATTATGGGATGCGCTCTGCGGGATATAGAAAAGGATCCGCAGTCTTACGAACAACTGCGGATCCGCATTCTACTTTTCTACAGCTCCTTAGCAGACAGATCTGCGATCTGCCGCTTCCGGAACATTGCATGCTGATTACATTCCAGCCTGTGCCGCAACCTCTGCCGCAAAGTCGTCCACTTTCTTTTCCAGACCTTCGCCTGTCTCGAAACGGATGAACTTCTTTACGGTTACGTTTGCATTGTTTTCCTTTGCAACCTTGTCCACGTATTTTGCAACCGTCAGATCGCTGTCCTGAACATATACCTGGTCTAACAGGCAGATTTCCTTCAATTCCTTGTTCAGACGGCCGATGATCATCTTTTCGATAATGTTGTCCGGCTTCTCCGGATTCTCTTTCTTCGCCTGCGCAAGAAGGATCTCCTTCTCGTGATCCATGTATTCCTGGGAAACCTCTGCGCGGGAAACATACTTCGGATACATCGCCGCAACCTGCATTGCCACATTCTTTAAGCATGTCTTGATCTCATCGTTTACAACATCCGTATCTGCCACTACCAGTACGCCGATCCGTCCGCCGCCGTGGATATAGGATACCACACAGCCGTCTGCCTGAACCTTCTCAAATCTTCTGATATTCAGATTTTCTCCAATCACTGCGATCTTCTCGACCAGCGCTTCCTTTACGGTCTTGCTGGTGTCTTCCTTCCATGCCTCTGCCATGAACGCGTCAATATCTGCCGCGTCTGTCTCTACCGCCTGAGCAGCCACTGCCTCTACAAATGCCTGGAAATCTGCATTTTTAGCGACAAAGTCTGTCTCAGAGTTTACTTCCACGATAGCCGCAACCTTATCATCCTTCACAACGGTGCGTACAATACCTTCCGCGGCAATCCTTCCTGCCTTCTTCTCAGCCTTTGCCTGTCCGTTCTTTCTCAGGTATTCGATTGCAGCATCAATATCTCCATTTGTTTCTGTAAGAGCCTTCTTGCAGTCCATCATGCCTGCGCCTGTCATCTCTCTTAACTCTTTCACCAAACCTGCTGTAATTGCCATGTTTTTTTCCTCCATCTATTCTTCTACGTATTCGTCCGCAGCTTCTTCCGCTTCCTCATAGTACTCCTCTGCAGCACCCTGATTTGCTTCGATGACTGCATCCGCCATCTTGGAAACGATCAGCTTGACCGCACGGATCGCGTCGTCATTCCCCGGGATGACATAATCCAGTTCTTCCGGATCACAGTTCGTATCACAGATTCCGATCAGCGGGATACCCAGGGTGTGTGCTTCCTGAACACAGATTCTCTCCTTCTTCGGGTCAACGATGAAGATCGCGTCCGGAACTCTCTTCATTTCCTTGATACCGCCCAGGTTCTTCTCAAGCTTGCTCCATTCCTTCTTCAGTTCAATGACTTCCTTCTTCGGCAGTACGTCAAAGGTTCCGTCCTCTTCCATTCTCTCGATATCCTTCAGTCTCTGAATCCGGCTCTGGATCGTCTTGAAGTTGGTCAGCATGCCTCCCAGCCATCTCTCATTCACATAGAACATACCGCAGCGCTCTGCTTCTGTGCGGATCGCGTCCTGAGCCTGCTTCTTGGTTCCTACAAACAGAACGGTACCGCCGTCTGCCACGATATCAGCTACTGCCTGGTAAGCCTCGTCAACCATGCCCACGGACTTCTGCAGGTCGATGATGTAGATGCCGTTCCTCTCTGTGTAAATGTACGGAGCCATCTTAGGATTCCATCTTCTTGTCTGATGTCCAAAATGTACACCTGCCTCTAAAAGCTGCTTCATTGAAATAACGCTCATGTTTCTTTCCTCCATCTGGTTTTAATCTTCCGTATGCTTCCCTTTTTCCGAAACCGGCCTGCTCAGGTTATAAAGTGCACGTCCTGGCGCAGACTTAGGCACCTGCGGAAAACCCGCATACGTGTTTTTTGCAACGGTAGTAGTATAGCACAGAACCCCGCACAGCGCAAGGATTTTTATGGAAAAAACGTTACGATTCACAGCCATGTAAAAATCAGCAGCCAGATTCGTCAAGCGCAGCTTGTAAGAAGCTGGCTGCTGATTTTTACATGACTGGATTCAGTCACTTTACACACAGAAGCAAAAAGTAAAGAGGCGCAGCCTGGCCAGGCAGCTTTGCGAGACAGCCTTGCCGGCTGTTTTTGTGTATGTGTGTGAAATGGCTGTGAACGTAAAAAAACCCCTGTGCAGTACAGGGGTTTTCCTCTTTTGTCCTTTATGATTCTTTTGTTTCTTAATAATTCTTCTGTATCTATATGATGAAATTATCTTTAGCGACGCACATAAATCATACCGCCCTGTACAGGACCAACAATAACGCCTACACCTTCTGTCGCTGCATGGATCATCTGGCCTCCGCCGATATAAATACCGCAATGTCCCGCATTGACGCACACATCACCTGGCTGCGGATCACTTACCTGCGGCCATGCAAGGAATGTATATGTAGTACCCAGACGGGAATAGCTTCCTGTCAGACAATAGCTTACAAAGCCGGAGCAGTCAAATGCTCCCGGGGAACAAGCTCCCCATACATATTCTGCATTGCCTACCCAGCCATATGCACGGTCAACAATCGAATTACCCGTATATACATCATAGCTTGGCTCCGGCTGAACAGGTGTCTCATCTACTACAGGATCGGTATTCTCCCCACCGTTCACATCCTCCTCTACCGGAGGTTCTGTTGTGTTACCCTCTGTTCCTTCCGGCGTTGTGTTGCCAGCCGCTCCATTGTCTGTTGGCTGTGTAGCTGCAGGCTGGGAAGGTGTATGTGATGAAGCGGAACGAGCCCTTTCTGCTTCTGCTGCACGGGCTGCAGCTGCTGCTTCCTCTGCTGCACGGATACGCGCGGCCTCTGCTTCCTGAGCTGCAATCTGGATCATCTCATCCAGATTCTCAACCTCGGAACGCTTGGATTCGATCGTAGTGGAAAGTTCCGTAGACTGCACTTGATACTCTGCTTCTATATTCTTCAGAGTCACTGTCTCTTCTTCCAATGTTGTCTTGAGGTTCTCTACCTCTGTCACTGTATGAGCATATTCCTCAAGCTGCTTCCTGTCATAGGTATGTACCTTTTCTATATACTCTCCCTGCTTGAGCGCTTCTGCCATACTTCCTGAATTGACTACACGCTCAAATGCGGAAGTATCTCCCTTCTCATACATATACTTGATACGGATCTTCATATCTTCATACTGCTGCTGCTTCTTCTCCTCAGCAACCGCAAGATCCTGCTGTGCCTGTACAAGTTCCTGACCCTTGACGATCAACTGCCCCTCCAGTTCATTCATCTTGATCATTAATGTATTCAATTGTGTCTGTAGATCATTTACTTCACCCTGAACTGCTGCTTTCTGACTCTCCAGATTTGCCTGCTTCTCCTCTTCAGGTGATGCACTTACAGGAAATGCCGGAGTGACAACCATGGAACAAGCCAACGCGATTGCCAGCAACAGACTGCGTACTCTTTTAAATTTCATCTTGTCACCTTTCCTTATTAATATTTAATTATTTATATGTCCCCACATATAAATATCATTATACAACATCATCTTGCCTTTTTCAATCCCTTTTACAAAAAATTGACAAAATAATTCCCATGAGATTAATTTATACTTAATGATACAGTCGTATTATAAAGGATATTCTGAGATTTTGCAATACCCTTTTAACATTTTTGTAATATTTTTGCTTCAAGTACATTAAATAGTTTACCCGCAGGACGTACAGCCTTTATCCAACAGCTTATTTTCATTTCGTATCCCACAAAAAACCGGGGTATTTCACCCCGGCTCCATTCATCTGTATCCTTATGCACTTTTATATCTTTCCGCAAGCTGCAGGGCAGAGATCACCGGAACGATCAGAAGGCCGCAGAAAAAATTGCTGACACCATGTATCAGATCAAAGGGCAGACCCGCAATGATCCAGGAAACCATCCCATGAAAGCTCATCCCGAACAAAATAGCCTGTGCCGGCGCATACAGCGTCCCGAACAGGAAACCATGGGCCGCACAGATCGTCATGTATATAAGAGGCCGCAGCTTTTTCGGAAGATGCTCCGGAAGGAGCATAACAACAGCCCACAGGACAGTCCATACATAAAGGTAAGGAACCCACCACGCCGCAAAGCCGCTGAAGATCCCATTTAAGATCACATATATATAAATAGGATATAATGCCTTTTTCCGATAGACCACCGTAAATGCAATAGTGAACACGCCCAGCAGGTGGATATTGGGCGCCACCTCCATCAGGAGCTTGGACGCGTACATGACCGCGCCCAGCATCGCAAATATCGTAATCTCTCTTGTTGTCAGCTTCACCCTTATTCCACCTTAAAGGCGTAGGTGTCTCCTTCCGTGATCTTTGTGGAATCCACACCCTCCGCAGCATACTCGTCATTGACGTAGAATGCCCAGTAAACGCCGTCTTTATCATAATCCGCAGTGATGCCGTTGACTGTCTTTACGAAAAGGCCGTACTCCCCTTCCTCTCCTTCGATCAGCCCCACATCCTGCAGCGCTTCTCCGACGATTTCTTTGTCTGTATGGATCTCAAACAGAGTTTCCTTCCCATCCTGATCCACCACAGTAAAGTTAAATTGGGTATTGCCTTCTCCCAGTACATTACCCTCGGTTCCAGTCTGGGAATCGGACTGCGCATCCGCCCCGGTGTTTTCCGGAGTATCGCTCTGGGCATCCGTTCCGGTTTCTTCCTTAGAATCACTCTGCGCATCCGCATCCGTCTGCTCCTGTCCGGCCGATGCCTTGTCTCCTCCGTTTTCGCTGCTGCCATTACAACCCGATGCAGACAGTGCCATAGCCACGATCAGCACGATGCAAAGGAAGAATGACCATTGTTTTTTCATGCATTTCTTTCGCATAACTTCTATTCTCCTTCGATTTGTATTTCCTCCGTCAGCCGGCGCCCGCGGCTGGATACTGCGGGAGGATCTGTCCTGTCCGGATATTCCGACTCGGCATGGATGCTTGCCGGCCTTCTCAGTTCTGTGATCCGCCTGCCGGAAGGTATCGTTTTTCTTCCGGCTGATCTTCCGATCATAGATTCTAATGGCTTTTCCCTGAATTGTGGCATTTGGGTCACTCTTTCAGACAGGAGCGCAGATTTCCCGCGCGATCCGGCCGGACAGTTCCCATTCAGGTATGCATAGCAGTGAGTATATACTTTATGCCTTACGGCGACGGGCTCGTACAGGATTTCCACCTGTTTCCCCGGGCAGTCCTTTATTAAGATAATACATTCCTGGCATTTCGTCAATATCATTTCCGATCTATCAAAAAATCCTGTATTTCTTCTGCTTCGCCTATTTTTCTTCCTGTTTCTCTGGGAAAAATTTCAGTTTTTACATAATCTGTATCAGAAATTTATAATTACAAGGATGTTCATCACGCAGGAGTGCCGCTCAGACCTAAACCAAAGGCAGTTCAAAGGATTGAAAAAGCCTATACTCTCGTGTATAATTGAGAAGGAAAATCAGATAGAAAAATAGGAATTTGGAGGAATCAAGTATGGATAAAGACAAAAGAAAACTGACAGAAAAAGAATTGAAACGTAAAGAGTGCTTTGAAAAATTCAATTCTGAAATGCAGCAAAAAGGATATAAAACGAAGAATATAATTTTCAATACGCAACAAGCGAAGCCTTTATGCCTTTTAAGTATGCTGCCATTTATGGCTTTAGCATTTTGGATATACTATAATGTAAATGGTTTTGATTTAGATTGTCTTTCGTTGGGATTTGTTGCAGCATTACTTGTGCTTATTTTATGTCTATCCATTCTGCATGAGTTCATACATGGAATTACCTGGAGTCTTTTTGCAAAAGATCATTTTCATTCGATCGATTTTGGAATTATCTGGAGTAGTTTTTCTCCATACTGCACTTGTTCAAATCCACTGAAAAAATGGCAATATCTCTTGGGGGTTGCTATGCCTACATTCATTTTAGGAGGCGGAGTTGCAGTGGTTGCTGTAATGGCGAATCAATTACTGCTGTTTTTTCTAGCAGAATACATGATTCTATCAGGCGGCGGAGATTTTCTAATTATACTGAAAAGTATGTTATACCACACTGATAAACAAGAAAGTGTGTATTGCGACCATCCTTTCGAATGCGGTTTTATAGTTTTTGAAAAATAAGAACGAATGTAAATACCGCAATGAACATTTATGCCTACTCTACCAGAGAAGCAAAGCGGACTTCCGCAAGGCTCTTGGATAAGGTTGTGGGCGAAGCGTAAAAAATTTCCCTTATTTCGGCCGGTAAGGGCAAAAACAAGGGAAAATACTTTTCTTTTGACAAAATGCATTCACTGCACCGACAGATTCGTATACCCCATCAGGCTCAAATCCACCTCCCGGGCGGCCTCTCTCCCTTCCCGGATGGCCCACACGACGAGGGACTGTCCCCGGTGCATATCCCCGGCGGCAAACACATTTTTCACATTGGTCTGATAGGCTCCCGGCGCGGTCTTCACGTTGGTCCGTTCGCCGAGCTCCACGCCGAAGGCCTTTGCCACGTAATTTTCGCTGCCCAGAAAGCCTGCCGCGATGAGCACCAGATCTACTTCCACCGTATACTCGCTCCCGGCGATCTCCGCCATCATCATGCGTCCGGTCTTTTCGTCCTTCTTCGATTCCAGCTTCACCAGCACCGCCTTGCAGACGTTCCCCTTCTTATCCTTGACAAATTCCTTCACCGTGGTGGTGTACACCCGGGGATCATGGCCGAACAGGGCGATGGCCTCCTGCTGGCCGTAATCCGTCTTGCACACCCTCGGCCACTCCGGCCAGGGATTGTTCTCGGCCCGCTGATCCGGCGCCTTGGGCATCATCTCCAACTGCAGCACCGACTTCGCGCCGTGGCGGATGGCGGTGCCCACGCAGTCATTGCCCGTGTCCCCGCCGCCGATAACCATGACCTTCTTCCCTGTCGCGGAAATGTACTGGCCCTCTTTTAATTTCATCTCATTGGCCCACAGCGCCTTGGTGGTGGACTTCAGGAAATCCACCGCGAAATGGATCCCTGCCGCGTCCCTGCCGGGTGCCTTGATATCTCTGGGATTGGAGGCTCCGCAGGCCAGCACCACCCGGTCATATTCCTTCAATATGGCCGCGGCCTTCACGTCCTTCCCCACGTTGCAGCCGGTTCGGAACACCACGCCCTCCTCTTCTAATATGGAAAGCTTCCGGTCGATGATCTGCTTCTCCAGCTTCATGTTGGGGATGCCGTACCGGAGCAGCCCTCCGGCCTTGTCCTCCCGCTCGTAGACCGTCACCAGATGTCCCCGGCGGTTTAACTGATCCGCCGCAGCCAGCCCGGAAGGGCCGGAGCCGATGACCGCCACCTTCTTCCCTGTCCGCACCTTGGGCGGATGGGCTGCGGCATATCCCTTTTCGTAAGCATTTTCAATGATGCCGTACTCATTGGCCTTGGTGGACACCGGATCCTCATGAAGCCCGCAGGTACAGGCATTTTCACACAATGCGGGGCACACCCGGGAGGTAAATTCCGGGAAATTGTTGGTTTTCGCCAGCCGGTAATAAGCCTCCTCCCAGTTGCCGTTGTAGATCAGGTCATTCCACTCGGGCACCAGGTTATGCAATGGACACCCGCTTGCCATGCCGTTTAACATCTGTCCGGACTGGCAGAAGGGCACGCCGCAGGCCATACACCGGGCGCCCTGGAGCTCCTGCTCTTCCTTCGAAAGAGGCGTGTGGAATTCCTGAAAATGCCGGATCCTGCTCTCCGGCGCTTCTGCTATTTTGTCCTGTCTTTTATAATCCATAAATCCTGTTGGTTTTCCCACTGTTTCCGCCTCCTATCTTCCATTCTTGATCTGGTTGAACGCTTCGATCTTCGCCTGCTCCGCGCTTAAGCCCTTTTCCTCCATCTGCAGGATGGCGGACATCATCTTCTCGTAATCCTCGGGGATGATCTTCTTGAACTTCGGCAGATAATCCTTAAAATGATCCAGGATCTCTTTTCCGATCTCGGAGTTGGTATACGCCACATGCTCCTTAATCATGCCTTTCAGCTCCTGGACGTCGTATTTATCCGACACCCGCTCGATCTTCACCATGGACTTGTTGACCTTCTTGTACAGGTCGCTGTCCAGATCCAGCACATAGGCGATCCCGCCGCTCATGCCGGCCGCGAAGTTCTTGCCCGTGGTCCCTAAGATCACCACCCTGCCTCCGGTCATGTACTCGCAGCCGTGGTCTCCCACGCCTTCCACCACGGCCATGGCGCCGGAGTTGCGGACACAGAACCGCTCTCCCGCCACGCCGTTGATAAATGCCTTTCCGCTGGTGGCTCCGTAAAAGGCCACATTTCCGATGATGATATTTTCATTTGGCTCAAACTGGATCCCCTGGGGCGGGCATACGATCAGCTTGCCGCCGGAGAGTCCTTTTCCAAAGTAGTCGTTGCTGTCCCCGGTCAGCTCCAGCGTCAATCCCTGAGGGATAAACGCGCCGAAGCTCTGTCCGCCTGCGCCCCTGCACTTGATCACATAGGTATCCTCGGGCAGGCCCTCCGGGTATCTCCGGGTGATCTCGGAGCCGAAAATGGTTCCGAAGGTCCGGTTGATGTTGGTCACATCCAGCTCCATGCTCTTCTTCTGCTTCTTTTCCAGGGCCGGAAGGAGGTTCTTCACCAGCACCCGCTCATCCAAGGTCTTTTCCAGTTCAAAGTCAAAGACCTTCTTGGGGTTGAAGATCATGCCCTTCTTTTTCCCGGCGTAGGGGTTGTACAGGACGTTTTTCAGATCCAGCGTGGCCGCGCGGTCGGAAACCGGCACATCCTTGACTTTCAGAAGGTCAGTCCTTCCCACCAGCTCATCCACGGTGCGCACGCCCAATTTTGCCATGTACTCCCGCAGCTCCTGGGCGATAAATTTCATGAAATTCACCACGTATTCGGGTTTTCCGGCAAAACGCTTCCGAAGCTCCGGATTCTGGGTCGCCACGCCCACCGGGCAGGTGTCCAGGTTGCACACCCGCATCATGACGCAGCCCATGGTCACCAGCGGAGCCGTGGCAAATCCAAATTCCTCAGCGCCTAAGATGGCCGCAATGGCCACGTCCCGGCCGCTCATCAGCTTTCCGTCGGTCTCGATCCGCACCCGTTCTCTCAGGCCGTTCTGGATCAGGGTCTGGTGGGTCTCCGCCAGCCCCAGCTCCCAGGGAAGCCCGGCGTTCTGGATGGAGCTTCTGGGCGCTGCCCCGGTGCCGCCGTCATATCCGGAGATCAGGATCACGCCTGCCCCGGCCTTTGCCACGCCTGCAGCCACCGTGCCGACCCCGGCCTCGGACACCAGCTTGACGGAAATCCTGGCGTCTTTGTTTGCGTTTTTACAGTCATAGATGAGCTGGGCCAGATCCTCGATGGAATAAATGTCGTGGTGGGGCGGCGGGGAGATCAGGCTCACCCCCGGCGTGGAATGGCGGGTCTTCGCGATCCACGGATACACCTTTCCGCCGGGCAGATGGCCGCCCTCTCCGGGCTTTGCGCCCTGGGCCATCTTGATCTGGATCTCCCGGGCGCTGACCAGATACCGGGAGGTCACGCCAAACCGTCCGGAGGCCACCTGCTTGATGGCGGAGCAACGGTTGGTATCCAGCCGCTCCATGTCCTCGCCGCCCTCGCCGCTGTTGGATTTTCCATGGATCTGATTCATGGCGACGGCCAGCGTCTCATGGGCCTCCTGGGAAATGGATCCGTAGGACATGGCGCCGGTCTTGAACCGGGTCACGATGGAATCTACAGGCTCCACCTCCTCGATGGGAATGCATTTTTCCGGCCATACAAAATCCAGCTGGCCCCGGAGGTTGATCTTCTCTCCCTCCGCGTCCACCATCCGGGTATACTGCTTGAACATGTCGTAGCTGCCCCGCCTGGTGGACTGCTGCAGCATGTGGATGGTCTGGGGGTTGTACAGATGCTCCTCGCCGCCGCTCTTGGATTTGTGTTTTCCCACACTGTCCAGCGTCATATCCACCTCCAGCCCCAGCGGGTCGAATGCCTGGGAATGGAAGGCAATGTAGTCTTTCGCGATCTCCTCGATACCGATGCCGCCCACCCGGCTCACCGTATCGGTAAAATACTGATCGATAAATTCGGTTTTCAGCCCGATGGCCTCAAAAATCTTCGCCCCCTGGTAGGACTGGATCGTGGAAATCCCCATCTTGGACGCGATCTTGATGATCCCGTGGAGGGCCGCATCGTTGTAGTCGTTGACCGCCGCGTAATAGTCCTTGTGCAGGAGCCGGGAATCGATCAGCTGGCGGATGGACTCATGGGCCAGGTAGGGGTTGATGGCGCAGGCGCCGTACCCCAAAAGAGTGGCAAAGTGATGCACCTCCCTGGGCTCCCCGGATTCCAGGATCATGGCAACCGAGGTCCGCTTCTTGGTCCGCACCAGATGCTGCTGCAGGCCGGAGATGGCAAGCAATGACGGGATCGCCACATGGTACTCATCCACCTCCCGGTCGGACAGGATCAGGATGTTGGCCCCCTCCCGGATGACACGATCCACTTCAATGAACAGGTATTCCATGGATTTTTCCAGGCTGGCATTCTTATAATAGGTGATCGGGATCTCCGCCACCTGGAAGCCGTCCACCTTCATGTTTTTGATCTTCAGCAGATCCGTATTGGTCAGGATGGGATTGCTCACCTCCAGCATCTTGCAGTTTTCTTCCTTCTTTTCCAGGAGATTGCCGTCCCTTCCCACGTAAATGGTCGTGGAGGTCACCACCTCTTCCCGGATGGCGTCGATGGGCGGATTGGTGACCTGGGCAAAGCGCTGCTTGAAATACCCGAACAGCGGCTGATTTTTCTGGGAAAGCACAGCCAGGGGCATGTCGATTCCCATGGCTGAAATCCCTTCCGCCCCGGTTTTCGCCATATTTAATATGGAGGTCTTGACATCCTCGTAGGTATAACCGAAGGCCTTCTGCAGGCGGGTGCATTCCTCTCTGGAAAAAACGGGCACCTGCTGGTTCGGGATCTTTAAATCTTTTAAATGGATCAGGTTGCTGTCCAGCCACTCTCCATAGGGCTCTTCATTTGCATAGCGGGCCTTTAATTCCTCATCGTCGATGACCTTGCCGGCAATGGTATCCACCAGCAGCATTTTGCCCGGATGGATCCGCTCCTTGACTACGATCTTGGTGGGATCGATGTCCAGCACGCCCACCTCGGAGGAGAGGATCAGCTGGTCGTCATCGGTGATATAGTACCGGGACGGACGCAGGCCGTTCCGATCCAGCACCGCCCCCATGCAGTCCCCGTCGGAAAACAGGATGGAAGCCGGGCCGTCCCATGGCTCCATCATAGTCGCGTAATAATGGTAAAAATCCTTCTTATCCTGGCTCATGCTGCGGTTGTTCTCCCATGGCTCCGGGATGGAGATCATCACGGCCAGGGGCAGCTCCATGCCGCTCATCACCATAAATTCCAGCGCATTGTCCAGCATGGCCGAATCGGAGCCGGAGGTGTTGATGGCCGGAAGGACCTTGTGCAGCTCTCCTTTCAGATATTCGGAGGACATGGTCTCTTCCCTTGCACGCATCTTGTCCGCATTTCCCAGGATGGTGTTGATCTCCCCGTTGTGCACCATGAACCGGTTGGGATGGGCCCGCTCCCAGCTGGGATTGGTGTTGGTGCTGAACCGGGAATGCACCATGGCGATGGCGGATTCGTAGTCCTGATCCTGCAGGTCCTCGAAGAAGAGCCGCAATTGTCCCACCAGGAACATGCCCTTGTAGACAATGGTCCGGCTGGAAAGGGAGACCACATAGGTATTGTCGCTGCTCTGCTCAAAGATCCGGCGCGCCACATACAGCCGACGGTCAAAGGGCAGGCCCTGCTCTGCCTTGCGGGGACGCTCGATAAAAGCCTGCATGATACAGGGCATGCACTCCACCGCTTTTTTCCCGAGTACCTCCGGATGGATGGGGACCTCGCGCCAGCCCAGGAACCGCAGGCCCTCTTTTGCCACGATGACTTCGAAGATCTTTTTCGCCTGGTTCCGTTTCAGTTCGTCCTGGGGAAAGAAGAACATCCCCACTCCGTAATCCCGTTCTCCGGGCAAAGAAAAACCGAGGGGTGTACAGACCTTGGAGAAAAACCGGTGTGAAATCTGTAACAAGATTCCAACTCCGTCTCCTGTCTTACCCTCGGCGTCCTTGCCAGCTCTATGTTCAAGATTTTCTACGATCTTCAGGGCGTTTGCCACGGTGTCATGGCTCTTGATGCCCTTGATGTTCACCACCGCACCGATTCCGCAGTTGTCATGCTCAAACTGAGGATGGTACAGCCCGGCCCGGCGGCCTGCTGATTGATTGTTCATGATGGATGTCCTTTCTTTCATAATTGAGATTCAGAGGCAGGAGGAAAACGTACTCTGTGATAATGGCTATGGTTCGGAAACACAGCGGGAGAGATGCTTTGCTGCCCTCACATTCTGCTGCTCTGTTGCTCTGCTGTTTTAAAGTATTGTATTGCAGTTCTTAATATACAACATTTTGTGGGATTTGTAAATATAGAATTTTTGGAGAATTATCAGATAATTTGATAATTCGGATTTCATCTTTTTATTCTCAGATTATTCCAAAATATTCTCTTTGATCATAGACAAAAACATCCGCCCACCATACATATCTCTACGTGATGGGCGGACTTTGTCCAATACGTCCTATAAAAACATTGCCATATAAACCGGCATGCACACAATATCTCCATCCTTCCTCAAATCCTTCGTATACACTAGTACAGCATTGCGTAATTAACGGTGAATTCTGTACCTGCTATTTCTGCCAGTTCTGCGTTGTCGTCAATCAACGATGCCACCGCATCGCCTCTTTCCTCCGCCTTGTCCTGACAAAAATATCAGGCACATTATTCACCATTATATACGCAATGCTGTACTAGATACTTCTCCAGGATCCTATCTGAGAACTTCACGGTAAATGCATCCAGAGATGCATGTGTTTTATATCCGGAGGACTTGACCTCGATCGGACAAATCTTATTCTTACGTGCAAGCAGAAAATCAATCTCGTAATTGTGCCTGGACTTTTCGTTCAAAAAGGTATGATAAAACAGGTCATTTCCATTTACAGCCAGCGTTTGCGCCACAATGTTTTCGTATAAATATCCCAGATTTGAAGTCAGTTTGTCATTCAGCAGCTTCTCATAGATCACATTCTCTGTAAAGTCCTTATCCTTAAAAGCCAGTGTTGTAAACAGCCCCGTGTCTGCCAAAAACAATTTGAACTTACCCAGATCTCTTCTGTTTGCCATTCCGGCATTTGGATCATTTGTATGATATGCGGCAAGTACTGTTTTGGAATCCTTCAGTTCAGCAATCAGACTTAGAATACTGTCATCCGCCCTCTGCTGCCCCAGAACTCCGGAAATCTGATATCTGGAGGCATTTTTATTCAGCTGTGCCGGAATTGCGTCAAACAGCAGAGAAATCTTCCCTGTAGGATCTATTTTACAAAAATCGTCCTCATACAAGTTTAAAATATCCCTTTTTACTGCATCTACTTTTCTCAGATTATTTGTCCGGATATACTCATCCACGGCCTGAGGCATTCCTCCAACCAGCATATACAGGCGGAAATCCCGCATCAGCTTCCGGTTCATCTGATCTCCGACCGGTTTCCTGCTATGAAATACAGTCTCCAGAAGCGGGATTGTTGTCTGATCTCCCAGCGCCCACAGAAATTCTTCATAATCCATAGGATACATACTGACCTTGTGTTCTTCACTGGGAATCAAAATATCCTTTACATTCTGCCGGATAGAAATCAGCGACCCGGTTTCCACATAATCATACCTATGGTCCCTTACCAAAAATTTGATTGCCTGCCTCGCATATGGACATAACTGTACCTCGTCAAATATGATCAGAGATTTCCGCTCCTGCAGGTCAACCCGATATTGTAGCTGCAACTGAAGAAAAATATAATTCAGATCCGATATGTCCTTAAATAAATCCTTTACAAATTGTGACGCAGTCGCAAAGTCTATCAAAATATAGCTATCATATTCATTTTTTGCAAACTCCTCTACAACAGTAGACTTTCCGATTCGCCTGGCCCCTTCCACAAGCAAAGCGGTCTGTCCGCCAGACTCTTCCTTCCATTGTTTTAGCCTGTCATAAATCTTTCTTCTAAACATCATTTTTGCGGTCCCTCCTTTCCTTGCTATTTCATTTTAACAAAAATCGTTATTTTTATTCCTTGTATTCCCTGCAAAATCGTTATTTTTATTTTCCTATTTTACCACAAAATCGTCATTTTCAAAATAACTATTATGAATATTTTGCTCGAAAAACAAATTTCTCTTCTCCCCTGTACGGCTTACACCTCTTCCCTTACCCCCACATATACTATACCAAACCTAAAAACAACCAGGAATCAAGCCTATGTATAAACTTTTATCTATTTTCATCCTGATCGCGATCCTTTTTCTCATTCTCAACCACTGCAGAAAAAGGAAGATCATCTGCCGGATCCGCTGCATGAGCCTGACCGAAAAATGCCGTCTCCTCAATGAACTTGCCGAGCCCTTCGGCTTCTGTTATGATCACCGGCAGGATTTCTTTTCCACCAGGACCGATGCCTGGCAGAAGGACTTCGGATATGGAAAGCTGTACGATCTGGCGGCGCCGTCCATGAATATGGTTCTGGACACGGAGCCAGTTTATTTTAATTATCAGAAAAAAACCTGGCTGATCCAGTTCTGGAAGGGACAGTACGGGATCACCGCGGGCGCTGAGATGGGCATCTATCACGCCGATACGATCATCCCGCCTGTGCTCCGCGGACAGACGATCTTCCAGGCAGCGGAGGAAAACGAAATGCTCCCCATGCGCATCCGGCTGGTCCATGACTGCCGCAGACAGCTGTTCTGCCTTTCGCATATTCACTGGTGGCTCACCGGATTTCTTGTGGGACGGTGCATTCCGCCTTCTGAAATGACTGCGGAATATACGATCACATTCCCGGATATGGATATGTGCGGCTCCTTTCTCACCAGCCTGACGGAGCTGGGATACGGATGGGATGAGATCGAACTGGACGGAACCACCCTGCATTTTATCTTCTCCGTCCCGAAATCTCCCGAATCCCTCCTGTCCCCCGAATGGCGGCAAAGATTTGTGCTGTGGAAGGATCGGCTGCTCTGCAGGATTTACCTCAGATTCACCTGTCCCTTCTCCACCACCGCGGACCGGCTGCTGTACCTGTACTATTATCTGCCCTTCGCGTTCCGCAGGACCATCTGCCCGCGCAAGTTTAAAAAACAAAAGCGGATCTGGAAAAAATATAATTCCGACCGCCGGAGCCGCCGCTGATGGGATGGTATCAGAGGATCTCCAACGCGTTCCGGGATGCCCCCGTGCTTCCGCTGGACTGCGGCTCCCGTTTGGTCCTGTTCAGCGACTGCCACCGGGGGGTAGGCAATTCCAATGACAATTTTCTAAAGAATCAGCACCTGTACCTTGCGGCGCTTCAGCATTATTTTCAAAAAGGATATACGTATCTGGAGCTTGGAGACGGCGACGAGCTGTGGGAAAATCGTTCCCTCGCCCGGATCATAGATATCCACGATGACGTATTCTGCCTGCTCAAAGAATTTTGCTGCCGGGAACGGCTTTATATGCTTTATGGAAATCATGATCACTGTAAAAAAGATCTTCGCTACTGCCGCCGCCACTGCTCCGCCCTGCTGCTGCCGGATTTCCATTTTCTGTCCGGCCTCATCCTGCACGATACCATTTCCCAAAAGGAGATCTATCTGACTCACGGGCATCAGGCGGATTTCCTGAACAGTACGCTTGCGCCCCTCTCAGGCTTTCTGGTGCGGTACTTCTGGAAGCCGTTAGAGGCCGTGGGCATATCTGATCCGACCAGTGCGGCCCGCAATTATACAAAGAAGCATAAGACAGAAACGCGGCTTGCCGAATGGGCCTCCCAGGAGCAGAAGCTGCTCATCACAGGGCACACCCACCGCCCAATGACAGGAAGCGCGGATTCGCCCTATTTCAATACCGGAAGCTGCGTGCATCCG
Organism: Lachnospiraceae bacterium; assembly: GCA_910575475.1. Classification (GTDB taxonomy): domain Bacteria; phylum Bacillota; class Clostridia; order Lachnospirales; family Lachnospiraceae; genus Schaedlerella. The sequence goes on along the minus strand of CAJTGD010000004.1, from coordinate 137,256 downwards.
AGCTGTATCACCTGTATTGAGATCAAAAGCCGCCGCATCACGCTGGTAAAATGGACCCTGAAAACGCGGGACGATATGTCCCTGTATGTGGCGCGGGAAGAGCTGGAACCGCCGGTATGCCTTGATACGTTCCAGATTCGCGTTCCAGATTACGCAGGGAACGCCCTGCGGTAAAAAAATACAGCGAACTCACAGATCCGCACGGCTTTCTGCTTCCTGGGCGCACAGCATGCTAATGTCAAAAAAGACGCAGTCTGACATTTGACTGCGTCTCTTTATTGTACCTGAAAATTGCCGTCTGTACGGTTGGGTGATCCAAAGAACCTCCCACCGGAGCAGCAGAACATACCTCCCATCAACGGAACATATCTCTGGTCAGCGGAGTATTCCCGGAGTCCCCCGTCTGATCCGTTCCTTCCGGCTTCTCGTCAATCCTCTGGATCAGCACAAACATCACAGCGCCCAAAAACGCACAGGATACCACGGCAACCGCCAGCCGCAGAAAAGCAGTGCACAGCCAGTCCAGAAGCCCTGTCTCCGTAATGATAAGAGAAGTCAGATTGGCCGTCACATGGAGCAGGATCGGGGCTTTCAGAGAACCATATTTTTCACACACATAGGCAAGCAGCATTCCCAGTCCCATGGCATAGAGAAACTGCACCAGGTTCCCGTGGCTGAAGCCGAACAGGATGGAGATACTCAAAGCCGCGGGAAGAAACCCCATCAGCGCCCGGCACCGTTTGAACAGCAGCCCGCGGAACAAAAGCTCCTCGGAAACAGGCATGATCAGTCCCAGGCAGACCACCTGCACCGCAAAACCCGGAGCGTAAAATACCGCCGACGTATTCTGGTAGCTCTCGCTTACAAATGCCAGGTTTGTCATGACGATCAGCACATTTCCGCCGATACACACAACAATCCCCAGCAGCAGCGTCCAAATGTACTGGGACAAAGGCGCTTTTTTATTGACCGGAAGGTGTTGCAGCGCCTCCTGCTTCCTGTCCCTGCGGTACAGCGCCGACAGCACAGGAATCGTCAAAAGCGCCGCTGCCGCAAGCATCTGCACCTGGTAGCGGGCCACCATATCCATCAGCGCCGTCTGCATCTGGACCGCCGCCTGCGTAAATTCTTCATTAGTCATGGAATCTGTCCATGTCACAGATTGTATCACCTCGGGCACCGAGACGATGACCAGCACCAGTGACGCGATCATGGCCCCCACAAATTCAACTCCCCAATAGATCAGAAATGGCCCGAACAGATACCAAAATCTGTTTTTTCCCGGAGCTTTATTCATCTTTTCTTCTCCTCACTTTCTCCTGCATCACTGCAGATTGCACGCCACAGGCAGTTCGGCTCCGCGCAGCCTGTATGGGTTATTTTTCCACAGCTCCATGCATCTGCATCCACGCCCTCAGTTCCGACTCGGTTCCTTTCAGGGAACCCTGTACCATCTCAGGCTTTCCTCCGCCTCTGCCGGAAAACGCGGCATTCAGTTCCTTTACCAGCTTCCGCAGATCCAGGCTTACGCTGCCGATCACATAGCGGTAGCCCTCCTCATCATTTCCGCAGAATACGGCGCATAATTCATGCCCTCTTTCCATCACCAGATTCATGAGCAGCCTGGGGCCGTCTCCCTCCAGCCCGGACTCAAACAGGCACACCGCCCCTTTCTCTCCGTCGCTTTCCCTGGCCTTGAGCCGCAGCATTTCCTTCTGCTGCTCCGCCAGCCTGGCCTTTAACCGGGCGCATTCCTCCTTCAAATGCTCCACAGCCTCCGCCACCTCGTCCTCCTTTGCGCAGAGCGAAGCGGAAATCCGCCTGACAGACTCGGATTTTCTGTCATAATCCGCCAGGGCGCGGGACCCGCAGAGCATGGTGACACGGACTCCGCCCTTGTACCGCTGCACGTGGGTCAGCTTGATCACTCCGATCTCCCCCGTTTTTTTCACATGGGGAGCACAGCAGGCGCAGACATCAAAGCCCGGAATCGTCACAATGCGGACCCACCCTTCGATCTCGATCTTGCTGCGGTATTCCAGTCCGGCCAGCTCCTCCCCGGAAGGATAGGAAACCTGGATATCCAGATTGGCTGCTGCGGCTTCATTTGCCCGAAGCTCGATCTCATGCAGCTCTTCCCGGGTGATCTCCCCGTTAAAGTCCATGGTGCAGTCTATACTGCCCAGGTGAAACCCCACATTGTCGTATCCAAAGTGGGCATGCACCAGCCCGGAAACGATATGCTCCCCGGTATGCTGCTGCATCTTCATAAAACGCTCCGCCCAGTCGATCTGCCCGGACACCGTGCTCCCGGCAGGAACCGGCCGGTCCGTGATGTGGAAAATTTTTCCGTCACGCTCCTGCACATCCAACACCCGGACAACTTCCGAATCCGCCTGAAGCTGCCCGGTATCTGCGTACTGTCCTCCCCCTTCCGGAAAAAACGCGGTCCGGTCGAGCACAATCTGATATCGCTTTTCTTCCGGAATCTCCCCGATCCTGCCGGACGCTTCCGGATCTCGTTCTCTCTCCCGGGTATCTGCCGCCTGAGCGGAGGCTTCCGGTGCACCTTCTCCAACCGGGCCGCATTCCAGCACAACCGCCGTAAACGTCCGCATATGGCTGTCTTCGTAAAATAGCTTTTCTGTCATTTCCTTTCTCTTTGAAACCGTAAAACCAGGCAGACAAGATCAATAGCGTGCCTGATCCACAGATATTTACATCCTTTCCGGCGCTTCGAATCCCAGAAGGTCAACGCAGACCTCCAGCACCTCTTTGGTCAGCCTGAGAAGCGCGAGATAGCCCGCCTTCTTTTCCTCGTCCTCTTCCGCCAGGATCCGAGTCTCATGGTAAAATTTGTTAAACGCGTTCGCCACATCATAGATGTAAGCACAAAGCTTGTGGGGCGCGATCTCTTCATAGACGGTATCGATGACTTCGTTGAACTTCGCCGTCTCCAGCATCAGCGCCTTCTCACAGTCGCTCCCCGGCTCCCGGATCCGAAGCGCGTCCATGGAACCGCCGTTTTCCTGATATTTATTCAGGATGGACTTGATCCGGACGATGGTATACAGGATATAAGGCCCTGTATTTCCCTCAAAGGAGGTAAAACGGTCCACATCGAAGATATAATCCTTGGATGCCTGGTTGGACAGATCCCCGTACTTCACAGCCGCAAGGCCCACCGTCCGGGCGGTCGCTTCCGCTTCCTCCCCGGTCACGGTCCGGTTGTCCATGATCTTCTTCCTCATCTCTTCCGTGATCTCACGGAGCAGGTTTTCCAGGCGCATCACGCCGCCCTCCCGGGTCTTAAAGGGCTTTCCGTCCTTCCCGTTCATGGTGCCGAAGCCCAGGTATTTCAGGTCCACCTCCGGGCGTACGATCCCCGTCTTCTTCGCGCAGCGGAATACCTGTACAAAATGCAGCTCCTGCCGCTTGTCCACCACATAAATGATCTGGTCCGGCTGATAAAGGCTCTCCCGTTCGATCAGGGTCGCCAGATCCGTCGTATCATACAGGGCCGCCCCGTCCGACTTCAGGATCATGCAGGGCGGGACGGCCTTGTTGTCGTCTTCCTCTGCCACATCCACTACCAGAGCGCCCTCGTCATAGCGCGCAAATCCCTTTTCCTTTAACATATGGACCATATCCGGGATATACTTCTGCACATCCGCCTCGCCCTTCCAGAGATCAAAATCCACATTCAGAACGTTGTAATTCTTCTTCAAATCCGCCACGGACACATTCATAATGTGCTGCCAGACCGCCCGGTAGCCCCGGCGGCCGCTCTGCAGAAGGAAGGTAGCCTGCAGGGCCTTCTCCCGGTATTCCTCATTCTCCTTGGCATAAGCGCTGGCTGTCGGGTAGATCTCCTCCAGCTCCCCGATGGTAAACGGCGCCTCCTCCGGATATTCTCCCTCGTAATCCTCCTGAAAATAAGGCAGCTCCGGTTTCCGTTTTTCCAGCTCCGTGATGATCAGCCCCATCTGATATCCCCAGTCTCCCAGGTGGATGTCTCCGATCACCTGATTGCCCTTAAAACGGACGATCCGCTTCACGCTCTCGCCGATGATCGCGGAACGCAGATGCCCTACATGAAGGGGCTTGGCCACGTTGGGTCCGCCGTAGTCGATCATGACCGTCTTCGGCTCCGTTTCCTTCTCCACGCCCAGGTTCTCGGCTCCTGCCATCTCATTCAAAAACTCCGCCGTAAACCCGGGAGCGGCCTTCAGATTGATAAATCCGGGATTCACCGCTTCCGCATAGGAAAAAACCGCGCTTTCCTGTAGGTGCGCCGTCACATCCTTCGCGATCATGATGGGTGCTTTTTTGTAGGCCTTGGCCGCTGCCAACGCTCCGTTGCACTGATATTCGCATAAGTCCGGCCGGTTCGACAGGCTTACCTTTGCGTAAGCTTCATCGTATCCCGCTGCCCGGAATGCCTCTTCCATCTCCATTGTAATAAGCTTCAGAAATGTTTTCACTTTTTCACTCTCCATATGTTTTCTTTGTTCTTTTGACATTTTATCACCTATCCCGGATTCTAGCAAGTGTTCGTTGCCGGGTAAATATTTTTTCAAAAAAAGGTTGCTTTTTTCTCCCCGGTCCGCTATAATCTACCTACATAATATTTTTCAAATCAATTTTCTGGGTACGATTTCGGTACCGGCTTTCTCATTTTAATTTCAAGTGGACGCGCAGAAGAAGGGAGAATACATGAAATATCAGGAGTTTGTTTGCGCTATCGAAAAGAAAATGAATCAGAAACTGGAAGGAGGGGCTAAGGCAGCACAATATACGGCAATCAAAAATAACGGAAAAGTAAAGAAGGGTCTGCTCATAGAGACCCCGGGAGTGAACATTTCCCCCACGATCTATCTGGAAGAATTTTATCAGCGCTATCTGGATGGCGAATTGATCGACAGACTTGTACAGGAGATCCTGGATTTTTACCGCACGGTAAAATGTGACCGTTCCATGGATACCAACGGGATCGAACACTATGACTCCATTCAGGACAAGATCGTATTTAAGCTGATCCATACGGAAAAAAACCGTGACTTACTGGAAAGTGTCCCCCATATTAAGCTGTTGGATCTAAGCATCGTATTCTATGTTCTTTTGGATGTAAACAGTCAGGGAACCGCTACCATGACCGTAAATAACGACCACCTGGAGTATTGGAATGTGACAGAGGAAGATCTGCTCGCACTGGCCCGCAGAAATGTAAAACGCCTGCTTCCGGCGGAATTATTTACCATGCAGCAGGCCGTGGACGAGATCCTGCGTACGGTCCCGGGCAGACGGAAAAATCTGCTGAATGAATCTGCCGCGGAAGCGGATGATTTTATGTACGTGCTCTCCAATCCGATCCGCAGCTTCGGCGCAGCCTGCATCGTATATCCGGAGGTCCTGGATATGGCCGGACAGATTCTGGGAGAAGACTACTACGTACTCCCCAGCAGCGTCCACGAGGTCGTGCTTGTGCCCGCGTCAAAGGGCATGGAGCCGGAGGAGATGGATGCGATGGTCACAGAGATCAACCAGACCCAGGTAGCCGAAGAAGAGATTTTAAGCAATCACGCATACCTCTACCAAAGAGAGACCAGAAGGCTGGTCATGCAAAATTCTTTCAATTTCTAAAAAGATCTATTTCAGTTCAATGATCAAAAAAGGTTCTGCTCATTTCAAAAATATTGAGTGTAAAGCAACAAATTTCCTGCTATAATATGGATAGAAAAGTATAAAGGAGCTGACGCTGATGCCAATGCAGGAAATTGAAGAATTAAAAAAACATTTCATAGACCAACTTTTTCCAATACAGATCTATCTATTTGGTTCTTATGCAAATGGCACATATACGGATAACAGCGATCTGGATTTTTATATCATTGTTCGGGACGAAATTTCAGATCTTGCGGAAGAGACTACAAAGGCTTACAAGGCCATCCGTAAAATAAAGCAACGTCCGGTAGATATCGTAGTAGGAACAAAAAGCAGATTTGAAGCTCGGAAAAAATTTCCCTCCGTAGAAAATGAGGTCTATCGAAAGGGGGTATTATTATATGAGGCAGGAATCGAAAGAGTGATATGATCTTGCAGTCATGGATTTAAAAATCGTAAGATACCTGGAAGAAACATATCGTCCAAAGCCTCTTGAAATTATCTGTTATCACTGTCAGCAAGCCGCTGAAAAAGGAATGAAAGCATTGATAATATATTATGGCGCTGAAGGCGGTATGCCAAAGCTTCATGACTTATCATTCCTTCTAAATCAGATAAAAAACAAAGTAGAAGTAGAAGACAGATTTTATGACTATACAGATACACTGACTCCATATGGAGTGACAATCAGGTATCCAAATGAACTGTTTCTGGAAGAAAGAAATGCAAAAGCAGCAATACAATATACCCATGAAATCATGCAATGGGTATATCGTATCATAAATGAGGCTTAAAGCAATTCATTTTCCAAAACCTTTACCAATCTGAAAAATTAGTTCTTTACTTTTTCCGAAATATGTGATAACATAATTAAAGTGTTCCGGAGAGATGCTTCCTTTCCGGAACGCAATACACGTCTGTAGCTCAGTGGATAGAGCACTGCCCTCCGGAGGCAGGTGCGGCGGTTCGATCCCGCCCAGACGTGTTTTTTTATTGGAACAATGAGTCTCGTAAAAATCACTTCTCCCCGTTCCGGATCTTCTCCTCCAGCCCGGGATCAAATTCCCCTTTCCGCAGCATTTCAATCTCATATTTGTAAGGCGCATAAGATTTTTTCTTATCTTCCAGATCCGGTACATAGGGTGTCTCCAGGATCTTCGGGATCTCCTCAAAGTCCGGATGATGCACGATCGCATTCAACGCGTCAAACCCAATCTCCCCAAACCCGATATTGGCGTGCCTGTCCTTTGCGGCGCCGGGTACATTTTTGCTGTCGTTGATATGGAATACAGCAATCTGGTCCTTTCCAAGGATCTGGTCAAATTCCCGGATCACATCGTCAAAATGATGGATGATATCGTATCCGCTGTCGCTGGTATGGCAGGTATCGAAGCAGACCCGCAGCTTTTCATTGTATACCACACCGTCATAGATTCTGGCCAGCTCTTCGAACGTACGGCCCACCTCTGAGCCCTTTCCCGCCATGGTCTCCAATGCGACGCAGCAGTCTGCGTCCCTGGTCAGAACCTCATTCAGCCCTTTCACGATCTGGGCGATCCCCGCATCTGCACCCGCTCCTACATGGGCCCCCGGATGCAGGATCAGCAGATGGCTTTTGCAGGCGATTGTCCTCTGGATCTCCTTTTCCAGAAATTCCACTCCCAATTGAAACGTCTCCGGCTTTACGGAATTGCCCAGGTTGATGATATATGGGGCATGAACAATGATCTCCTCAATGCCGTGCTCCTTCATATACTCCCAGGCCGGCCCGATGTTCAGCTCATCCAGCTCCTTCCTGCGGGTATTCTGCGGTGCCCCGGTATAAAACATAAATGTATCCGCCCCGTAAGAAACTGCTTCCTTCGCGGATCCGAGCAGCATCTCCCTGCCGCTCATTCCTACATGTGAACCAAGCTTTAACATAGCTTCTATCCTTTCCTTTTTATCAATCTCATACGTTGATATATCAAAAGCAGGACATCCCACCTGTTCTGATGAAATCTCCTGCTTCATAGTCAAATACATGCTCTGCGGCCATTCTGATCTGAATATCCGCTGCAGGCTTTTAACCCATAACTCCCGGATGCCTGTCCTGCCTGTTATACTCTGGATAGATACTCCCCGGTACGTGTGTCGATCTTCAGCACATCCCCGGTCTCCACAAACAGCGGCACCATAACCGTCGCCCCGGTCTCTACGGTAGCCGGCTTTGTCGCGCCCTGCGCGGTATCGCCCTTGAAGCCCGGCTCAGTCTCTGTGATCGCCAGCTCTACGAACAGAGGCGGCTCCACAGAAAATACGTTGCCTTTGTGGGAACAGATCTTCACATTCTCATTCTCCTTCACGAACTTCAGCGCGTCTCCTACCACCTCGGCATTCAGAGCGATCTGATCATATGTCTCAACGTCCATGAAATTATATAAATCTCCATCCTGATACAGGTACTGCATCTCCTTCCGGTCGATATGGGCTTTCGGGAACTTCTCGGTGGGACGGAAGGTCTTCTCTACTACACCGCCGCTGATGATATTTTTCAGCTTGGTTCTGACAAATGCAGCGCCCTTGCCCGGCTTAACATGCTGAAATTCCAGTATCTGGTAAATATTTCCGTCAATCTCAACGGTCACGCCATTCTTAAATTCTCCTGCTGCGATCATATATAATCCTCCTTTAATTCTCGCTGTTACATTTTATAAAAGTCATGCTTTTTCATGCAGGCATGAAATGCACAGCCTGTTGACACTTGTATCATTTTATAATAATTTCCAGCTTTTTTCAACCTTTTTTTATTCTTCGCGGGTCATTCTTTGCTTTCTTTTGTAAAAATACAGCACGATCCGCTCCAGATAACGCTTGAGGACAATCTGGATCTCTTCTTTAGGATACATCGGCTTGACCAGGATATTGCGGATTCCCGCCCGTTTTGCGCCCCACACATCGGTAAATAACTGATCCCCCACGAAGATCGTGTTTGTCCGGTCCGTTTCCATCATCTCCATGGCGCGGATGTAGTTCTTCCGGGCCGGCTTGCGCGCGTTAAAAATGTATCTTGTCCCGATCTCTTCATTGAACATCTTCACCCTGGGCTCCTGGTTGTTGGAGATCAGGCAGGTGGCAAATCCGATTGATTCCAACCTGCCAAACAGCTCCTTTGCCCTCTTGTCCGCAGGCGCGCCATGGGGAACCAGGGTATTGTCGATATCAAAGATCACGCCCCGGTATCCCTCTTTATATAGTTTTTCAAAAGGGATGATATAGGTGGAAGCCACATATTCATCCGGAAAGAACATATCAAACATATCCCCGTCTCCTTTCCCTGAGTCCGATACTGCTGTTTACACCCCCGGCCAGCCAAAGCTCCTGCGGCAGGCTGACAGGGCCGCTACAGCTTCGCGATCAGCTCCTCGCAGATCTGGAGTACGCTCTTACCGTCCGTATAGATCACGATATCCGCCGCCTTTTCGTATTTTTCCCGGCGTTTTTCCATCAGCTCCGCAATAAATTCCACATTGTTGTTTCCGTTCAGGATCGGACGGTCGGTACTGTCCTTCACACGCTCATAAATCGTATGAGGGCTTGCGGTCAAAAGCACCACGCGTCCGTTTTTCTTCATCTCCGCCACATTTTCTTCCCGGAGCGCGGCGCCGCCTCCGCAGGAGATCACCGCCTGCTTCCGAAGCTGCATCTCTTTCAGGAGCTGGGTTTCCCTGTTGCGGAAATATTCTTCCCCGTAGGTCGCGAAGATATCCGGGATGCTCATGCCCTCCCGCTCCGCGATCACCTGGTCCATCTCCACCACATCCATGGCGAACATGGTGCTGAGGTACTCGGAAACCGTCGATTTTCCCGCCCCCATAAAGCCGATCAGAACAATATTATAGTCAAACAGGTGTCTTGCCTGGATCCGTTTGCTGCTCCTGACAATTTCCGAAAAGACGTTCTCGATCTCATTCTGATAGCAGTGGCCTTCCAGCCTTTCCTGTCTTCTGTGCTCCTGCTTCTCCTCCTGTGCAGGCTGCAGGACGGGCATGCCGTACTCCTGCTTGTAGGCCATGATCTTTTCTATAATCGAATTGCGCTCCTCCAGAACGTCGATGATCCTGTCATCGCACATGGCAAGCTGTTCCCGGTACATCTCCAAATCGTTCATCTTTGTTTCTCTTCTCCCTTTTCCTGATTCTGATCTGTTTTTCCGCCTCATACCCACGGAACGGAAGTCCAGAAGCCTCCCGCAGGCTTCTGTTTCCTCCATTTTCCGTCTGTCTGCTTATTCTTCTTTGATCTTCGTTTTCAGAGCGGCATCCACATCCGCCTTGAAAAGCTTCCACGCGTCTTCATTTTCCACAAAATACTTGGGGCAGTTCTTTTCCGTCACATCATAATGCCGGATGACCGCTTCTGCGTCCAGGTCATATTTTGCACACAGAAATGCCGTCAGCCGGACCATGGAAATATAGGTCTCCTGGTTGAACTTTCCCGTAGCGTCAGGATGGCAGCACTCAATGGAAATAGTATCGCGGTTGCGCTCATTGGACGCATAAGCGACCTCCTGGGTCGGAATGCACTGCACGATCTCACCGTCCAGTCCCACGATGAAATGGCTGCTCACAGAGGCTCCGTGCCCGTCCTGCAGGCTGTTGAAATAGTCCCGATTCTGCTGCGCCGTACTCCCCGGATTGGCCGTATAGTGGATCACGATCCCAGCAACGGAATCCACTTCTGTTCCCGGCCTGGAATAGTCATTCACATCCAGAAGCTGGACACTGATCTCCGGCTCCGACGCGTCCAGGCTCAGCCCGCTGGTCTCCACCTCCTCGGCGGAACAGCGGGTGAGCAGGAACATCACCAGCAGCGTCAGCAGCACCCCGGCCGCGATTCCGGACAGAAAGCTCTTTGGCTCCAGGTTGACGCGGACTGTCAGCTTCCGGGGACTTTTCTTCTTTCTTCTTTTTTTCTTCCGTTTTCCTTTATGCTTCGCAGCCTTCCCCGTGCTCTTCTGTACCGTGCCGCCTGGCCCCGCGTTTTTCAGATCCGTACTGCCCAGGTCCATGCCGCTCTGCCCGGTTCCTCTTTGTTCCGTGCTCTCCTGTTCCATCTTTATCTGCTCCGTACATTTTTCCCGTGCGCCTGCGCCGAAGCGCGGCTGCTGCTATTTTTCTGCAACTCCTTATGCAGGTTTTTATTCGTCCACGCTGTAGTTCGGCGCTTCCTTCGTAATATGGATATCGTGAGGATGGCTTTCCTTCAGCGAAGCAGCGGAAATCTTCACGAACTGGCCGTTCTGCTTCAGCTCCTCAATGGTTGCCGTGCCGCAGTACCCCATACCGGACCGCAGGCCACCCATAAGCTGGAATACCGTATCCTCCACGGTTCCCTTATATGCCACGCGTCCTTCCACGCCTTCCGGAACCAGCTTCTTCGCGTTCTCCTGGAAATAGCGGTCCTTGCTGCCGTTCTCCATCGCCGCAATGGAACCCATCCCGCGGTATACCTTATACTTTCTTCCCTGATACAGTTCAAATGTTCCCGGGCTTTCATCGCATCCCGCGAAAATGCTTCCCATCATGCATACATTGGCACCTGCCGCGATCGCTTTCGTCATATCTCCGGAATACTTGATGCCGCCGTCCGCAATGATCGGGATCCCGTATTCTCTTGCCGCGCCGTAGCAGTCCATCACGGCCGTAATCTGGGGAACACCGATTCCCGCAACTACGCGGGTGGTACAGATCGAACCAGGTCCGATCCCCACCTTCACCGCATCGACTCCGGCCTCGATCAGCGCCCTTGTCGCGTCGGCCGTTGCCACATTTCCGGCGATGACCTGCAGCTCCGGAAACTTTTCCTTGACCATGCGGACTGCCTGCAGCACATTGGCGGAATGCCCGTGAGCGGAATCCATGACGATCACATCCACCTTGGCATCCACAAGCGCCTCCACACGGTCCAGACAATTGGCTGTAATTCCGATGGCCGCTCCGCAGAGCAGACGCCCCTGAGCATCCTTTGCGGAAGACGGATACTTGATCTGCTTCTCAATGTCCTTGATGGTGATCAGCCCTTTCAGGTTGCCGTATTCATCCACGATCGGGAGCTTTTCCTTTCTTGCTTTTGCAAGGATCTGCTTTGCCTCGTCCAGTGTGATCCCTTCGCGGGCTGTGATCAGGCCCTCGGAGGTCATGCTTTCTTTGATTTTCTTGGAGAAATCTGTTTCGAATTTTAAATCACGGTTTGTAATGATCCCGACAAGCTTCCTGCCCTCAGTTACCGGGACGCCGGATATACGGAACTTTGCCATCAGATCGTTGGCATCCTTCAATGTATGCTCCGGTGAAAGATAAAACGGATCCGTAATGACCCCGTTTTCAGACCTTTTTACCTTATCCACTTCCTCTGCCTGCTGCTCTATAGACATGTTCTTGTGGATGATACCGATTCCGCCCTGACGTGCCATCGCGATGGCCATCCGGTACTCGGTTACCGTATCCATCCCTGCACTCATCATCGGAATATTCAGCTTAATGTTCTTTGTCAGATTCGTAGACAAGTTTACCTGGTTCGGAATCACTTCCGAATATGCCGGCACCAACAGCACATCATCAAATGTAATACCTTCTCCAATAATTCTGCCCATGACTTTACCTTCCTCTCCTTTTGTGTTGGGGCAATCCCGTTACTATTGAAACAATTCTAACTGTACAGTCAGAAACAACTCCTATGTAGATCCGCCTGCCAGAATATCTCCGCAATGAATGCAGATTTTTGGAGGTCGGATCAGAGGTATTTTATCTGATATGGTACAAAAATTCTGGTAGGTTGTCAAGTGCTTTTCAAATTTCAATCGGAAACTTCTCCTAAATATGTGATTGCATAAAAAGAGTTCCACATCTGACTGTGTTTCTTTCCAGTCAGATACGGAACTCGTTTCTTATCTCTTCAGAACAGCTTCCTGTTCCAGAATACGGATTCGGGAATGGAGGACCAATCCCGGCAGATGATTACATCATGCCCATTCCGCCTGCGCCGCCTGCCGGCATTGCCGGGGTGTCTTCCTTGATGGTCGCTACAACAGATTCTGTTGTCAGCAGGGTGGAAGCAACGCTTGTCGCGTTCTGCAATGCGCTTCTTGTCACCTTCGCCGGATCCAGGATTCCTTCTTTTACCATATCCACATACTCTTCCTTGTATGCGTCAAAGCCTACGCCAACCTCGGACTCTCTTACTTTATTTACAACCACAGAGCCTTCCAGTCCTGCGTTGCTTACGATATGGAACAGCGGGGATTCCAGGGCCTTCAGGATGATCTTCGCTCCGGTCTTCTCGTCTCCGTCCATCTCCTCCGCCAGCTTCTCAACCTGCTTTGCAGCATGGATATATGCGGAACCGCCGCCTGCGATGATCCCCTCTTCTACGGCTGCTCTTGTTGCGTTCAGAGCATCTTCCATCCGAAGCTTCGCTTCCTTCATCTCGGTCTCGGTCGCAGCGCCTACGCGGATCACTGCTACGCCGCCTGCCAGCTTCGCAAGTCTCTCCTGCAGCTTCTCTTTATCAAAATCAGAAGTGGTCTCTTCGATGCCCTTCTTGATCTGAGCTACTCTGTCAGCGATCGCCTGCTTGTCACCGGAGCCGTCTACGATCACGGTGTTTTCCTTCTGTACCTTGACAGACTTCGCACGGCCAAGCTGATCCATGGTGGTATCCTTCAAATCCAGGCCAAGCTCTTCGGAAATGACCTGTCCGCCTGTCAGGATCGCGATATCCTGCAGCATCTCTTTTCTTCTGTCGCCGTATCCCGGAGCCTTGACTGCCACTACATTGAAGGTTCCGCGCAGCTTGTTCACGATCAGAGTGGTCAGCGCCTCTCCTTCGATGTCCTCTGCGATGATCAGAAGCCTTGCGCCGGACTGTACCACCTGCTCCAGAAGCGGAAGGATATCCTGGATATTGGAGATCTTCTTATCTGTGATCAGAATGTACGGATCTTCCAGAACCGCTTCCATCTTCTCCATATCCGTTGCCATATATGCTGAGATGTAGCCTCTGTCAAACTGCATACCTTCTACCAGATCCAGCTCTGTCAGCATGGTCTTGGATTCTTCGATGGTGATCACGCCGTCGTTGGAAACCTTCTCCATTGCGTCTGCTACCATCTCTCCCACTGCCTCGTCTCCTGAGGAAACTGCGGCAACTCTCGCAATCTGCTCTTTTCCGGTTACCTTGCTGCTCATCTCCGCGATTGCTTCCACAGCTTTGTCTGTAGCTTTCTTCATACCCTTGCGGAGCACGATTGGGTTCGCGCCTGCTGCCAGATTCTTCATTCCTTCGTTGACCATAGCCTGTGCAAGTACGGTTGCTGTTGTAGTTCCGTCGCCGGCTACGTCGTTGGTCTTGGAAGCAACTTCCCGGATGAGCTGTGCTCCCATGTTCTCAAATCCGTCTTCCAGTTCGATCTCTTTTGCGATGGTCACGCCGTCGTTTGTAATCAGCGGAGCGCCGAAGGACTTATCCAGTACTACGTTCCTTCCCTTTGGTCCCAATGTCACGCTTACGGTATCCGCAAGCTGGTTCACACCTTTTTCCAATGCTGCTCTGGCTTCTGCGCCAAATTTAATTTCCTTTGCCATTTTTCATTCACCTCATAATCATCATCTATCATTTTTAAGCTGCATCTCTGTTATGAAAAGCTGCTGATTCCTATGCTTCCACGATCGCCAGAATATCATTCTGCTTCACGATAATAAACTTGTCTCCGTCCAGCTCCACGTCTGTTCCCGCATACTTGGAGTAGATGACTCTGTCTCCCTCCTTCACCTGCATGGTCACTTCTTTTCCATCTATGACTCCGCCGGGTCCGACTGCGATGACTTCGGCCTCCTGCGGCTTCTCCTTCGCCTGTCCCGGAAGAACGATACCGGACTTTGTTGTTTCTTCTGCTTCTAACTGTTTTAATACAATTTTGTCACCTAATGGTACTAACTTCATTGTAATTCCTCCTTCAAACATTTTCTTTGTTAGCACTCATTTCGTTTGAGTGCTAACCCATGAATATAAAATAGCACTACGCCGACGATTTGTCAACAATGTTTCCAAATTTTTATAATTAGTTTATAAACCTTTTTTCCGACACACTGTAAAATCCGTTCTCGATCCGGAATGTGATCATGTTCCCGTCCTCTGACCGGAAGCGTTCTTTTACCACTCCGGTGCAGTACAGAAGCTCCTTTTTGGTGGAAATGTAGCACTGATATTTGGCATCCAGGGAGATCACCGTCAGGTCTTCCTCCGTCAACTCTAAGTATATGTAATCTTCCTCCATGTCATACCTGTAAACTTTGCACTTGTGCGTCGTATCATCCAATACCACGTCCGCGGATATGGTCTTTGCCATCCGTAAATCTACTGAATTTCCCTCAAACATTCCATCTTCCTCCTAATTATTTGCAGCTGATCTGCAGACTGACCGTATGCCTGCCGCACCATTTTTTATATGATACTATTACTTTGCGGTCTTCCGAAAAAAAGGATATCAGAATCCTGACATCCCTTCTTCCTCTCATACTCTTTCTTTCTTGATCTTTTCCAGTTCTGTAAATACATATTCATTCAGAACCTTTATGTACGTTCCCTTCATTCCCGAAGAGCGGGATTCGATCACCCCGGCGCTTTCAAACTTTCTCAATGCATTGACGATGACAGAACGTGTGATCCCCACTCTGTCCGCGATCTTGCTTGCCACCAGGATTCCCTCCGTATCCCCCAATTCCTCAAAAATATGAAGGATCGCCTCCAGTTCTGAAAAGGACAGTGTACCGATGGCGGACTGAACGATGTGCTCCTTCCTGGATTCCTCTGCGCTTTCCTCATTTACGGAACGAAGCATCTCGAGTCCGACAACGGCCGTCCCATATTCGCTTAAGATAATATCGTCGATCTCATAGAGCGCATCCTGCTTATATACAAATAATGTCCCCAGCCGTTCCCCTGCAATGTCGATCGGCGTGATAATGGCCTGATAGCCTTTTACGGCCTCCGGAGAAAAGCCAAGCGTCTCCAGGTTGACATTCTCCTTCGTGGACAAAATGCTGAGGAGCCGTTCATTGAGCATCTCGTCAATATGCGCTCCCACAGACTCCGCGATCAGTTCTTCAATCCCCTTGATGCTGGCGGATCTGCTGACTCCCAGGATCTTGCCTTTTTTACTGACTACCAGGACATTCGACTCCAGGATATCCGTCATGACTGCACAGATATCATTAAATACCACCTTGCTGGAATTATTATTATGAAGCAGTTTATTGATTTTTCTTGTTTTATCTAATAATTGTACACTCATCAGCTTCCTCCACCTTTTATCAAAGACCACTTAAAACAAAAATCCATTTTGCAACGGCCAATTGTATACACAACTCATTACATTTACCAGATAAAACCATGTTATCATACAATTTTCAAAATATCAATTAAAATGTGAATATATTTTACAGGAAACTACCGAATAATTACAACTATTTTAATTTTCCTGTTTTTTATTTCTTACATAGCCGCACTTTTCGTCCGCGCAGACCAGCTTATTGCCTTTTTCTACCATATATCCGCCGCATTCCGGGCATTTTTCCGCGGAAGGCTTCTGCCAGGACATGAAATCGCATTCCGGATTATCCTCACAGCCATAATACTTTCTTCCCTTTTTCGTCTTGCGGATGACAATCTCCTTTCCACAGACCGGACAGGGAACCCCGATCTTTTCGAGATAAGGCTTCGTATTGCGGCAGTCTGGGAAGCCCGGGCAGGCAAGGAACCTGCCGTGGGGGCCGTACTTAATCACCATATTGCGGCCGCATTCCTCGCAGACCACATCCGTCACTTCATCTTCTATGGTCACGCTTTCCTGTTCCTTCTCCGCCACCTGGACCGCTTCGTCCAGATCCGGATAGAAGTTGCGGATGACCTCCTTCCAGGGCACCCTGCCCTCCTCCACCATATCCAGAAGCCCTTCCATATTGGCCGTAAAATGGATATCCACAATACTCGGGAAGGACTGCTTCATGATGTTGTTGACCACCTCCCCGATCTCCGTCAGATAGAGGTTCTTTCCTTCCTTGGTGATGTACCTCCTTCCCAGGATCGTGCTGATGGTGGGCGCATAGGTACTTGGCCGTCCGATCCCCTGCTCCTCCAGCGCCTTCACCAGCGTCGCCTCTGTATAATGCGCCGGAGGCTGGGTAAAGTGCTGCTTTGTCTCAAAGTCTTGCGTGGTGAGCTCGGAATCTTTCTGCAGGCCTCCTACCAGCACGTTGCTTTCTTCCTTTTCCTCGTCCGCTTCCATATATACGGAGCGGAATCCTTCAAATGCCACCCTGGACGCGGAGATGGTAAAGACATACTTTCCTGCCCCGATCCGGACCGAAGTGGTCTCGAACCTTGCCGGCTGCATCCGGCTTGCGGTAAAACGCTTCCAGATCAGCTGGTACAGCCGGAACTGATCCCGAGACAGGGAATCCTTCAGGGCTGCCGGAGTCCGGGTGATATCCGACGGGCGGATGGCCTCGTGGGCATCCTGGATCTTCTTCTCGGTCTGCTTTGCCGTACTGCCGGATGCGGCATACTCTTCCCCGTAGGTCCGGGCGATGTACTCCCTTGCCGCCGCGTCCGCCTCGTCCGAGATCCGGGTGGAGTCGGTACGCAGATAAGTAATCACACCGACGGTTCCGTTTCCCTTGATATCAATTCCTTCATACAACTGCTGGGCGATCCGCATGGTCTTCTGGGTGCCGAAATTCAGCGCCTTTGCCGCTTCCTGCTGCAAAGTACTGGTGGTAAAGGGCAGAGGGCTCTTCCGGATCCGCTCCCCTTTTTTGATATCAATGATGTGATACTGCTCCTGTTCCACTTCCTTCAGGATCTGATCCAGTTCTTCTCTGGAGTGGATCTCCATCTTCTGCTTTTCTTTCCCATAGAACTTTGCCGTCAGCGGGCGCTTTTCTCCTTTTACACGAAGGATCGCATCCAATGACCAGTACTCCTTGGGAATAAACGCGTCGATCTCCGCTTCCCGATCCGCAATGATCCGCAGCGCCACGGACTGCACCCTTCCTGCGCTTAGTCCCCGCTTCACCTTTGCCCAGAGGAGAGGGCTGATCCGGTAGCCCACCATACGGTCCAGGATCCGGCGCGCCTGCTGGGCATCCACCAGATCCATGTTGATATCTCTTGGAGCCTTAAGCGCAGATTTGACTGCATTCTTCGTGATCTCGTTAAATGTGATCCGGCGCATCTTTTTCTCATCCAGCTTCAATGCTGCCGACAGATGCCAGGAAATGGCTTCTCCCTCGCGGTCCGGGTCAGTTGCCAGATAGACCTTGTCAGCCTTTTTTACTTCCTTACGCAGGCTGGCCAGGATATCCCCCTTTCCGCGGATGGTAATATACTTTGGATCATAGTCATGCTCCACATCGATTCCCATCTGGCTTTTCGGAAGGTCACGGACATGTCCGTTGGATGCCGCGACCGTATAATTATTGCCTAAAAATTTTTTGATCGTCTTCACCTTTGCAGGCGACTCCACGATCACAAGATAATGTGCCATCTAAACCTTTCCTCCTCGTGCAGAAAATCTATCACCGGAGATTTCCCGTATACGACTATACTCTGACATAATAATTTTTTGAGATTTCTTTGATATATCCTTTGATCTCCAGGGAAACCAGTGTTTCCAGTACTTCCTGAGCTGTAAGCCCGGACTCGTCCACGATCTCTCCGATATTCCTGGGATAAAGAACAACTGAACTATACACCATATTTTCCAGACTTTCAAGCATTTTTTTTGCTTCCGTATTTTTTTCCTGAAAATTTCCTCCGGAAATCCCCATCTCCTCCAAAAGCATTTCCGGGGATAGCAGAATCCCCGCCCCCTGCCGGATCAGCTGATGGCATCCCCGGCTGAGACTGCTGTCCACAGGTCCCGGCAGAGCATAGACATCCTTTCCCTGCTCCAGCGCCATATCCGCCGTGATCAATGAGCCGCTTTTTTCTCTGGCTTCCATCACAAGCACCAGGTCGGAGAGTCCGCTGATGATCCGGTTCCTCTTTGGGAAATGATACGGCCGCGGAACCGTCCCCGGCGGAAGCTCTGAGAGGATCCCGCCTCCCAGCTCCAGGATATCACCGTACAGGCCGATGTTCTCCCGTGGATAGCAGATATCCGCTCCGCTGCCCAGCACGGCAAAGGTATTCCCCTGTCCCACCAGCGCCCCCCGCTGGCTGATCCCGTCGATACCCCTGGCAAGGCCGCTGATGACCTGGACTCCATGCCTGGATAAATATTCTGCAAATTCATAGGCATGCTTTTCTCCATATCGGCTGCAGTTCCTTGCACCTACAATGGCAACACTGAAGCGCTGTTCATCCGGAAGGCTTCCTTTTACATACAGGGCGTAAGGTTTGTCCGGAATATCCGCCAGCTTTTTCGGATATTCCGGGTCAAGACAGGTCACAAGACGAATCTGCTTTTTTACGAGGCTTGTGTACTCTCCCTGCAAGTCCCACATTTTTTTCGCCTGAATCATTGTATTACAGTCCTTTTCATTTAAGAACTGAAACCGGCGTAAAGTTGTTTCTTCTATATAATAGACCTCCTCCGCTGATTTCATGTATGAGCGGAGCAAAGTTTTTTTCCGGTCTGAAACAGAAAGGGCAGCCAGCCAATATTCAAATTGATCCATTACTACCTCCCCCAATACTTTTTATCAAACGTGCGGTATCCCACCGCTTCTTTTAAATGCTTTTCACGAATCTGTTCTTCTCCGTCCAGATCCGCAATGGTCCGGGCCACCTTTAAGATCTTATGATAGGTCCGCGCGGTCAGCCCGAGACGGGAAAACGCCTGCTTCATCAGCGTTTCTTCCGCTTTCCCCAGCATGCACCACTGATTCGTCTCCCGAACCTCCAGCATGGCATTCGTCAGGATGCCTGTGCCCCGGTAACGCCGGTTCTGCACCTCCCTGGCTCGGCAGACCCTCTCCCGGACCTGGGCGGAGGTTTCTTCCTGCCCTTTGGTGCGAAGCGATTCATACTCCACCCGGGGTGCCTCCACGCAGATGTCCATCCGGTCCAGGAAGGGCTGGCTGAGCTTCCCCAGATAGTGCTGGATCTGTCCGGGCGTACAGGTGCACCGGTTCATATCCGGATAACAGCCGCAGGGGCAGGGATTCATAGCCGCCACCAGAGTAAAATTGGCCGGAAACAGATAGCTGCCCTGGCTTCTGGTGATCCGTACCTGATGGTCCTCCAGGGGCTGCCGCAGTACTTCCAGCACATTTTTCTGAAATTCCGGAAGCTCATCCAGAAACAGCACTCCCCCATGAGCCAAGCTGATCTCTCCCGGAACCGGTACTTTTCCTCCTCCCACAAGTGCTGTCTTGGTGGCGGTATGATGGACGCTGCGGAAGGGGCGGCTCTGGATCAGGGGCCTTTCGCTGTCCAGCATTCCCAGGATGCTGTAGATCTTCGTGACCTCCATGCTTTCCTCCAGAGTCATGTCGGGAAAAATGGTGGGAATCCGCTGGGCGGTCATGGATTTTCCGCTTCCCGGAGGGCCGATCAGGAGCAGGTTGTGTCCTCCTGCCACCGCCACCTCCGCGGCCCTCTTCACCGCCGCCTGGCCGCAGATATCGCCGTAGTCCAGGCTGTGTGCCGCCTCCCCCTGCTGTTTGACTTCCGGGTAGGGCTCCGGCGTGATCTGTACTTTTCCGCTCAGATATCGGTAAGCCTCCTCCAGGCTCTCCACACCGATCACGTCGATCCCCTCGACCAGCGCACCCTCCGCCGCATTGACACGGGGTACCATGCAGGCATGGATTCCGGCAGCTCTGGCCTCCGCCACGATCGGCAGGATGCCGGGCACCTTCCGCACCTTGCCGTCCAGGCTCAGTTCTCCCAGGATCAGCATGGATCGAACCGCCTCGGTGTCCAGTCTACCCAAGGAAAGCAGGATACTGACTGCAATTGGCAGGTCAAAGGCTGCCCCCCGCTTCTTCATGGTCGCCGGCGCCAGGTTGATGACCGTCTTTTTTGCCGGGAAATCCAGGCCGGAATTGCGGATCGCCGTGCGCACCCGCTCGGCCGCCTCCTTCACCTCCGACGAAAGGTATCCCACCATCTGAAACGCCGGAAGGCCGTTGCTCACATCCGCCTCCACATGGATAAATTCCACCTTTAAACCAAACATGGATGCAGACAATACTGTGCTGAAGCTCATTCATACACTTCCTTTCTCTTTTGAAAAAATTTTGCGGCCAGGTATCTGCAATACACAATTTTTCATCTGTGAATGAGGCTGAATTAAGGAACTGTGGAAAAAGGCAAGTTATTTTTGCACAGTTCCTAAGAACCGTACTTTCCGCAGGAAAAAAGTGTCCGCATTGCTGACTGCAGTTTTCAGTTAACACAAGTTAATGAATCTTGACCGAAACGGCCGGATTGCCCGGTACAGAAAGTACCGCTTGATGTCTGTTATCATACCTTATCTGGCTGCGGCTTGTCAACCTCTTTTTTGAACGCACGCAACAATTTTAAGTGGAAAAGCACAAAATCCCATATTTCCACATAAACTATATCAAATGTGCCAAGAGGTGTCGTCTTGAAATCATTTCCCAATCCCCTCACTCCTTCGGAAGAGAAATACTACATCCAGAAATATACGGAAGGAGACCTTCAGGCAAAGCATATCTTGATCGAGCGGAATCTGCGGCTCGTCGCACATGTGATCAAAAAGTACCAATACCTGGATGAGGACCAGGAGGATCTGATCTCCATCGGAACCATCGGGCTGATCAAGGCAGTGGCTACATTTAACGCGAAAAAAGGGAACCGGCTGGCGGCATATGCGTCCAAATGCATCGACAATGAGATCCTGATGTATCTCCGGTCCCGGAAGAAAACGAGCAAGGAGATCTCCCTGTATGAGCCCATCGGCACGGACCGGGAAGGGAACGAGATCAAACTGTACGATATCATTGAAACGGAAGAGGAGGATGTCCCGGAACGGCTCTATCTCAAGGAAAATATCCAGAAGCTGTACGAAAAGGTAGAAAATGAACTCTCCCAGCGTGAAAAGTTGGTATTGAAAATGCGGTATGGACTGTATAACGGAGAAGAATATACCCAGAGAGAAATCGCCCGGCAGCTCGGGATCTCCCGGTCATATGTATCCCGGATTGAAAAAAGCGCAGTGGAAAAGCTGCGGATTTTTTTTCATGCCTGACAGCCGCGGCAAAAACGGAATCGGGTGGCACATCCGGCCAAACTAAGGGTTCCAGAAGATAAAAGCAGGCTCATGAAATACACATAGCAAAAGAAGGCTGTATGGTATATGGAGCATATTATACAGTCCTCTCTCTTACATATTTCCTGTTCTTTCATCCATTGCCCACGGACCATCTCGTCCGTACTTTTAAAATAATCCAAGAGACCGTTTCTTTTCCCTCATATCTCAACCTCTGCGCCTCTGGTGTATGTTTTCACAGAATCCCTGTAAATGCACTGTGTCTTTAAGCGGATCTTTTTCGGAAAATCCGAATAGTCGCCCTGGATCCGCCGATACAGCAGGTCACAGGCGGCATTTGCCATTTCCTCCAGCGGCTGGCGGATCGTAGTCAGCTTGGGCCGGACCATGACGGACAGTTCAAAATCATCAAATGACACGACCGACAGTGCTTCCGGCACCCGGATATCCAGATTGTGCACCGCCGCCATCGCCCCCAGGCACATATCGTAATTGCTTACAAATACTGCCGAAGGCTTTTCCTCCAGTTCCCACAGCTTCATGATCCCTTTGTAACCGGACTGATAGGTAAAATCACCTGGTATCAGATAGTCCTGCCTGACCGGATACCCGTAATCCTCCAGCACACGGAAATACCCCCGCAGACGCTCCCGGGCTGTCAGCTTATTCTCAGGTCCCTTGATGATGGCGATCCGCCGATGCCCGGACTCGATCAGATGCTCCACGATCTGATAGGCGCCGCCGCAGCAGTCCACCTGCACGCAGTCTGTCCGCATCTCTCCGCTGTTCTCTTCCACGACCAATACGGGGATATTCTGCTCCACTGCCCTTTTCAGGCAATCCCCTCCGGCTGCGATGGGTGATGAAATGATCCCGTCCACGCCCCGTTCCAGCAGATATTCCAAATAGTCCTCTATCTGGACTCCGTTTTCCTCGTGTGTTGCAAAGATCACGGAATACCCCAGCTCCCGGAATCGCTTTTCGATCCCGCTGACGATCGCCGCCGTATGGGGAGAATTTACCCGGCCCGTTACCAGCCCGATCATATAGGTTTTCGAAGTCCTCAGCCCCCTGGCCGAACGATTCGGGGAATACCCGAGCTTCTGCACTGCCGCCTCGATCAGAACCCGGTTCTCATGGCGTACAGTTCCGCCGTTCATATATTTAGAAATTGTAGAGATCGCAAGATTCGTCTCCCGCGCCACATCCTTGATCGTCACAGCCATATGCTCTTCCCCCCCTTCATTTCTTTTTGCGCTTCAGCGCATTTCAAGATATTCCAACATCATCGATGGAGAATATACGATCGGCCTTTCTAAATCAGCTTCCAAAAAATCCTTATCCCCGGATAAAATAATATCCATTTCATGATACAATGCATCACTCAGCACTGGGATATCTTTTCTGTCCCGTAATTCACCCAGCCTTTCTTCTGTACTTTTACAAAATCGGATATCTAACTGCCTGTATAGATCATATACCCTTTCAGCTTTAGCAGGCCATTTTTCTTTTAGCTTCTCCTGAAACTCCTGATCGATATACTCGGAAACATATAGTTCATGCTCTGATTCAAACAACATATTGAGCAATTTTCCTGCCCTCCTGCCAAATACCAAAGCTGATATAAGCACATTTGTATCAAGCATTATCTTCATAAATTCATCCGTTCCCTTCTAAATGCTGCCATATCCTCAATCATGCTTTCTTCCGAATCCCATCCTTTATCTTCCACAAACATTTTTTGAATTTCCGCAAGAGTATTTTTACTTTCCTCAACCCTTTTTTTCTTACGTGAGGATGCCAAATATTCTATAAAGCTGATTGCAGTTCTATAATCTTCTTCCTCTAAATGATTCAGCATATCACTGATCACTGCACTTGTAGGTGCCATAATGATTCCTCCTTCAGACAGTTTTAAAAACATTTACCACAACCACTAATAACAGTATATCTGCTTTTTCGCTGAAAATCAATGCAATATCACACAATACAGAAAGCCTGCCACTGGCAGCCTTTCTGCATACGATGGTATGAAAAAGCTGCCCTCCACATTACTGTGAAATGACAGCTTTTTCTAATTGACCTTATATCATCCTTCTGATGTCAGTCCGACCGCGTACATGTCCGCCTGATAATTCCTGACCGTAACACACAGTCCTTCCTGCGCAGGCTCTGTTTCGATCTGTACCCGCGGATCCATCGCTTTTAAGCTTCCCGTAAAGCCCGGAATACAGAACGTATTGCTTCCTTCCTTCAATCCGTCCGCAAATACATAGAGTACATGATCCTTTCTTGTATAGTGCAGCTCCAGGCCGTCACCGCGTATTTCTGATTCTCTCTCGCTGCAGCGGGTTCCATAGATTCCTTCTCCGTTCACCGCAAGCCAGCTTCCCAGGATCTCCAATCTCCTGATCTGCTCTGCCGGGATCGTCCCGTCTGCTTTGGGGCCGATGTTCAGAAGCAGGTTTCCATTATTGGCAACCGTAGAGATCAGCAGATGGATCAGCTTCGGTACGGACAAAAGCTCATCGTCCCCTTCGATCTCATTATATCCGAAGGATAAGCCCATTCCTCTGCACATTTCCCATTTCTGGCTTCTGTCCATCTTGCCTGCCTGATATTCCTTTGTCAGAAAATCATAATACCTTCCGTTGAAACGGTCATTGACCACGCCCTCCGGCACCTTGTTGTAATAATGGGCGAACAGATAAGGCATTGCCTCCTCACTCTGCTTCGGCCACCCGATATCATTCCAGAACACGCTCGGCTCATAGGTATCGATCAGCTCCATCATCTGGTTGTAGGAATAGTCCGCATACGCATAGGTGGGGCTTGCCGTTCCGAAGAGGTCGTCGTCCTCAAAGATCGGATCATTGGCATACTGCCAGTCGATCAGTCCCGAATAATACAATCCCATCCGCAGCCCCGCGTTTCTGACAGCCTTTGTCAGTTCTCCGGTGATGTCCTTCCCCGGCCCCATTTTCACAGAGTTGAACTCCGTATACCGGCTTGGGAAAAGGCAGAATCCGTCATGATGCTTGGTCGTCAGGACCACATACTGCGCGCCCGCTTTTTTGAAAACCTCTGCCCACTGCCCCGGGTCCCAGCTTTCCGCTTTCCACATGGGGATAAAATCCTCGTACTTGAAATCCGCTCCATAGTTCCGCACATGATGCTCATATCCCGGTCCCCGTCCTACATTGACAGAATTATAATACCACTCCGCATAAGGGTTGTTGCAGAACCAGTCTGTCGCTTCCGCGGCTCCCAGCTCCCACGTATGCGGCGCATAAGCGGGAACAGAGTAGATCCCCCAGTGGATAAAAATGCCAAACTTTGCGTCATCGTACCACTTCGGTACCGTGTGCGTCTGAACAGAAGCCCATGTTCCTGTATAATGTTTCGCTGCCATATCAAACCTCTTTTCTTTCCATCAGTCAATCGTAATCTTTAAGACCACCGGCATGCGTCCCGGATCCAGCTTGATCCCGCAGGAAATCTCCAGCGTTTCATTTCTGTGAAAATCCGGATGGTGGTCCGTTCCAAGTATCTGGATATCCCGGATCGTTGATTTTAAATATCGATAGTCATTGCCAAGAGACCGGATGGATATCTCCCCGTCCTCGGGCCAGTGCATGACGATCGCATAAATGTGGTCTGCCCTGCTTGTAAAACGGATATCTTCGGAAGTGTAGTCCTTACTGTATGTATCTGTAAAATGTCCTTCCGGAACATCCGTAGGACCTTCCCCGAATACCTTCCAGTACTTCGTTCCGTAGATCGCTTCCCCGTTGACCTTCAGCCATTTTCCCACTTCTCTCAAAATATGGGCGTCCTCGTCGGGGATCGTGCCGTCCGGTTTCGGGCCGATGTTCAGGAGCAGCGCGCCGTTTTTGCTGACCACATCCACCAGATCCAGAACAATGTCCGAAGGATCCTTATAGTCATTGCCGACCGTATATCCCCAGGAATTTTTCGCCACCGAGGTATCATCCTGCCAGAAGTCCGGCGTAATGTGATCCAACTGTCCTCTTTCCAGATCATTGACCGCGCTTCCAAATACATATGCGTCAAACTTTGCGTCGATCGCAGCTTCCGCTCCCCACTGCTCTGCCAGGTTATAGTAAAAAGCAGCAAATTTCCGCAGATAGGGCTTCCATGCATACTGCTGGATCCACCAGTCAAAGAACAGAAGCTTCGGCTGATATCTCTCAACCAGCTCACAAGTCCGGACAAGCCAGTCCTGCATAAATTCTTCCGAAGGCGGATTATCATAAATGCTGTTCATGTCACGGGTAATCCCCATAGCCGGACCATACAGGCCGTCAGCCTCCCCCTGGTTCACATCGGATTCCGGGATCTGCCTGCCTCCGTTGAAGAACCAGTAATGCTCCGCGCGGTGGGAAGACGCTCCGAACACGATGCCGGCTTTCTCTGCTTCCGTTTTTAGTTCTTCCAGTATATTTCGTTTCGGTCCCATCTTCGCCGCATTCCACTCGGAATACTCGCTGTCATACATCTGGAAGCCGTCATGGTGCTCCGCAACCGGAACTACAAACTTTGCTCCTGCTTCCTCAAAAAGCTCCGTCCATTCCTTCGGATCAAATTTTTCCGCCTGAAACATAGGGATAAAATCTTTATATCCGAATTGATCCAGAGAGCCGTAAGTCTCCACATGATGGAGATTCTCTTTGGAACCTTTGATATACATATTTCTCGGATACCATTCATTTCCAAATGCCGGCACGCTGTATACGCCCCAGTGGATGAAGATCCCGAACTTTCCTTTTTGATACCATTTCGGCACCGGATGCTCGCAGAGCGACTCCCAGGTATCTGTATACGATCCCTGTGCGATCACGTCTTCAATATGCTGTAAATATTCTTTTTTATTCATCTTAACCTCCCTGTCGAATCTGTGTGGAAATCACCCCTTGACCGCACCTGCAAGAATGCCTGATTCTACCTTTTCATGAAGTACAAGGTAGATGATCAGCATCGGGATCATGGACATGATCACAAAAGCAAACTGCGGACCGTAGCTTGTCGTAAAGTTACTCGTAAAATTAAGCATTGCTCTGGATACCGTATATTTGGTGCTGTCGGATATCAGGATCAAAGAGAAGATCAGCTCGCTGTATCCATAGATAAATACCAGGATTGCTTCCGTTGCAAGGATCGGCTTGCAGATCGGCACCAGGATGCTCACCAGAAGCCTTAAGTCTCCGCAGCCGTCAATCTTGGCCGCCTCATCCAGTTCTCTGGACAGGCCTCTGATATAACCGGTAAACAGGAAGATCGCCTGTGATAAATTAAACGCAACATAAATAATGATCAGAAATGCATAGCTGTTCCTTGCCCCCAGCGTACTTGATATCTTGGATATGGATACCAGTGTCGTATGGACCGGAACCATCACTCCTGCCATAAAAAGAAAATAAATGCCCTTCAGATATGTATATGGTTTTCTTGCCAGTACATAGGCTGCGGGAAGCGCGACCACGACCGTTAATATCAGCGTCGCGATCGCGACAAAAAGAGAATTTCCTATGGAGCGGATCGCATCCGCCGTCCGGATCGCATCGGGATAGTTGCTGAATTTCCAGGTCTCCGGCAGGGAAAACATCCCTAAAAGCAGATCTTCATTTGTTTTAAATGAAGAAAGTAACGTAATGATCAGCGGGAGGAATGTAGCCGCGGCCAAAAAGATCGCCACCAGATACAGAATGCCTGCCCCCAGTTTATTCATGCCTTTCTTATTCTTCATGCATGTCTCCTTTCTCTGCAGCGTCTGCTTACAGATCTTTGTCCTGTTTGAAAATCACATTGTTCAGGAAAACAGATAACACCAGGCCCAGCACCAGAAGGATGATCCCGATGGCACTGCTCCGGCCCATCAGCTTGTACTGAAAGCCCTGTGTGTAAAGGAGCACCGCAGGAGTCGCACTGGAATCCATCGGGCCTCCGTTTGTCATTGCCCATACGATATCAAATGCCTTCAGGCATCCGGTCACACAGAGCACGGAGAATACCATGAACATATTTTTACAGAGAGGCACGATAATGTAAATGATCTTTTTCAGTCCGGTACAGCCGTCCAGCAGCGCCGCGTCATGCACATCCTCCGGTATGGCGACAATACCTGCGGCAAAGATCAGCATGTTGTAGCCGGCGTACATCCACTCATTGACCAGGACCACGCACCAGATATTGACCGTCGGCGTAGCCAGCCAGTTGATCACAAGGTTTTCCAGCCCGATCGCCCGTAAGAACTGGGCAAAAATACCGAAATCAGAGTTCAGCATGAAGGTCCACATCAGACCTACGGCTGTTGTTCCCAGCATGACGGGCATCAGATAGGATGCTTTAAAAAATTTTGTAAATTTGATCTTTGACGTAACCAGGAGCGCCATTCCGAACGCGATCGGCATCAGGACCACAAATCCTCCGATCATGAAATAGAGCGCGTTCAGCATACTGTTCCAGAACTTCTCACTTGTAAATACTTTGATGTAGTTGTCAAGCCCTACCCATGTCACCGGAGCTGTCGCGACGCCGTTCCAATCATTCAGGGATAACCAGAATGTATTGATCACCGGGTAGATCACAAAGATTACGGTGATCGCAACGCCGGGCAGGACGAAAAGCATGGATTTTAAATATGCTTTTCGATATTTACTTGATTTAAAAAACATACAGTCCACCTCCAAAACTCAGTACGTGGACATTGTAAAGCACTTTCCTCTTACAATGCCCACGTATCTAAGAAGCTGTTTTATATTTTATCCCCGCGGCCGCTGCGCCTTAGAGGGCACAGCGCCTGATCTGCAAAAACTGTTTCTGAGGATCCGCTCTTACTCATACTGAGCGATCGTATCCACAACGGTCTTGCCGACCTTCTCCGCGTCGTCGCCCATCGCGATCCCCTGGAGTGCCTGGCGGACTGTATTGATCATATGTGTCGCACTGTCGTAGTTCTCGATATCGCCGCGGACATCCGCTGTCTCTGCTATGATCGCAGAAGCTTCCTGACTCAGGTAATTGCCTCCCTCTGATTCCACATTAACACAAACCGGAGTCGGATATCCCTTTACGAATTCCTTCACCACGTCCTCGCTGGTCATATACTTCAGGAATAATACGGAAGCTGCCACTTCATCCGCATCGCCTGTATCTACTACATAGTAAGCTTCATTTCCGCCGCCCATGTCGTGCAGCTTAAATTCTTCATTTACATAAGGCATACGGAGCGCATGGATCTTTTCATTTTCAAAAAGCTCCAGTCCCGTATGATCCTCTGCGCAGAACCAGGTTCCCATAAACAGGAATGCTGCCTTTCCGGTGTTGAAAAGCGCTCTCTCCTGTCCGTCGTCATTGCCCAGCAGGTTGGTTCCAAGATATCCTTTGTCGCTGGCATCAATGATCATCTGATAGATCTCTTTCTGTTCGTCGCCGTCGTAAGCAACTTCACGGCTTCCAAGCTTCTCTGCCATGTCACAGCCAAATGTTTTATAATTCAGTGCGGAATGCAGATGTCCGAAACGGTAGTCATCCTTTTCGCCCATGTCAAACGGCTGTACTCCGTTTGCTTTCAGCTTCTCGCATGCCGCCATCAGGTCATCCCAGCTCTCAAGGCTCTGGGGATCGATATCATTTTCACTCAGGATGTCCTCGTTATAGAACAGCATCACCTGGTATGCTGTAAACGGTACGCCATAACTTCCTTCCATCCCATAAGAACTGTAGTCTGTCAGACTTTCGCCCAGGGAGTTGAAGCTCTCCCCCCACTCCGGATACTGCTCATAATACGGATCCATCTTCACGATCAGGTTGGACTTCACATATTCCGCGGTTCTGGAGCCGCCGTATTCTACGAGCACATTCGGCATGGAGGATGGATCGGACATCAGCACGGATTCTGAATTCAGCCACTCAGACTCTGTCGGGATATTGATCTGCTCTACTGTGATCCCCGGATATTTCTCCATGAAGCCTTCTACGATCGCCTGGTACAGAGGGCCGGAAACATCTCCCACATCCCATCTGGTATGGATCGTGATGTTCACATCCTTATACTCCCTGTTCTCCACATCATAATCTGCCCCTGCTCCGGCGTCTGCGTCAGACTCCGCCGCCGTATCTCCTGCACCTGAATCTGCACCGTCCCCATTGTCAGAAGATGAAGAATCGCCGTTGCCGCATCCTGCCAGTGCCGTTACAAGCATCGCTGCCGTCAAAAGAAGCCCCACTAATTTCTTTTTCAAAATAAATCCCTCCATTTTTCTTTAGATTTTTAGTTGATTAGTGCATAATAGTTTACATCTGCAGAAGTAAAACGTTTCGTTTTGTAGGTTTATTATAACCTTCTCACAAAAAAATGTCAATAAAGTTGTGCATTTTACTTGATTTTAGTATGATTGCACAAGATACAGTAAACGTTTTTGTCTAAAAATAACAAAAATCGTTTCACTTTTGTTTGCTGTTGAGCATTTCTTCTTCTCATGATAAAATAATTGTATATTTATACTCACAGCCGATGAACTCTGCCGTGAGTATCGCGCCAGCCAAGCGGCAGATTTATCCGACGTTCCGTATAATGCCTTCATCACTCAGAAGCTTTGCGGAAATCATACAGTCCTGGTCCGGCATGGCAGAACGGAGGAGCACATGAAAGTCACGATCAAAGATATCGCCAGAGAGACCGGCCTTTCCCTGGCTACCATTTCCAAATATCTTAACAACAAAAAAATCCAGGAAAAGAACCGCCTCCGCATTGAAGAGGCCATCGCACACCTGAATTACAGGCCGAACCGCACCGCCCAGCTGCTGCGTTCCAAGCGTACCATGACCGTCGCCATCCTTGTTTCCGACCTGGGCAATTATTTCTGGGGAACGATCATCAGCGCCGTATCGCAGTTTTTTGTAAACTATAATTATACGGTCATTACCTGCTCCTATTCCCATGACACGCAGATCGAAAACGAGCTCCTGCAGGATCTGATCGTCCGTAAGATCGACGGGGTGATCATCCTGCTTGCCAATCTGCTGGATGACCGATACCGCCTTCTGCAGGCGGAAAATATCCCTGTCGTAGCTCTGGACCAGAATCCTGTCGCAATAGGCCATCCGCCTGTGGACTGTGTGGTATCGGACAACTATAACGGCGGCGCTCTGCTGGCCCGGTATCTGCTGAAAAAAGGGCATCAAAGAGTCCATATCCTGGATCCGGCCTATAATTCCAGTCCTGTGGCCGAACGAATCCAGGGTTTCCGGGATGTATATGAAAAAGCAGGGATCCACTCCATTACTTACCCGGAATCCATCCGATTCTCAACAAACCAGGATGCCATCAATGAAGGGAAAAGGCACTTCCGGCAGCTGATGGAAAGCAAAGAATCTCCCACCGCGATCTTTTTCACCAATTATTTAAGCGCCCTTGGAGGCCTGATGGAGGCCAGTACCTCCGGCTGCTCCATCCCCGGAGATGTCTCTGTAGTCACCTTTGACGATGATCCTCTGTTCCGCAGTATGTATCCGCCCATCACCTCCCTGGCGCAGAATCTGTCTTTGATCGGAGAAACTGCTTCGCGCATCCTGTACAGGAGAATGCAGGGAGATTATTCTGATTTTCCGCTGATCCGATGTGTAGACGTATGCTTTTATGAAAGGCAGTCCGTCAGAGACCTGACGCTGGATGTGAAGTAGATACAGAAGACCTGCCGCCGGCAGCTTTTCTGCATACGATGGTATACAAAAAAAGGGGGGCTTTCCGCCCCCCCTTTGTATCTCCTATTTTATCCTATGATTGGTTCAAAAATCGGCTCTTCCTCTTCCATTTCCAGACAGACGCTGAAATATTTCCTGTCAAAATAGTCTTCCGGAAGCTCTACATCAATGGCGCTGTTGCCCTCGCAGGTCATCGATGTCTTAAATTCCAGCTTACGCTTGTCTGCTACCAGGTAAGCCCCCGTGATCTTATTTGCAATGTTGATGAGCTCCACCCTTTTTCTCGGCTTGAATACATGAACATAAAGCTTATGGTCTTTTCTGGTCAGCATGCCCCAGTCCAGTTCATAAGCATAGATCCCTACCCGCTTTGTCCTGAAAATGGCTTCTTCATTTTCATTCACATATTTCCCAACCTCGTCCAGGATGCGGATGCTTTCATCCGGCACATGTCCGGAAGCCTCCGGCCCGATATTAAGCAGGTAATTTCCTCCCCGGCTGTTGATCTTGACCAGAAGGCGGATGATCTCTTCCGGATCCTTCCAGTTGTGGTCGTCCTTGTTGAAGCCCCAAGTGTCATTCAGCGTCGCCGGAACCTCCCAGTCACCTTCATACGGAAGACGGGGGATAAAATTGTCTCCGGTGGTCATATATTCGCCCAGCTCATTTCCGATCCGCCCGCTGACAATGCAGTTCGGCTGGAGGCTCTTTACCAGATCCACCATCTCCTGGCTTTCTTCCTTTGTTGTCCCCATGGGGGTATCGAACCAGATCAGGGCGACGTCCCCATACTCGGTCAGAAGTTCCCGAAGCTGCGGGAAGCATTTCCGTTCCAGGTATGCGCGGTAATTCTTCTTGGAATTGTCCTTTCTGTGGATGTACCCGTCCGGATCGTGCCAGTCCTGCGCCTGGGAATAATAGAATCCCAGCTTCATGTCATACTTGTCGCAGGCTTCCCTGAACTGTCTCACGATGTCCCTGCCGTAGGGGGTCGCTTTTACCACGTTATAATCGCTGCACTTGGAATCCCACATCGCAAAACCTTCATGATGCTTTGAAGTAAAGACGATATACTTCATGCCCCATTCTTTGGCCTTGCGGACGATCATCTCCGCGTCAAATTCAACCGGGTTAAATTGGGAAGCTAATTTTTCATACTCTTCCACAGGGATATCCAGGTCATTCATGATCCACTCTGCAATACGGTCGGTCTTCCTTCCATTATACTCGCCAGCCAGAAGCGCATACAGCCCCCAGTGGATGAACAGACCGAATTTGGCATCCTTAAACCATTGCTGCTTTGTGTCTTTCATCTTTTTGTTCTCCTTTTTTCTTTTTTCACGAAACGTTTTACCTTTTAATGTGATTTCATTATTTCATATAACCATCAAAAAGTCAATCAACTTTTAAAAACGAAACGTTTTTCTATTGCTTTCCGGAGTCATATCGTATAAACTGATTCATGCAGACATGAAATACATTCTAACTGTACGATCGGAGGAAATAATGCCAACAGAGAATAAAGAATATACCACCGGAGAACTGATGAAGCGGTTCTTCCCCTATTACAGAAAGCATAAGGGCGTGCTTGCCACGGACCTGTTCTGCGCCTCCCTTACCACGCTCTGCGAGCTGGTGCTCCCCATGATCATCCGGTTTATCACCAATACCGGTATGCAGGATCTGGCAGGGCTCACTGTGGAGGTGATCGGGAAGATGGCGCTGCTGTACCTGGTGCTGCGTGTCATCGACTGTATGGCCAACTACTATATGGCGGATATGGGGCATGTCATGGGCGCCGCCATCGAGACGGATATGCGCAGAGATGCCTACGCCCACCTGCAGAAGCTCTCCAACACCTATTACAACAATACCAAGGTGGGGCAGATCATGGGGCGGATCACCAACGACCTGTTTGACGTAACGGAATTTTCCCACCACTGTCCGGAGGAATTTTTCATCGCGGCGGTGAAGGCAGTGATCTCCTTCCTGATCCTGGCCTCCGTCAACCTTCCCCTGACCCTGGCCATTTTCCTGATCGTCCCGGTGATGGCCTATGTGTGCATTAAGCTGAACCGAAGGAGCAGAAGGGCCTTTGCCAGGCAGCGGGTCCAGATCGGGGAGCTGAATGCGTCTATCGAGGACAGCCTGCTGGGGCAGAAGGTGGTCAAGGCCTTTACCAATGAGCCCGTGGAGATTGACAAGTTTGAAAAGGGCAACCTGCGTTTTTATGATATTAAAAAGGAAACCTACAAATATATGGCGGCCTTCCAGACCTCGACCCGCGCCTTTGACGGGCTGATGAACCTGACCGTGATCCTGATGGGCGGCATTTTCCTCATAAAGGGATTGATCACCGCCGGGGACCTGGTGGCCTATGTGATGTATGTGTCCACGCTGATCGCCACTATCCGCAGGATCATCGAATTTGCCGAGCAGTTCCAGAGAGGGCTCACCGGCATTGAGCGTTTCCTGCAGATCATGGACGCGGACGTGGAGATCTTTGATGAGCCCGGGGCGAAGGAAATGGGCGTACCGGAGGGAACTATTTCCTTTGAGGATGTTTCCTTTGAATACCCGGACGATCACAATACGGTCTTCCGGCATCTGAACCTGACCGTCCACGCCGGGGAAAAGCTGGCCATCGTGGGCCCTTCCGGCGGAGGGAAAACGACGCTGTGCAACCTGATCCCCCGGTTTTATGACATCAGCGGCGGGGTGATCCGGATCGACGGGGAGGATATCAAGTCCTTTACTTTGAAAAGTCTTCGGAAAAATATCGGGATCGTCCAGCAGGATGTGTACCTGTTTTCCGGCACGGTGCTGGAGAATATCCTGTACGGAAACCCGGACGCATCCAAAGAGGACGCTGTGGAAGCCGCAAAGAAGGCGGGCGCGGATGCATTTATCCGGGAATTGAAGGACGGATATGATACGTATGTGGGCGAGCGGGGCGTAAAATTGTCCGGCGGGCAGAAGCAGCGCATCAGCATTGCCCGGGTCTTTTTGAAAAACCCGCCGATCATGATCCTGGACGAAGCCACCTCGGCGCTGGACAATGAGAGCGAATTTGCGGTGGCACAGTCGCTCCATCACTTGTCCGAGGGACGGACCACCATTACCATCGCGCACCGGCTGTCCAGTATTAAAAATTCGGACCGGATCCTGGTGCTCACCGACCAGGGGATCACGGAGGAAGGGAACCATGAAAGCCTGATGGCGCAGAAGGGAACGTATTATCAGTTTTATACGATGGCGGAGCGGTTAAAGTAAAATGTGTGCGCCGTGACGCACACTCGCACCGAAAAGAGACTGCCGGGAAATGCTGTATGACTGCAAGAGCTTGCTGTCATACCGTCATTTTCCGGCAGCTTCTTATTATTATGTCTCTGCCAACAATAACCTTTCAAAATCCTCATAAAATTTGGAAAAACTGATCGGACATTTCTCCAGCAAAACTCTGACCTGTGTTGCTTTTGCAATTTCAATAAAAACCTCACGCCCCGGTTCCTTATGATATTGCTTCAGTACGCGAGTCATTACATTTTTAGGGTAATCACTCTTCGGCTCCTTTTTCTCTCCCCATATTAGTTCCGGCCTTTTAGGCAAAAGCGCTTTT
Source organism: Lachnospiraceae bacterium (assembly GCA_910575475.1). Lineage (GTDB taxonomy): Bacteria > Bacillota > Clostridia > Lachnospirales > Lachnospiraceae > Schaedlerella. The sequence continues at coordinate 101,965 of CAJTGD010000004.1, read as the reverse complement.
TCAGGTCTCGAGCCAAAATAATTCTGATATGCGTCCTGATCAGCTAACAGCCAGCACTCTATCATTTTCAGCGCAATCATAGGTATACCGATCCATTTTTTCGAAATATCATCCTGCAGTCCCTGTAAAACATCCTCATATATTTTTTCAAAATCTTTTTTACAATCTGACTCTCTTGTGTTTTTTCCATATTCGACTTTATCCGTATCGCAATAAAATATACCTCTCGTATAGCCTCGATCCAAAGCATATACTGTAAATCGAAGTGCAGGGATCCCTTTTCCATTTACATTTCTTGTCCGCCTCATACCAAACTTCATTCGCTTTTTTCCATCAATTACACTTTTATCCACATAATCAATTTCCAGTTCTGTCTGTAACTCTGCCGCACATTTCTCAAGGAGATAAATGATCGGGCCTGCTCTCCATTCTCCCGATGCGTCCCGCCAACCATAATCCGTTGGGCCTTCCCCATATACCAACAGCTTGATTTTATCCATCAGATTGCCCCTCTTGTTTCAATAATATATCATTAATGTCCTTGTTGCTCATATTCATAAACAATTCTCCCGGATATAAATACTGCAGTTTTTCATTCAGCTCCGTATTTTGGGCCAGAGAACTGCATTTACAATTTCCCGAAGCCGGCTCCCGATACAAATACCGGATATTTTCTTTTTGAACATAATCTAAGAAAATCGGGCTGTGTGTCGTGACGATCAACTGATTGTTTTTACTTTTGCAATTCTCATCCAGAATATGAACAATCTGTTCTGCGTAGTCCAGATTAATCCCATTTTCAATCTCATCCAGCAGCATCGTACATGGGTCCATTTCGCAGATTGCCAAAAAGGCTAACAGCCGGAGCATACCATCGCTCATATTTTTAGACTTGATCTTCATGGTTTTTGCCCCGTATCTTTCCTCTGAGATCAGTTCCGTCCATCCCGGCTTTCCCTTGGTCTTAGCATCCACACTTACAATACGCTTTCCGAGCAGTTCTTCTATCTTGCTCTCGAAATCTTCTTTCTGTATTTGATTCATGGACTTCACGAAGGAGGGTAATTTTTCTCCGGCATTTCCGATCGTGTTTGTATCACCGCGGCTGGACAGGCGCATTTTGTCCGGTGAAAGTAATTCAAAGGATTCCAGCTTTTCAAAAAATACTTTGAGCGCCTGTATGACGGGATAATTGTCCAAATCAAACATTTTCATTACGGAGGACCGAAACAGAAGCTTCTCTGGAAACGCAGTACATTTTCCCATTTTATCTATCATATATCCTCCGGAGGGCTGTGCATAGTTCAGGATACTATCATCCCCCTCTTCCCTTTGCACACGGATTTCTTCCCGTGACAATTCCATAATATTCTTTAAAGCATACGCTAAAATTTCTATTTTCCATTGTACAGATACCATCTCGCCTTCTACCATGAGTTCCAAATCGCAGGCAAAGGTCATTTTCTGAGATTTCTGCATTTGAGACTTGATATCAGCCACTTTCCATCCTCTTCGATCCAGAAAAACAGTAAAATCTTCTTTCACGATATTGGACAAAAAATCCAATGCCTGCAGGACAGTACTTTTTCCGGACATATTATTTCCTACAACAACCGTAAACGGATCCAGATCCATAGAAAAATCATTCAATGCTTTGAAATTGTCTATATAAAGACTTTTAATCACTGCTTTTTACCTCCATGGCCAATCTCATATCTATTTTATTTTATCCTATTTCCCCATTTTAAGCAATACGGTCATCAACAAAAAGCAGGCCGTACACTTTTGTATAGCCTGCTCTTCTGAATCCATATCATGATAAACTCTGCCGTATCTTCTTTTTCAATACTAACGCGCTTTGAGCCGGAACTTCGCCACCAGCTCCCGCAGCATATTGGCCTGCCCGGACAGCTCCTCGCTGGCCGCGGCGCTCTTCTCTGCGGTGGACAGGTTGGACTGTACCACGCCGGAGATCTGGTCGATCCCACGGATGACTTCTTCCGTAGCCGCCGCCTGTTTTGCGGAGTAATCCGCGATTCCTTCGATCAGCTTGTTGACCTCTTCGGCCTGGGCTACTACCGCCATCATGGACGCTGCCGTATCCTCCGCCGCATGGGTCCCTTCCTCCACGGCTTCCACGGTCTGCTCGATCAGGACCGTTGTATTCTTGGCTGCCTCAGAGGATTTTCCGGCCAGGTTGCGCACCTCGTCCGCCACCACGGCAAAGCCTTTTCCAGCCTCCCCTGCGCGTGCCGCCTCCACAGCCGCGTTGAGGGCCAGGATGTTGGTCTGGAACGCGATATCCTCAATAGTCTTGATGATATTGTGAATCTCCGTGGACTTGCCGCTGATCTTCCGGATGGCCTCATTCATATGCTGCATCTTTTCGTTGCTTTCCAGGATCTGGTTCCCCACATCCTGCGAGATCTGGCTGGCCTTCTTCGCGCCCTGGGCCGTCTTCTGGATGCCGTCGGACACCTCGCTGATATGGGCCGCCAGCTGTTCTACCGAATCATTCTGCTGTACGGAGCCCATGGAGAGGGTCTGCGCCCCTTCCGAAACATATCCGGCCCCTTCCGCCACCTGACCGGAGGACACATGGATCTGTCCGATAGTCTGGTTCAGAAACAGGGTAATGCTTTCCAGAGAGTCCTTGATCTTGGAAAAGTCCCCCACATACTCATGGGACAGTGTGATATCCAGGTTTCCTCTGGAGATCTCCTGCAGCTTTTCCGAAATCTCATGGATATACTTGATATATTCCCGCAGCCGGAGTACGGTTTTTTCAAAATTATCCGCCAGCTCACCCAGCTCGTCGTTGGAGGAATGGTGGATCGTCTGTTCCAGCTCCCCTTCCGCGATCCGTGCTGCCACTTCGTTCAGCTCTGCCACCGGCCTGCCGATGATCCTTCTCACAAGGATGATGATCAGAACGATGCTGATCAGAACCGCCAGGACGGATATGGTCGTCATGATGCCGGTCAGTACATTCAGCTCCGTAAGCACCTCCGCCTTCGGCACGTAAACGACGGCCGTCCAGTCGCTGTTCGGAACGTTCACCGCCTGGATATATGTACTGCCGTCAAACAGGGACAGCTCCGAATTGCCTTTTTGGATCTGCTCCGCGGCATATGCATACAGATCCCCGCTGAATTCGCTCAAAAGCCGTCCGGTGATCTCCGGATCCTTATGGCCGATGATGGTGTCCGTCCGGGTATCTACAAGGAATACTCCGCCGGTCTCCTCCAGCTGGATCTCTGCCACGATATCCGAGATCGCATCCAGATATACATCCGCAGCCGCCACGCCGCGGGTCTCTCCGTCTTCTCCCTTTAACCGTCCGGAAGCGCCTACCACGTAGGACTGGCTGTCCTCGTCAAAGTACACATCCCCCAGGATAAACTCCTCCGACGCGATGCCGTCCTGATACCAGGACTTTTCCAGTGCGTTGAAATCCGGGCCGGGCACAAAGGACGCGTGATACAGGGAACCGTCCGTCAGGGCCACATACAGTCCCGCCGGATAGGCGCTGTTCTGGTCCACCGTGTGCTTGATATACTCCTCCATCTCCGGGATGTCCATCTCTTCATACTCAATGGTATCCTTCTGCATCTCCAGCATGGTCAGCGTCTTGTTCATCCACGCATTGGTCTCCTGGATCACTTTTCCCGTGGTCTCCTGGATCAGATTCTCGCTTTTATCCAGCAGCGCGTCAGAAACACGCCGGTAAACAAGCGTCAGCAGCACCGCAACCATGATCACAATGGTGATCACGATGGCACCGACCAGCTTGGCCGCAATCCTTCCTCCCCGCCGCCGGACTTTCGCTGACGGCCTGTGTTCTGTTCTCTTTTTTGTTATCATACTCTCGTCTCCTCTATCAGTCGATTTGGGCTGTTTGCATACAAGAATAATCATACGCAAGCCCCGCAATGAAATGATGTCTTTTCCAAATTATAACTGATATGCGTAAAAAAAACAATGAAAGAGCAGAAAATACGTAGAAAAATTCGTCAGGATCTCCTGCGGATCAGCTCTTCCATGATTTCCTTATGTTTCTCCGTGCTGATCGGGTACATCAGATAAAAAAGCCCGTTGAGTACACTGGGGATTGCCGGTATAAGTGTAATAAACCAGTTCACCGCATTTAACACCTGAGGTGTCTGATCCGCATTTGCCGCATAGCCCAGAGCAGCCAGCACTGCCGCAGCCAGGCTGATCCAGCCGTAGGTAGTGGCATATCCCGCATCGCCCGCATTGTACTGCCAGTAATACGCGAGGATCGCGGCCCTTCCGTAGATCACGCAGCCTAAGATCAGCTGCCCCAGGATCAGGATAATCACTGGTTTATTTTTTACCAGCGACTGTATCTGGGCTTTCAGCGGGATGGAATCCTGGTTAGGCGGAGGCGTTACCACTTCCTTTGTCTTCCAGCAGCAGACGATCATCGTCGGAAGGCCCAGCAGGCAGGTGATCAGCACTGCCCAAAAGTATCCTCCTGCGTCTGTGGCCGAGCCGTCCCGTGCAAATACCCGGATCAGCGGAACCGCAATGATGACCGTTACCATGGAGCTGACATTCGCAAACATCATCCTAAGTCCGGATACTTTTGCCCGATCCTCCGTATCCGGAGTGATACAGCCGTTCAGCGCGCCGTAAGGCATGTTGCTGCAGGTGGAGGCCACCGTCAGCAGCAGATAGATTCCCCACATCCAGACCATCCGGACAGGATAGCTCCAGTCCGGGCTGGCTCCGAAAATGAGTACGATAAAGATTGCCATTGCTGCAGAACCCAGCAGGAACCAGGGCCTGTAGCGTCCCCACCGGCTGTTGGTACGGTCCGCCAGGGAACCGATCACCGGATCGTTGAAGGCATCGAAGATCCGCACCACCAGCATCATGACCGACACGGCGGCCGCCGGAATCCCCACTTCAATAAACTGCTCCGGATAGGCCTTTGCAAACGGAGTCAAAGAGGCAGAACCTCTGGAAGCGGAGCAAAGAACCATGATATCCCTGTCTGTTTTCGCCGCTTCCATCAATGTATCGCAGATTACCTGCCTGTTTGTGATCTTATTCATCTTAATGCCACCTCCAATTCCTGAACTGCCTGTTGATACTGCTCCTCTGTCATCACTCCATGATGCCAGGATGCCTGATCTTCCATAAATGAGATTCCTTTCCCCTTGACGGTGTGGGCGATCACTACAGAAGGCTTTCCCTTGTACGCTGCCGCTTTTTCATAAGCCTGGGTCAGTTCTTTGCAGTCATTTCCGTCTTTTACTTCGATCACGTTCCATCCAAAATCCCGGAACTTATCCGCCAGGCTCGCGCTGTCCATGACCTCCTCCGTGGTTCCGCTGATCTGCAGCCGGTTTAGGTCTACTGTGGCGCACAGATTGTCCAGCTTATAATGGCCCGCCGCCATCATCCCTTCATAGTTGGAACCCTCCGCCATCTCGCCGTCCCCAAGTACCACATAGGTTCTGTAGGCACGTTTGTCTAGCTTTGCCGCCAGCGCCATGCCAACGCCGACGGAAAGGCCGTGGCCCAGAGAGCCGGAATTCATCTCAATTCCCGGCGCCTCCGTATTGGGGTGGCCGATGAAGCGGCTGCCGAACTGGCTGAAGGTCTTAACCGCCTCTTCCACATCATAGTATCCCCGTTCGCCCAGCACGCAGTAGAGTGCATCCGCGCAGTGTCCCTTGCTTAACAGGAACCGATCCCGGTTCGGATCGTCCTTTTTCTCCGGTGAGGCATTCATTGTTTTAAAGTACAGAACCGTCAGGATATCGATCACACTCAGGTCCCCGCCTACATGGCCCGCCCTGGAATTGTGCATCATCTCAATAATATCCCTGCGCAGCTCATATGATTTTCTTGTCAGATCATCCATGTTTTTTCCTCCATTTTTTATGCGATCCGCGCCGCAGATCGTCTGCCTGCCTTGTCCAAGCCCAATTCATCTTTCTATCATTTCGGTGCAGCTGTTCAGAACGGCAGGCCACAGTCTGTTTTTATTCTGCCGCCGTTCTGAATCGCTGCATTCCGGTTTTGGAACTATGCAAAAAAAGTTTTCTAACTGTACGGTTCCTTAATAAATCGTAAATCCACCGTCTACTACCAGGTCCTCGCCTGTGATCATGTTGGATTCCTTACAGGACAGGAACAATACTGCAGCCGCGATCTCATCTGTTTCCGCGAAACGGTGCGCCGGAATCTTCTCAATCATGTCGTCCTTGGCCTTTCCCTGCCATGCTCTCTCGCCCATGGTATGTATTCACAACTGTAGGCGCGACACCATTCACGTTGATTCCATATTCCGCCCATTCCAGCGCGCACACCTTGATCATGCCGACCACGGCTGCCTTGCTCATGGTGTAGCCCACATGCTTGTTGATCGCGATGAAATCTGCCTGGGAGGTGATGCAAACGATCTTGCCGCCTTTTCCCTGACGGATCATCTGGTTTGCCACTGCCTGGCAAACCCGGAACACACCCACCGCGTTGATGGCCATATGCTTCTCTATGGTGCTGATCTCAATATCCGCCGCCCGGTACAGATCTACAAAACCAGGCATTGCCGCCAGGATGTTCACCTCTTCGAAGGCTTCCAGAACGGCTGCCATCATCGCATCCACACTCTCCTGGCTGGTCACGTCGCACTTGACGCCTATGGTCTGAACGCCGTATTCCTTTGCGATGGCCTCCGCCACCTCCGGACAGTTGTCCTTGCAGTCCACAATGGCTACCTTCGCACCCTTCTTTGCATACATACGTGCTGTGGATTCGCCGATGCCGCCTGCGCCTCCTACTACGATCGCTGCCTTTCCTGTCAGATCAAAATCTCCGTTTACCTTTTCGTACTGAATCATTTTTGTATCCTCCTTGTATGTTTAGTTATTCATTTAACTTGGTTCATATTATATAACTAAATATTTATCTTGTAAATACTAAATGATCAATAAATTGAAAGCTCTGTTTTTGTGTGTATTTACTAAATTCGGATTTTTCCGGATTATTTTCTTTCCAATTTTGACAAACAGTGGTATATATAGATGATAATGTTTAAAATCCATTCTAAACCACTATTCTATTAGCGAAAATTCAGATACTGGTTAACAAGCGCTCTGAATTATTCAGTTAAACATTTAGCTAAACCGTTGACTTTTTCTCCCTATTTCATTATAATGGTATGAAAGTGTAAAAAGGCTATATGTTTTCGGATTGCAACCGTATAGTCAAGAAATTTAACGTACAATACGTTGATAGGAGAATGCGCCATGACGAATAGAGAACTTGCGAAAACGCTTGGAATCTCCCCGGCAGCTTTATCGCTGATCATCAACCACAAGCCCGGCGTGTCGGATACCACCAGGGCCGCAGTCCTCGCACAGCTTAAAGAGATGGGGCAGGAGCACCTGATCAAAAAAGCACCGACGCAGCCAGGACGCAACATTTGCTTTATCATTTACAAACGGCACGGGGAGATCCTGGATCTGCATCCTTTTTTTCTGTTATTAATGGAAAATATTGAGAACCATGCGCGAACCTACGGCTACAGCATCCTGCTGTATACCATGGACAAACGGCGGCCGATGGAGCCGCAGATCGCGCATATCAGTGAGCTGGACTGCCAGGGGGCGATCATCTTTGCCACGGAGTTGCAGGAGGAAGATATGGAGATCTTCCAGGGGCTGCAGATCCCGCTGGTGGCGCTGGACAATGATTTTCCGCGGCTCACCTGCAACACCATTTCCATCAACAATCAGATGGGAACCTTCCAGGCGGTTGAGCATCTTGTAAAAAACGGCCATTCCAGAATCGGATATCTGAAGGGCAGCATGCGCATCAGCAGCTTTGCGGAACGGGAACGTGGATATGCGGACGCACTGTCCTGTTTTGGCCTGTCATTTCAGCCGGAGGATATCCTGGAGGTGCATTTTACGGAGGAGGGCAGCTTTCGGGATCTGCGGCTGTATCTGGAACAGAACCCTTCCGCTTCGCTTCCCACGGCCTTTGTGTGTGATGATGATACCATTGCGGTGGGGGCGATGCGGGCCTTTGCAGAGAAAGGGATCCGGATTCCGGAGGATGTTTCGGTCATCGGGTTTAATGACCGGCCGGCCTGCGAGGTCACGATCCCGCCGCTGACCTCCGTCAATGTCTCCAAGCATGCCCTGGCAGTGGAAGCCGTGGATGAGCTGATGCGGCTGATGGAAGGGAAGGAACGTCCGGCGGAGGAAACGCGGTCGAGGAAGATACGGATCGGGACGAGGCTTGCTGCGCGGGAATCTGTACAGCGCACAGCAAAAGCGGCCGCTTATGCACAGCAATGAATATGCCGAAGCCATGGCGGAACTGGTACGGCATTGCGTATATAATGGTGAATAAGAAAAAGCGACGCTGCAAACCGGCGGTAGAAATGAAAAAAGTGAGGAAAAAGGAACATGAATGAAAAGAAAATGAAAAAGGTGCCGGAGCGGATCCTCCGGCTTGAAAATGTACATTCGATCGGCGTGATCGGCGATCCGGGGTGCGAAGGTCTCGGCACCTACAATATGAAAGTGTTTGCCGGAGCGCTGGAAGAAAGCGGCAGGGATGACATCACTCTGGTCGTGGGCGACCTGGTGCCCATCGGATCGGACCATTATTATCAGGTGATACAGAACCTGACGGAAATGCTTGCGCAAAACCCCGTCTACTCTCTCCGCGGGAATCATGATACGGGAGCGTATACGGAATATTTCGGGGAAAAGAATTACGCGCTGCTGGCAGAGCATTTCGCAGTCGTTGTGCTGGACAACGCCCTGCGCACTTATGAGGAGGAAGGGCTGGCACTGCTGGCAGAGGTCCTTGCCATGGAAGAAGTGAAGCAGGTGATCATCGCGTTCCACATCCCGGTTCCCAACCATTTTATTCAAAACTGTGTCTCCGAGGAGGAATTTTCCCGGCTGCGGAAGGTTTATGAACCCTGGAAGGAAAAAGTAAAATACCTCCTCTGCGGCCATGTGCATTCCCGGTTCATCGACGTTGTGGACGGAATCCCGCTGATCTGCACCGGAGGCGGCGGAGCCATGATCGAGGATGTATCAAAGGAGATCAGAGCCTGCGACGTGGAGCACCACATCGTCCATTTTTATGAGAGGGACGGAGCGCTGGACTATCGGATCGCTAATCTGTCCGAGGACTGCTACGGACGTGAAAGTGAAAACGGCGTCTTGAACCTGAAGCTGAAAGATGTTGTACAGGGAGAACTGATGGCGCATTTCAGATACCTGATGTTTGCGGACCGGGCGGAACGCAGAGGGCTCGGCCGGATTGCCAATCTTTTCCGCGCCCTTGCCGCTTCCGAATACCATCATGCCCGGAATTTTTATTCCATCCTGGAACGTCCCGCCGCTTTTATGGAATCCATCGGAACCTACATGCCGGGGGAAGCATTTGAATATCAGCATCTGTACCCCATGATGGCCGCCTACGCGGCGGAGCATCAGAGCCCCCTTACCGAACAGGCATATCAGGGCGCGGCGGCCGCGGAAAAGGTGCATGCGGCCCTGCTGAAGCAGGCGGAGGATGTACAGGACTTTGGGGAAAAGGTCATCTATGTCTGCCCCATCTGCGGATATGTCATGACCGAGGACTCTGTTTCAGAGCGCTGCCCGGTGTGCGGCGGGCCGAAACGGCAATATGAGGTTTTTGAAGTATAAAAAGAAGCCGCCGGGAAATGCAGCATTTTTGCGGCAGCCTGGAAGCAGGACGAACGACCGCAGGTCATGTCTGCTCAAGGCGTGGCCTGCAGCGCCTGTTTTTCTAATGTATTCGTTTTTAATCAGATAGCTCCGCATTCCTCCTCCGATATTCCTCCGGCGACATTCCAAACTGCTTCTTGAATTTCTTCGTAAAATGGCTGGCGTCAAAGCAGCCCACCTCCTGGCTGATCTGCGCCAGGTTCAGCTTCCCTTCTTCGATCAGTTCCTTCCCATGCTTCATCTGCAGCTCTGTGATGATCTGTACAAAGGTCTTAGACGTATACTTTTTCAGCATCCGGCTTAAATGCGCCTCGCTGAAATGAAAAAAATCCGCTATCTGCTTCAGGCTTACCTGGTTATAATTGACTGAAATATAGGCCAGGATCGCCACCACATGATTGTCTGTTTCCTGCTGCACCGATTCTGCGACCACCGCCTGAAGCTGATAGCGGCGGATCAGGTGGATCATCACCTGCTTCACATATAAGACGAGATACTCTCTGTAAGCATACTCCCGCTTCTGCTCCTCCTGGTAGATCAGGCCAAAGGTCTGCTTCATCCACGGATCCGCTCCTGTCGGAAAGAGGATATAGGCGCTGGCGCCCTTCTCATACAGGATATTTTTGAAAAAGTCCGCCAGCAGGTACTTGTCCTTCAAAAGTGCCAGAAAGCCGGTGTCGATCAGCTGCTTGCTCAGCAGGACATTGAGCACGATCACGTCATCCTCCAGCGCTGTGATCACATGCCGGACATTGGGAGCCAGCAGGCAGAGATCTCCCGCCTTCATCTGGAACCCCTTCCATCCGGAATGAGTCCCCTTCATTTCCGATTTTGAATCCGCTCCCGATTCAATATAATGCGTGCAGGTCCCGCTGTACACATAGATCATCTCGATATACACATGATTATGCACCACCGGATATCCGTACCGCTCATGCACCTCCACATCAATCGCGTCCCCGTTGGTCAGCGCCTCCACCTCCGGCACTGTCGTCCCAAGCCGTGCCATGGAGCACAGCTCATACACAAATCCCACATCCGGGTACTCCGGATGCTCCCGGATCAATTGTTTATATTCCACAAAGCTCATCGGGCAAGACAGAAATTCCCTGCCCTCGCCCTGATACAGCTTTTTCATCTTCTTTTCCCGTTCCGTCAGGGTTTCCAGTTTCCGGATCATAGCCGATCACCTTTCAAAACACTTTATTTATCAAATAGCATCCTAATTTGTCACCAATTTTCGGAAGAAAATTGATGACCCGTTTGCGCATCAGCGCAATCCGCTATAATTATATCACGATATGCATACCAGTACAACGAATAAAAACCACAGCCAGATCAAACCAACTGTACTGATAAAAAGGTGAAAATCTGTATAAAACCAGGTGAAATATGATACAGATTATTTTCTCGTTTTCCTTTATAATCTATGATATAATCATTAGGGCGCTTAGCTTTCTTGTGCAAAAAAGCAACATTTCGCGGCGTGCTTTTCTGGCTTATCCAGGTCAGTGCAGAAGCTTTAAAAAGGTAGTGTAAAGTGCCGTATGAAAAAAGTAATACGGGAAAAAGGAGGAATTAAAAATGGCAGTATTAGAAGTGAATTTTATGGCAGAGACACTGGGAAGAACCGTCCCGCTGTATGTGGTGCTTCCCACGGACAAGGTGTATTTTCCGGGGATGCCCAAAAGGGAGGAGGGGAAGCCTTTTAAAACCCTGTATCTGCTGCATGGAGTCATCGGGAACTATACGGACTGGCTGTACGGCACAAGGATTCAGCGGTGGGCGCAGGATCAGAATCTGGCGGTGGTGATGCCGTCGGGCGACAATTTCTTCTATCTGGACCAGCCCTGGAACTGCAATATGTACGGAGAATTCATCGGACGGGAGCTGGTGGAATTTACAAGAAGGTCCTTCCCGCTGTCCCGCAGACGGGAAGATACCTTTATCGGCGGTCTGTCCATGGGCGGCTTCGGAGCCATGAGGAACGGCTTGAAATACCATGAGACCTTCGGAAGCATCATCTCCCTGTCCGGCGCCTTCATCCTGAATGAGTCGATTTTGATAAAAGCGGAGAATCCGCGGTTTCCGTCGGAATCCGAGGAATTTAAGCACACCTGCTTCGGGCCGGATCTGCGGGAAGCGTTAAACAGCGACCGGAACCCCAGCGTGCTAGTAGAGCAGTTAGTAAAGGAAAACGCGGAGTTTCCTGATATCTATATTGCCTGCGGAGATCAGGACGGTCTCCTGGATTCCAACAAAGAGTTTTCCGCCCTGTTAGAACACCATCACATCAACCATACCTTTGAGGTCGGATCCGGTTCCCATGAGTGGGATTTCTGGGATACTTATATCAAGCGCGCCCTGGAATGGCTTCCTCTGGAAGGAAAAGAAGAAGGCATAAGCAGCGGCAACGTCGGATTAGAAGGAACGAAGAAGCACAGCTGATGATACAGAAAGCCTGCCACTGGCAGCCTTTCTGCATACGATGGTATCCATGTACTGGATCTATCCGATCAAAACCTTCTTCCCCTGGAACGCGAACCCATATTTTCGGATCCGCTCCGGCGAAATCCCCTTTGCCTCCAGATCCGCGGCATAATGCATCCGGTCGATCTGATCCAATGCTTCTGCCGCGGCATCCTCCAGAGTCTGCTTCTTTCTTGCGCTGCAGACCGCATTTTCATCGGCATCCAGCATACTGAATATGACCTGCTCATCAATCTGTGCGTGAAGCAGCCTGCCGGAAAGCAGCTCCTCCATGGCGATCTTCAGATCCGGGCTCCCTTCCCGGATCAGCTTTCCCACCAGGCCGTTGCTGCTGGTGTTTGCCCAGTATGGAGAGAAGCGGCGTTTGTCCAGATAATTGATGATAGACCAGGGATTGTAGATGTCTGACTTTTTACCGAAGGTAAAGCCGTCATACCAGTGCCGCACCTGCTCCCGCTGCTCATACAGCCCGTATTCTTTCAGGGCTTCCCATACCTCGTCCTGCGTGAAACCAAAAGAATCCTCGTATTTTTCGGAGGTCGTAGTCACTACTTCTAAATTGTTCAGATCAGAAAAAACAGATTCCTTGCTGACCCGCGTGATCCCCGTCATCAACGCCCGTTCCAGATAAGGGTTAGACTTAAATGTAGAATGGAACAGATTTCTCATAAAAGAAATCAGCTCATCCCAATATCCGCCCACATAAGCTTCATGCATGGGCGTGTCGTATTCATCCAAAAGAATGATAACCTTTTTTCCGTAATAGCGCATCAGATAATCGGAAAGATTGGACAGCGCTTCGGATGCGAGATAATCTTCCATGTCAGCATTTACTTCATGGTAAATGCTTTTTTCCTTCTCATTTAATAATCCGCTTTCCAGCAAAAAATCATATCGATTATATAGATTAGTAATAAGCTGGCAGATCTTCTTCCTTGCATTCTGAAAGGATATTTCTTTCACCTTTGCAAAACTTAAGAATATCACCGGCCAGGTTCCCTGCAGCCTCCGGTACGTTTCCTCTTCCCAGATCGCAAGCCCCTGGAATAAACTGTTTCTATCGGTATGGGGCAGATCTGCCTCGGAGTCGGAATCCATCCGGATGGCCGTCCCGTCCGCCCCACCGGGGTGTGACGCAAGCAAGGATCTCTGGGTATATTCTACAGAGAAGAAATGCTCCACCATACTCAGGTTCAGCGTTTTCCCGAAACGTCTAGGGCGGGTGATCAAGGTGACATCATCATCGTTTTCCCACCATTCTTTAATAAACTTTGTTTTGTCCACATAAAAATTATTCTTTCTGATCAATTTTTCAAAATCCTGGTGACCGATCCCAACTGTCCTGGACATAAACGCGCCTCCCGTTTTTCCACAGTTCCTAAGCCAAATGCCCCGCAGCAAGCTGCGGGGCATTCTGATTTATCGTTACTCTTTTATTTCGTCAATATCTGTCAGATTCACACCTGCTACCTGCAAAATAGCTTTTAAAGATAAATAATCTTTTTTTAAACTTGCATATGTTTTCTCAGCATTTTCTTCTTTCGCTATTAACATATGCCGTTGAACTTTTTGAAACTGTTCAACCGCGTATTTAGCAATCTCAACAGAATTTGGCATAGAACCGCCTCCATAATGAAAATACCGTCTTGTGATATCCTCATTATATCAAAAGGCAATTTGCGTGTAAAATCTTAAACGCTTTAATGCTTCCTAAACTTCCCAACCTTCGTCAGCCTGTTCGGCAGCTTCGGTACCTTGCCGGTAGTCTGCACAATTGCGTCCTCCGGACATACTTCCATACATTTCCCGCACTTGGTACAGTCAAAGTCATCAATCATATGGATATATTTTGCCTTTCCTTCGATACAATCCTTCGGGCATACATCCACACATTCCTCACACCCGCTGCACAGCTTGGGATCAATGTAAATATTGACAAACGAAGCACACACGCCTGCCGGGCAGTTTTTCTTCTTGATATGCGCCTCATATTCCTTGCCGAACAGCTCTGTGGCCGTCAGCGCGATCTCTGCGGATACCTGCCCCATGCTGCAGGGTGTGGAGCAGCACATGGCCTCCCCGATCTCTTTGGTCAGATCCAGAAATTCCATCTTCCCTCTGCCCTCCGCAGTCTCCTTCTGCATATACTGCAGCTGGATCAGCCCTTCCCGGCAGAACACGCATTTTCCGCAGCTCTGCTTCCTGGAGGCGGTCAGCTTCATCTCCGTCTCTGCCACGATACAATCCTTCTCTGTCAGCACCCGGATCACGCCGTTTGCGATCCCGGCCTCTGCCACAGTCAATTGCGCATCCTCCGGCTGGTGGAGCCGATATCCCAGAAGCAGCGCTTTCGCCCCTTCCGTGTCCGCCAGATCCGCGATCTTCGTATCCGCAGCCACCTTCTTTACTTCCCCGCCGTTGACCGACACATACACGCCGGGCGTATAAGCATCCGAAAATGCATCCGCCAGGTCTGCGCAGGTCACGATGTGGATCAGCGCATTTCCTTTATTTTCACGGATATTCAAAAATTCCGCCTTCACTTCGGCCTGGTATTTTGCCGCAGTTCCTGCCAGGGATTCGGCCAGCTCCGCCTCGGTCTCCGGCATGTACAATACCATCTTCTCTGTCCCCAGCGCATAGGCCGCGATTGCCAGCCCTTCTAAAATCTTCTCCGGGTCAGCCTTCAGCACTTCCAGCAGCACCTGGTCGGTGTCCCCGTTGTTCAGCGCAGCGACAGCCGCAAGGTCCGTTCCCTCCTCCGCGTTTTCCGCAAGGGCCGCGTCGAAATGGGCGGTCAGTGGGCCGGCATGGATTCCGGCTTCCTGGATTTCAAGTGCCGCGATTTTTTTCAGCACGTCTTCTCTGCTCATTGTTTTTGCTTGTTCCAAAGCACCCATCACTCTACGCCTCCTTGCTCTCTGTAAAATCGCCCCACAGGCTTGGTTTGGAAATCTTCAGACGCAGGTCGCACTGCAGGCAGCGTCCCGCCTCCGCGCAGATATCCCCGTCGCAGATTCCGTGGTCAAACAGATCAAAATTATCGCTTCTCTTCTCCGGTCCGTCCACCTGTGTATGCTTTTTCTCCAGGTATCCGAAGCCCGGGCACTGTCCGATGAAGGGATCTGCCTCCTGTACCGGAGCAAGCACCTCGGAAATGTCTCCGTCGCCGCCTAAGTACCTGTCTACCTCACTGGCCGCCTCCCGTCCGGACTGAATCGCCATGATCACGGATTTTGTTCCGTAAATGGCATCGCCTGCCGCGAAAATGCCTTCCACCGAGGTGGCTTTATTGGTTTCCATATCCTTTACCGCGATGGAATTGGCCCTTCCCAGCTCCAGCCCGGCTTCTTCCGTGATGTCCGGCCTCTGGCCCACCGCGAAAATAACCGTATCGCCTTCGATATGATGCTCGCTGCCCTCTTCCTTCTGGATGATGGCACGGCGGTTCTCGTCAAAGGTAAAGGATTCCACGTTCATAAAATCTACGCCGGTCACATGGTCCGTCCCTGTGATCCGCTCGAAGGTCTGCGCCGGATGTACGAAGATGCCTTCCTCCTGGGCCTGCTCGATTTCTTCATCATCGGCTGTCATCACGTCCCTTGCCTCCAGGCAGGCCAGATGGATCTCCTCCGCGCCCAGACGCTTCGCCGTCCTCGCACAGTCAAATGCCACGTTTCCGCCGCCCAGTACAATGATTCGCTTTCCGATGCCGGTTTCCTTTCCCATGCTTGCGTTGCGCAGGAAATCCGCGTTCAGCACCACGCCCTCCAGGTCATTTCCTTCCATGGGAAGCCGAACCCCTTTGTGTCCGCCGATGGTCATCAGCACCGCGTCGTATTCCTTGAGCAGGTCAACCGGCTTTTCCACCTTTGTATTCACTTCAATCTTTACGCCCGCCGCTTCGATCACTGCCGCTTCCTCCGCAATGATCTCCCTGGGCAGACGGTAGGACGGGATTCCGTAAGACATCATGCCGCCGACCGTGGGGAGCGCTTCCTTTAAGGTCACCCCATGGCCCTGCTTGCGCAGGTAATATGCCGCTGTCAGTCCGGCCGGGCCGCCTCCCACCACACAGACCTTCTTTCCGGTATCCGCAAGCTGCTTGCCTTTTCCCTTCCAGCATGAGCCGGTGTCATGGTCTGCCGCATACCGCTTGATATCCCGGATAGACATCGCTTCGCTGACTTCTTTTCTCTTGCATTCCAGCTCACACACATGGGTACAGATGTATCCCAAAGCACGGGGGAACGGCACCTTCTCACGGATGACCGCAGCCGCTTCGTCGTATTCCCCGTTTTTCACATGGCGGATATAGCGCGGGATGTCGGTATGGGCCGGACATGCGTGACGGCATGGAACCACCGCGTCCTCTTTCTTTACTTCCGAATTGATCACCTTGTCGCGGATGGTTCCTGTGGGACAGACTTCCGCGCAGGCGCCGCAGAACCGGCAGTCCGCGTCCTTTAAAAGCTTATTATGCAATGTCCCTACATAGGTCTCCAATTCCTTCTTCTGGTACTGCAGAACCTTGACTCCACGCAGCTCGTTGCAGGCGCGCACACAACGGCCGCAGAGCACGCAACGGTTCATATCGTGGAGGATCAGCGGATTGCCTTCCTCCGCCTTGAATCCTTTGGCGCGCAGTTTCAGTCTTCCGGTCTTGGGGCCGATATACTGGATCAGCATCTGCAGCTCGCAGTTGCCGTACTTCGGACAGGTGGAGCAGTCCTCCGGATGCCCTGCCAGCAAAAGCTCCAGCGCCAGCATACGGAGACGCTCGATCTCCGGTGTCTTTGTCCGGATGGTCATTCCATCCTTTGCTTTCAGTGTACAGGACGTCACCACGCCCTCCTGGCCTTCCACCTCCACGATGCACATCCGGCAGGAACCCAGCGGGTTCAAGTCCTTGTGATGGCATAAGTGGGGGATGTAGATGCCGTTTTCCAGGGCCGCGTCCAGTACGTTCTTGTTGTCCGGTACTTCCAGGCGGATCCCGTCAATTGTTATGACTGCCATGTCAATCTCCTCCTCTTTATTTCCAGTAATTCCCTTCTCTTTCTCCTGATTGGCTTCACCTAAATATAAAAGTCTGCCGCCGACAGCCTTTCCCTTTCCGATTCGGCGAGCTCAAAACAAAAGCCGCACACATCCATACATCCCCGCGTCATTTCCCAGGGTTGCCAGGGCGATCTCCGTCCCTTCGCTGGCATGGAACGCCTTCTCCACAAAATGTTTTTTGATTCCTTCTATTAAAAAAGCGCCTGCCTTCGACACACCGCCGCCCACAACAAAGATCTCCGGGTCAGCCACACAGGAAATACTTGACATCGCCGTCGCAAGTATGCCGCAGAGCTGATCTGTCAGTTCTAAAGCCACGGTGTCTCCCTCTTTCGCCGCGTCAAAAATATCCTTTGCGGTCAGCGGCCGGATCTCGTTCAGCTTCGTCGCTCTCGTCTCACCGGAAAGCTTTTCCTGCGCCATCCGCACGATCCCGGTCGCGGAAGCGTACTGCTCCAGATGCCCTTTCTTTCCGCATCCGCAGGTTTGCGTTTCATCCTCCCGCATGAGGATGTGTCCGATCTCTCCGCCGGCCCCGTGATGGCCTGCCACGATCCTGCCGCCTATGATGATGCCGCCGCCCACGCCGGTTCCCAGGGTGATCATCACCACATCCTCATGGCCTTTTCCGCCGCCCTGCCACATCTCGCCCAGGGCCGCCACATTGGCGTCGTTGCCCGCCTTTACCAGAAGGCCGGTTTTCTTATACAGCTCTGTCTCCACATTGAAAATGTCCCAGCCCAGGTTGACGCATTTATAAACCGTCCCGTCGCTTCCCACCGGGCCTGGAACCCCAAGTCCGATCCCCTGGACGTCCTCTTTTTTGATCCCTTTTTCCTGGAGCTTTCCCAGAACCTCTGCGGCCACGTCATCTAAAATCGAGGCGCCGCCGTTTTCCGTATTCGTTTTGATTTCCCATTTTTCCAGAACGGTTCCGCTCATGTCGAAAAAACCAATCTTGCAGGTGGTTCCTCCGATATCCACACCAAATCCATATTGTTTCATATTTTTATGTACTCCTTTGTTTGTGTCACTGTCCGCGCTTTACGCGGGAACGTATTGCAGCTATCAGAGTCAGAATCCCAAGCAGCAGCATACCGAAACATGCGACCCGGAACTGATTCACCGCAGAATTTTCACCCAGCAGGATGGATGCCGTATTTCCCAGGACCGCCGGAGCAATCAGCCCGCCGATACCGCCGATGATTGAAAACACACCGCTTGCCTTTGCGACTGCGTTGGGTTCTACGGAAACCGAGATCTGCATAGACGCCCCCGCCATAAAGCAGCTCAGGGAAACCCCGCAGAGAGCGCTTGCGATATAAACTCCCGCCATTCCCGGCAGTACCAGCAGCGCTCCGTACCCTGCCGCCGCGCTGAGGATCGAGCCCGCCACCGTATACTGTTTCAGCAGTCCGGAAATCTTCGCAAAGAATGCGCCGCACATTAACGCGAAAACGGCATTGATCGTAGTCACGGCCCCGGTAACCGTGGTATCTTCTGTGATATTCTGCAGAATATAAATACCCACGTTCATACTGTACGCATTGATAAACAACGTATGGGCAAAAGAGGAAAAGGAAAGCGCATACACTTTTGCGTTCAGCTTCATCTCGGAAGCCTTTTCTATTTTCACAGGAGGCGTTTCTTCCAGAAGAAACTGTACGGCGCCCCAGGAAATAAACGCGATGAGATATGCCAGATAAAAGTAACGGAAGCTGATTCCGGAAAGCATGCCTCCCAGCAAATTGCCCGCCATGGTACCGACTCCCATGCCGACTACATGCAGTCCCATGTAGCCCGCTCTCTCCCGCTCCTCAAATAACTCTGAAATGATTGCCGTATTCATCGGCCCCACGATTCCAAATCCGAATCCGATCAAAAGCCTGGATAAAAACAGCACCCAGAACTGTTCCGAGAAAAACGGCACAATGCCGCAGAAGCCGATGATCAAAAGCCCCAGCAGCACGATCTTTTTCTTGCTGGCCTTCGTCGTCCACCAGCCGATCAAAAGGGAGCCGAGCATCAGCAGCAGATACGGCAGCGTCTGCAGAAGCTGCACCATACTGGTTCCATACTGGTGATACTTCTCGTTTAAGACTCCAAGTATCGGAGAAATGCCTGTGATATTCAGTCCAAATGCAAACGCGATCAAAAATATGCTGACCGCTGTCCTGATTTTTCTGCTCCGTTCCATCCTCTGCTCCCCTCCTTTTTTGTACTTAAAATTACAGTCATACAGAAAACCTGCACAGTCTGTTTTTTCATACTGCTGCCATGCTGAACCATGATGTATATGGGGCGCATCACCCGCAGGGCTGCAGCACGTCCCAGTGCTCCGCCAGCATTCCATCCTCCAGCCGGTATATGTCTACCACACGGCATTTTGTATTTCCCTGGGGATCTACATTTTTCAGATAGACCGCAATCTTGTCCTTCTCTGCGATCATCATCTGGATATTCAGCCGAAACTCCGGATGCTCCGCAAATTTTTCACCGAATGCACGCTTTAAAGCTTCCCGGCCCTGATCCACGCCCGGATTGTGCTGGATGTAATCCTCCCTCACATATTTGTCTGCGGATTCTACAATATGGTCATTGAAAAATTCCTGGTAAAAATTACGGATCACTTCTTTATTTTTTTCTTCCATTGTGTCATCCCTCCATGGTCAAGTTATCGGATGATCTTATAATAATCCTGTTTCCGTTTGATGGGCTCCGGGAAACCGTTGGCAGGATATCCAAGGATGCAGGAGCCGACTCCGATGTATTCTCCTTCGTATCCGGCTTCCTTCAAAAGCTCCTTTCCCAGCTCCGTTTCAAATGTTTCCCGAATCCGGTTGATCCAGCGGGAACCCAGGCCAAGCGCGTATGCCGCGTTGAACATATTTCCCAGGCACAGGCTTCCGTCCTGCACTGCGTCGGGCGCGTTCTTGTCCGCCAGCACCAGTATGATGGTCGGCGCTCCGTAGAACACGTCAAATCCCTCCGGAGCCCCGGCGATTTCCGCGTTGAGCCTGCAAAGCTTCTGAATCCATTCTTTATTCTGCACCGCGATAAATACCGGGGACTGCCTGTTGCCGCCGGAAGGGGCGTTCATTCCCGCCTCCAGCACGGCTGTCAGTTCCTCATCTGTAATCTGTTCCGTTTTATACTCTTTTACGCTTCTGCGGTTCTGAATATCTGATACGGTCTCTCTCATATATCCTCCTTTTTCCTCTCGAACAGCAGACCTCAAACCCGTCTGCTCGCAGACTATTCGCCGCATTTGCAGCTCCTGTTTGAGGTTGTTGGGCTATCCTCCCAATAACAATATGAAAAATCAGCCCTTTGCAAGTAAACTTGCACAGTCTGCTTTTTCATATTGCTGCTGTTCTGATTATTCTTCCACATATTCCGCCGCGCTCATTCCCGCGATACGTCCGGTATTTACCGCATATCCCATGGAATTTCCCGGAAGCAGGAACATATAGCTGTCGTCGTAAATGTTGCAGGAATCCGCGCCTGCCGCGTAAAGCCCCGGAACCGGCTCAAAATCCTTGTCGCATGCTTCACAGTTTTCATTGATGCGGATTCCGCCTACGGTTCCGTATCCGCCCGGGCAGATCTTCGCACAGTAGTAAGGAGCCTTCACCAGTGGACGCAGATATTTCTTCGGCTTGAAAAATTCCTCATCCACGCTGTCGCAGTAATCGTTGTATTCGTCCACTGTATCCACCAGATTGTCCACATCGATCCCCGCCAGCTCTGCCAGTTCTTCGATGGTATCTGCCACAACAAGGCCGGTATTTCCGTTTTCCCGGGCCATCTTTACGCCTTCAATAAAGTCGGATACATCCGGGTCCGGACGGACAAGGCTCACATTGTCTACGCCGTTCTTCATGTAATATCTTACAATGGAAGAATCCACGATGCTGAACCCGCTGCGCTCCTTCTGATGGGAAACTGCGTTGGACAGGTAGGTTGTATTCTGCATATGGTCCTCGTTCATAAAACGCTTGCCAAATTTATTGACCAGAAGGTTGGGCTGTGAGAAGATATTGGAAACACTTCCCGGAAGATCTTCTACGCCTACCACGCTTGCGGCCTGCTCGATCCGCACCGGAAGCTTGTCGGCGCCTGCCTCCCATGCCATCTTAAGGCCGTCGCCCATGATGCCTGGGATTGCGAAGTTAAACATGTCTTTTCCGTGGATATAACCTGTTTCCTCTTTGATAAAATCAGGATTGCAGCCTGCTCCGCCGGTGCAGATGATGGCAGCTTTACATGCAACATGAACTTCATTTCCGTCCTTGTCTGTCGCCAGGACACCTGCCACCTTTCCGTCCTCCATGATGATCTTCTTCGCCGGAGTTTCCAGAAGCACCTTCACACCCAGCTCCTGGGCCCTTGCGTACAATGCCTTGTTCATAAAGGAAGCGGCTCTCGGTCCGATGCCGGTGTCAGTCTTTACGATATGCCAGGTAGGCTCTGACTTCGGGAAATAGCGGAACGCGCCTTCAAATTCCACGCCCATGTCCTCCAGCCACTCAATGGTCTCCGCCGACTGCTCAAAATACCGTTTTACCAGTCTTGCGTCTACATTGTAATGTGTATATTCCATAAACATGTCGAACGCTTTTTCTACGGAAACGTCCTGCATGTTCTGCTTCTGATATCTGGTTCCGATTCCCAGCGGTCCCATCCCCATGTTCGCCGCTCCGCCGACTGCCGCCGCCTTCTCCAGAACGATCACTTCTGCTCCGTCCTCCGCTGCCTGCACTGCCGCTGACAATCCGGATGGTCCTGCCGCGATTACACAAACCTGTGCTTCATAATTTGCCATAAGTTTTTACCTCACTTTTCCTCGTTTTTTGTTCTATATCTTTAACTTGATACTATTTTATCGTTTTTTTTGTCCATCCAATACTATGATTTAAACCAAAAACGCGGTTTTTTTTGTCCTGAACTCCCTGTTTTTATATTCAGGTGACAAAAAAGCATATATTATTTTTGTTCTGCGGCTAAAAGAAGCTGCCGCATCGGAGGTTGAACCCTGTATCTCCAATGCGGCAGCTTTTTAAGCTGGCTCCGTATTTTATTTATCCTGCCCCTGCCAATATAAATAGCACTTTTCAATCAATATTTGTACAATTCCACATACAGACATTCCGGCATATCTCCCAGCTTCAGCGCCATCTGCTCATCTCCATTCAGTATTCGCCCCGGCTTCCACTGGCCGTTTTCAATCTCCCCTTCTTCCAGCCGCAGGAAATTGACCTTCACATTTTCCCCGGCTTTCGCCTGAAACGTCAGCGAGCTCATCATTCCCACGATCAAAAACTGATTCTCTGCCAGCTCATACACCATCCCCGCCCCCAGCGGCTTTGCCGTCATGCGGGGCGCATACGCCACGGCAAGGTCGTACTTCTCAAACCGAAAATACGCTCCATAATCTGTCTCCGACTTCCTGCACCAGCTTTGCAGATGTTTTGTCCCCCGGTGCTTCAGGTACAGCGGCTTCATCTGTTCCATCAGGCCATACGTCCTGCTCAGATATTCCTTGCTCCCCTCGATCTCAAATGCGGAGGGATCTATATTCAAAGCGGCCATCACCTCCATGGGCGGCCTGTCGACCGCCTCCGGCGGCAGCCCCAGTTCTTCCGCCCCAAACGGTGAATAACCGATCGCGTTGTGTTTCCCAAACGCATACATGCAGTAAGACGATGTCACCGCGTCTTTCCTGACCTCCGGGACAAACAGCGGATTTCCCTCATAACTATATTCATCCATCACATCCGCAACATAGGGCACATAGATATCCGGCGCCAGGGTGAACAACGAGGGGGCCGCCAGCTTCCAGATCCGGTGTACCTCCCGAATGGGGCCGCCGGATGGATAAGAGCCTGCGTACCAGGGGTACTGTTTCAGCCATGCGTTGGTATAGCAGGGAAGCGGATATTCCTTCTGTCCGGCCCGTGTGATCTTCTCAACTGCCTTTGCAAAATGATATGCCATAAAATATTCTTCCGCATCCGCTCCAAAAGCCGCCTTCCAATCTCCCGAAACACCGTACTCCCCCGCCAGCTCTGCCGGAATTTCCCGGGCAAATGCCTCTCTTGCCGCCGGGCTGTAATCACAGGCTGTTCCCAGCAGGCCGATCTCATTTTCCACCTGCATGATCATAACCGTAGACTCCTCCTCGTCAATCTCCCGGATATGCGCCATGATCTTTGAAAACGCCTGCGCGTCCTTTTCCACTGCGGCTTCGCAGAGCGGTGAGATCGTATTCAGCTTTTCCCCGCTTACCTTTTCCGCCCGGAAATAAGCCTCGGTATCCTGCTTCATCCATGCCGGCACATACATGGATTCACTGTTTTTCCACAGTCCGAACCATAAAAAGATCAGATGTATATTCCGTTTTCTCGCCTGCCCGATCAGCCCGTCCAGAAGTCCGAACTGATATCTGCCTTCCTCCGGTTCGATGGTTTCCCAGTATAAAGGTACGATCAGAGAATTCATGTTCAGTCCTTCCAGATTGCTCCATACATGCCGCTCCATGTATTCCAGGCTGCTGGCGCTGGAATTGTGAATCTCTCCGCCAAGCACAAAGAAAGGTTCCCCTTTTACATATAATGTAGGGATTCCATTGTCATTTCTAATCTGCGGGATGTGGTTCATTGTTTTGTCCTCCTGATATTTTATTTCTATTTTTTCTGCCCTTATTATATCTCTGCTTGACATATGATCTCAATCTTAATATCATAATATTTATATAACAATTTTAATATCGCTACTGTTCACACCCTTTGGGTGCTCCAGTAACAGTATCCAGTCTATTTTGAGTATCACGAGGTGCCCCTATGATTTACCAGATCCACAATTCCCCAGACCAGTACACCCTCCCCCTGGCCCTTCACCTGTTCGGCATCAACCATCGCCAGGAACCGATCCGCCGCCCTCATGGGATGCTCTGTTACCAGTGGTTCTACTGTGTCAAAGGCCGGGGAGAATTTATCGTAAATAACCAGCGATCCATCATCTCCGAAGGCCAGGGGCTTCTGATCTATCCACGGATTTCCCATATCTATCAGGCCCTGACCCCTGACTGGACCGTGCATTTCTTCGGTTTTGGCGGTCCTTTGTGCCAGGAAGTCCTGACAGTCCTGCAGATGCACGAAACCGGAGTATACCATTTTTCCCGGCCGGAGGTTTTTATTGACCATATCCGGCGGCTCCATAAGCTCCATCAAAAAAAGCTCTCCGGAAAAACACGGGAATATTCCAAGGCGTGCTATGCGTTTCTCCTGGATCTGTCCTCATGCATCACACGGATCAATCCCTCTTCTTATGTGGATGCGGATGATCTGATCACAGCGGTTATATTCTATATGGAGCAGCATTATGTCAGAGATATTTCATTAGATGAGCTTGCAGAACTGGTTGGATTGTCCAAAGAATATCTATGTACCCTGTTCAAAAAGACCATGAAACAGACGGTCATGCAATATCTCCTGACCATCCGCATCAGCCAGGCCCGTACACTTTTGATCCGGTTTCCTGAGAAAAAGGTGCAGGAGATCGCGAAGCTGTGCGGTTTTGAAAGCCCCAGCTATTTTGGAAAAAAATTCAAACAGGAAACCGGGATGACTCCGGATGACTTCCGGAAGAAGCTTGGCTGAATTTTATATTTCTCAGCCACGCGTAAAACGAAAACAGGGGATTCGCCCGGTGCCGCGTCACGACAGGCGAATCCCCTTTCTCAAAAAGTCAATATCATTTTATCCGAATATACCGAACAGGCCCTTTTTCTTGGCCTTAGCAGACTTTTTGGCTGCCGGACGGTCGTCATATCTGCTTCTGGACTGGCCGCGGTGATATTTGACCGCCTTCTGAAGCTGATAGGCAGCTTCCTTGTCTACGCAGAAGCTGAGCGGTACGTCAATGTCCCGGAATCTGTAACGAAGTCTTTCGAACTCACGATCGCTGATATCCTTGGAGCCTTCAAGGGTACGACCTTCAAACATTTCATCGAGGATACCTCTGATCTTGATATACTTCGCCGGATTGTCTGAAAGCAACTTCCCTACCTGTTCATTCATTTCTTTTTGATCCATACTTACTCCTTTCCAAAACGGTACGGTGGGTAAAAAGACTACTCAATATTCAGTGTAATATAGAACATGGGGAATTGCAATAGTAGATCCATGGTTATGTTCCCATTTTATGCAGGAATTGTAAACGTGAGCAGCATCACACCCGCAATGAATACTTTGATTACCAAAAATCCATTTTCAATGCTGAAATAGCGGCTCAAAATTTTGACAGACGAATCATCTATGGTAAACAACATAAATCAAAAAACCGAAAATCACCTTCTAGCCTTTCACTGCCCCACCAGTCAGCCCTTCTACAATCTGGGATGAGAATACAAAATAAATAATAATGATTGGTATCAGGGTAATAACAACGGCTGCCATGGATTCACTCATGTATTTGGTAAACTGTCCTACATAGCGATAAATAGCCAGTGTGAGCGTCGTTACATTTTTATTTCCTAAAAGCACCATCGGCATGTAAAAGTCATTCCACTGCCCAATTGCAGTGATCAATGCCATAGTAAATATAACCGGCTTTGTGATCGGCAGAATAATCTTAAAGAACAACCGTAAGTCACTGCATCCGTCCAGCCTGGCAGATTCTTCCAATGCCGCCGGGATTGTCCGGAAAAATTTCTGAAAAATCAGACAAGACATAGAGATTCCGGATATGTATACCAGAATCAGTCCTGACAGCTTATTCAGGAGTCCTAAGTTCCTTAAGATGATGAACAGCGGCAGGATACTAACCTGCACCGGCACCATCATACCTACCATAAAATAACCGGTCAGCAGGCTTTTTCCTTTAAACTGATAACGGGCAATGCCATATGCGGCCATGGATGACAGCAGAATACAGCCGACAGTTCCACATACTGTCAATACCAGACTGTTTTTAAAATAGAGGAGGAAGTCCCCGTCTATCAAAACCGATGCATAGCTGGAAAGGGAAACCGCCTTCGGCAGCCCCACAAAATTTGTGACCAGATCTCCTTTTGCTTTCAGAGAGTCCATTACCGTAACAACCAGGACAAAAATCGTAATGCAGGAATATAATATCATAATCAAAGAACAGATCCCCCGGATTACTTTTCCACTGGTTGAGAGCACCTCACCGCTGCCCTGGGAAAAATCCGCCTGTTTTTGTTTTGCCATAAATGTCCCCTCCTTAATTGTCGTATTCGAATTTTGTAAGCACCTTATTCTGGATCAAGGTTACCACCATCATGACGATAAACATGATTACTACGATAGATGCCCCGAAGCCTAAGTCAGATTTTCCATTGAGGCCGCTTCCAAAAGTATACCGGTAAAATACCGTATTCGCAAAATCCAACGTTCCATTGATACCGCCGTTAGATCCGCCCAGTATGAACGGTAGATCAAAGATTGCCAGCGCCCAGATCGTACTCATTGTGATATTCGATGCGCAGGACGGAAGAGACAATGGCAGAAGAATATGAAGGAAACGCTGCCACTCCGTACATCCGTCAATCCTGGAAGCCTCCATGACATCCTGGGAAATATCCATAAAGTTGGAATAGAAAATCATAATTCCTGACCCTGACCCCTGCCAGAGAATCAGAATAATCAATAGCTTGAAAGCCCACTTCGGATCTCCGAACCATGCTCCCGGCTCCATTCCTATACTGGTCAGAAACGTATTCAAGAAGCCAATATTCGGGTTGAAGATCAGTGTCGCGAAAAAGCTGACGATCGTGGTGCTGATGACATACGGCAAAAATACCATGAATTTAATATATTGATGCGCCGGGATTTTGATATACAGCAAGTATGCCACGAGATACTGGAATGGCGTGATGATCAGCCAGACGCATAATAAATACTTCAGGTTGTTTTTCAAAGCATTGAAGAATTCCGGCGCAAAGCGCGAATCTGTAAAGATTGTTATAAAGTTTTTGATACCGACAAAGTGAATATCTCCCATTCCTGACCAGTCCGTAAAACCAAGGAACATGACAATAATAATAGGAAGGACGATAAAAATTGAATACAGGATAAATGCCGGTGTAATAAATAATAGATAATTCCTGTTTTTCTTCATAGAGATTACCTCCAAATTTTTCTATATTGGAGGCTGTGGTCTTTCTGACACGCCACAGCTTCCATTTCTTTGTTTTTACAGGTTACTCCATCTCTGCTCCAAGTTCATCCATTAATTCATCCACGGTCATCTGTCCATCAAATACCTTCATAAAATCAGAATCCCATATTGTAGACGCATTTCCAGTAGAAGAATGGCTGCTCAATACGTTCTGCCAGCTCCGGTATGTATTCCCTCCGCCGCTTTCCGAAATTTCCTTTGCGATCTCAGTGCTTGCTTCAATTTCTTCGCTTCCGGAAACCGCGCCCTGGGACTGTACCCATATCGTCTGCGCTTCTTTACTTGCACAGTAATTTGCAAAAGCTACAGCCGCATCCATGTTCTCAGAAGCCGCGTTTACAGAAAACCCATTCGCGGAGGTTCCTACCAGGCCTGTCGTGCCATCCTCGGACGGAATGGTAAACGCGCCAAAGTTCAAATCCGGATTGTTCTCTGAAATCGTAGTCGCGTCCCAGGAACCTGCGATGTTCATAGCCGCTGCTCCCGTCGTAAATGCCAGGATCTGTGCTGAATTATCAATGACCCCAGTCCAGTTGCTGCCAAAATAGCCTTCCTCTGCCCAATCTACCATTTTCTGCAGCGCTTCTCGTGCCGCATCGTCATCGGCCTTGCTTGTGTAGTCACGGAGTCCTTCGCAATACTCTGGATCATAGGCTGCCGGAACAGGCTCATAGGCAAATAATGCGGACCATGAATCATGAGCCAGTGAAATAGGAGTGATGCCAGCCTTTTTTATATCAGCCAGAAGATCTTCAAATTCACTGAATGTTGTTGGAACCTCCCATTTATTTTCCTCAAACATATCTTTGTTATAGAATACGGTACGGGTATCTAATGTCATCCATGGCACAGAATAGATACCGTCATCCATCGTTGCCAGATCCATAGCCGCGTCAGAAATGAAAGAATAATCCACCAGATCTGTCAGATCAGCACAGGCATCATTGCTCACCAGATCCGGCATATTTGCGGTTGCCGTTCCATTTGTCCAGAACAGATCCGGACCGGAACCGGACTGAATCGCTGTCTGAAGCAGGCTGTAATAATCACCATCCGCTTTGATCTCGTAATCTACCTCTACGTTTGGATACTCTTCCTGAAATCCTGCTATAATCTGTTCCAAACTGTCCTCAAAGCTGTAATCATGCTCCCATATGGTAATGGAACCAGACACACCGCCCTCTCCTGAATCTCCGCCGTTATCAGAAGCTCCGCTGTCAGATGACGCCCCGCCTCCGCCGCATCCTGCAAGTGACACTACCATAGCCATTGTCATTGCCAAACATAACTTCTTTTTCATAATAAGTTCTCCTTTTCTCTTTGAATTTGAATCCGGCTGCTGCCGCTTTTGATTGATTACATTATAAAAAATCCCCTGTTTTTCAACAAGTAACACATAAATCATCCTTCTTCACAATTTGATAAAGTGATCCGGCCACTTCTTCAAAAAATGATATTCTCATTCAAAATCTTATCACAGCCGCCAAATATCCATGCATGCATGGCTGCCTGACTTGCTGTTTCGCTGGAATAAAAACAAAAACTGCCAGGAACCAGTTGTGCCATTCATGCAGAATCCTGCTATGGCCAAACCAGCTTCCCGGCAGTTCATTTCCGATATTCCCCTATCGTCTGTCCGGTTATTTTTTTTAATACACGTATCAAATAGTTTGCATTAGAAAATCCAGCTTCCTCCGCCACCTGCTCCAGGGACAGATTTTTATTTTCCAAAAGAGTTTTTGCCTTTTCAATACGACATTCATTGAGATATTGGATCAGCGTTTTTCCCATACGTTCCTTAAACTTTCGGCTAAAAGAAGGGATACTCATGCATCCTTTCTCCGCAAGCTCCTTTAGGGACAGTTTATCTGACAAGTTCTCATCAATATAGGCCAGCACCTCTGCAAATTCATCCTGGTTCCTATCTGCCAGACACTCCTGACGAAACTGAGAGACTACTTCCAATAACTGTTCCTGTAAAATATCCGCATTTTTCGCCTGTGCGGCAGCTGATATTCGAAGATGCTCCGCACTCCATTTCGCCTGTAACGTTTCGCTGAACCGATGCTCCTGAAGAACGGCATACACCATCCGGCTGACTGCTGGAACAAGCTGCCCTTTCAGACTCCACACCTCCATTTGGCTGAAATACGCCTGCCGCACAAAATCCCTTAGCTCGTCTCTCAGAATCTCCAGACCGTTATTTTCCAGAAGTTTATCTCTGGAAAACTCATTTAATACAGGCTTTTTATTTCCATTACGCCAAACAAAGACTGTTTTTGAAGAATCATAGAAACACAGATCCGCTGCCGAAACCGCTTCATCATATTTCTCCCGCATTTCTTTTAGATCATCGGATTCCGTACTAATTCCATTTACAATTTTTCCATTGATATACTGACGGATATTTTTGTTAATGACTGACAGATTCTCATATAACAGCTCCTGTCTATCACCTTTTGGCATATCCCTGCGGAACTGATACACAATGAACATCTCACGGTTATAAGGAGCGAACAGTGTACCCATCTCATAGTGTGACACAATTTTTTCCAAAAGATGCATCAGCATCATCCTGTCCACATCTGCCATCAGATACTCCGGTGTGTCAAACCGTAAAATCCCCACCACATAAATTTCACGCTCTGCAAGAAGTTTTTGCTCCGTTCCTTGAGATGCCCGCCGTACCTTGTTCATTCCAAAATCACTTGTTTTCTGATACACCTTTTTTATTTCATTTACCAGCATTTCCCTGGAAACATTGTGCTTCAGCAAATAGCTGTCTGTTCCTTTTGAAATAGCTTCCTGCGCATAGGAAAAATCGTCATGACAGCTTAAAATGATAATACCACTGGCCAGGTTCTCACTGCGAACTACCTGTATCAGTTCCAGTCCATTCATGTCTGCCATCTCTATATCTGTAATAACGATATCTACCACATTTTCTTTCAGAAACTCAATCGCTTCTTCCGGCAGGCTGAATACACCGGAAACACTGATATCCTCTTGTCCATCAATCAGGGACTGTATCCCCACGCCGGCCAGAACCTCATCATCTACAATAATCGTGCGTATCATTTCTCATCTTCCTTGGTAATGTATAGATAACCTTTGTCCCTCTTCCCAGAGCGCTTTCAATTTTGAGACCGTAATCCTGCCCATATTCCAGACAGATGATCTCTTCTACATTGATCACGCCAATATTGGTATGCTCTTCATTTTTTTTGGGACAGTTCCTCCACTTTTCCACATCAAATCCGATCCCCTTATCCTCAACGGATATATGCAGTTCTTCGTCCATCCAGGCTTTTATCCATATCCTCCCATCCTTTACCTTGCCCCGGTTCAGGCCATGTACGATAGCATTCTCCACAATAGGCTGGATCAGCAGCTTTCGAATCCTGCAGTCCTGGCATCCATCTTCCGCTTCAATCTCCAACTCAAAATTCATAAATCTTGCTTTCTGAATCACTGCATAATTCTTTATCAGCTCCAGTTCATCCCCCAATGTGTAGGTTTCGTCATCCGCACGGGCAGAATTCATAAAAATATTTACCAAAGATTCCACCAGATGCTGGATCTTTTCCTGATGATTCAGAACTGCCACCCATTTGATCGTATTCAGCGCATTATAAATAAAGTGCGGCGTCAGCTGCGCAGACAATGCTTTCATACGCTGCCTGTTCTTTTCATCCACTTCTTCTTTATAGGCTTTCATTAACCGGCTGATACGCTGTGTCATATTGTTAAAATGCTCTGACAGGCTCTTAAACTCGCCGATCCCTACAATCCTTATCCTGGTTTCTCCTATTTCTTTCTGCGCATATTCATCCATAGAATTTTTCAAAAGCCGGAGCGGAGTGAACACATATATCCTCAGCATGTAAAGCATAAGCAGCATAAACAAAATGCATACAAGGGCAATCACCATAATCGGTATCACAAGAGAAACCGCATCCTTACGGACTGCCCGCAGCTGTATTTTACTAATACAATACCACCCTACATCCATCAAACTGTAGGCCACCATTACTTCGTCATGCCCCTGCTCATTGTAAACCGTATGACAGGTACGCTTTTTTTTCAAACTGAGCGCAGACACATCCACATGTTCTCCCATCTTTGATACATCCGAAGCATACAGCACAATCCCCTGAGCATTCGTTAAATACCATTCCGCATATTCTGTAGACACCATTCCAAGCGCGTCGGTAATCATCTTATCGCTTAAGACAAGATATAAGATTCCTACATTTTTTTTCGTCTCACTGTTCAGAGAACGGGCCAGTATATAATTATTTTCATAGGAGCTTCCATGGAGCTGGTCAGTTGTGTACCACAGGCACCTGCCGCCTGCTTCTACGATCTCTTTCTCATAAGGTTCCATAACATCCAGCACTTCTGCATAATTACCGCCGCTATGGAATACGTCCCGCCCTGCTTTCAGATATGCGGCCCGTACTCCTGTATTGGCATAGCTACAGGCAGACAGATGTTCCGTGATCTGTTTTTCCTCCTGCTCTGTCAACGTCCGCTCCGCTCCCAGCATTTCTACACAGCCGTTGTAATAAACAGCCATAGAATCATCTTCACGCTCCAGCATCGCGGAATGAATGCCTGCTGCCGCTACGGTGATCGTATCCATTGTAGCTTCTGTCAGATTGGAAATAGCATTTTTTTCATAAAACCAGAATATGACCGACGCAAGGAAGAGATAAGGCACAATAATCAAAATGATGAACGCAGTCGCCATTCTGGGCGCAACACCCAGTTGCTTCAGGTTTTCCAAACACTTTTTCCGATGTTCCATTCGCCCATCCCCTGGTTCCTTTTTGTTCTGTAATCTACTGACACCATGCCTTTTCCAAAAGACTGGTATCAGCAATGATTTCCATATTCTCCGGACCTTCATATGAAAATGCGCCTTCGCCTTTTACACTCCAACTTACCCGAATCATTCCTTTTGGAGTCCAGACATTGCCCTCTGCATGCTCCAGGTTCCCCGGCTCCGGCCGGATGATGACTGCCTGATATCCCGGTCCGGCCGGCTGTACGCCCAATACAACAGCCGGTAGTTCATATAGGAGCAGAGCCCCCCATGCATGACAGTCGCTGCGTTCGCCAACCTCATCCTCTGCACAGGTGGTCAGCCCTTTTTCCAGCATCCTTAGCCATAGTTTTGAGTATTCTTCCGTCCATTTATATAAATCTACTTTCTGTAATGCCCGGAACAGGTAAAATGCCATTGCCACAGAACACTGGGCATAATCCTGCGGATAGAGCAATGTCTTTTCCAGATTTTTTCTCCCCTGTTCCTGATCTATCGTTTCCGTAAGGATTGAAAATACCTGGACATGCTGGCTGTACTGTTCAATCCCCGGTCCATCCTGCAGCATCCCGTCCTCGCCTGTACAATACTTTCGGATAGACGCCTGAACCGCCTGCGCACGTTCCAAATAGAAATCAGCCTGTTCCTTATGCCCCAAATGTTTCAGAATTGCGGCTCCATGCTGAAGGCCCGCCACATACAAAAGACTTTCCATTGTGATCGCACCTTCCAATACGGCAGAGGGTACTCCTGTGGTATCGTCCCATTCCGGTGTCCAGTCAATAAAAGACCAGTTTGTCCCTCTTCCATTTAACCCACCTAATTTTTTTACATATCCCTCCTCCGCCCGATTTCTGTGGAAATAATTTAAAATCCCCATCATCGTCGGCATATGTTCCTCCAATAATTCTCTGTCATCAAAATACATCATATGATCATACAGCATAAAGATATAATAAATGGAAAAACCAGGAATTACATTTGGCATAACACATGGATAGGAACAATTCAGCAGGCCGTCATATCGCTGTGAACGCCTGAAATCATCTATACACTTTCTGGCCAGCCGGTCATCCGCTGAAAGTACATAGGTATACAGTATTTCTGTCCGTGCATCCATTGCGTATTGCAGCTGCTCGTAAAACGGGCAGTCCTCGTATGTCTCGTGCATACAACGGCGCAGGGTCCGTTCGCTGATATCCCAAACCGCTTTCAGTGTCGGATCAGAAGCCGATGCCTGTGTTCTTACCTCCAATGGATAACCCGTTTCCGTATAGTCCAATCGAGATATGATCAAAGGCTCTTCTTTTGTTTCAATTTCCAGCCGGATGAATCGGAATGTCCGAAACCAGAAAGGCTCATACTCTTCGGGGATATCCTCGTTACCATATCCCACAGACAGGTAATGATCCTCAAATCCATCCAGATGCCCGTTTATCCAATCATTCCGATTCTTTTTTATAGGAAACTCCTTATGATATCCATCCTGTACATATCCTTCGGAATACAGCAATCTAATCTTCGCCCCTGTCCCTCTCTCTATAGCAAGGTTAACATAAGCCGTCATTTCCTCCCCGGCATTGATTTCCAGGATTTCCTTTGTATGTCCGGGGATCGTAAGTTTCTGATCATCTTGCAGCAGCGCTTCCCATGCCGCTTTACTATTGACAGATTCACGCACTACTGTCACACCTGGAAACCTGCTTCTTTTTCGATATAAAAAGGGAATCGTTCTTGGCCGGAGGTTTCCAGGACTGACAGCCGGGCTCATAGCTGAGTATGGCCGGGCATGCATCCATAACATAGAACCTAAACTCCCGATAAATTATACACATAATCTAGTATAAAAGTGTTGAGAACCCGCATAAATACTGATGTTTTTTACTTTTTTCTATTTACAAATCTGTGTATAAATTATATAATATAATTATATATTATATACAGGAAAGAGGATTGTAGTATGGCATCATATGTTTATGTTAAAAACCCCAACGGAACCACTTATGTATACGAGAATGAATCTTATTGGGATAAAACGGAGCAAAAAACAAAGCACCATCGTAAATGTGTTGGCAAGCTGCATCCTGAAACAAATGTAATCATTCCAACCAGAAAAAAATCTGTTGCCACTAACAAAGCGGATCCACAAACAGAACATTGCCGCGTGTCTACAATCGGGCCGGCGTTGCTTCTTGATAAAGCTGCTCGCGAAACAGGGCTTGTCAAAATCTTACGCTCCTCTTTTCCAGAAGATTGGGAGCGTATCCTTACCTGTGCTTATTATCTTGCCAGTGAAGGAAATGCGCTTTGCCATGTAGAACAATGGTCTGCCTATAACCAACATCCATACCAGTCTAAACTTGCAGACCAGCGTGTCAGCGAACTACTAAGTCGTATCACCTCTTCACTGCAACAGGATTTTTTCGGGAAATGGATTGCGGCCAAACACAATAAAGGGTATTTTGCCCTTGATATAACAAGTATTTCGTCCTACAGTGAGTTTATTGACTATATTGGCTGGGGATATAATCGGGATGGTGAGGATCTTCCCCATGTCAACCTCCTGATGTTGACCAGTGAAGAATCCCATATGCCTATATACTATAGGATACTTTCAGGAAGTATCAAAGATGTATCTACAATAGATGAAAGTCTTGCCAACTTAAAGCTTTTGGGATCACGTTCTGTTCATCTGGTCATGGATAAGGGGTTTTTTAGTGAGGCAAATATCAATGCGCTATATAACAGCCATTATCGTTTTAGCGTTGGCATTCCATTTACTGCTTCTATCGCTACAAACGCAGTAGAGGAAAACCGGACAGGAATGGATTCCCATAAAAATTTTATCAGTATTGGTGAGGATGACCTTTACGCGGTAACAAAATGTACGAAGTGGAATGGGTACAGATGTTATATCCATACGTATTATGATAGTCTGAAGGCGGAATTGGAACACAAAAAATTTACGCATAAGCTGCTCCAGTGCTATGACGAGTTGGTAAACTGTAAGGAGAAATCTGAAAACCAGGCATTTTATAACAACTATTTCATTGTCAAAGACCTTCCGAAACGTGGACGGAAGGTAGAGTATAATGAAGGGGCAATCAGCAAACATAAGCAGAATAGTATTGGCTGGTTTGTAATGATAAGCAATAAAACCAAAGATGCTGCCGAGGCATTGCGGGCATATCGCCAAAAGGATGCTGTCGAAAAAGGTTTTGACGATCTCAAAAACGATCTGGATATGAAACGTTTGAGGATTCACTCAAACGCAACCATGGAGGGACGTATATTTATCCAGTTTATTGCGCTTATCCTGACTACCTATCTGAAAAATGTTATGGAAGAACACGGATGGACACGCAATCATAACCTTCAAGAAATCTTTAGTGAAATGAAATCTCTAAAACAAGTATCCATTGAAGGTAAACGTAAAAAGCTTGTAACAACACCGACCAAACGTCAACGGGAGATTATTGAGTTATACCAGGTCACCGTATGACCTGTGTATAATTCAACGGGATTTTAGGATAGAATCATACTCTGGCAGCATCCAGCCTTTCAATTCCGATTTCCCATTGCATGCTTCAAAAATCTGCAGCGGGGCAAAACTTTCAGATTCTGATACAATCTGAAACCCCGGGTGCTTACGGCACATCCAGCTTTCATCTGCATCCAGTATAACACAATTTCCTTCTACATCCAAGATAGAACCCTCTACATATAACCCAGGATATTCCGTTCGAAACATGCCGTAATTTCCCTTCCTTGCTTCCATGGGATAGCGCAAAACCTGTACGGCAAAAACATTGATTCCTTTTTTTAAAAAAGGCGTTATATTGATTTCATCATAATACCAGATCTGACAGTCTCCACGGCTGGGTCCTATTTCCACCAATTGTCCATTAATATACAACTTATATCGTGTGTCCGCTGAAATTTTTATAAATGCTTTTTCTGGTTCTGTCTTTAAACCTGCCTTTTTTAAAAACAAAGCAAGAATCGGTTTTTCTTTATCCTCTGCTGTCCATTCCGGCAGCCATATCCATTTTATTTGGTTTTCCTTCATTTTTCAAAACCTCCCAAATCTGTGAAAGCCCCCAACGAAGCATATTAATATATCAATTCAAATCATCATCTTCAAATCGTTCAAATATTTTCACAAGAAATCCTGTCGAAAAATATGCCGGAAGTGAAAAAACGCAGCAAATCAACAGTATTACTGCCATCTGCATATACTGTGCAAAAAATAGGATTGCCAAAAGAATTGCCGCCTGTATTAATATGATTGCCGCAGTAACCGGCAGATTTGCAATCGCCACCCGAACAGAAAATTGAAAATACCCCAAAACACTATTTTTGTAATAGGCAGCTGCCGGAAATATATAAACCCACAGCATAACCCATATTATAAAAATCAAATTGAAAAACACACGCAATGCTTCTGTCCATCCCCCGTCCATATGGTACAGAGCATAATAATTGACTGCCAATGTACCTGCAGCAGCCAACATTGCCGCCCAGATACAAGAGGCATTTTTTAGATTCTCCCGAAACGCTTTAAAAAATGTTTTCAAAATATCCGGTTCGTCATTTCTTACGAACCGAAAAAGCACCGTATACATGGCAGTACAGGAAGCACCGATCGTAATGACAGGAATACTGCATATAAGAAAGAGCAAATTAAGCGCAGCAATATACATAAGCTTTGTCAATATCCGGTTAAGGTATCCATCATAATGAAACAGGCTGTTCATACATTTTTCCTCCAGGGCTTTTTCTGAATTATATACCTTTACAGCAGAGAAAAAACTGTAAAATTTTATAAAAATGATTCATTTTTTTATCTAATTGGGTTAACATGGCAGATTACAGAAATAAAAGTACCAGAAGTGCATCAAAAGTCTTTATTTCAACTTTGATATACTTCTGGTATTTTAATCTTCTACGGTCATTTATTTAATGAAGCTAACCTGTCTGCTAATTTCTTTGATTGTTTTTAGAATCATATGAAAAGCATGACGAGTTATTTTTTGTATATCCGGTTTTTATCGGAAATATAGAATATTTTATTTATTGTCAGAAACATAAGTCTGAATTTTCCCAATTTGAGCTCAATCCATCCTGTCCCCGCTATTCCCGGCTCCTTTTTCCCTCATGAAAAAATACGCCCATGCCGCCGCTATCGGAACCGCGCAGATCCAGTACATGATCCCATACCCGACGCTCTGTGCCACCGCCCCGCCCAGCATCGGCCCCACAGCCTGTCCCAGGTCTCCACCGATATAAATGGTACTGGACGCCACTCCCCTGCGTTCCGGCCTCACCATCCGCAGCCCTTCCGTCTGGATCGCAGGCTGGGACATGCCCTGGGCAAATGCTTTGACTACGGCAGCCGCCAACAGCATCTGCAATGTATCTGCCCCGCCGATCAAAACCAGCGCAAAAATCCCGCATACAAACGCCGGATACAGATTCTGTTTTAACGTCCACCTGTTCATATTCCGTGCCAGGATAATCCGTGAAAAAATCAGTACCGCCGCATTCAGCGTAAAATGCCAGCTTACTCCCTCAATCCCCTGCTGCATTGCAAATACAACAAGGAATGCGCTGACTACCCCGTTCATCATGGTAAATGCCGCATTCACTCCTGCCAGCCCGAGCAGCTTCGGCTCTACGAACTGCCCGAAAGACAGCCACCGTGTTTCCCGCTTCCCTCTGTCCGGTGTTTCTGCACGGGATACCCTTGGGGCCATTGCCGGATGCGTTCCGCCTGTACTCCCGGGATGTAGATTACAGGATCCCCCTTGTGTATATTCATAAGGAAACAGCACCGTCGCGATCCCTGCCAGAAACAGAACCGCCGCACTGATCAGCAGGCAATACAGATATCCCAGTGTTTCACTCAGCCAGATCCCGATCCCCGGTCCCACAGCCATGGATGCCACCGACATCACGCCGTAGTAGCTGACCGCCTCGCCCAGCCGGGCCTCCGGCACACTTTCACTGACCAGCACAAGGCTTGCCGTACTGGAAATCCCAAACGCGATCCCATGAATCCCCCGAAAAAACAAGATCACAAAAATATTCGGGACCAAAGAGTACAAAAGCAGTGATACCGCCATCAGCATCGTAAACCCGCTCATCAGCATTTTCCGGTTCATCCGGTCTGACATCATGCCGCTGAAGGGACGGGACAGGCAGGAGGTAAACGCGAACAATCCGCCGGCGATCCCACACACAAAGACACTTGCCCCCAAGTTCTGCAGATACCCGGTAATGACCGGAGCCACCATATTATAGCTCAGCCAGCTAAAAAAATTGGAAATTGCCAGCAAAAGATAGGCTGGATTCCATAAGCTGTTCTGCCTCGCCGTCACTCCCATACGATCCCTTCAAACTTCCGGAATCCCTCCATACTGCGTTTTACACTTTCCAGCTGATCCAGTTTCGTGGCATCCTGCTCCAGCACGATATACTCAATACTGCCGATCTCCAGCGCTGTATCAATGATCTTCTGGATATCCATCTGCCCATATCCGATCTCCACAAAATCATCATTACATTTGTACTGGTTAAATACCTCTCTCGTAATATAGGTCTCCTTTCCCACAACATCGAACATATTCACCGGTGTCTTCGTATCCTTCGCAAAATCCTTCTGATGCAGCATCTTGATCCGTGTACCATAACGCTTCATCAGCTCCACCGGATCCACACCGC
This sequence comes from Lachnospiraceae bacterium, assembly GCA_910575475.1. GTDB lineage: Bacteria > Bacillota > Clostridia > Lachnospirales > Lachnospiraceae > Schaedlerella. The sequence goes on along the minus strand of CAJTGD010000004.1, from coordinate 62,908 downwards.
CCCGAAGCACCCAGAAAGTATCCAGCTCCAGGTTCACATGGGCAGGGTCCGTATTTTCCACGATCAGGTCCAGCACCTTATGCCCATGAAATTCCTGCAGCTCCTGGTAATGGTTATGATACAAAAACCGCATCCCTTCCTCCGCCGCCATCTTCCCCATCTTTTCATAGGTTTCGATCTTCCGCATCGTATCATCATAATCCCGGAAAACTTCCATCGGGAAAACGACCGTATGGTTTCCGATCTTTTGGTTATACTCTACCACCTTCTTATAATTTTCCTCACAAAACGGGAAAATGTGCGCGCTGATGATCTTACTCCCGGATCTTGCCAGCACCTCGTTCAATTCCTCCGGACTGACTCCAAATCCCACTCCGTCATCTTCCAAAGCCCTGTGGTTGGCAGTTTCCAGATATCGGTATCCCGCATCCGCCACCTGCCCGATCGTCCCCAGCGGATTCTTGTCCATCAAATCCCTGACCGAATATAATTGTATCCCTACTTTCAATGCCATTCTTCTTCCCTCCTATTATGAGCACTTAGCACCTGTCCTTCAGGTGCTTACGTGCGAGTTATAGTTACCTGCCCACTTAGCGAGGTCTTTTCGAGCTTAGTGGCAGTGTAACTTCCTTTTAGCAGCACTTAGCACCTGTCCTTCAGGTGCTTACGCGCAAGTTATAGTTACCTGCCACTTAGCGAGGTCTTTTCGAGCTTAGTGGCAGTGTAACTTCCTTTTAGCAGCACTTTTATCCCACAAAATTCCGCAGATATCCCGCGCTCTGTTTCACAGCCCTTTTTGCATCCTCTATGGAAGCCTCATAAGCCTTATCCTCCACCTCGATACAGGTATACCCGTCATAACCGATATCCGTCAGCGCAGAGACATATTTTCCCCAGTCCACATCTCCCAGTCCGGGCAGCTTCGGTGACATATACTGCAGCGGAACTGCCATCACTCCCACATCCGCAAGCCGATCTGGATAGACCTTGATGTCCTTATAATGCACATGGAAGATCTTATCTCTAAATTCATAGATCGGACGGATATAATCGATCTGCTGCCATACAAAATGGGACGGGTCATAATTGATCCCCAGATTCTCATAATCCAGGATTTCAAATACCTTTCTCCAGATTGCCGGTGTAGTCATCAGATTCTGCCCGCCGGGCCACTCGTCCTCCGTAAACAGCATGGGGCAGTTCTCGATCGCGATCTTCACGCCCTTCTCCTTCGCATGATCCAAAATCGGCGGCCATATTTCCTTCACCAGCTCCAGATTTTCACTCACAGTCTTTTTCGGATCCCTCCCGATAAATGTGGTGACCATATTTACGCCCAGCCTTGCGGACGCGTCGATCAATGTGTGCAGATGCTTTATGTACACATCCCTCTTCTCCACATCCGGATCCATAGTATTGGGATAGTATGCCAGGGAAGAAATCTCCACCTTCTTCTTTTCACAATATTCCCGGATATACGCACACCTCTCCTCATCCAGCGCCGCCGCGTCAATATGGCTCACTCCCGCGTACCTGCGTTCTGCCTTCCCCTTCGGCCAGCATGCCACTTCCACACATTCCAGGCCATTCTCCTCCGCACAATCGATCATTTCTTCAAAGCTCAACCCATCCAGGATTGCGCTGACCAGACCTAACTTCATCTCTTCACACTCCTTTTTTGAACACCAGATCCGCTTAGATCCTTTGGCATATCTTTTATACTACTTTTAGTCAAAGAACACTTCTTTCCCTGTCTCTGCCGCCTTATAGATCCCTTCCAGGATCTGGGTCACCACATATGCCTGCTCCGGCTTTACCAACGGCTCCGTATCATTTAGGATCGCTTCCAGCCACTGCTTCGCCTCGCACACTCCGTCCGTCATTTCCTTGCCGCTGAAATAAGCCACCGCCTTGCCCGGAGAATAATGTTCCTCTGTCAGCTTTCCGTGATGTCCCCTGTTAAATACCAGCTTATCTTCCTTATCCTTCACACTCATACCGGAATTGATCTCAGCCCCCGCCTTCGTTCCGCACAATGTCGTAGCCGCTTCCTTCGCCCCCAGCATATTCAGTGCCCAGGAGGTTTCCAGATAAATGGTGGCTCCATTTTCCATTTTAATAAATCCAAACGCGGAATCCTCTACCTCATAGGTCTTTGGATCCCAGGGCCCGAAGATATTGCTGTCTGCCGCTTCCTGCAGATGCCCCAGCTTATAAAATACCGAACCGGACGCAGACTTCGGCTTATAATTATCCATCATCCACAATGTCATATCCAGCGCATGGGTTCCTATATCGATCAGCGGACCGCCGCCCTGCTGAGATTTATCCGGAAATACGCCCCATGTAGGAACCGCGCGCCTGCGGATAGCATGTGCCTTCGCAAAATAGATTTCGCCCAGTTCTCCTTCCCGGCATGCTTTATGCAGCTCCTGCACCTCCGGACGAAAACGGTTCTGATAACCAATCGTGAATTTCTTCCCTGATTTTTTCCATGCGTCCAGCATCTTCCGCGCCGCCTCCGTAGTATGTGCCATCGGCTTTTCACAGAGTACATGCTTGCCCGCCTCAAATGCCGCGACCGTAGCCGGGCAGTGCGCCACGTTCGGTGTAAGCACATGTACCACATCGATCGCGTCATCTTTGAGCATCTCGTTATAATCCGTATAAACCTTTGCGTCTTCCGTACCGTATTCTTTTGCGGCGTTCACCGCGCGTTCCTTGACGATATCACAAAAAGCCACCATTTCACAAAGCTCCGGCAGTTCTGCCAGAGATGGAAAATGCTTGTTAAACGCAATCCCGCCGCACCCGATAAAAGCCATCTGTAATTTACCATTCTTCATTTTTTTCTTTCCTCCATTTCTTGAATTCCCTTTTTTACTCAAAGCTCACTGATCTGTGGATCGCCGCCGACTCCCGCGCCGCTTCCATGACCTGCAGCACCCGCCGCGCCTGCTCCGGCTTCACGATCAGTTCTTCCTTTCCGTTGATCACTCCCACGATATTTCGGAAATAATCATTCCAATCATTGTGTCTGCGCTGTATTACCGGCAGTTCCTCCATGTACACCACATCCTCCGCCTTCGTAGAAAATGTTCTTGTAGGGCCTGCGTCCAGATTCTTCACCGTTTCCGGCAAAGCCTCCCGGAATTCCCCTGCCCGGTAAATGGCGCCGTTCTCCGCCTTGATTTCTTCCACTACCATCGTTCCCTGGTCGCCTGCCACATAAAATCTCGGCATCTTTCCAAGCAGGAAGGTTCCCAGCTCGATCTCTGCAGTGAGGCCGCTTTCGAAATACAGCAGGATCCGGAAATAATCATCCACCTCTTTATTCACCGCACATTTCATATCCGCGCAGACCTGTAGGATCTTCTCCGGAATCAGATCCAGCATCTGGTCGATCAGATGCACGCCCCAGTCATAAAGCATTCCGCCGCCGTATTCCTTGTACTCGTGCCAGTCATGCATTCTCCCGAACACACCGTACAGGCTGGATTTCACCATAAAAATATTTCCAAGCCGTTTTTCCTCCCATGCCTTTTTCACCATGGAATAATCCCGGTCCCAGCGGCGGTTCTGATCCACGGTGAACATCACGCCGTTTTCCTTTGCCGCCGCATACATCCGGTCAAATTCCTCCACATTCAACGCACAGGGTTTCTCCACGATCAGATGCTTCTTGGCGTTTGCCGCATCAATGGCGATCTGGCAATGGAGATGATTGGGCACACAGATCACCACCCATTCTACCCTTTCATCTTTGAGAAGCTCCTTATAATCGCTGTAGCGGCTGGCGGTATCCGGCGCCTTGTTCAGCTGGGCAGGATCGGTGTCGCAGATTGCCACAACCTCCACTTCCTCCAGGGTTCCCGCATGGTTATTGTGCCATTGCCCCATAAAACCATAGCCGATGATTCCTAATTTCAATTTTTTCATAATGCCCCTTCTTTCTGTATTTTTTGTATTCCGTATGAAGCCTTCCGGACTGCGGTAATAACACTGATGCATTTATATTGACCGTTCCTTGTGCTTCATTATGTCTGCATTATACAATTTCCAGACCATTTCTTTCTATGGCATTTCTTTTGCAAAACACCGCATATCTTTACATCCCATTGCCTTTTTTCCTATTCTGTGTTACAACTAAATTGCCAGCTGTGCGGTTGGATGCTCCAAGGAGCATTTTTCCAAATGCCTTCCGGCGACATGTCCTCAGCCAAAGGGAGGGGGGCGCTACATTCATTAGGAGGAGGAACCTCATGATACGCCATAAATCTTACAGCATGGTAAAGCTGCTCCGGACTATTTATACATCCATCACTCTGTTTCTTCTTACCATTGTTTTTGTGTTCAGTCTTTACAGCCTGCATATGGTAAAAAGCCAGTTCACCGCCGCGCAGCAACAGGCGCTGAATTTATATATGAATGAACTGGACCAGTGCCTCTCCAGGATCTCCTCTTCCCTGCACATGTACCGGATACAGGAAGGCGCTCCGGACTTTTCCGCCCTCGGCTCTGGTGATATCTACCGAAGAAAATCAGATATTATTTCTGATTTTTCTTCCAATATCCTGTTTTTAAACCACTGTGAGGGCCTGTTTCTTTATGACGCGGAAAATGACGAATACGGCTATGTCTTCAACAATTCCCCCAACTCGCCCCAGACCTACAATACCCGGCTCAAGATCAAGGACACGGTCTCTTCCATCATGGAAGAGACCGGCCTGAGCGCCTTTTCCGGCTGGCATCTCAAAGAGCTGGACGGGCGCCGGTACCTGCTGTATCTGCAATGGATGAACGGTTTCTGCTACGGCTCCTGGGTCAGCACGGATTCCCTGCTGCCCGAAGTCTCCGGTCTGTCTCCCTATCCTGACGCATTTCTTTTCCTGACAGATGAGCAGGGAGAATATCTGTCCTCCAGCCCGGGCGCGGATCCTGCCGCGGCATTATCCACACATACTTACATCACTACAAGCCAGGCATCCTCCGCAGCCCCCCTGGTGCTCTCTGTCAGCACGCCCGAATCACATTATCTGGCGACCATGAGTGTCAGCCTGCGGTTCCTGATCGGAGTCAGCATATTTGCTTTGCTGACCATCGCCGTTGCCAATACTGCCTTAAGGCGGATCATTAAGGACCCCTTGAACCAGGTTCTGGCTGTGATCACCCAGTACGAATCCGGCAATCTGGACTATACGCCTTCCAATGAGGGCATGCCCCAGGAAGTCCTCCACATCAACCAGGCCCTGAGCAGTATGTCCCACGAAATCCAGATGCTGAAGATTGATGTCTACGAAAAGCAGCTCCGCCTAAAAGACATCCAGCTGCAGTACCTGCAGCACCAGATCAAACCCCATTTCATTATCAATATATTGAACACAATCGGTGTGATGGTACAGATGAAGGAAAACAAAAAGATTACAGAAGTGGTCAAATGTCTGTCGCAGTACATGCGCAATACTATGAACCTGACCATCCGGACCGCCACGCTGCGCCACGAACTGGAGCATCTGGAAAATTATCTTACCCTGCAGCGGATTCGCTATCCGGACCAGATCACCGTCAACTATCGTCTGGATCCTGACCTGAATGATTTTGAGATCCCGATCCTGACTATCCAGACCCTGGTAGAAAATATCTTCAAGCATGCCTTAGAGCCCTATGAGCCTCTGGTCATCGAAATCCGGACCTACATACGGCAGAACCGGATGGTCCTGGCCGTACACGACAATGGATGCGGATTCCCCCGGGAGCTGATGGATGAATTTAACTCCCACCCATCCACTCCGGGAGACGGGCAGCACATCGGCCTTGTAAATATCCGCCAGCGTCTGGATCTGGAATGCCCGGATTCCTCCATGCTGCTTTCCAATGACTCCGGTGCTGTCGTTACGATCACGCTGCCCTTGCCCGGATGAACCCTGCCGGTTCTTCACAGCAGCGCAGCTCTCACCCTTTCACCGAGCCAACCGTCATACCCTTGACAAAGTATTTCTGGAAAAACGGGTACAATACCATGATCGGCAGTACGCCGATCACCGCCAGCGCCATCCGCATGGAAGAACTGGGCATGATCATTGACCCCTGCGCTACTTCCGCGCCTTCCGCCGTTGCCAGGTAATTGATATTCTGCATCATACGGTTCAGGAAGTTCTGCAGGCTGAACAGGTTTGCGTCTGTCACATAATACAGACCGTTCATCCAGTCATTCCAGTAATTGATCCCGACGAATAATCCCACCGTTGCCATGATCGGCTTGGACAGCGGCATCACCACCCGGTAAAAGATAAAGAACTCACCCGCCCCGTCAATCTTCGCCGCCTCGATCAGCGAATAGGGGATATTCATTTTGAAATAATTCTTCATCAGCATTACATTGAACGCATTGAGCAGCAATGCCGGAATGATCAGCGCCGGAAGTGTATTTTTGATGTGGAAGATCTGCGTCCACATCATGTAGGTGGGTACCAGCCCGCCGTTAAACAGCATGGTAAAAAATACCAGAAAAGACATTACATTGTGCAGCTTAAAGTCCTGACGGGAAAGAGGGTACGCCAGCAGCGGCGTAATGATCAGGGAAATCGTCGTCCCCACAAGTGTCACCAGCATGGTGATCCCGTAGGCTTTAAAAATCGTTCCTGCCCTTGCGATGATATATCGGTAGGCATCCAGGCTGAATACCCTGGGCCAGAACTGGTAGCCGTCAGCGATCAGCGCGCTTTCCTGCGTCACGGAAGACATGATCAGCAGCACAAACGGCAGCAGGCTGCACAAGGTCAGAAAAATCAAGATGATATTGATCACGATCTGAAATGTAGTTTCACTTTTTAATTTTCTCATTACAAGCTCCTCCCTAGAACAATGCATTCTCCGGATCCATCTTCCGTACCAGCAGGTTCGCTCCGAGTACCAGAAGGAATCCCACGATCGACTGATACAGACCTGCCGCGCTCGCCATTCCGATATCGTTGTTCAAAAGCAGCGCGCGGTACACGTAGGTATCAATGGTGTTGGTCACATTAAACAGTGCCCCCTGGTTCATCGGCACCTGCAGGAACAACCCGAAGTCTGAATAGAAGATCCTCCCCACATTCATGAGCACCATCGTGATGATCGTCGGCCGTAAAAGCGGCAGTGTAATGTAGAAGATCTGTTTCATCTTTCCCGCCCCGTCCACTACGGCTGCCTCATACAAGCTCCTGTCTATACCCAGGATCGCGGAAAAGTAAATAATCGACGTATACCCCATAGTCTTCCACACCTGTACGATCACCAGGATGAACGGCCAGTATTTTGGATCTGCGTAAAAATTGATCGGATCCCTTCCTATGGCCTCCTGGATGCTGTGGTTGATAAATCCTGTATCGCTGTTCAAAAACGCATAGGCTATGTACGCGATGATGATGATGGAGATCAGGTGGGGAAGCAGCAGCGCCGTCTGATAGAATTTCATCATAAACTTCTTCGACACTTCACTGAGCATGACGGCAACGGCCACGCAGATCACCACATTCAGAATAATAAATGTCAGATTATAAAGGATGGTATTCCGTGTAATGATAAATGCGTCCTCCGTACGGAACAAATATTTAAAATTCTCAAATCCATTCCAGTCCGACTTAAAAATCCCCTTCGAATAATCAATGTCCTTGAATGCTATAAAAAGTCCGCAGATCGGAATATAGTTATTTATAAAGAGATACAGCATTCCCGGCACTGTCATAAGCAGCAGCGGAAGCTGTGCCTTCCAGTTTGCTTTTTTCTTGTTGGCCATAATTTCTCCCTGTTTACTTTTCATCTTCTACCTCATTCTTAAAAAATGCTGCCGCAGTATTGCAGCAGCATTTTTTTCTGTTTTATCAGATTACGGATGCCTGTTTCTATTCCTTCAGTGTTTCCTTCCATTCATCCAGCTGTTTCTGCTTCTCCTCTATGATTACATTGATCCCGCTCTTTTCCAGTTTTTTCAGAAAAGCAGGTAATTCTGTCGCCGGATCCATGGCCCCCATCTCCAGCCCGGTACGGAACTCATTCAATACCGCGGAGCAGGCAGCGACCTCATTCTTAATTTCATCGGAGCTATAATTAAAGCCCATACAATTTGTAATGTAAGCTCCCGCGTCATACGCCTTTCCCTCTTCAGCGCTCTGGGTGGTATAGGTCTCATGGTCCGCAAGCAGGAACGCATTTCCATACATATAAGTCTGGTCTCCCGGATATTTGCTGTTGCTTGCGTCCACACCATCCGGATATGCGATCCAGCCGTCTTCCTTTTCTACATAATGCTCTCCCTTGACCCCGTAGGCCATCAGGTTCACTACGTCAGCGTCGCTGTACAGGAGATTCAAAAACTTCATGGCAGCTTCCGGCTCCGTCGTCGTAGTCGGGATACAATTCGCGAACAGGGTAATACTGTTGTTGCTGATAGACGGTTTCCGCAGGTTTACACAATACGCCTCATAGCCATTGGCCGCCCCGGGATCTATATAATTTCCGCGCCCGGAGCTTAACGTATACGCAAACAGACGTCCGCTCTTCATCAGGGAGCCTGCCGACTCTGTGGTGGTCGCCGCGTCCTTCATGATATAGCCATCCCACGCCCATCCATAGATGGTCTCACAAAGCTTCTTATACTCTTCGCTGGCAAACAGATTTTCAATATCCTCCCCATCGTACATCATCACTCCCAGTCTGTCGCTGAGCTGGTCATAATTGATCCCCATGTTCGAGCCCCAGGGGAATAAGATCTCCATCTCCGGCTCATTTTCCTTGATCACCTGGAAAATCCCTTCCAGGATCTCAAAATTCTCATCCATATCTAAAATACTGTCACTGGCCTTAATCTTTTCCACCTCATCCTGCAGGTCATATTTATCTACCAGGTCCTTGCGGAGAACAATATTGTAATTATCTGATTTTGTTCCATTTGTCGTAACCGCATAGATGTTCCCATTTACCGTGGTCCCGCGGAAATAATCATCCGGTACCGTATCTTTGATATCCGCGCCATACTCATCCAGAAGGTCATTCAACGGTGTCAGCTGCCTCTGGCTTAACAATGCGGACCAGATATTGGAGCCTGCCGTCGTAATGATATCCATTTTCTCCTGGCTTGCCATGATCAGGCTGATCTGGTTCTGATAATCTGCGAACGATACCGGATTCAGCTTTACATGTACCTGGATCTTTTCCTCCGTGATTTCATTCAGCGCATCCTCCACCTTCTGCAGGTCTTCCGGAATCATACCGGACATCTGTGCGTACATCCAGGTAATATCCTTGATCTCTGTGCTTTCCTCTTTGCCGCTTTCCTTTGACCCCGAGTCCGAACCCGAGCCAGAACATCCCGCCAGGCAGCCTGCCAGACATGCCGCGGCTGCCAAAACAGCCATTCCCTTTTTCCATTTCATAATAAAAAATCTCCCTTCCTTTCCTCCGTGTATTTGACACGGCGTTTTCTTTTGATGCATTTACTATACCGGATTTCTTTTCTGTTTTCTCTCTCTAAAGCGACCCGGACCGCAACAAATCGGACTTATATCATACACTCCTGGGCTCTCTCTCCTGAAAATCTATTTCTTTCCCATTTAAATTATCATTTTTCCTGAAAATTAACACAAAAACGACTCCTAAAAACTGCCATGAAATAACTTTACATTACTTCATGGCAGTTCCTTTCATACGCAGCTTATACTCTCTCGGAGTGCAGTTCTCAAACTGTTTAAATATTTTAGAAAAATAAGAGAAATTCGTATATCCTACAGATTCCGCCACATCTCCCACCGGCATATCCGAGGTGGCGATCAGAAGCTTTGCCTGGTTGATCCGCTCACGGTTGATATACTGGGAGATTGACATTCCCGTATCCCGCTTGAATACCCGCGCGATATAGTCTACATTCATATACAGTGCTTCTGCGATACTGTCTCTTACGATATCTTCAGACAGATGCTGAAAAATATACTTTTTTACCGCATTGGTAATGTCTGTCACATCGTTCTCGTAGGGTACGACCTGCGCCAGACAGCGTACAAAACGCATCATATGCTCCACAGACACTGTGGACTCATTCATTCTCCTGCATAATTCCTCATCCAGAAACAGCGAATGGGCCGATATCCCGCGCCCTTTCAGATACACATCCAGGCTCTGGCAGATATCAGCGCGCAGAGTATAAAGTGCCGCCACGGAAACAGGGTGCTTCCATTGCTTTTTCTGCAGATAATTGTCCAGATCATCTGCGAATTCCGCAAACCTTCCGCTGTACAAAAGCTGCTCCATGTCGGCTGTCAGTTCCACATCCACCAGCTTTTCCTGCTCCACACGGCACACATCCCACAAATTTTCCTGATAAAATGTCATCATCATCTCTGTTTCATGCAGCTTCTTGTATGCCGGCACCAGTTCTTCACAGTAAAGCCCGGTCTGATAACAGCCGATCAGCCGGAGTTCCCGCTTTTCACGCTGCATGACCAGATAATCCATACAAAGCTTCCGGAATTCGAAAGGATCCCTGTTCTTCATCAGGACCGTCCATTTATCACGGTTTGCGTTCTCTACCAGGACTGTCTCCGGATCTATCCGGTCAAAATATTCCTGGGTGATCTTCAGATAATCCGTTGGTTCTGTTTCCCCCGCCAGATCCACAAATTTGGCTGAAAAAAGCGCCATACAAAAGGTATCGTCCAGCTCCAGCCTGATATTGTTTTCCTTTGCCTGCGTCAGCAGTTCGCCCGGCGAATCCCCGTTCCGTCCTTCCAGTGTATTTCTCCAGAAATTCCGGTCTACGATCCTGCGCCTTCTTTCCAGATAATCCTTTTCTTCCCATGCCTGCCGCATCTTCCTTTTTTCCTGTATGTGCGCCAGCGCCTCCGCAATGACCCGCTCAATATCTTCCACAATAATGGGCTTCACGCAATAGTCATAGGCCCCCAGCCCCAGAGCCTGTTTTGCATAGGAAAAATCCGTATGGCAGGTCAGAAGAATCATTTCCGTGTCATAACGGTTCTCCCGTATCCATGTAAGAAAATCCAGTCCGGTCTCTTTGGGCATCTCAATATCACAGATGATCAGATCCACCGGATGCTCCTTCACGATCTCCTTCGCCCTCGCCACTCCGAGCGCCGACCATACCTGCCCCACTCCATGGCCCTCCCAGTCAATGGCCGTCTGCAGGATCCGGATCGTATAAACCTCATCATCCACCAGTAAGATTTCCATCACGCCACCCCTTTTCCAAACGTTTCCTCAACCACGCGTCTGCTTCAACCAAGTATACGCAGCAGGTATAAAGCACGGACCGTTCCCGATCCGTCACGAAAAATTCAGTTTCAGCTTTGCGTAAAAATCTTCCAATGCCATTCTGACATTTAGTTTCCGGAATACACGTATGTTCCTGTTTGTCACTTCATAAGAATACATCATATTCTCATACCGGATGCACGGCGCGGCCATCTCCTGATACAGGCTGCTCTTCGATTCCCGCTCCAGCAGCACATACACGGACGGGGAATCTCCCAGGCACCAGCTTTCCCCGCTTGGCCATGGATTGTCCGGATGGCCGGACGCAAATTCCACCAGTTGACGGAACAGATACTCTCCGACAGCGCCTCTTGGCTGTACCCTTGCCTCCAGCTCCGCATAGCTGACTTCCATCTGCTCATACACATCTGACGGGATCTGCCACAAAGGCACCTGGGATTTCATCACCACATTTGCCGCCGCAATGTCCTGAGATACATTAAATTCCCATCCCCCCGCGGGATACGCTCCGCCGCCGATCCAGATCACAGTCATCCTTTCACAGATCTCTGGCTTCAGCAAAATAGCACAGGCCACATCCGTAAGCGCCCCCTGGACTGCCACAAATAATGGATGTGTATCTTCACGCATGGCCTCGTCAATGATCAATTGCGCCCCTTGTGACCAGACCGCCTCCTGTTCATTGTCCAACGGATATTCCGCGCCCTTCGCCACTGGGCAGATTCCTTCCATATCCATCAATTCCAGGATTTTCTTCACTTCCAGCAGGCTTGCCCGGGCCGTACACCCGTCTCCCCATTTCCCGGAAGTCCGGTTAAAATGACCGGCTACGATTCCTTTCATGATAAATTTGGGTGTCAGCAGATGATGTACAAGGGCATATTGGTCATCCGCTTCGTTTTTGCAATCCGTATGCACGATCATCCGAACCTTTTTCATGTCCGGCACTTCAAATTTGTACTTAATCTTCCTCATCTCTTCCCCCCGTAATTGATCGCCAGCTTGGCATAAAAATCCTGTATCGTAAGTCTTGCGTTCACCTGATGGTAGACCCGGATCTCCCTGTTCTTTTCATTGGTGATATAAGACAGATCTTCCAGATTTATGCAAGGCGCCGGAATCCTATCGTAGCTGTCCGTACACTCACGTTCTTCCAGCAGCACAGAGATCGCCGCCGAATCTCCCAGCCCCCAGACCTCGCCATGGGGCCAGATCCCTGTGGGGCGGCTCAGATTATATTCTGCCATATGCCGGAAAAGATATTCCCCGATTTCTCCGCAAGGCTTTACATAATGTTGTACCTCTGCCAGCGAAACTCCCAGTTGTTTATATACATCAACCGGAATCTGCCATAAAGGCATATCCGACTTGAGCACTACATTTGCCGCTGCCGCGTCCTGATAAAGATTAAACTCTTTCCCGCCATTCGGATATGCTCCCCCGCCGATCCAGACGGCAGTCATCCTGCCGCATATTTCTGGTTTCATCAAAATCGCCGCCGCCAGATCCGTAAGCGTCCCCTGGCAGGCAATATACAATGGATGCGGATCCTCACGCATTGCTTCCCGGATGATCAGCTCCGCCCCTTTTGACGGATTCGGTGTATCTTCATCCGAAAGTGGATGCTCTGCCCCTTTTTCCACCGGACAGATCCCCTCTATATCCATCAGCTTTAAGACCTTTTGCACTTCCTCCAGACTTGCCTGGGCGGTCTCCCCCTGCGGATAGCTCTGCGGCACCCTGTCAAAATGCCCGGCCACGATTCCTTTCATAAGGAATCCCGGTGTCATCACATGATGCGCAAGGGCAAACTGGTCATCCGCTTCGTTTTTGCAATCCGTATGCACGATCATCCGGATCTTTTTCGCATCCGGCACTTCAAATTCATAATTCCACGGTCTCACTCTCATCCCCCCTATTATGAGCACTTAGCACCTGTTTTTTAGGTGCTTACGTGCGAGTTATAGTTACCCGGCCACTTAGCGAGGTCCTTTCGAGCTTAGTGGCGGTGTAACTTCCTTGTTATCAGCACTTAGCACCTGTCTTTTAGGTGCTAAGTGCGAGTTATATTAACTTTTCTACTCTTTGAATGGCTTCCTCCACACAGTCTGTCACATCCTCCGGAAGAAGAAAACCGGCTTCCACCTGCTTTTGTGCCGATCCTTCCACAAGCTTCCTGTAATTTTCCAGATTCCCATACAGCTTTTCCAGTTTCCTTTTTGAAAATGGCTCCATATGCCCGAACAAGCCATGCTTTACGACCTCTCCGTTTGCTCTCTTCACCGCACAGTACGGATAATACACTGCGGCCGGAACATCCAGGAACGGGGTGCGCATTCCGCCGACCGCGTTTCCCAGCGCGTCCGTCTTATTCCGCCCGTCCCCGTCCACTTCGATCCGCTCTCCATGCGGCGGACATTTCCCTTCTCTTACCCATGAAAACAGCATCCGGTACACTGCATAAAAACAATATTCATAAGGATAATCATTGGGATGATCATCCACCGAAGGAAAATCCGGCACGATCCCAATCTTTTCCATATCCGGGTCCCCTGCATAATAATCGATCATAGAAAACTTTGTATCATGCGTTGCCCCAGCGATCTCATATACCCGATATTTTAAATCTTCCCTGTCACTGTCCTCCTGCCTTGTCTTTATCCCGTCAAAATATGCGTTCTCACTCTCCGTCTGCACGGAAATAAACGGCACCGGCATATAAGTGATCATATTCTTTCTGACATCCTGCTCCTTCCCATAATCATTCTGATTCAAAGGAACCACAAAGGAATGCACCCCTCCTGCTGCCAGATACCCGTCAAATACCGATACCCCTGCCGCCGGAAACGCAAAATAATTCAGATATGTATACATATACACCGCCGATTGTGACCATCCCGCAAGATAGAGATACCGTTTCTTTCCCTCCGGAATGAACTCCGTATCCGTCCGCAGGATCCCCGCCAGTTCCGTAAGCATATCCCAGAATAAGCCGGTCTCGCAATCCGCTTTACGCGGAAGCGCCGCCTTGTCCGCCCCGCTGTATTGATTTTCCGGTCTTTCATAAGCAATCTTCCAGCTGATCGGAGCATATCTGGCAGGATCTGCCTTTTTCAGACTATCAAGCACATCTGGCTTACTGGTGATCCCTACATAAATATCCCCGCCGCGCATCAGTTCTTTCGCTCCGACTACCCACATCCGTTCTATATCAAACCCCGCCGTGGCATTGAGGATCTCCACCACGATATTCCCACTGAACCGCTCTCCCCGCACCGGCTTTCTCACAAGAAACCGGTTGCAGTAGGGCAGGTTCTCATGTATCATTCTTCTGGTTTTTTCCCCTGTCTCTTCATATACATTTGCCGTTCCCTCAAAAAAATATTCCTCTTCCACATATCCCGCTTCCATAAAGCCTGGCTTTCTAACCGCCGTTGGAAACGGATGGGAAACCTCGCTGTACTCTTTTTTATAAATCCTTTGAATCATCATACGCCTCCTGAAAATTTCATATTCATATCGGTCGGGCAGATCTGTCCTTTGGAGGACAGATCCCTCACAGTTCCTTAATACCATTATATCTGAAATTCCCGGAGACCCTTAACACTATAACGACCTCTTTTATTAAAAATCCGTAGCGATTCCGGGCAGCAGGCCGCAGACGGTCTGTTTTATTCCGTCAACATACTTTTACGGAATTCCGTAGGGCTCATCCCGCACTCCTTCTTGAACAGCTTATTAAATGTTTTGATATCCCGGAATCCGGACTGTACGCATACCTCCGTCACCAGAAGCTTTTCCGTCGTTATCAGCAGCCACTTTGCCCTGTCGATCCGCAGTCGTTTGATATATTCCTGAAATGTGATGCCCATTGCGCTGCTGAAATATCTGGATAAATAGGTACTGTTAAATCCCACCTCATCCGCGCAGGACTGCAGCGTAATATCCTTGTAATAATGCAGAGCGATATATTCCAGGATGTGCCTGATCTGAACCACATCCTTTTCCCGCGCCCCGATTTCCCTCTCCGGCATCTCCCGCAGAGCCGCTAATATCAGTTCACTGATCAGAGCCTTCACCGACAGTTTCCACGCATAGCCCTTTTCACTATATTCCTGGTACAGCTTTCCCACGATCTTCGACACCTTCTCCTGGACTGCTTCTTCCCAGTGTCTGCTGAACATATCCCTCTTTTCCAGCTCTTTGCGGATCCACAGTTCCTCCTGGTTCTCCTTCGTCCTGCTTCCCAGCAGCCGCAGATCCAGCAAAACCGAGAGTCTCTCACAGTCCGGCTTTCCATTCCCGATCTCATGGCTGCCAAAAGGCGGAACGATCCAGACATCCCCTTGCCGCAGCTCATACGCTTCATTCCCATAAAATACCTGCAGTCTCCCCTTCCGCAGCATCAGGATCTCCAGTTCCTGATGGCAGTGGTTCATGAACGGAAGATTCCCCCGCATCACCGCACATTTAAGTGGATACTCCGCATTCTTCATGCTATTTTCGTAAATCATAATGCCGCGCCTCCCGGTTGTGTTCATCCAATGTTTTTCATGAGTATATCACAAATATGCCTGTAAATAAACTTCCCCGCGTAAAACCTGCCTATGTACCCTGTTCAAAAAGACCATGAAGCAGACGGTCATGCAATATCTCCTGACCATCCGCATCAGCCAGGCGTAAAACGAAAACAGGGGATTCGCCCGGTGCTGCTTCACACCAGGCGAATCCCCTTTCTCAAAAAGTCAATATCATTTTATCCGAATATACCGAGCAGTTCCTTTTTCTTGGCCTTAGCAGACTTCTTGGCTGCATTTCTGCCTATAGATACGGCTTCAGATTCTTAAGAACCACCTGGTATCCATTTGCGTACATATGGACCCCTTCCACCGTAAATTCTCTCCTGAGCATTCCGCGTTCGTCGCACAATCCGGCATTGACGTCAATATAATGATATCCCATCTTTTCCGCCAGCTTCTTCACCGCCTCATTCGCGATCGGGAGGTTCCGGTTATTGCGGTTGACGAACATCGCCCCCGCCCATTCCGTCTCCGGAACCTTATCCGTCTCATTGACCGGATAATAAGCCATCATATAGACCTCTGTTTCTGGCAGACGCTCCTTGATCTGCGTCAGAATTCTTTCATAGTTCTCCAGCATGGATTCCAAAACCGCCTCAAATGACCGTGACGCATCGCTGATGTCATTGGTTCCGATATTGATAAAAATTTTGGACGGTTCCGTACCGAAAATCTGTTCCTCCATATTTTCCAGCATATCCGAAGTTGTAAAGCCTCCGACTCCGCGGTTGTAAATGGTCAGTCCCAACCCCTCGTTCATCATCAGCTCATGGATTGGAAACTGTTCCATTAATGAAGAACCGGTAAACAAAATTTTTCCCTTTTTTACCGTCTCATTCAAAACACGGTACTTCTCGATCTTCTCCTGCTGTTCCCTTTTCATGAATCCCTGAATGATTTCCATTGTTTCCATTTGTCTTCTCCTCTCTTTTTTCATCTATAACTGTTCCGAACGCAGATGCGGACTATCTGCTGCTCACGGTGCCGTCATGTGGCTTTTCGTTACATATAACCATTTTTCCGTGAACCGGATGTATCAGAAAGTCTTGCCGCGCGCTGCCGCTTTTACTATAATAGTATCGCAGCCATATATCATTTTCAATCATCTGTGAGGTATCTATGGATTTACTACAGTTAAAATATTTTCGTGAAGTCGCCCGTACACAGCAGCTTTCAAAAACAGCGCAGAAGCTGCACATCGCCCAGCCCTCCTTAAGCCAGACCCTGAAACGTCTGGAAACCGAACTTGGCTGTTCTCTGTTCGACCGCCAGGGAAAAGGAATCTGCCTGAACCACGCCGGCACGATCTTCCTCCGTTATGTGGAACAGGTCTTTACTGCCCTTGACAATGCCCGGCTGGAACTGGATGAGCTGAAATCCAGCGAGGATCAGACGGTCTCCCTCTATGTAGGCTCCGCCTCCATGCTCCTTCCTGCTATCGTCCGGCGGATCCAGGAAAAGGATCCGGGCATCCGCCTGCAGATCACACAGCAGCCGCCCTCCCCGAATGACCCGCTCCCGGCATTGTCCCTGACCTCCGTGCACACCCTCCTGCCAGACAGTAACAGCCGGATCTTTCTTCTGCGGGAACCCATCAAAGCGGTCCTTCCCTCCAACCACAGGCTGGCGGACCGTTCTGCCCTGACTCTGGACGAGATCTGCGGTGAATCCTTCTCAGAGCTGGTTTCCGGAACCAACCTGACCTCCATTGTACGTCATTACTGTGAACGCTATCATTTTTCGCCAAATGTCACAACCGTCGCAGATACGCCGGCTGTCATGCGGGACCTCCTTCCGCTCGGACCCGGGATCGCGTTTATCCCGGAATATACATGGCATGATTTTCTTACCCCTTCCATGTCTCTCAAAGCGGTCTCCGGGATGCCCATGGAGCGATTTTTGATGCTGTCCTGGAATCCGGAAAGTTTCCAAACCTCTGCGGTCCGGACCTGCCGGGATGTGATCGTCCGCTATTTCAAAGAATATACACAAGCGCATCCTGTTACGTCCGTTCAGCCGCTTCACAACACATAATCCGCAATTCCAAGGATCAGCGGAAGTGTGATGATGCACAGCAGCGTACTGAGCGTCACCTCTTTCACGGACTGCATATAATCCTGCCCGTACAGCTGGGCGAAGATTGACACGTTGGAGCCCACCGGAGCCGATGCGGCGATCAGGATCGTCAGCTTCAGCATATGATATTTTTCCGGAAACACAAACAACAGCGCCATCGTCAAAACCGGGATCACTATGAGCCGCACCAGAGCACAGCGGTAAACCACACGGCCGGAAAACAACGACCGCAGCGGAACCTGCCCCAGGTAGACTCCCAATACGATCATGGCCAGCGGGCCGTTCATGCCTGCGATCGTACCGACCATATTTTCCGCGGTCTCCGGGAGGGATACCGGAAGAAGGAATAATGCGATGCCTGCCAGAAAGCTGAGGAGGATCGGATTGGTTCTGAGCCTTTTCACGGAAATCAAAGACCGATCGCCCGTGATCGTGACCAGTCCGTATGTCCACTGCAGGATGTTCAGCAGCGCAACATAGGAAGAGACATAGAATACTGCTTCTTCCCCCAGGGTCATCTGTACCAGCGGGATCCCGATGAACCCTGCGTTGGAAAACGCGGCTCCGAACCGTTCGATTCCCTGTTCTTTTGAAAATGCGATCCGGGCCGCGGCAATCGAAAGCAGAAGCGACAGCAGAGCGGCCAGGAAGGATACAAAAAGCCCTTCTAAGCGCTCCCGCGAAAAATCCGCAAGATAGGATTTCAGGATTGCCGCCGGCATAACGATATACAGCAGGATCCTGCCGATATCCGCGCTTCCTCCGGCGCTGACCAGCTTCTTTTTATACAGGAAATAACCAATCATCATATATACAAGCATTACCAGATTCTGCCTGAGCAGCAGCACTACAATCTCCATCGGACAACCTCTGCTTTCTATTCATAGAATATTTTCTTTCGCTATTCGATGGAATTATACCACAGACATCCGGGCAGAATAAAATACATATTATGCTATCTGTTAATAGGCTGAATGCTATGAAAGCAGTCCTTTGCATCCGGGGTTTCAATATACACCTTTGCCTCCCCATTTTCCAATCGTTCTGAATGGACAATCTCTGTATTGTCTTCCAGTGTCATCTTTTCAGCAATATATTGCGATAAACAGCACTGCAAATGGATGAGCAATGCTGTACTAGAATGAAACTACTCTATACTTGGAATACTTTCCGCCACACAATAATTCCAGACGGCCTTCATCCTGCAATTTTTTGATTATCGTATATGCCTGGGAAGGAGTTACTTCAGATTCACTCCATCTATAAAACCGCCTGGGTTACTGATACACATTCCTTCATCGTCTATCAGCACCCTTACCGCGCCAAGTATCGTATAATCTCTATGGCAAAATGCATTTACTAAGCCTTCACGGAAAGCAGCCCAATCAAATTCCGGAATTGGAATCCTAAATAATCCATATTCCGTCTCTCTTTCAGGATTCCATGCTTTCACATACATTTCAAAGGTTTCAAAAAGCTCAAGTAATGATTTATTGCTGTCCTCATTCATTCGGACCGCAGTTCCTTCCAGAACCTGAAATACAGCTTTAGCTGTGGGTATCAATTCTGCGATCCGGTCTTCTTTTCCAATCAAAAGCATCCCCGTCACTGTCGGGACATACTTTCCGGCAGCCTCTGTAACAAGACGCAGCGCAATATCTAATTCATCATCCGGAAGCGCAAGAAGATTCTTTTCTCCGCCCTGCCTGCTTTGAATAATTTTACGCAGTCTGACCCGTTGGTTTGGATCAAGATCATCCAATGTAGCCCCTGCAAGGGGCTGGGCTGAATAGTCAAGCATTCCCAACTCTGCCAGCCGTGATGGGATTTCATAGGAATACATGGGAATCACTTCCGGACTGCCGTCAAATTTTAGCCTTCTTCTTAGAATTTTACCAGATGCAGTTGATACAACGCCGCGGCTTCTCGGCACTTCAATTTTCAGGACATCCAAATTCTCTTCCGTAATAATTTCTGCTCTTACAGAAATTGGCGGAACCGTGCTGTTTGCAATCAATGCCATAACACCAATGGAATCCTTATGCTTTTTATGAACTCTGGTAATCATGCCATCATCCTCAACTCCAAGGAACAGAAATCCTCCTGCCGTATTAGACATACCTACAATTTCTTCTATCAAATCGTGATCCGGATAACATTTCAAATCACTTTTGAACTCAGTATCCAAAGTCTCCTTTTCGGGAATTGTACGCATTTCAATCCCTCCTGATCTCTAATTCGATTTTAGTATAACTCATTTTAATTCATTTGTTGAGTTAAATTTCTAATTTTAACTCGATTATCGAATTAGAAATCAAACATCCTTTGAGGGATCGTAGCCCTTCTACCACCCGGTTTATGCTTGGATAGGATGGGTAAGCGTCAATCAGACATTGGAACAGTTAAAGCCCCTTATTCAAGAAGCATATGAATTTTCAGTGGAAAAATTCAAGAAGAGAAAATAGACTCAGGGGCTATCATTCCTGATATGCCCCTTCCTTAAGTAAATAACATTGAGTGTGACCAGTCACTCCTATCCTTCGATCGCCCTGCGCATTGCTTCCTGATGACGGCGTACCTGCTCGATGCTGTCCACACCCACATCGCGCAGATGCTCTCCGCCTTCATACTCGGAACTCAGGAAGCCCTTATATCCGGCTTTCTTAAATGCCTCTACCACCTCCGGGATGGCAACTGCCGTCTCCACATAATCCTCATGTACATTGTAGAACTTCGCATGGGTATGGAAAATGTAATCAATGTTGTCGATCAGATCCTGCGGCTCGGACCAGGAATATGTAAAGGATGCCCCGGCGTAAGCCTTATCTGCCGGGCCGCCGCCTGCCTTTTCTACAGCGTCCATCATTTCCTTCATGCCGTTGGCCATCCGGTATTCCATGTTGGCTTTGCCAAGGTTCAGGTCGTATTTGATCTTTACAAATCCTTTTTCAAGACGCTGTGCATAAGAATCGTCTACGATCTTGATGCATTCCTCGGACGCGCCCTGCCGTCTCGCCTTATCCCGCAGCACATCCGGAATGTTCCTGCAGAAGATTCCCATATCCGGAATAAATCCGAAATGCTTCGTTCCGGTCTTGTGGATCATTTCCATATATCCGTCCGCCCAGCCGGAATTTAATGAAAACGGAGCGTGCACCTCCAGCCCGATCTTCACATCCATTTCCGCGGCGTAGTCCAGGCTTCCTTCGATCACGTCCATCGGAGTAGACACCAGGGTACGCAGATTCTTAAATCCCAGCATGGAAGCCAGACGGATGTCACGCTTCATCATATTGATCTGCTCGCCCAGCGACAGGGTCCGGTTGTCATAGATCTTATTTTCCAGAAACGCATCATAGCAGGACGGCTCCAGGTTGTATTTTTTCAGCCATCCAAACCACTGGTCTCTGAACTCCTGTGTCTCGATCGGAAGCGGGAACCTGCGGATCATCTGCTCCGCCAAAAGCTCCACACCGGTTGCCCCTGTCTTCGCAGTCTCTCTCAGACAGCCCTCCAGGTCTAATTTTCCATCATAATATTCATCCTGATAACTATACAGGGAAACGCTTCTTTTGATATCATAGCTCATAATTTTTTCCTCCTGCTTTTTTTCTAAGTCTTATGAAACGGCCCCATGGCCGTCACGGATGCCCCCGGGTTCATGATCTGACAATTGCCTCAGGCAATCTCAAAATCAGCTTCACACAATGCCTCTGTCTGGAACGGCATATAGGATGGGGCAATGATCTGCATTGCCTTGATATGATGCGTTCCCTTTGCAAGCCCGCCTTCCTTTTGCACGGTCACTGTCGCATAGTCGCCGAATTCCCAGCGATAATCAGAATCTACTACGGTGCGCATTTCTTCCAGCGTGAAAGTCTCCCCGTTCACGGTAAAACGGATATCCTCCCGTGCCGCGTCCTCTCCGTCCACATTGACCTGGATGTCGCGCACGATGGATAAAGTAAATCCACGATAGTACTGCGCCTTAAACTGAAACTGATATCCCGTAATCTTTCCATTTTCTTCTACATTCTTAAATCCATCCGGATTATAAATCTGTCTGCCCGCCATTTTCTTCCCTCCTGCATTTATTGTAACCAATTTGCGCAATGCGCTGTTCTTCCCATCTGTCCGGAACCGCAGGCCTCAGACACGTCTGCTTTGCAGACTATTCACTGCTTCGCAGCTTATGTCCGAGACTGTTCCTGACTTTTAATCAAAGTAAATCTCTTTCCCGGTCTCTGCGGATTTGTAGATTGCTTCCAGGATCTGGGTCACTACAAATGCCTGCTCCGGTTTTACAAGGGGCTCGCCGTCGTTGATAATCGCGTTCAGCCACTGCTCCTGCTCTCTCACTGCCTCTGCTGCCGCGCCGCCCTCGAAGAAGTCTACCACGCCTGCCGGGGAGATGGTCTTTTCCATCAACTGGTTGTGTTCTACCGTGTTATAGATCAGCTCGTCCTGGGGATAGCTTCCGCCGTGATGGATCTCTGCTCCGCCCTTGGTTCCGCACAGTGTGGTGGACGCTTCCATGGACTTCAGTACGTTCAGCGCCCAGGATGCTTCCAGATAAATGGTCGCTCCGTTTTTCATCTTTACCAGTCCGAACGCGGAATCCTCTACCTCAAAGGTCTCCGGATCCCATGGGCCGAATACATTTCCTTCCGGGCCGTCCGCCTGGCGTCCCAGCTTGTAGAATACCTGTCCGGATACGGAAGCCGGCTCGTAGTTGTTCATCATCCACAGTGTGATGTCCAGCGCATGGGTTCCGATATCGATCAGCGGACCGCCGCCCTGCAGCGCCTTGTTCGGGAATACGCCCCAGGTAGGAACCGCTCTTCTTCTCAGCGCGTGTGCCTTTGCAAAATAGATATCCCCAAGCTCCCCTGCTTCACAGGAAGCGTGCAGCGTCTGGGTATCGTCGCGGAGACGATTCTGGTAGCCGATCGTAAATTTCTTGCCGGATTTCTTCCATGCGTCCAGCATCTTCCGGGCATCCTCGGTATTGTGCGCCATAGGCTTTTCACACATCACATGCTTGCCTGCCTCAAAGGAAGCAACCGTGATCGGGCAGTGCGCTACATTGGGGGTACATACATGAACCACATCAATCTCGATGCTCGTATCCGCCAGCATCTCCTTGTAATCTGTGTAAACCTTCGCGCCCTCTGCGCCGTATTCTTTACATGCCTTCTCCGCCCGCTCCGGAATGATGTCACAGAACGCTACCATAACAGCCTTATCCTCATTCGCCTTGATCGAAGGCATATGCTTCTGATTTGCGATACCGCCGCATCCAACAATTGCTACTCTCAATTTGCTCATTGTTTTGTTCTCCTTTTCTTTTTCTCTTACCTTGATTCATATTATACCGAATCCCTCTGATGAAAACTTTCTTTGAATTATCCAGATTTATCCCCTTATTTGGACTTTTTTCCGGGCAATAAAAAAAACAGGACAAAAAAGCTATATCTTTTTTTGTCCTGCTGTTATAAAGAGATGTCTTTTTTTAAGTCATATCCTTATTTATAATTTGTTTTCTCGAAATCAGCCACGAAATCGCATAAAGTAATACACCTACAATAGTCACAAGACCACAAGCGAGCAGCTTGTTATCAATTAGTAGCGCAGCTCCTACAAATACGAAAGAGGAAAGAGGGTACGCAATGATTAAAGCCAACATACTTTTTTCTTCACTAAGCAGGAATGTGAGTGGTATTGTCATGCTTCCAGAAAACAATGCCATAGCAACGCTGATACCAACAAACAGCATCATAGATTGATCGTCAAATTGACCTTTTATAATGGATGCCACAACACCCAGAATGACACCTAAAAGCAAACCGATCCCACTAAGTAGTAAATACAAGATATATTTACAGTCTAAAACAGCCGTTCTGGATACCGGTAAAACAATCGAAA
Organism: Lachnospiraceae bacterium; assembly: GCA_910575475.1. Lineage (GTDB taxonomy): Bacteria > Bacillota > Clostridia > Lachnospirales > Lachnospiraceae > Schaedlerella. Next base: position 39,062 of record CAJTGD010000004.1, on the reverse strand, counting down.
CTTTTTTCCAACCAGAGTTTCTGTCCATATTTATCGTCGTTACAGAGATCATTCCGAGCATAACAGTTGCGATTACAGTTAAAACCCATGTGGAAGTCAAAAAAGACATTCCTATTCCAGCCACCGCAAAAACTACGAGTATGATATATAGCACAGACTTGATTAAATAATAATCTTTCAGTAATAAGCCTTTCATTTTATTTCCCCCTTTCTCCTTTTACATAGAGAAGCATAATTTCGTCAATCGAAGCTGAATCAATCAGTGCTTTGGGATATTTTTTCTTCATGGCAGCACGATCAGCAACCAGCGCCTGCCATTCATAATCCATCTTGCGATATACGATGATGTCCGATTTATCCAATGCCTCGAACTGCGCGGCTCCACACTTAATGATACCATACTGCTCGATCAGCTCATCCTTCGGCTTTGAGAATACTACTTGCCCTTCGTGAATAAAAACAATGTAGTCAGCAATTTTTTCAAGGTCCGTAGTGATGTGCGAAGAAATCAAAATAGAATGAGTTTCGTCCTGTGCAAAGTCCAACAAGATGTCTAATATATCATCTCGTATGACGGGATCAAGTCCACTTGTGGCTTCATCCAAAATCAGTAGTTTAGAATTATGGGACAAGGCAACCGCGATTGCCAATTTCATTTTCATTCCTTTTGAAAATTGCTTAATCGGTTTATCAGCAGGTAAAGAAAATTTTTTCAAAAGGTTCAGGAATGTGTGTTCTTCCCATGAATGATAAATGTCTTTCATAACCCGGTTGAGTTTTCGGGTAGAAAAGATTTCAGGATAGTTATTGCCGTCAAATACGACACCAATCTGTTCCTTGATTTCGTTATCTAGTTGCTCTTTACCTAAAACACAGATGCTGCCGGCCTCTTTCTGAATAAGTCCCAGCACTGCATTGATAGTTGTACTTTTTCCGGCTCCATTTTCGCCAATCAGTCCTACAATAGAACCACATGGAACAGAAAATGAAACTCCATTCAACATAAAATCTTTATATGTCTTAGTTAGACCTGAAATAATTAAAGCATCATTCATTCTCCATCATCCTCCTGATACATAAGGGTTAGCAAATCGGTCAACTTGTTGAGAGATATTCCGCTTGTGCGGGCAATTTCGATTGCCTCTGTAAATTTTTCCTCTATCTTCTTTTGTTGTTCTTCAAGATAGAAGTCTTGGTTTTGTGCCGACACATAGCAGCCTTTTCCAGCAGTTGTTTCAATAAAACCATCTTCCTGCAAAGTTGCATAAGCCTTTTGTACTGTAAGAATACTGATGTGCAGCGATTTTGCCAATGAACGCACAGACGGAATCGCTTCACCAGCTTTCAGTTCTCCACTTATAATAGCCGCTTTAATCTGTGAAGAAATTTGCTCATACAGCGGTCGGCTTGCTTTATTGCTTACGACTATTTCCAAATTCTCACCACCATTTCTTCTTTAACTGTATTACTACTACAAATACAGCATAACACACATAAAGACAGTTGTCAATATGGTAGACAGCCATATCATATAAATAATTTGTATCCGTCTACGCATTTTTGCCGGACTGAACTCTGAGGATATCAGGGCGTATAACCATATGGGAGAAAGAGCCTATATCGTAACTCAATCCTGCGGCTTTCGAACCGATTATCAGTTCATAACAAAAAGTAAGATGAAAACAATTCAGAAAAAAGTAAAGGACGGGAATAAATTACCAAAGTCCGTGACAACACAAAAAACTGCTATACCCCAGTAAATATAAGGGATATAGCAGTTTTTTCTTTTTTAAACTGTCAAAGACGGGATTTTATAAGCTGCAATACCGCGTTACTATTCACAGTTTTTATCTGACTGGAATCAGTCACTTTACGAACATAACAGCACTCGTATCTAACACCCCTGCCCCTTTAGAAACTCCAAAAACCTTTCCACGCCTCCCCCCACCATTTTCACCCCTTCCGGCCGCTGCCCGCTTACCTCCGACACATCAAAAAAATCCCCCGCCGAAGTCCGTCCGGTACGCATAAAGCTGTCGCTGCCGAAAATGTTTTCTTCTATCCCCACATATTCATCTCCCCAAAACGCACAGTCCCCGGCCTGAATGCCGCTTTCCCGGGATATGCGGCCGAGGATCGCGTCTACGTTGTCACTTTTGCTGGACACCCCCACCTCCAGATACTTTGCGTCACAGGTGGGAACCACCTTGATCCCATAATCCTTCCCGATGGAAACAGCCAGCTCCAGCAGCTCCATGAGCCCTCTGCGAATCCCATGGTTTTTCAGCTTTTTCCGAAGCATATGGAGTTCGTCCTCCCGCATAAACAAATGGTCTCCCCTCAGATTGTCCGCCATCAGGTCAATCTTGCAGTAGTTGGGCCTGCAAAAAACGATGTCCGTATCCAATCCGTACTGCTCTTTCAGCCGGACATGGATCTCAAAACAGATCCGGTGGATATCCAGCAGCGTTTTCTGATCCGGGATCTTGTTTTCAAAGATATAGGGCGTCCCATCCCGAAATTCATAATTATAAGCGCCCCGCCCCAGGCCCAAGTATAGATTCTCAAGCTGTTTTTTCGTAAAATACTCTTCTATGCGCCCGCCCGCGATATTCTCCAGGGTGGTCCCGCTGATCACCGCCAGCTTCACCCCCTTCTCCAGCAGCGGCCGCATTGCCGATACCGCCGCCTCTGCCGGTGCCGTTCTGGATGTCACCGCGGTGCCGTCCCAGTCAAAAAAGACCGCCTTATATTTTTTCAACGTGTCTCCCCCCGTTCTCCTGAATACAAATTTCCTTTCCGCCGATATAAAATGTGATCTTCTCCCCCTCTTCCAGGGTAAACTCCGCCTGTCCCCGGGAGACCGCGATCCTCAAAAGAGCCCTTTTGTACCGGAGCTTAAAGGAATAGCTTTCCCACTCCGAAGGAAGGGACGGAGAAAACTTAAGCCTCGAATCCTGACACCGCAGCCCGGCAAACCCATTTACAACCGCCTGCCATGTGCCCGCCATATTGGCCCCATGGATACCCGCGTAAAAATTATGATGGTAATCATCCAGATCCATCCTGGCCGACTGTGAAAAATACCGGTAAGCCTCGTCATCATACCCGATATCGCTTGCGACAATCCCGAAAATACAGGTAGACAGGGAGGAGTGATGAAGGGTCACCTCCTGGTAAAAATCGTAGTTCCGCCGGATCTCTTCCTTCGTAAAAAGATGGCTGTGCAAATACATCCCCAGGATGGCGTCGGCCTGCTTGGACATCCGGTGCCGCATAATAAACAGCGGATGATAATTCTCATACAGCCATGCCCGTTTTTCCTCAGGTATCCTCGATTCGTCCCAGGGCCTGCGCATCATGAATCCGTCGTCAAGGGGGTAGACCTGCCGGGCTTCATCATATGGAAAATACATGTGATCTATGATCTTCTGCCAGAGCTTCAATTCCTCCTCCGAAAAATCCAGTTTCTTTTTCAGGCGGCCAAGCGCGTCCCTGCCGTGCCGGGCCAGATATTCCACTGCTCCCTTTGCGTCCCGGAGATTCTCCCTGGCCATCAGGTTTGTATAAAAATTGTTGTCCACAAGCACATTGTATTCGTCCGGCCCGGTCACGCTGCAGATACAATATCTGCCCCCTTTGCACTCCGCAAAGCTGCCCGCGTCCGCCCAGACCCTGGCGGTCTCGATGAGGATTTCCGCTCCCTTTTCTTTCAGGTAGTCCACATCCCCCGTCACCTGCAGGTACAGGGACAGTGCATAGGCAATATCCGCGTTGATATGGTATTGGGCGGTTCCCAGCGGATAATAGGTGGACGCCTCCTCCCCGTTGATGGTGCGCCAGGGGAACAAAGCGCCTTTGTCATGCCCCAGAATCCGGGCCCTTTCCCTGGCCTGTTCCAGGGTGCCGTACCGGTAGTCTAAAAGACGCCTGGCAGTCTCCGGCTCGGTATACACAAACACCGGCAGCACATACATCTCCGTATCCCAGAAATAGTGTCCCTCATACCCCTCTCCCGACAATCCCTTGGCCCCCATTCCGGTCCTGCCGTCCCTTCCCGCGGACTGCAGGATATGAAACAGGTTGAACCGAAGCCCCTGCTGCAAAGCCTCGCTGTCCTTTCCCTGAATCCGGATATCCGCCGTGTCCCAGAACCGTCCCATATAGGCTTTCTGGCTCTTTTCCAGTCCCCCGAAGGTTTTCTGCTCCGCTTCTTCTAAGGTGTCCAAAATATATCCCTTCAAATCCTCCGCCGGCAGATCCAGATCCGTGGAATAGCAGAGCATTTTTTCCAACACCACGGCGGAGCCCTCCTTCGCCTCTGCCGTCAAAACCGCCATCCCTTCCAGTTCCCCTGTGCAAAACTCCCATCCCGTCTCACATCTGCCGCCGGACACCCTGTGGCCGCACCCGCAGGCTACGGTGAGCCGGCTGTTTTTCGTAATCCCTTCATAATACAGGCGGTGTCCTTCCCCCTCCAGCCTGAGAGGTTCCAGCCTTCGGCCGAAGGGGCCGTAATCCACGATCGGGTTCGTCTTTCTCGTATGATTTTCCACATCTGCCTGCAGCCTTGACCGGAACTGAATCTTTCCGGAAAAATTCAGCGGCGTGACCTGAACGCGGATGGCCATGATATTTTTCATTTCAAAGGACACCAGCCTTTGGAACTGGATCTCTGCCTTTCTTCCCCGGGGCGAGGTCCAGACCAGGCTCCTTTTCAGCACTCCGTCCTTCATATGCAGGGTTCTGGAGTAGTTTTCTATCGTCCCCTCCTCCATAGTGAACCATTCATCCTCCAGGAGCACTCTTGTCTCTTTCATACTCGGCAGGTTCAGCAGGGACTGGCTGAACAGCGGCGATCCGAAATTCGCTTCCCCGTAGCGGATCTGCTCACTCTCATAGAATCCATTTACAAAATTCCCTTCCAGCCCGGTGTCTATGTCAAAATCATAAGCTTCCTCAAACGTCCCCCGGGTTCCGATGTACCCGTTGGAGAGGGAAAACGTCGTCTCATTCCTATAATTGTATTTCCGGTCAAAGGAAGTCTCCGTAATGGTCCAGGGCTCCACAGGGTAGATCGGCTTTATTTCCATATTCATCATTTCCGGTCACACTTATCCTTTCACTGCGCCTGCGGTCAGGCTTTCCATCACCTGTCTCTGCAGAACGATAAACACCAGGATCGTCGGCAGCACGGTCATCACCACCGCCGCAAACAATGCGGAATAATTGTTGGCAAAGGTTCCCATATAATAATTCAGCGCGATCGGAACCGTCCGCGCCGTATCCCCGCTTGTAAGCATCAGCGCAAAGTAAAACTCATTCCACGTATTGATAAACTGCAGAAGCGCGATCGTCACCAGCCCCGGCTTCGCAAGGGGCAGGATGATGTGGACAAAGGTCTGCAGAAAAGACGCGCCGTCAATATAGGCGGATTCTTCCAGCGCAGTGGAAATGGTTTTATAATAGCTGACCATCACGAAAAACGACATCGGAATCCCCATGGCGGAATACACGATGACCAGCCCCAGCTTGGTATCAAAAATCCCCAGCTTCTGGAAGATCATAAACAGCGGCTGTGAGATCGCCTGGGCCGGAAGCATCAAAGACGCGGAGATAAAAAGGACCACCAGCGTTTTCAGCTTAAAATCAAACCGGGAGACAATGTAGGCGCACATGGCAACCAGAGCCACCGTGACAAGCACGCTGCTGCCCACGATCACAATGCTGTTGAAAAAATATTTCGCAATCGGCGCGTACTGAAACGCCGCCTTATAATTGTCCAGATTGAAGGACGACGGCAGGGACAGCGCGGAGGAATTGATCTCCGCATAGGTTTTGAAGGAACTCAAAAAGGCCCAGAGGATCGGCCCGACTGCGATGGCCGTAAATACCGCCATGAACACATATTTGCATAATTTCGCAATGGATTTCATCTCTTTTTCTCCCCCTGTTCTCTCTTTTCCTGGAACATCCTCTGAATCAGAAGCACCAGGATCAGCCCGATGGCAATCTGTACGGTTCCCACCGCATTTGCCTTTCCGTAGTTGTTCTCAAGGGTTGCCGCCTTGTACAGATAGATAGGCAGATTCAACGTCGTATTCCCCGGCCCCCCTTTTGTGGTCATGTAAATGATGTCGAACTGGGATACCATGGCCACCGAAGCAAGGGTCACACAGGTCCCGAAGATATTTTTCATCAGGGGCAGGGTGATATACCGGTCCAGCTGCCAGGGGCTGGCCCCGTCCACCGTGGCGGCCTCGTAGATCTCCTTGTCAACCGCTCCCATCTCTGCCAGAAAGATGATCGTATTGAATCCGGCGTAGAAAATCCACGTAGCGGTAACCGTCCAGAACGCGTATCTGGAATTGCCGAACAGGTTCGGCACCTGGCTGACCTCCGCCCCAATCATTTCCAGAAACGGCTTTACGATCCCGAAGGTGGGATTCAAAAGCAGCGTAAACATCACCCCCGTGGCGGCTGTGGGTACAATATTGGGGATCATATAGGCCGTGCGCGCCACCTTCCAGCCCTTGGGCTTGCGTCTGAGGACCAGCGCCATCACAAGCCCCAGGGACACATGGAAAGTAGACTGCAGAAACACCCACAACAGGGTATTTTTTATGGATTCCAGAAAATCCCCGTCCCCGAATATGTTCACGAAATTTTTCACCCCCGCGAATACCGGCCCGGAAAAGGTCGTATAATCGCAGAGCGACGTATAAAGCACCGTGACGATCGGAGCCGCGTACACCAGGGCGAACAGCAGCATGCAGGGCATAGTAAACAGCACGATCCACAAGCCTTTATTTTTGATTCTCATTGCGCAAATCCTCCCAGTATAAAAAGGGCAGGCCCGCAAGTATCGTCACCGTTGCAGTTCAAGGCCTGATCGGCCGCGAACTGCAACTGCTTACCTGCAGACCTGCGGTTTGTCTCTGACTTACTCCTGATTCTTTGCCGCGGATTCCGTCAGTTTGCCGCAAAATTCTTCTGGTGTGATATTGCCGAAGGCCAGCTCCGGAAGCTCTGTCGAGAAGGTGTCGATGGTGTTCTGATACCAGTACGCCTGATTCTGTCCATAGGTAGCCTCAGCCTCGTTCTGGATCTGCAGTACCTCCGCCATCAGCGGGTCGCTCTCCGTAAGGTCCTCCGGGATATCCAGGTCATTGGATACCGGCTGCAGCCCTGTCATTTCCAGCGCCTTGATCTGATTCTCCGGGCTGGTCTCAAATTTCAAAAACGCGACAGCCGCTTTGATCTTCTCCTCGTCTGATGCCCCTACCATATCCCCGGGTGTGGGAACCATTTCCATACCCCGGCCCGGCATCAGCATAATGCCCACCTTATCATAAAATCCTTCCGGCGCTTTTTCCGTCTGCGAGAAATCCGGAATCATCCAGGGGCCGTTGGGGATCATCGCGATCTCCCCGTTGAAGAAATGAGTCGCCATGGGGTCGTATTTCCCGCCCACCGCATCGTCTGTGGTGTATTCCTGGAACATCTTCTGGATCGTCTCCGCCGCGGCTTCCACCTCCGGCGTATTAAAGTCATCCGGATACATGGTATTCATCCATTCGTTTCCGGCCTCCCCGCTTGTCCCGATCAGGGCGCTCATCCACAGGTTCGTAAGCCACCCCATATCTGCGGTGTCCATGCCCACCGGCGTGATTCCCGCTTCTTTCAGCTGATCGCAGGCCGCGAAGAAGTCGTCCCAGGTCTCATACCCTACCTCCGGCACTTCCACCTTCGCCTTCTCAAAAAGCTCTTTGTTGTAATAGATGTAAGAAATTTCCTTGGAAACCGGTACTCCATAGATCTTCCCGTCTACCGTATTGAAGTCCAGCGAGGTTTCATCAAACAGCGCTTTCCACTCCGGATCTTCCTCAAAATACTGGGTCAGGTCCGCCACCTTCCCTGACTTAGCCGCCAGTTCGGTGATGTTGTTCCCGCCGTTGAACACGATATCCGGCAGATCCCCGCTGGAGATCAGCAGCTTGATCTTCTGGTTGTAAGCGTCCGTGGTCGGAATCTCCTCAAATTTGAACTCTACGTTCTTCCCTTCTTCGGTTTTCTGAAATTCCTCGAACAGGTAGGCGTAGTAGTCCGCCGCGTAATCCGTTCCTACGTGGTAGTTGATGACATTCAATACGGTCTTTCCCGTATCTTCCGATGTTCCGCCGGATTCCGTCTTGCTTTCCGTCCCCTGTCCCCCGCCGTTTCCGCAGGCTGCCAGGCCCAATACCATCGTACCCATAAGCGCAGATGCAAGTACCCTCTTCAAATAGTTCTTTTTCATGCTCGTTCCTCCTACATTTTTTGCCGCCGGTTTGTAGGGCAGACAGATCCTCCGCCTGCCTGTATGGAATCATCTCCCATACGTCTCGGCTTTCCTTAAGTTGTTTCTATTATAGTATGCCTGCCGCCCGGATTTGAATAAAGGGATATGCTGTGTCCTTTGAATTTCATAGCCGGAACACCCTCTCATCGGCCCCCGCCCTCCCGGCGTTGTGCATTGCTTTAAATTATTTGCTGCTTTCTTTGGAATTTTTTGCTTCCGCCCCAAAACCGATTGAAGACAGGGGCGGATTATGTAATAATAATATGTAATAAGAATTGCGCCGATGCGCAAGCAGGTCATCAATTTTCTTGCGAAAATTGGTGACAAATGATAGTCAAAGACCCCGCAGCAAGCTGACAGGGCATCAAAATTCTAGCGCAGCAAGCTGCGGGGTATTTGACCCTCGCGGCAGTCGCCAAATATCCATGCAAGCATGGCTACTTGGCTCGTTGCTTCGCGGGAATAAATGGAATACAGATAAGGATGGAAAAAAACAGATATGAACAGAAGCAACACGATACACATCCCCTCCCTGCGCTCCTTCATCACCGTTACCGTTTCCCTGATCGTAACCCTCATCCTGCTCTGTTCCTTTTTCTTCTATTATATAAGGACAGACCGGATTCTTACAACCAGTTATGAACATTCTGTCACCGGCCAGTTTGGACAGGTCAACCAGAAGATCAGCGACCAGGTGGATTCCATTGACTCGGTCATCCCTCTTTATGTATCCAACGCCTCAATTGCCGGGATTTTAGAGGATACCGCCCACAAGCCGCTGAGCTCGGAGCGTAAGATCCATATAGAAAAACAGATGACGGACCTCTATTACAGCACGCCCCTGTCCGCAAAAAATTTTACAAACGGGATCTACATCCTGAACGTGCAGGGGGACGTATTCCGCATATCCACCTCCGCCTCCCCTGCCGGGAGCCTCTCCGGAAGCCATGAGCTCCTCCGGGATCTGGATCAAAAAGAACACCGGCTGACCTGCCGGATGCTGCCCTCAGACGGAAAAAACCTTTATTTTATCCGAAATCTTTTCAGCGGCAATACGGGAAGCTACAGCGGAACCTTCATCATCGCCGTGGACTTGGAAAAATGGCTTGCCTACTGTGTAAACGGACTGGCTCCTTCCTGGTTCATCTGCCTGTATGACCGGGACATGAATCTCTGTTCCAGCCGGGACATGGAACCCCAGAGCCTGGAGCTGCAGGCCGCGCTGGATCAGGGAAGTACGGCCTTTGTCTCCTTCCAGGAGCTAACGCTGTGCTCCGACGCATATTTTACCGCCGTGCAGAAGCTGGACAAGATCCAGCTCACCGCCGCCGTGGCCGCGCCGAAAAGCATCCTGTTCCAGGATCTCAACGATACTTTAAAGACTTACGTCCTGCTGCTGGCATGTACGGTATTGGCTGCGCTCCTCCTGGCCGTGATCGTCAGCCGGGCAGTCACCAGGCCCATTGACCGGATGATCTACCACATCAACCAGATCTCAAAGGGGGAGCAGGCCAGCCTGCCGCCCATGAAGATGTACCGGGAGTTTCGGGTCTGGGCGGACGCCCTGAACCAGATGCTGAAGCAGCTGGATATCTACTACAACGACAATTTTCAGAAACAATTGCTGCTGAAAAGTTCGGAAATCCGGGCGCTGCAGTCGCAGATGAACCCCCATTTTTTGTTTAACGTGCTCAACACCATCGCATGGAAGGCACAGATCAGCGATCAAGAGGAAATCTATCAGATGATCATTTCCCTGGGGGAGCTTCTCAAGAAAAATACGCTGTCCAAAGAAACGGACTATGTGCGCCTTGCCCAGGAGATCGAGTATGTGAAGTTTTACGTCTACCTGCAGCAGATGCGTTTTGAGGACAAGATTTCCTGCGTATTCCAGGTTCCGGACGTGCTGATGGACTGTATGGTTCCCACGTTCTGCATCCAGCCGCTGGTGGAAAATGCGATCGTACACGGCCTGGAGCCAAAGGACGGAAAGGGACGGCTCATCGTACAGGTCATCCCGTCCGACGGCCGGCTCATGGAGATTTCCATTATCGATAACGGGATCGGCTTCGACCCCATCCCGGATATACGCAATATCCGGCCCTCCGGGGCGGACGCCCACACCCATGTAGGACTTTGCAACCTGGATAAACGGCTGGAGCTGCTTTTCGGGCCGGATGCCCGCCTGCGCATCGACAGCATCCCGGAAAAATGCACCACCATTTCCTTTCAGATTCCGATCCGCACAAAGGAGGAAGACCATGACATTCAAACTGTTAGTTGTTGACGATGAAGCCATCATGCGCAAAGGCATTGCCAATTTTATAGACTGGGATTCCCTGGACTGTAAGGTGGCCGGAACGGCCGGAAATGGAATGGAAGCCATTGAATTTATCAAAGCCAGTCCCGTGGATATCGTCATCACCGATATCAAGATGCCTGTGGCAGACGGCCTGGCTGTGGCAAAATTCATCTATGAGCATCAGCCGGAGATCAAAGTCATCCTGCTGACCGGATACGCGGATTTTGAATACGCAAAAACAGCCATCAAATATAACGTGTCCGCTTTTATCCTGAAACCGACCAATAAAAAGGAGCTGATGGAAGCCATACAGGACGCGCAGAAGCAGATCGTCACCTCCAGAAAACAGACCTCCATCGCAGAGGATGAGCTGGCATTTCTGAAAGACCAGCTATTGCTGGAAATGACCGGCTCCGCCTTCCTCCCCTCCTTTGAGGAGCGGCTTTCGAATCTGGGAATCCGTCTGGACCACTATTATGTAGCGGCATTCCAGATGGTCCCCCTGGAAAATGACACCGCCTTTTTAAAGAGCATTATCCTCGACGGAAAAAAGGACGCCTGCTGCTACCGCTACAACAACCTGATCATTGCGGTCTATTTTTTGGAGGGCCGCTGTGAATCTGTACCGGATGCGGTTCTGGAGAATTGCCGGGAGATCACCGTGATCGCCCGGACGCTGGATTCCCGGGAGGTGTCGGTCGGAATCAGCCGGTACCACAGCAGCGCTTCGGACTTTGGCTATGCCGTGTCCGAGGCGATCCACGCCCTGACATTTCATTTTTATTATGAAAAAAATATTGCCCTCTTCTCCGACGCGCCAGAGGACGCGGACTATGACCTGACCGCGGAAAACTCCCTGGATCTGTTCCATTTTGAGAACCACCTGCACAACTGGCTGTTTGAGGACGCCGGCGGGGTTCTGCATAAGATCTTCAATAAGTTTAAGTCCAATTTTGTCAACTCCGCGGATGCCAAAAATATCTGCGCCCAGATGTATTACATCTGCTGCCGGGTGCTCATCAAGCGTGAAAATGCCGCCCCTCCCGGCGAATACCTGTCCAGGATCACCCAGGCGTCGGATATCTTTTCCCTGGAACATACGGTCTTTGAACTGATGGCTTATACAAAGGATCATTTTGTAGGGACCGCCGCCCAGAACAAGCTGTTTGACCATGCGGTAAAATTCATCCACAGCCATCTTTCAGAGCCCTTGTCCCTGGAGGTCCTCTCGGACCATCTCCATATCTCCGCGTCCCACCTGAGCCGGACGTTTAAAAAGGTATGTGGGGAATCTCTGACAGAATACATCAATCACGTGCGGATTGAAAAAGCAAAGGAATATCTGCTCCGGCAGGATATCCTCGCCTATGAGGTCGCGGATCTGGTGGGATACCATGACGCCACGTACTTTTCGTCTATCTTTAAGAAATATACGGGGGTGAGCCCTACGGAATATCGGCAGGGGGCTTTGAAGTCAAATACCCCGCAGTAATGATGGGGCATCAAAATTCTAGCGCAGCAAGCTGCGGGGGGATTTGACCCTCGCGGTGGGCTGCCAAAGCCCTCTTAACAAACTTCTTTCCATATGCCCTATATCTCAATTATATCATCAACACATTTGTACAACTTATAGCATTTCTGATCACTTTCCTGCACAAATGTATTCATATCTTCTTCAAAATCTTCATAACTGTTTCTGACTTTATATAAATGATATCCTTCCTCCGTAGAACAAAGCGTAACAAAAGTAATTCCGACTTGCTTTCTCAGTTCCAAAATTCTTTTCTCACAATCATTCAAAAGAATATCTCCCAGATAAATCTTCCCGTCTCCTGTTTCAGCAATCTTTGTCCCCTGGTATCTGCTATGTACAGCCAAATAATTAACTCAAACTTCGCATTTGAATAAGCACAGATGCACCTTGAAAATTCAATAAAAACTGGCAATAAAATAGCATGAAACCGTCTGGTTTGGTATAATTGAGTTGTCAAAAAACAATTAAAACCGGAGGCTCATGCTATGAATAAAAGTATAACACAAGCAAACCAGAATGATAAGCAGATTTCGAAATCTATCAAAAGATTTTTTACAAGATTCCATATTTCTTCTGCATTGAAGGCTTCTAACGCTTATAAGAAAAAAGGATTTCCTGTTGTTGAGGTTTTTCAGTATCTTTTTTTGCTGATTTTTTCTAACAGAAGTATGTACATGAGTCTGATTACCGGAAAAAATTCTCCTGGGTTTGCAAAGGATACTGTGTACCGATTCATGAAGATGATCCAGATTAACTGGCTTCACTTTACGACTCTGTTAGCTTCACGAATCATCAAGGATGCCATTGTGCCTTTAGATTCACGGGATCGCGCAAATGTATTGATCATTGATGATTCCATGTTTGAACGCAATCGCTCTAAGAAAGTAGAACTTCTTGCAAAAGCTTATGATCACGCTAATCACAGATACCGTTTCGGATTTCGTATGCTTACACTTGGATGGTCAGATGGAAACACATTTCTTCCCGTCAATAGCGTCCTTCTCTCATCTGAAAACAAAAAGAACAGGGTCAACGAAGCTTCGGAGGTTGATAAACGAACTGTCGGATACAAAAGAAGAATGCTTTCCATGCAAAAAGGAACGCAGGCGATGCTTGAACTCTTAAAAGCCACTAAAAAAGCTAATATTCCGGCCAAATACGTTCTTTTTGACAGTTGGTTTTCTTCTCCAAGCACGCTCCATGCTGTAAAATCAATCGGCTATGATGTCATTGGCATGGTGAAAAAGAGTCCCAAAATGTTCTTTCGGTACAATGGTGAAGATATGTCTCTTATTACAATCTATCACCAGAATAAAAAGAGACGTGGTCGTTCCAAATACCTTCTTTCCGTGGTAGTTGATGTTGTCAAAGATGGAGAAATTATTCCGGCTAAAGTTGTATATGTCCGTAATCGGAATAAGAAAAAGGAATACTTGTGCCTTATCTCCACAGATACAACTCTGGATGAAAATGAAATCATCCGTATTTATGGCAAGCGCTGGGATATCGAAGTTTTCTTTAAGGTATGTAAAAGCTACCTGAATCTCAGCAAGGAATGTAACTCCTTATCTTACGATGCAATGACCGCCCACACTGCAGTTGTTTTTACACGATATATGATGCTTTCCCTCGAAAGCCGGGAATCTAACGACAGTCGTTCACTGGGTGAACTTTTTCTATACTTTTCTGACGAAATGTCTGATATCACATGGATACAGGCATTTCAAATGCTGCTTCAAATGTTCCGAACCATGCTTAGCGACAACACAGAACTGTCCGAAAATAAAATTGACGAACTGGTTGATACGTTTATGAACACGGTACCTGCTTTACTGAGGACACAGCTTCAAGCAGCATAGCAGAGGAATTAAGATAACTGAATAACTGCCAGGTATTGAATTTTCAAGGTGCATAGGTTAAATCTATGTGCGAAGTTTGAGTAATTAATATTAACAGTACCACCCATAGGTTTATATATTCTATGATTACCAACTATTTCTATCTAATCCACACAGCCGACTTCAATATTATAGTAACCGATTATAAAATCTTTTTTATCAGACAGCACCACATAAGTAATGCCCTGGTTTTCATCCAGAGCATCTCCATTTTTCAGAAAATTGTCAATAATAATATTCCCACATTCGAAATGATTCTTTAAATTTTCAAATTCTCTTGTGTATTTTTTAATTTCCATTCTAATTACCTTTATTCGTTACAACACTAATTAATTTTCCGGCAGGATCAATATCAAAGGAGAACTCATGAGAATTGATAAACTCTGTCATCTTCTTATTATCTTCCGATGCAGGAGTTCTAGACAATACCGTATTAGTAACAAATGATAAACCAGATTTCATTGCACATGCATTCATTTCTTTTTCTCCTTTCTCTGATTCTCTTCCTTTTCCCATATTATAGCACCTCAGTCATCGTATTTACTACTATGTGCCTTATCAACTTAATTAATACAAGCATTGTCTGGAAGCTGGCCAGCGTGCAGAACTACAGGTATTCTTTTTACGTTGACTCAATTCATAAGTAAGCCAATATCCCATTAAAAATACTCTTATCCCTATCCGATGATCTCGCTCAGCTTCACCTTCCACTAAAATATTCGTATCAGCTTCCGGCACGATTCCTCACATAACTCTCACTTTTTGCAAGCCAACACTTTTTGCCTGAAATTTCAGCTTTTATTCATTTGTTTCCGAGACCACTCTATTACTTTTCCGCGAGCATAACCCTGCATCGCTTTTTATAACATGCAATCCCGTATTTGAGGATATTCTCTATTCCATCGTCTTCAAGGCTATCCTCATACTTTGTATATTCTATCTGCTTTAATGCCTCCTTACATGCCCCGTCCAGGTCTCCGTCATGTGCATATTTCACCTCTATGATAATCCCTATATCTCCGGTATCCGGTTCCACAAGGATATCCGCATAGCCCTCTCCCATTTCCCGGTTGGAAGAAATTCCCCATCGGTTCTTCACACCTAAAATTCCAAGCAGAACGCCATGATAGAAGTTCTCCTTCATTTCTTTCTTTACAGCTGTATCCCGGATACTGATGGTTTTCCTTAAATATTCTGTGAAAATCTTTTCTACATTCTCTGTATCTTCATTCCGCAAGGCATCACAGAAACGGTTCAGCGTATCCCCGTCTTCCCGGACATTTTCTTTAAAAAATTCCATGATCTGGGTCACGTAAATATCCCGGATCTCCAAATTAGGAATTGCCAGCTTCATCTGTCTTCCTTCTGCCTTCCCACGCTGAGTCAGATAACCTGTGGTAAAAAGCAGGCTCCAGATATTATCTATCGTCTGGTAAACCTCTGGATATGTGAGTTCCTGATGAATCTCCTTCGTAATAACCTCACCTGCTACCAGGCTTTCAATTTCTCGTTTAGCCGCATAATTCGCTGATTCCTGAATAAACCGCTTCACAGCGTCATTGCTGCTGGTATTAATCCAGTAATTCTCCGGCTGCGCTTCCTTATCATCCAATAATGAATCACAATAATTTAATACATCCCATGGACAATATACATCTACATTGCCGAAATGGTATCCGTCATACCATTTCTTCGCTACATCATAACTATCCGGATATCCATAATACTCTAAAAGCGTTTTTACTTCCGTATCCGTAAATCCAAAATACTCATCAAACCGTACATCGGTAACAGAACGTACCTTCAGATTATTCAGTCCGGTAAAAATACTCTCCTTTGAAATCCGAAGGCATCCTGTCAGCACCGCTAATTTCAGACTGTTGTTTGTTTTGAGTGCCTCTCCCAGCAGACTTCGGATCAGGGAGATCATCTGATCGTAGTATCCATTCGCATGGGCTTTTGCCAACGGAACATCATATTCATCAATCAACAGGATAACTTTTGTATTATGATGTTTTTCCAACATTTCTGACAATATTCTCAGGCTGTCACAAAATGTAGATTCGTCCATATTGCTGTCCAGAAGGCTCTGATATTCCAATTTGTCACTCTCACTTAACTTATCACTCTCCAAAAGATACTGTACTTCCCCCGCTGTCCGTCTCACAGCCCGGGCTCCCATCCGAAATGCCCTTTCAAAATTAAGCGCATCCATCCCTTTCAGGGAAATGGATACAACCGGATATTTCCCCATATATTCTTCACAAAGCGCAGTCTCTTTTGAAATTTCAAGCCCATTAAAAATACTCTTATCTCCATCCAATGAGAAAAAGTGTTCCAGCATGCTCATATTCAACGATTTCCCAAATCTCCTGGGACGAGTGAATAGATTCACCGCTCCCCAGTTATGAAGTAATTCGATAATAAGCCCTGTTTTATCTATATAGTAAAAATCTTCTTTCCTGATTTCTTCAAAATTTTCAATCCCTATCGGAAGTTTTTTCTTTCGCATCTCCATCTCTTTCCACGCTCCTTCCATCATCCTTAAACTATCCCCTGCCTTAGATTATTAAATACATTATAGCAACTAAGCGGTGGCTTTTCCATAGAAATCTTCCGGTTCCCGAAGCTCCCAGTCATCAATCGTTACAGTTCACGGCCTGACCGGCCGAGAACTGTAACGCATCCAGGCAATCCTAAGAATGATTATACCATCAAATAAATCTCGCATAAATCAACGATTATTTATCCTAAAATGTTTACAATGTATGGATGGAGGAGGTGATTGCTAATTCTCGAACTTTATTTTTCAACCGTTTGTGGAGAGTGTCAGATAATCAAGCAGTCAATGCGAATATTCAGACAATTTACTTACATAGATTATCTGACACGCCCTTTTATCAGAAAACCGACTTTCACGTAATCGATTCCCGCCCCCATCTGCCCTATCCAAGGATCTCGCTCAGCTTCACCTTCCGGTCCTCAAATCTGGATTTCGTGCACGCATCCGCCGTGGCAATGGCAGCCCTCGCCGCTTCGCCTGTCAGCAGAGGCTTAAACTCGTCGTCCACTTCATTGCCGTGGAGAATCCCGTTGAGGTATTTCATTTCATTTTTCATAATACTGTGCAGCCACATGGGCGGCTTCTTTCCCGGTCTGCCGTACATGATCGCGCCGTCCATCTCTGTGCCGTGGTAAATCCTTGTCCGGTCGTCGTCCTCCTCCTGCGACTCATGCACAAGAAAATGCTCTTCCTTACCTCCGATTTTTACGGTTCCCCCGCAATTGCACATGTCAATCTTAATGGCGCCTTCTGTTCCCTGGATCAGAACATAGTGCTCCGCCCAATGGAACGCGGAGCCCCATTCCAATATTGCGAAGCGCTGATCCGAAAACTGCATGTTCACAAACAGCATATCATCCTCATCCCCAAACGCTTCCCCCTGATGTACGACATTTCCGCCCGTCATGGTCACTTCCTCGGGCATTCCGCCCATCAAAAACTGCACGCAGTCCAGCTCATGGATGTGATGGTACAGATGCCCTCCTGATTTTTCCTGGATCTTCTTCCAGGAGATATCCGGCTGCTGTTCCTCCCAGCCGTTCCGCGCGGAATGGCAGTAAAGGACTTTTCCGATGGCTCCCTTGTTGATCAGTTCCTTTGCATAACGGACGCCCCGGAAAAAATTCATCACATGCCCGGCCATAAAGACCACTCCATGTTCCTGACACGCCCTCACCATCTCGTCGCAGTCCGAATAAGAAAGCGCGATCGGTTTTTCACAAAAGACGTGGACGCCGTGCTCTGCCGCCTTGATCACGGGCTCTTTATGTAAATAGTTGGGGGTTGCCACAATGACCGCCTCCACATCCTTACGGCTGTATAATGTATCCAGGTCCGTTTCCACATCGCAGCCCAGTTCGTCCGCCGCAGACTGTCCGTTTTCCGGATCAAGCACTGCCGCAATTTTCGCTCCCTCCTGCTCCTGCATGATTCTTCCCAGCTCCGCGCCAAAATAACCGGTTCCTACAATTGCATATCCTATTGTTTTCAATCTTCATTACCTCCCTTTTTGTAACCAATTTGCATAGCAAATTGATTGCCTACTTGCCCGCCATCTGCTAAGCAGATTTTTAATGCGGGCAATACCCGTATCATTTTTTCATACGATGATTTACACTGTGTTCCTACTTGACCGCGCCCTGGGTCATTCCGCCTGCAATCTTATTCTGGATAAACATAAAGAATACCACAGATGGGACTACCACAAGGGCGGATGCCGCCATCATGTCTCCCCAATTTAAAATTTCTGCTCCCTGTAAGGATTTCAATGCCACGGAAACCGTCATTTTATCCGTACTGTTGATCAGAATCAAAGAATACAAAAATTCATTCCATGCGTTGATAAACGTATAAATCGCCGTCGCCACAATCCCCGGCATGACCAGCGGAAGCACGATCTGTACAAACGTCTGCAGCTTATTTGCGCCGTCCACCCTGGCCGCCTCCTCAATCCCGATGGGCACCGTTTTGAAAAATCCCACCAGCATCCACACGGCATAAGGGACGCTGAATGACAGATATACGATCATCAGGCCGCTTCTCGTATTCACCAGCCCCAGCCTTGCCATGACCATGGAATACGGAATGGCAAGCAGGATCGGCGGGAACATATAAGTGGTGACCAGCACTTTCGACATGGCAGACCCCAGCTTTGGAAAAAAACGAACGATCCCATATGCGGCCATCGAGGAAATCACAATGGCAATGCCAGTCGTCGTGACCGCAATGATCAGACTGTTCCCGATATTTCCGGCAAACCCCAGATCCCGGATTACATGGGCAAAATTATCAAACGTGAATTGTTTCGGTAAAAACCGGGTCGGTTCCGACGTCAGCTCCCCGGATGATTTTACCGAACAGAGCAGCACCCACACCAACGGGAAAAAGGCCGCCGCTGATAAGATGATCAGATAGATATGGCAGAAAATATTGCCGGCTCTTTCTTTTTTGTTCGCCATCACTTGTCCTCCCTTTCCCATTTTCCAATGATCGTAAAATACACCACGCATATCAATAATAAGAATGCAAGCAGCAGCATTGTGACTGCCGAAGACCGTCCCAGCAATTTTGATCCCCAGCCCATGTTGTAAGCGTAGATCGGTACGGTTGTCGTCGCATTTGCCGGCCCGCCGCCGGTAAGCAGATAAATCATGTCAAAGTTATTGAACACCCAGATGGTACGAAGGACGACTAACAGCCCCACCACCACCTTGATATGCGGTACTGTGATAAACCAGAACTGCTGCAGCTTTGACGCCCCGTCGATCTGGGCCGCTTCGTACTGGTCCTGGGGGATGGTCTGGAGGGCGGACAGTACATTGACCATGATCATAGGTGCCCCAAACCAGATATTGATAAAAATGAGGGTGAAAAACACCAGGCTGCTGTCGCTGAGAAACTGCGGCAGTTCGCTGCAAATTCCTAATTGGACTAACATATTGGGCACAAATCCGGACACCCCGTTTAAGATCCATTTCCAGGACAGCGCAATCACGATGGAAGGAAACGCCCATGGAATGATCATCAGGGTTCGGTAAACCCCTTTTCCCGCTTTTACCCGGTTGATGGCAAGGGCCGCTGTAAATCCTACGGCCAGTTGGCCCAGCAGGGACCCCGCCGTCCACAAGAGGGAATTGAAAAATGCTTTATAAAAGTTCGAATCTGACAATACCGCCTTATAATTTTCCAGCCCTACAAAATCATAGGTCAGGCGGATCAGATGTTTTGTAGTCATACTGTAGTACAAGCTTGAAAAGATCGGGTAAATCAGTAAGAGACCTACGGAAAGCAGCGCGGGAAGGACAAAAATCCAACGGGCATAATCCACATGTATATTTCTTTTCTTCATATATGCCTTTCCTTTCTTGGACTATTTCGATCATTTATCTTGACCTTATAAATACATAGTCTGTGTTCTGAATTACTGCACGGTATCGAATAACTCGTTCAGTTTATTTTCTGCTGCTTTTGCCGCTTCCTTTACATCGGTACCATTTGTAATGATATCCTGGAACATGCTTTCGATGATCCCCTGTGAGGTAAGAAGTCCGGCCTGGATGCTCGGGCCGTGCTCATACCCGATGGCAGTCCCCTTCTCCATTGCGTCTGTGATCACCCCGACTGCGTTCGAAAACTTCTGGACTGTTTCGTTTTCCTGATACTCCTGCGTATCTGAGATACCGCTGATGGAAGGAAGCATTCCCACCGGGGTCGCCTCCAGGAATTTGATATATGTATCGTTGTCGTACAATTTTTTCATAAATGCCTTGCACACTTCGGGATATTTTGAATTTCTCCAGACCACCATGGGGATGTTGGAGGTTTCGGCCCCATAATCCGGATCGTCCGCGTGAATCTTCGGAAGCGGCGCGCAGTCGATCTGGTCGACCAGATCCGGAGAGTTGGTCTCCACGCCGCCGATCTGGAATCCCGAATTGAAATCAAATGCTGTTTTTCCCTGGTAGAACAAGTTCGCCTGATCCAGTACGACATAATTCACGGAATCTTTCGGAGAGCAGTTTTTATAAATATCCAGCCAGTACCGGATTCCATCCATTGCCAGATCGCTGGTCAGATCAGCTTTTAAGTCCTCTGTCAAAAGGCTTCCTCCGCCGCTCCTCACATAAAAATTCAGAAATCTGGTTCCCATCAGGTCGCTGGACCCGCATGGGAAGGAGCACCCGTAGACCGCCCCTTTTGTAAGCGCCTTTGCGGCCTCTGCAAATTCATCCCATGTAGCCGGCACCGAAAGCCCTGCTTCCTCCAACAGGTCTTTGCGGTACCACATGACCTGGGCATGGGAATACAGCGGTAAAGAATAACAGGTTCCCTCTTTTTCACCTTCCGACAGCGCCGATTCGGAAAATTTATCTCTTCCGATTTCGTCCACCAGGTCGTCTACGGACACCAGCGCGTCCGCGTCCATCATCTCCACCACATGCCCCGGAAGCGCAGTGCTCATATCCGGCACGTTTCCGGACGCCAGCCCGGTCGTCCATTTTGTGTAAAAATCTCCCCAGGAGAAGGTCTCAATCGTGATCTTCACGCCCGGATTGTCCTTCATGAACTGATCTGCCGTTTCCTGGATGACTTCCAGCCTCGGCCCCTGTGTGAAAGAATGCCAGAATGTAATGTCGCCTTTTAGTTCTCCCGAATCCTCCTGCGCGGCAGAGCCCTTGCTTTCAGACCTGCACCCCGCAAGCGCGGCAGCGGCGATCATGGTTCCCGCCAATAATATGGCCAATTTTTTTCTCATAAGCTTGTCCTCACTGATTCATTGTACAGTTAACTGGTTACTACTTTTCAATGCGGCCACATCAAATTGTTTCTTCTATTTTATCTGTATTCTTTCTGCTAATCTACTAAGGGCACACTTAAAAATAGCATCTGGCACTCATGCTCTGTAGTTCGCCGGTCAGCCTGTGAACTGCTGCCGCAATTTATTGCCGTTTCCCGGTCAGCCTGCGTTCTCCATGCCTCACTTGCTCGCGACCTTCCGATACTGATTCGGCGTAAATCCAAATGCCGCCTTAAACTCCCTTATAAAATAATTCGTATCCTCATATCCGCACTGATACGCGATATCAATCACGTTGTCATGGGTGACCAGCAACGCCCTTGCCGCCGTGGTCAGCCGGATTTCCCGCACATACGCCATGGGGCTTTTCCCCATATTCTCCTTGAACAGGCTGCTGAACCGCTGTTTGCTTAAGCCTGCCATCTTCGCCATCTTCTGCGGATTGTATTTTTCCTGTGGATGCAGGATAATATAATTCGCCACCATGTAGATTCTCGGATCAACCTGGTCATTGTTCTTTGCGGCCCTGTGGTTCAGCGCTTTCTCCTCCGTATTCCCCACAAAATCGCCGGTATCCTTGTCCACCTTGCTGCCACGCATGGCCAATGAGCCGATGAGTAGGTCTAAGTATCCCCTTACAAAGCATTTTTTGACCCTTGCGTCCTTCCTCACCCATTTGTAAATCTCCTGAAAGAAAATATCTTCCCCTTCATTTTCCAGCACCCTTGGAATCCCGTAATATTCTGTCAGAACATCCTCGCCCTCATAAAATACCGAGGTTGTAAAACGGATGCTGTAAAACTCGAACGTTTCGCTGCAGACTTTGCAGGACATCCTGCTTCCCTGGGGAATGTATACGATCTGATTTTCTCTCACAATGATCGTTTTGTCATCTATGCAAAATTCCGCCCTTCCCTTTACGATATACCGGAATATGCCGTATGGCGTAACGGATTCCGGATACACCCATGTTTTTCCCATGGAATAAAACTCAATAAACAAAAAAGTAAAACGAATGTGATCTATCGCTGACATTTTAACCTCCCGCAATAAAAAACAGCGGCAGCCATGGATCTGGCAAGCCGTTTGATTGTCACTTTTCAACTTTGATCTTTACGACAACCTTCTTTACGGTTTCCGGCCTTTGATCCATCATAGCCACTTTATGGGCATCGCTTGGAAAACATACCATAAAATCCCCGGGCCTTAAAAGGCAGCTTCCGGATGCAGCTCCGGTGAAAAATCCAATATCCTTTTCCTCACTGTATGGAGTTTTGACCTGCAGGCTGCGCACGTCCGCCGTTGCGATTCTTTCCGCTCCTTCCATAATATAGTGGATATCCATGTATTTTTTATGCGCTTCATATACACATTCTTTTTCTTCCCTGCTGATAAACGATACCGGGCCGGCAAACATACAGTCCTCCAGAATCACTGTATCCGGTAAGATCTCATCCCATCTGCTGATCTGTTCCAGATAGCACAGCGCCTGATAAATCTTCGTTTCCGCCTTGTAGTTTTCCTTATTCCTGATCGCATCGAATATCATACTTTTTGTTCTCCTTTCAAAAACGCACTTTTTTGTCATTGCCCGTTCTATTATAAAAAACAAAATGAAGTTCCGATACGGATTATGCGCTCAAAAATAGCACTACACGCTCATTTTCATTCTTTTTCTTCTATATTTTTGCATTCAGCCAGGCCGGCAATCTTTTGTTTCTTCCATAATGAGCAGGCCAGACTTTCCTCTTTACACAGGTACACCAATGAAAAATATCAATAAAATTTCATTATAAAAAGCCGCAATCCCATCCTTTAGATTACGGCTTTTTTCTTAGCGAAATGTTCTATATAAAAAATTATCTATAGCAGTTTTACAGATCAAGTATCGCTTCACACAGCCTCTCACCTCCGCTGCCCCCGCAGAAATTCCAGGAAGCCCTCTACTCCGCCTCCCACAACCCGCACCCAGTCCGGGCGGGCCTCGCTGCGGATCTCGGATACGTCAAAAAAGTCTCCCGCCGCCGTCACCGGCGTATGCATGAAGCTGTCGCTCCCAAAGATCCCGTCCTCGATCCCCACATATTCGTCTCCCCAGTACGCGCATTCTTCCGGCTTGATCTCCGTTTCCTCCTGAATCCGCCCAAAGATCACATCCGCGTTGTCGCTCTTACTGGAAATCCCCACCTCCAGATATTTGGCGTCGCACGTAGGCACAACCACGATCCCGTATTTTTTCCCGATGCGCTCTGCCAGTTCCATGAGCAGCTTTAACCCGCCGTCCATCCCATGCTCCGCCATGGATTTTTTCAGCAGCTCCAGCTCGCTTTCCTGGAGAAACAAGTTGTCTCCCCTTCCATTTCCTACCATCAGATCAATCTTGCAGTAGTTGGGCCTGCTGAATACAATGTCCGTGTCAAATCCGTATCTCTCCTTCAATTCGAGATGGATATCAAAACAGATCCTGTGGATATCCAGGAGGGTCTCTTCCTCCGGTATCCGGTCCTGAAAACAGTATGGCTTTCCTTCTTTAAATGCATAATTGTAAGCCCCGCGCCCCAGTCCCAGGTACAGATTCTCAAGCTGCTTTTCGGTAAAATATGCTTCGATCCGCCCTCCCGCGATATTCTCGATGGTCGTCCCGCTGATCACCGCAAGCCTGATTCCCTCATCCAGAAGCGGCCCCATCGCCTTTACGGCCTCTTCCACCGGCGCTTTTCGGGACATGACCGCCGTTCCGTCCCAGTCAAAAAACACAGCCTTATATTTTTTCAACGTACATTCCTCCGTTTCCCTCCAGAGTCACCTCCCGGCCTCCGAGATAAAATGTGATCCTCTCCCCGGCTTCCAGCACAAACTCCGCCTGCTCCCTGGTTACAGCGACTTTTAGAAGGGCGCCTTGATACCGGATCTTAAAGGTATAGCTTTCCCAGTCCGCCGGAAGAGAGGTGGAAAACGTAAGCCTGGACTCCTGGCAGCGCATTCCGGCAAATCCGTTGACGATCGCCTGCCATGTGCCCGCCATGTTTGCCCCGTGGATACCGGCATAAAAATTGTGATGGTAATCATCCAGGTCCATCCTAGCCGACTGTGAAAAATACCGGTAAGCCTCGTCATAGTACCCGATGTCACATGCCACAATGCCGAAAATACAGGTAGACAGGGAAGAATGATGGAGGGTCACTTCCTGGTAAAAGTCGTAATTCCGCCGGATCTCTTCCTTGGTAAAAAGATGGCTGTGCAGATACATCCCCAGGATGGCGTCGGCCTGCTTGGACATCCGGTGCCGCATAATAAACAGCGGATGATAATTCTCATACAGCCATGCCCGTTTCTCCTCAGGTATCCTCGATTCGTCCCAGGGCCTGCGCATCATAAACCCATCGTCAAGGGGGTAGACCTGCCGGGCTTCGTCATATGGAAAATACATGTGATCTATGATCCTCTGCCAGAGCTTCAATTCCTCCACCGAAAAATCCAGTTTCTTTTCCAGGCGGGCAAGCGCTTCCCTGTCATAGCGGGTCAGATATTCCACCGCACCCTTCGCGTCCCGGAGATTCTCCCTGGCCATCAGGTTTGTGTAAAAATTATTGTCCACAAGCACATTGTATTCGTCCGGCCCGGTCACGCTGCAGATACAGTATCTGCCCCCTTTGCACTCCGCAAAGCTGCCCGCGTCCGCCCAGACCCGGGCGGTCTCGATGAGAATTTCCGCCCCCTTTTCTTTCAAGTAGTCTGTATCGCCTGTGACCTGCAGGTACAGGGACAGGGCATAGGCGATATCCGCGTTGATATGGTACTGGGCGGTTCCCAGCGGATAATAGGTGGACGCCTCCTCCCCGTTGATGGTACGCCAGGGGAACAAAGCGCCTTTGTCATGCCCCAGAATCCGGGCCCTTTCCCTGGCCTGTTCCAGAGTGCCGTACCGGTAGTCCAAAAGCCGCCTGGCAGTCTCCGGCTCGGTATACACAAACACCGGCAGCACATACATCTCCGTATCCCAGAAATAGTGCCCTTCATATCCCTCTCCTGACAGCCCTTTCGCACCCATTCCGGTCCTTCCGTCCCTTCCCGCGGACTGCAGAATATGAAACAGGTTGAAACGGATTCCCTGCTGCAAAGCCTCGCTGTCCTTTCCCTGAATCCGGATATCCGCCGTATCCCAAAACCGGCGGAGATATTCCTTCTGGCTTTTCTCCAGCTCTGCATACCCTTTTTTCTCCGCAAGATCCAGCGTTTCCTTGACAAACTGATCCAGCTTTCCCGGCTCCATATCCAAATCCGACGAATAACAGAGCATTTTTTCCAATCTGACGGCCTGCCCCTGCTTCCCGCAGACTGTAAAGCCCGCCTCCGCTTCCAGCCCTGTGGCCGTTTCGGTCGTCTTTACAATCTCCTCATCTGTCTGATGGCTGCAGCCGCAGGCCAGCGTCAGTCTGCTGCCCTTGGTGATTCCTCTGTAGTACAGACGATTTTGTTCGGAAACCAGCCGGAGCGGTTCCAATCTCCTGCCAAAAGGCCCGTAATCCACAATGGGATTGGTCTTTCTCGTATGGTTTTCCACATCTGCCTGGAGTCTCGATGTAAACCGGATCTCCCCTGAAAAATTGAGGGGAGTCACCTGGTAGCAAATGGCCATGATATTTTTCAGTTCAAAGGATACCAGCCTTTTGATCTGAATCTGAACCCGTTTGCCTAAGGGGGACGTCCAGATCAGCTTCCGCTCCAAAACGCCGTCTTTCAGATGCAGCGTTCTGGAGTAGGCTTCTGTTTTTCCCTCTTCCATGCTGAAAAGCTCGTCTCCGATGTATAACCTCGTTTCCTTCATATTGGGAAGGTTTAACAAGGACTGGCTGCGAAGCGGGGAACCAAAATTCGCTTCCCCGTACCGGATCTCCCCGCTTTCATAAAACCCGTTCACAAAATTTCCTTCCAGCCCAGTATCGATATCAAACGGATATGCCTCCTCATAGGTTCCCCGGGTTCCTATATACCCGTTGGACAAGGCGAATGTAGTCTCATTCCTGTAGTTATTGGCCCTGTCAAAAGAAGTCTCCGTAATGGTCCACGGTTCCACCGGATAAATCGGTCGTCTCTCTGTATTCAAATGCATCCCCTCCAAAATATTTCCTCATCCTTGACAAATGCCATCAGGAACTCATACGCATTGGGCTCCAATGCAGTCTCGTATTGCAGCAGCGCCTGGTATTTCAGATTCCTGGTCCCGGCGCTTCTTTGAAGCTCCTCCGGCATCGGCAGGATCAGCCGGTCGCTCCACTGGTATGTTGTATCCGCCTCGAAGCCCCGTGGGCAGTCAAATCGTTCCGTATCCGGGACAGGCCAATCGTCGTCTCCCGCTCCGGAATGTACCAGGCCGCAGTATACCTGCGGGAGACTTCCATCCTCTTCTCCCATTTCCGCCAATACTTCCTGTAAAAACCTGTACAATCCGGAATGATCCCCATGCATGTCAAATTCTGAGGTGGTAAATATATTCCGGGGACGGTACGTTTCAATCACCTGTATCAGATCCGCCTTTAACATTTCCCTGGAATAGGGGGCGTGCTCCCCCCATGTTTCCATATGAAATTCCGGCTTTTCCTCCAGCCCGTATGTGACCCCGGAGCAATGAGAGGGATAGATCCTCGAGGTATCTCTTTCTTCAAACAGATGAGTCACAAAGCTCTCCTCCGGCGGCATGCCGGTGTCCGCATATCCCAGAAAGATCAATTGCTCCTCTCCAAGTCCCAGAACCCTGCAGCCTGCAATCGTTTCCCTTAAACGAGCTCTTCCCTTTGTGTAGTCCGGGCAGTCACAATCCCCGTTAGTCACCATCACAACACGCACCTGAAGTCCCTTCTTTACCGCCTGGTACAAAACCCCTGCGGTCATCAGGATCTCGTCGTCCTGATGGGGCACGATCACCATAATACTTCCAAAGTCTGCATCTATCTTCAATTCCTTCATACAGGCTCACCTAACCTTTCACCGCGCCGGCCGCCACGCCTGCAATGATATACTTCTGCATAAAGATGTAGAAGATCATGAGCGGAGCCACCCCGAGCATCAGCATGGGGAATAATGCCGTCCAGTCTGTCGCAAACTGCCCGATATTTCTCGTGACCTCCTGCAGGATCACGCCGTTTTCCCTGCTCTGCAGGAACAGCAGCGGAGTCATAAATTCATTCCATACATTCAGTGTCACGATGATCACCACGGTAGAGATGACCGGCTTTAATAAGGGAAGCACAATGACAAAAAAGCGTTTTACCACCGAGCACCCGTCGATCGCCGCAGCCTCCTCAAGCTCCTTTGGGATTGTAGATTCTATAAACTCCTTAAACAGAAAGATGGCCTGCGGCGTATTGATGGCCGCGTCCACCAGGATCACGGCAAACAGCGTGTTCATCAGCCCAAAACTTTTTACAATTTTATAAAGGCTTACGATGTTCATCTGGAAGGGCACGATCAGCCCTGCGAGGAACAGAAGAAATACCCTATTTCCAAGTCTGGATTTCGTCCTTGCCAGCGCGTACCCCGCCATGGAGCCGAATATGACGATCAGAAGCACCGCGGACGCCGTTATGATAAATGTATTGGCAAAGGCCCGGGGATACTCCATTTTCACCCACGCTTCCGCATAGTTCACCATCCGCAGCACCCTCGGAAATGCCAGCGGCCCCTCCGTCGCCTCCTGCGGATTCTTCAAGGTCGTAACGATCAGATAATAGATCGGAATAAACCAGATCACCGCGACAATGATCATGCCGATCTCTGTCAGTCTTAAATTTCTCTTTGTTTTTTTCATTGTATCGCCTCACTCCATTTCCCCATTAGCTTTGTAACAACCGCACTGATCAATAATACGATCACGAAAAAGCAGACGCCGAATGCCGAACCTGTACTGTAAAATCCGTCGGAAATTCCTTTTTTCATCATGACCATCATAACGGTCTGGGTCGCGTCTCCCGGGCCGCCCGACGTCATGGAGTAAATAATGTCAAATACCTTCATGCCGCCGATCAGTCCGGTCACTACGATGATCTTGACCGACGGGCACATCAGCGGCAGCGTGACCCGGAAAAATTTCTGTATGCCGGTTGCCCCGTCGATATCCGCCGCCTCGTACAGATCCGGCGATATGCTCTGCAGATTCGCCAGGTAGATGACCATAGCCCACCCGGTCCACTGCCAGATCTGCGTAAGGATCACAGAATATAAAGCATTTTTGGACGTAAAAAAGTTTACGGTTCCCATGCCGAGCTGGTGCAGCAGGTTATTGATCAGCCCGAAGTCCGAAGAGGACATGATAAAATTCCACAGATATCCGATGATCAGCGAGCTGAACACCGCCGGAAAAAAGAACACGGCCCTGAGAAGATTTCTCGTTTTCAGCTTTTTATTCAAAATGACTGCCAGCGGCAGGCCAAGCATTGTCTGGAAGCCGGTCAGCAAAATAGCGTAGATCACGGAATTTTTGATCGCGGTCAGCATTAAGGGCGTCTGAAACACCTTGATATAATTCTTCAAGCCGACAAAATGCAGGTTCACCGGATTCATATCCGTATAATCGGTAAAGCTGTAATAAATCGTATACAAAAACGGCGCGATACTAAACAATAAATATATCACCAGTGCCGGAAGGATAAAAAACAGAAAATATTTTCCCAGCTCTCCCGGCCTCAGCTTTCTTTTTTTCGTCATAAGCCCCTCCTGTTAAAAAAATACCCTTCTGCCATGACTGACATGAAGGGTATTTTCAACTCTTCAACTCTTTATCTCTTCTTTATTTCTCAAGCAATTCCTTTACTTCAGTATCCACATTTTTCAATGTCTGGCTGATATCCTGCTCTCCCAGAAGATAGGACTGCATTTCCGTTCCGTAGGTCTCGTGCGCGCCTGCCGCGTCGCCCCATTCGTTCCAGGGGCAGTATACATTTCCTGCCGCCAGTGTCTTTGCCGCGCTCGCATATGCCTCGGGAAGTTCAAACTCCGCCCCGTCAAGGTAGGATGATCCGCCCTGGTTATCCTGCCAGAATGCTTCCTGGCCTTCTACCGTAGAGATTGCTTCCAGTACCTTTTTCGCCGCATCCTTATTCTTTGAGGACTCGTTCACCGCAAATCCGCAGCCGGGGCCGCCGATCAGCCATCCGTCGCTTGCCTTCGTCCCGTTGAAGGGCATCATATCAATCTTGAGATCCGGATTCTTGCTGGTGATCGTTTCCAGATCCCAGGGGCCGGAGCAGAACATTGCCGCCTTGCCTGTCGCAAATTCTTCCAGCGCCTGGTCATGGTCAGTTCCTGTCATATCCGTGGTATAGATTCCTTCTGTGATCATCTGGGACCATGTTTCTAAATATTTATTCCAGGTGCCGTCCAGCGACGCCTCGCCGTTGCGGTAATCTTCGCCGAAGGATTTTCCCTCGTCCGTTGACAGATAATCCGCTGTCACAAATGCCATAGAGTTTTTCAGCATAGGCTCCCAGGACTTTAAGCCTGCCGCAAGCGGTTTGATCCCAAGCTCCTGGAATTTTTTACATATAGTAATGTACTCGTCAAATGTGGTCGGAATCTCGATGTCATTGTCCTCAAACAACTGCTTGTTGTAGTAGATTCCCTCAAACCAGCTGATCCCCGGCAATGCGTAAATATTGCCATCATAGCTGTATACACTGGTTCCGGCGTCGGAATACTTTGCTCCTAAGTCGTTGACTTCCGCAAGATAACCTAATTTTGCATGCTTTAATGCGGAGGCCGGGGATTCGCAGATAATGTCCGGCCCTTCCTCTGCGGATAACTGTGTATCGACTACGGTATCGTAGTTGGAATTGTCAATGAATTGAAATTCGATCTCCACATCCGGAACCTCTTCCTTTAGATATTCCAGCAGTGATTTTACCGTGTCCTCACTGTTCCAGTAGGTCATACGGATTTTTGCCGTGCCGTCCCCGCCTGCCGTCTGCTGCTCCGGCTCTGCTTCTGAGGAATCCTTCCCGCAGCCTGCGGTCATTCCCATCACCATCGCGGCACACAGCAATACACTCACTAATTTCTTTTTCATAATGTTTCTCCTCTCTTAATTTGTAACCAATTTGCGCAGCAAATTGATTGCCTACTTGCCCGCCATCTGCGAAGCAGATTTTTAATGCGGGCAATACCCGTATCATTTTTTCATACGATACTTTACACTACCTAATTTGCCTTGCCTTAAGTTGCTTTTATTATAAATTCTATAAATCAGGAATAAAATTGCACATTTTTTAGATTTCTAATATATTTTTAAGAATTATGAAAAAAATAAGACAGCCCATACGCCGCCTTCCGATACGCATAAGCTGTCTTTATGTGATGCCCAAAGGCATCCCATTGTGGCCATTCGGCCGTTTCACAAGGTATATGCCTTTGTCATATGCTCTTTCAGCCTGACACAAAAGCATACCAGTCCTTCTTCCGACACACTGCCGGATATCCCGCACTCCTTATCATAATACATCCGGATACGTTCCTGAATATTATAGATGCCGTACCCCTTTCCCGGCGTCGTCAAGATCCGGTTCAGCGCTTCTTCCTCCAGTACGGCGCCGTTGTTATAAATGCGGAAGATCAAAAATCCGTCTTTCTTTTCATATTCAACCTTAATCCGGCCCCTTTCCCCTTCCCCGCAGTATTCTACCCCATGGCAGATTGCGTTCTCCACAATGGGCTGGAGAAGGAAATTGGGCATTTCAAGCTCCATTCCCTCCTCGTCCAGGGCATATTCCACATCAAAACTGTTTTCGTGGGCCCGGCTCTGCAGTTCCAGGTACGCCTTGATATTTTCGATTTCATTTTTCACCGATGTAATCTGTTTTCCATGGTTCAAAGTGGTCCGGTAAAATTTTGCCAGAAGGCTCGTGATGTCGCTGATCTCATCCTGCTCCGCACGGATCGCCTTCCATTTGATGCTGGAGAGACAGTTGTACAGAAAATGAGGATTGATCATGGCCTGCAGCGCTTTCAGCTCTTCCGCCCGTTTTTCCAGACCGAGCCGATACATCTCCCCCATCATTTCATTGATCTTGCTGCACATATCGCGAAAGCTTTTTGCCACGACGCCGATCTCGTCCGTAGAATCCGTACTGATCACGATATCAAAATTCCCCCTGCTGACCTCCTCGGCGCATTCCTTCAGCCTTAAGATCCGGGAGCTTAAAATGCGGGAAATGATGCTGACCAGCACGGTGATCACTCCAAGGCACACCAGCATGAGAAGCACCGTGCCCGCCAGAATCTGTTCCAGCTTCCCGGAAATTTCCTGTTTGTCCACATAGTAATATATTTTCCAGCCGTTCATCAAATTCTCGGACACCAGGAGCATGTACCTGCGGGTTTCCGCAAACCCGCTGACGTCCCCTTTTTTCACCAGCGTTTGTATCTCCTCCTCTATCTCCGGATCGGAAACCGGCCTGCTGCGGTAAATCTTTCCGTCCGCATCCGCAAGGATGACGCCGTTGTTTAAATACTCCGCCTGAAAGATAGGACTGATGAAATTGTCTTCAAATACCTCTACTCTCATGATCCCGATGGCCTTTGATGAGGAATGGGCATCCAGCAGCGTCCTCGCCGCATAGATCCGTCCATCCTCATAGTTCCAGCGGGTCTTGTATGTTTTTTCATTCTCCTGATAGAACCGCGCTTCCCAGCCTTCCTCCACCGGCTTGAGGAAACTGCCGATGGCATGTTCCACATAGGGGGAATAGATCTCGATGGATTTGATGTTGTCGTCGCTCGTGATAAAGTACCAGAAGGTCGGTTCTACGGAATTATTCAATTCCTGTGCCAGCTCGCTTACATTCTTTTTGCCCGCTTCCAGTTTTTCCCGGAAATTTACATTGTAAGATAAATATTTGATGTTATCATTCTCTCTCTGGATATTGCTTTCCATTCCTTGTACAATAGACGACATATTTCCTTCCATGGTACTTCTGGTCTGCTCTAAAAAGCTTCTCTTTGAAATATGGTAAGAATACAGTCCCAGGATCAGAATCGGAAGCAGGATCAGGATCAGATAACTGATGACTAATTTCTTTCTGATCGTTGCGGTACCATAATACCAGTTCCAAATCTTTTTCATATATTTTCCCTGTACTGCTTCGGCGTCACGCCGTAATAATTTTTAAACAGCCTGTTAAAGTAGGACTGGTTTTCATAGCCGCAGGCGCGTCCCACCTGGACGATCTTTAAACTGCCCTCCTCCAAAAGCTGCTTTGCCTTCTGCATCTTCACGTCTGTGATGAATTTTACCAGCGTCTGATTCGTCTCTTTCTTGAACATATAACTTACGTAAGCCGGAGCCAGATTCACCTGATCCGCAACGTAATTCAGGCTGATGTCCTTCATGTATTCCTTTTCCACCAGGTTTTTAATGCTCTGCACGATCCTTGACTCGTCAACCCTCTCCTGTTCCAGAGATTCCATCATAAACTCCAGTATCCGTTCATATTCCCCCACAATCGTCCTCAGGTCATTTTCCTGGAACAGCGCCTCTGCTGAAATCAGGACCTTTTCAAAGGCCGCGCCCGGAGCAATGTCGTAAACTGCTTTGACAACCGAATACAGCAGATTCTGGATATACAGCCTGCTTACTTTTTCCAGGGAACAGATGCAGCTTACAAACTGCCGGTTCTGTCCCCGGATCAGAGCCACGTTCTTAGACTCAATGGCCGTCATAAGCTGTTTTCTGAGCGTCTCAACATCCGCCGCGTAATATTCTGTTTTATTGTAATAATCCGCCGCAAATATGACCTGATCCCCATACCCGAACACTTCCGCATGGATGTCGTTCATCCGTTTTAGCTGCTCGAGCAGTCCGCTGACCTCCGAAAACGGAGAAGAGATCAAGATCAGGCATTCGTCTTCCGCCTGCGCTTTGATATCCCGAAGTAATTTTCTCAGCTGGTCTTCCAATCGCTTCCCGTTCATACAGGGCATAATCAAAAATGCTTTATTCGGGTATATTCCGATATATTCCGTCTTGTTTCCCAGATACATGTTTGCGAAATGTAAAAATGCCTCCTCCTGTCTTTCAAAATAATTTCCCATGAACTCCATATCCAAAAATTCATAGGCAGCGTTCTCTGCCGGGAAGAGCATTTCCGATAAACGCTCCTCCTCTTTTTGATCGGCTCTGGCGCTGGTAAATACCTTGTAAAGCAGGTTCTTTCGATTCTGCATGTCGTCCTGCTGCTTTTTTGCATACTGCTCTTTTCTCTGATTGACGGTATCGATCACGTCGTCCATCAGTCTGCGAAATTCATCCAGCTCAATGGGTTTCAGCAGGTAACTGACCGCATTTGCCTCAAGGGCCTGCTTCGCATACTCAAACTCTCCGTATGCGCTGAAAATGATGATCTGAATCCGAGGATCAAATTCATTGACCTCTTTTGCCAGATCCAGGCCGTTCATCACCGGCATCTTCACATCTGTGAACAGGATATCGACCTCATGGCTGCGGATATATCTGGCCGCCTCCGCCCCGTTGGATGCCTGCACTGTCTCCGCAGGATATCCGTACTTCTCAATGAGATAGGCAATCCCTTCCCTCTCTTCCCGCTCGTCGTCAACGATCAATATTTTCATCATATGTATTCCTCTTATATCTGATATTCAGGTAAAATCATGACAATTTTTCTGAATTGTAGTATACCAAATTACGCTTCGTTATGCAATTCCAACTTCTTTTCTGCAAAAAACAATACTTCGAATAATTTCACAGCCAGAATATGCTTCTTGTATTGACATTTCTCAGACCCGGTGCTATACTGTAAGCAACCAATTAACTAAAAGGTTAAAAGCTATAAAGGAGGTGTTCTTTTTGTTAGAAGTGTCCGGCCTGTCTTTTCATTATCAACCTCATGTACCTGTGCTGACCGATCTTACTTTTTCCGTATTAGATGGAGAAATCGTTGGCCTGTTAGGGAAAAACGGAGTTGGGAAAACTACAGCGTTAAAGCTGATTTTGGGGTTGCTGCCGCTTGAAAAAGGCTCTGTCTGCCTTGGCAATTACTCGCTGGATCTACATCCCATGCAATATAAGAAACAAATGAACTATGTTTCTGACAGCCACGATATATACAACAATCTTACGGGAAAGGAATATCTGAATTTTATAGCGGATATGTACGAAGTACCTTCTGAAACAAGAAGTAAAATTTATACTCCGCTGATAGAAGCGTTTCAGGTAGAAAAATATCTGAACAGCCCTATTAAAAAATTATCCCATGGAACAAAGCAAAAAATTGCTGTTATAGCGTCCCTGGTTAATGATCCCCTGCTTTGGGTGTTAGATGAGCCAATGACGGGACTGGATGTAGAAGCTGTTCAGGTCTTAAAGGAATTGATTCAATCCAGGGCAGCCCACGGAAAATCTGTTCTATTTTCATCTCACATATTGGAAATCTGTGAGAATTTGTGTGATAAAATTGTCATCATGCAGGCTGGAACACTTCAGAAAACAATCGAGCTTCGAGATAACCCTTCCTATATTTCTCTGGAGGATATTTATTTGGAGGTGGTTAATGATGTACCGATGGATAAAGGTTTTTCAATTAAGCAAAACAATCCGTAAGATCCATTTCAGCTTTTTGAATTTTCGGTATAAGTTAAAAGAACGCCCTGATACCTATGTTATTGTGCTGACTTGCTTTGTTTTAAGTATAGCAGGCGTGTTCTATTATTACTATTTTCAAATGCTTGGGCAGCTTTATGACGGACTTTCCGAGCTGGGGTTGGGAGATTTGTTTTGCCGGCTTGCACTGTTTGCAGCGGCGATGATACTTTCAATCGTGAGCGCCTTCCTGCTGATAAATATTTTTTGCTTTTCAAAGGATATCGAACACTTGCTGCTATTTCCCGTGAGGCCATGCGACATTTTTACAGGTAAGTACATTACAGTCATCATGTTTTGTTATGGGATTGAACTTTTACTGCTGCTTCCTGCGTGTATCATCCAAACGCAATACATGGGAGATAGTTCTGCGGTCATTACATATATCTCTGCGGCAGCGATACTTCCTCATATTGTCGTGTTCCCATTAGCGGTTTTTGTGACAATATGCCTGAAAATTGCCATGCTTCTGAAACGTATGAGGATCATGCTGGCAGTCACAGGAATCATGGTGTATTTTGCAGGCGCCCTGATCGGCGTTCTATTATCAAATGGGCAAACAGGCGCAGAACGAGACTTATTGAACCGGGTTCATGATTTGATTGTACCATTCCCGTTCTATAATTCGTATATCCGTTTTCATCCCGGATTAAAGCTATTCTGCATCATACTTGCCGCTGTGTTTATCGGCGTATACTACTATTTGAGTCATCTTGTGATCGGAGAGAAATATGCCATTTATGATAAAGAGGGACGGATTCGCTTAAAGGCGGTGAAATACAACTCATCGTCAAAGCTGAGAAGCTATTTTAAGAAAGAGTACCAAACGTTTTTCCGTAATCCGGTGTATGTCATAAACGGATTGTTTGGAATTTTTATTACCCCCTTTTTATTGCCGCTGTCTTTTCGGATCAGTGCAGACGCAGAGAATATAGAACAAATAAGAGCCCTGGTATCAGCCCCGGAATTTTCCTTTTATGCGGTACTGTTTGCGCTTGCGGTAATCGTACTTACATCCGCAATCAATGTAGTGGCTTCAAGCAGTTTTTCCAGAGAGGGGGCAAGTTTTTGGATAATGAAGATCATTCCGTATTCATTAAAGCGGCAGGCGTTTGTGAAAGCCCTGTTTTCTACAAGTATTTCGATTATGGGGATTATCATAAATTGCTCAATATTCAAGGTTTACTTTAACTATAGTTTTATCCAGATTGGAATAATCTCTTTCGTTGGCATATTATTTGCAGTGCTATGGAACTTGATCGGAGTATTTATCGACATGAAACGTCCAAAATTGGAATGGACAAATGAAGCAGAAGCAATCAAGCAAAATGTCAATGTGGTTTTCTCTATTTTGCTTTGTATCGCAATTTCAATCGGATATTTCTTTGCGGCAGCAAAAATGCTTCAGAACGGATTCGCTGCCGGAGGCATTATAACCTTTCTATCGTGCAGTGTATGTATTCTAATTTTACTTGTGTGTAAAGGAATTGCGTCTCATCAAGAGTAATATTTCAAAATATGTCATTCACTCAGGTAGTGTAAAGTATCGTACGAAAAAATGATACGGGTATTGCCCGCATTTAAAATCTGCTTCGCAGATGGCGGGCAAGCAGGCAATCAATTTGCTGTGCAAATTGGTTACAAAATCAAAAGGAGGAAGAAGCTATGAGTAAGAAAAAAATGATCCCTGCGGTGTTATTGATCGGAACCTTTGTCATATTGTTTGCGGCAACATTTTTCCTTCCGGACAAGATACCCTTCCATTTTGATGTGAATGGAGAAGCAGGCTGGTATGCAAGTAAGTATTTTATCCTGCTGCTTACACCTGTTCCGTATTTGATTTACCATCAATTTACACACAAGGAAAAATGAATACAGTATGATGTGGAAAGGAGATTTGTTTAGATGACTACTGTATTCAAAGCTTTATCTGATGATACCAGGCGGCAGATCCTAAAGCTGCTCGCAAACGGTGATATGACGGCGAAGGAAATTTCTGAAAATTTTACGATTTCAAAGCCTGCCATATCAAAACACCTTGATATTTTGAAAGAAGCAAGGTTAGTGACAGGCGAACGGACCGGGATGTCCGTTACTTATTCCCTTAATGCTTCTGTATTGCAAACAACTTTAGGCACATTTTTGGAGTTTTTTGATACAAATAAATCGACAGGAAAAGAGGAAAACGAGAATGAAACTATATAGAAGTCTGAATATGATATTCCTGATTTTATTCATTATAGGGACAGCCTTATGCTTTAAATACCTTCCCAGCGAAATACCTTTGTTTATGCAAAGCCCTCCCCGTTGGGTTTTTGTTGGGATTTGTTTTGTTATTTTGCTTGCGTTAGCTATTGCAGCCTTTTTTCCTCACAAAATCTCCAAAAACGACAATGAAGTGAGAAATGATATTACTCTAACTGTAATTCACTTCTTTGGACTTGGAATTTTTCTTTTCTATTTTGTCACGATAGCTAAGTATTGCGGTTTGCAAATGAATTACATGAAAGGCATTGTGCTTATCGTGGGGGGCTTAATGGTATTAGTCGGAAATTTTTTACCGCAAATGCCTTACCGCAGCCGGATTGGTTTTAAATTGCCTTGGATTCTAAAAGATAAACTATGCTGGCAAAAAACGCATAGATTTGCCGGGTACACGGCAATTCCTTTTGGGCTTATCCAGTGTCTGCTTGCTTTGTTTGTGCCAAACAACAATCTTGTATTTTTGCCGGGAATTGGTATTTGGATTATCATTGTGTGTATTTATTCATTGATTACTTTTTATCAGAACAAGAGGAAATTGGGGTAAGTATAAGCCATCAGACAGCATCGGTAAGTAACTCAAACTTCGCATTTGCATAAGCGCCTGTTTTATGTTTTTCCGGTGAAATGTCTGACATCACATGGATTCAGTTTTTTCAATTGTTGCTGTCAATGTTCAGATCTCTGAACATTGACAGCTGAATAACTGCCAGATATTGCATTTTCTAGGCGCAAAGATAAAAATTATGTGCGAAGTTTGAGTTAATTAAATTTATTCCAACTGTACGGTTGGAATTCTATCAGAAAATCTGTTTTAGTTTTTTAATCCATCAACATACTGAATTTGTTCGGACTCTGCAATTTTAAGCGCCTCCATCGCCTGCTCTGCACTCCAGCCCATACTTATCAGATTTTTCCCTTTACTCAAATTACACATCAAAAGCACGGTCTAATACTTCACATATATTCGTTGGTCTCCTTTCCATATCCGGACTATACCTCAAAACGGTTATCACGTGTCATAACTGACATCAACTGCAATAGTCCATGTAATATCTTCCATAATTCAATTTTAAAACAAATCGCTATGCGTTCCTGTCCTTGTCAAATACAATATCAGTTCTCCATCAGCCAATTTCTTAATTATATTTGTCAGCAATGAAATGTCGTACCCTCTTTTTTGTATTCTTTTCAAATCTCTTTGAAATTTAGTAGTTGGTTTTACTGTATATTTCATACCAGCAACTCCTTCATCATTTCATCAACATCCGTATAAGATTTTCCCATAGAGGGGTTTTGTTTCATTTGACGCACTTCTTCTATTGCTTCTTTTGTTTCTTCATTAGGAATATCCATAGAAATCATAAACGGGATTCTTTGTTCTCTGACTGCCTGTTTTGCAGATATTGTAAAAAAAGTTGTCATATCCATTCCAAGATTAGAAACAAGTTCCTGCAACTGTGCTTTTAAATCTTCGTCCATTCTCATTGTAATATTAGTCGTTGCCATAATATCAACACCTTCCTTTACAATATTATATTATCCCAAATGTGCCATGTCAATACATTGTATATATGGTTCAGCTCTGACGCTTAAATTTATGCTTACTTTCTTAGAGCACATCGGATTCCATTTTTTTCATATCCTATGATCCGTACCATCCGATTTAAGCCATAAAATCCCTGTACTCTGTTTCCGTACCTTTTTTCTTTATCGTCT
>CAJTGD010000003.1 GCA_910575475.1 Lachnospiraceae bacterium | reverse complement strand
CTGACCGTCACTAATAGGTCGAGGGCATAACCAAGAAGGTGGTTGCTGTAAGAGAGCAGTATGGATAGGATAGAAATATTTCTTCGTGTGTAGTTTTGAAGGTGCATGTTTTAAATATGTATAATGTAAATAGTTCCGTATGTCCTGTACAGACGGAGCTTTTTTTTGCGTTTAAATATGCTTTCCAACTATTTATAGGCATTTGCTGGAACAGCCGGATTCAGGAAGATATAAATAAAATGGTTTCCGATATTATTCTGGACAAGAGGAGGAATATCCGGTATCATTATCTTGCAGGGCTTGATATGTCCAGTGGATACATATGTTTGATTGAAGTATTTTGAAATGAAAGGAAATAATGCAAAATGAAAAAAATAGTGAAAAACGGAAGGATTTTTACGGAGGCGGAGGATTATCAGGCGGATATCCTGATCGAGGATGAGAAGATCGTGTGTATTGGAACAGATATTTCAGACGCAGACGCAGAAGCCATCGATGCGGCCGGCTGTTATGTACTTCCGGGGGCTGTGGATGTACATACCCATATGGATCTGGATGTGGGGATTTCCAGGGCGGTTGACGATTTTTATGATGGCACCGTGGCGGCGGTCTGCGGAGGAACGACGTCCATTGTGGACCATATGGCCTTCGGGCCGGCGGGAATCCCGTTACATTATCAGTTTGACGTATACCGGAAGCTGGCAGAGGGAAAGGCGGTCATTGATTATGGATTTCACGGGACAGCGCAGCATGTAGACGCAGAGATCCTGGCAGAGCTGGAGACTATGGCGGCGGACGGAATCCCCAGCGTAAAGGCGTATCTGACCTATGGCTTTAAGCTCAATGATGCAGATGTTCTGCAGATCCTGCGGAAAATGAAAGAGATCAACGGGATCACTGCATTTCACTGCGAGAATCATGATGTCGTGGAATTCCTGAAGCAAAAGCATAAAAGCGAAGGAAAAACCTCTCCGATCTGGCATGCAAAAAGCCGTCCAAACCTGGCGGAAGCGGAAGCGGTAGAACGTGTTCTCAAGCTGGCTAGGATGGCGGACGACGCTCCGGTATATATCGTGCATCTCTCCTGCAAGGAAAGCCTGGAGGCTGTACGGGAGGCAAGAAGACAGGGACAGAAAAATATTTTTGTGGAAACCTGTCCGCAGTATCTGCTTTTGACAGAGGAATGCTATACAAGGGAGGACGGCCTGAAATTCATCATGTCTCCACCGCTCCGTACACAGGAAGACTGCGATGCGCTGTGGGAAGGGCTTGCGGCCGGAGAGATCCAGGTCGTTGCCACGGATCACTGCCCGTTCAACTATGGAAAAGAAAAGCAGATGGGCAAGGACGATTTTACCGCATGCCCGAACGGGGCTCCGGGCGTGGAAGAGAGACTGATGCTTTTATATTCTGAGGGTGTGGCTAAAGGGCGCATCACCATGCAGCGTTTGGTGGAGACACTTTGTACAAAGCCATGCAGGATTTATGGATTGTATCCGGAAAAGGGTGCTATCCTGCCGGGGGCAGACGCGGACCTTG
Organism: Lachnospiraceae bacterium; assembly: GCA_910575475.1. Classification (GTDB taxonomy): domain Bacteria; phylum Bacillota; class Clostridia; order Lachnospirales; family Lachnospiraceae; genus Schaedlerella. The sequence goes on along the minus strand of CAJTGD010000003.1, from coordinate 215,227 downwards.
TGATCCTGGATCCGGATGCATCAGTAGTGCTGGCACACAGCCGGATGCATGGAGCTGTTGATTATACCCCTTATGAAGGCATGGAGCTGCGGGGAGAGATCCGTCTGGTCATGCAGAGAGGAAATGTACTAGTAAAAGAAAATCAGTTTATTGGAGAAAAGGGCGCCGGGCGTTTTATCCATAGGAAGCCCTACACAGATTGTCTATAATAAATAATTGTGGGAATATAAAAGGAAAAAGACATATTTGAAGTGCAAAAATCAGGAGTAGTCCCTCTTTGCCTCAAAATAGGCGAAGAGGGACTTTTGGCGTAGATCAGTGCTTTGCGTAAACGATATCTTTTTTCATTCCGGGGGCCGCAGACGGCTGCCCATCGTTGGGGACGTCTTCGATGCACCGGTTACTGAGAGTTCCGACCTCCATCGCGTCTGCAAAGTTGATCGGATGATTGCGCATATGCACCTTCATCAATTCGAACAGCCGGAGGGTAGGACGATTGGATTCAAACACACCGGAGATATCAATGCACTTGCATCCGGTCTGTGCGGCCAATGCTTTCAGGCGCTGATTGATCTTGAATGCGGCCGGGCTCTTGGAAACAATAGGTACGATGTAGATGGAAGCCTGTGTCTTTGTATGGATCATATAGAGCAGCCATTCATATTTGGAAATAAAATTGTCTACGTCAACATTTTCATCCCGGATATCCACATCTCCTATATTTACAAAGATTTTACGCGGATTCAGGTCGTACAGGCAGACCTTCAGGTAACGTTCGATCTGGTCGATCCGAATGTCCTTGACGCTCCGGTTGTAAATGGGCTCCGTGATACGGAAAGCCTGTGAGAGCTCCCCGACCGGAAGGGAAGCAAATGTATTGGATCCAAAAAGTACAACGCCGCCTGCTTCTGTAATACTGTTAAGTTCACGATAAGTCTGCATTTCATCATCTCCTTGTTCATGCATGGATGGTTGGAAGGGGTTAGAGGTATGGGCATTTTCTGCAGATGCTTCTGCAATGCCTGTTTCCGTGCTGCCTGTGTGTCCTGATATCTGTCTGCTCAGATTTGCATTTGCCGCCTGTGCCTGCCTGTCGTAACGGGTATTGATTATGTAGACAATGACATTGGCGGATACGACGATCAGGTTTAAGAGATACACAACTAATACATAATTGAACCTGTGGCTGTAGATCTTTGCCGAGATTCCTGCGATGTATCCCGTGATGATTAGTAGTATAAACTGGATGCTCATGTTTCTGGCTGATTTTGCTTTGATGTTCTTGGCAAGATTCATGGGCCAGGATAATCCAAAGCAGATCAGCATGGTGGACTCTAAAAGTTCGGCCATTTTTCATTTCCTCTCTTTCCTTTTGAAAGCTCTGTGCAAAAAAAGGCTTGCCGGGTAGGATTGGACTTTTTGATTTCAGGTTTCGGCATGTGCCCTTCTGCATCATTCTTGTTTCATCGTTCGAGTATAGTTTAGCATTGACGTTTGATTATGTCTAATATATAATATTTATAAAAATGATAATGTATATATTATGGATTGATTAAGATTATATATTCAAAGGCATCCCATTATGGCCATTTGGTCGCTTCATAAGGTATGCTATGGGATGTTATAATGTACAGAATATTTGTGATAACGAATAGACATTCGAGAGGAGAGATCGGCATGGAATTGATGCAGATACGGTATTTTCTGGAAGTGGCGAATACGAAACATATGACGAACAGCGCGAAGAACCTGCATATTACACAGCCTGCGCTGACCCAGGCCATCCGGAGGCTGGAAAATGACCTGGGAGTTCCGCTATTTACGGCAAAGGGCAGGAATATCGTGCTGACAGAGTACGGGAAGTATCTGCAGAAAAAGCTGGAACCGCTGATGGCGCAGTTTGATGATATTCCGGAGCAGCTTAAGATGATGGTCGCTTTGGAGAGTGAGACGATCCACATGAATGTTCTGGCAGCGTCAGGACTTGTCATGGAAGCGATCATAGAATATAAAAAGGAGCATGAGGATATTAATTTTCAACTGCAGCAGAATTCGGAGAGTGAGCTTTACGATATTGCCGTGAAGACAAAGCTTTTTTATCAGGCCATGAATGAGGAGAACAGCTTTACCTGTGCGGAAGAGATCTACCTGGCCGTGCCAAGGAAGGGAAAATATAAGGATCGGGAGTCTGTCTGCCTGGAGGAAGCGGCGGAAGAGGGGTTCATCAGTCTTCTGGGATCCCGGGAGTTTCGCTATATCTGCGACCGGTTCTGCCAGCATGCGGGGTTTACGCCGAGGATTATTTTTGAGAGTGATAACCCGTCTGCCGTGAAGAATATGATCGCAACGAATATGGGGATCGGCTTCTGGCCGGAATTTACCTGGGGAAGTATTGAAAATGAGCAGGTAAGGCTTTTGAAGATCGAGGATCCGGTCTGCCAGAGGGATATTATCATTAACTATAACAGGAATAAGATGGACAGTCAGAATGTGATCGATTTTTATGAATTTTTGACGGAGTTTTTTGAATATAGGAAAAATCAGAACAGGAATATATAAAAAAGCCCTTGAATGCAAGCATTCCGGGCTTTTTTATATACTTTTCTGTTCGCAAATAACTGCTTATCTCTTGCTGAACTGTGGTGCGCGACGAGCGGCTTTGAGACCGTATTTCTTTCTTTCCTTCATTCTCGGGTCACGGGTCAGGTAGCCGGCTTTTTTGAGGATCGGTCTGTACTCCGGATCTGCCTCGAGCAGAGCGCGGGAGATGCCGTGGCGGATCGCTCCGGCCTGTCCGGTGTAGCCGCCTCCGTGTACGTTGACAAGAACATCAAACTTATCTGTCGTATCTGTCGCAACGAGCGGCTGACGAACTACAACCTTCAGCGTCTCCAGACTCAGATAATCATCGATATCTCTTTTATTTATAGTGATCTTACCTGTACCAGGTACCAGGTATACTCTTGCGATAGATTTTTTTCTTCTTCCTGTTCCGTAATATTTTGCATTAGCCACTGTAATGTCCTCCTTTCAACCTTTCCTTAAAATGTCAATGCTTCTGGCTTCTGAGCCTGCTGAGCATGCTCCGGACCAGCATATACATGAAGCTTCTTAATCATTGCCCTTCCCAAAGGTCCCTTCGGAAGCATTCCTTTGACTGCCAGTTCCACTACCTTCTCCGGCTTCTTCTGCATCATCTCTGCCAGAGTGGTCTCCCTCATTCCGCCTACATACTCGGAATGATTGTAGTAGATCTTCTGCTGCAGCTTCTTGCCTGTTACTTTTACCTTCTCTGCATTTACGACTACTACATAATCGCCTGTATCAACATGTGGGGTGAATTCCGGCTTGTTCTTGCCTCTCAGTACCTTTGCGACTTCGGAAGCAAGACGTCCTAATGTGCAGCCTTCAGCGTCAACCACATACCATTTTCTCTCAATCTTGTCTGGATTAGCCATATAAGTTTTCATGGGGGTTCCTCCTGTTATTTTCTGTTAATCTCTCATTATAATATCTGTTTTTATATGAAATCAGCATACTCCGGGGCTTTGGCGCATACTGTTTCTCCCGTTTTCACGCTGTAATATTATAGTACGCTTAAAATGGAATGTCAACATTTTTTGCAGATAAACTTTACTTTCTTCAATGCGAAATATAAATATTGAAATCATACTCCTGTGGGAGTATAATGTATGGAGCATAAGATAAATCCGGAGATCAGTATCATGTGATGCGCACAGCCGCATAAGGAATTATGCCGCTTTGCGGCCGGCAAGGAAAGTGAGACCTTTTGACGGGCGGATTCTATATTATGAATGCGGGGAATTCGTATGAAAAAGAATATATATCATGGATCAGCGGATGTGATCCGAAAACCAATGTTCGGCAGGGGAAAGCCTTATAATGACTATGGTTTGGGCTTCTACTGCACGGAGGAACCGGACCTGGCAAAGGAATGGGCAGTGGATGCCGAACGGAACGGATATGCCAATCATTATGTGATCGAATGTTCAGATTTGACGATTCTGGATCTGACAGCAAACGAGTGGACGATTCTGCACTGGCTGAGTATTCTGCTGGAGAATCGGGAATTTGACTTACCATCGCCGTTGGCCAGGGAAGCCAGATCATATATAAGAAGAACATTTCATGTACCATATAAGGAATATGATATTATCACAGGTTACCGGGCGGACGACAGTTATTTCTCGTTTGCGCAGGATTTTCTGAATGGAACCATTTCCTATCGGCAGTTGAATCAGGAAATGCACCTGGGGAAGCTGGGCAGGCAGTTTGTGGTGAAAAGTGAGCGCGCATTTGACCGGTTGGAATATGTGGGAGCCGAGCCGGCGGAGAAGACGATATGGTATCCGAAAAAGGAGCACAGGGATCGGAAAGCAAGGAGAGATTACTTTGATATGGACAAGAATCGTTACCAGAAAGGTGACCTTTATGTAATCTCTATGATTGATGAGGAGATGAGAGTAGATGATATGCGCTTACGATAGGCTATATTTGGACAAGGCGAGAATATCCATGGGGAGAATGCTGGATTTCGCGGTTCATGAGTTAAAGTATAACATAGAACTTTTTTTTCAGATGTTTATCGAATCCGGGACTGCAGGACGGTTCGAACGGGGGGACTCTGCAACAATCGCGGGAAAGTCCGGTGTGGAAACTGCCTATGATGTCATAGACTATATTGTAAGAAGCCAGGGGAAGGAGAAGTGGGAAGTGCGTATGGAGGTATCCTGTCCGATGGAGCGAAGCCCGGAGTATTGGGCGGGGTGGGCACTGGCATATTATCAGTGGAGGACAGGGCTTGGATACCAGGAGATCAATACGTATGTGCCGATTCAGGAGATCGTGAGGATGTATCATCCTTATCATGAGATGGATATACAGCAGTTTTGTGATCGAATGAATGAATTACTCCGGGCGAGAAAGGAAGAGACAAATCTAAAGCGATACCGAATGGATGCCGGCATGAGCCAAAGGGAACTGGCAGAAGCCTCAGGGGTGCCGCTTCGCACGATTCAGCAGTATGAGCAGCGTCAGAAGAATATGAATCATGCATCGATCAGTACTGTTGCAGCTTTGGGGAGGGCGCTGGTGTGCCCCCCTGAGAAGCTCCTGGAGGCAGACGCAGTGTGGGAGCATATCAGATAGGAAGTAGCCGTTCCATTTTGATCAGCCATTCCGTTGTCCCCTCCTGCAGCCTGCGCTCCTGTGTCTGTGAAAATCCGTGGGACTGATAAAACCGGATGGCTCCGTGATTTTTTTCCAGTACCCACAGATACCGGACGCGGTATTTTCGTATTGCAAATTCAATGAGCTTTGCGCCGATCCCCGCGTGATGAAAAAAATGATCCACATACAACTCCTCGATCCAATCCTGCTCTATGTGGATCATTCCTTTGACGATCTCATCATCATAGACCCAGATATGCTCCAGCTTCTTCGGATCTGCGAGATAGCTCTGTGCCAGGGGAAGAACCTGGAGTTCTCCAAATGAGCCCTTATCATCCTGAAAAATGTGCCGGTAATTCATCCTTTTGGTAAAAACTAATATTTCCGCAATTCGTGACGCGTCTGCTGCCGTCGCTTTTCTAATGCATTCCAATGGTAGATCCCCTCCATATTCTGTGATTCATTGAGAAAACTATAAAGGTATGATATGATGTTCCTGCAGAGAATGCAAGAATTATTTGAGCACAGGGCCGGTCATGGCGCGCTCCATGATCTGTCTGATGGTTCAGGAGGATAAAAAATTGAAACAGATTTTTTTAGTAGAAGATGATATGACGATTGCCAAAAATCTGACCCGCCTGCTCAGCGCGGAGGGCTTTGCAGTCGTCCACGCGCCGACGCAGCAGGAGGCATTTGACATGCTGGGAAAGCAAAAGTTTGACCTGGGGCTGGTGGATATCTCTCTGCCGGACGGAAACGGATTTACGGTCTGCACGGAGATCAAAGAAGTGCAGGACATCCCCGTGATCTTTTTGACAGCTTCCGGGGATGAGGCCAGCGTAGTGACCGGGCTGAATATGGGAGGGGATGACTATATCACCAAGCCCTTCCGTCCAAGGGAGCTGGCGGCACGGATACGGACCGCTCTGCGGCGCAGCGAACGGGTTTCCGCTGTCTATGAAGCAGGCGGGCTCTATGTGGACACAGCTGCCGGTATTGTAAAAAAGGACGGCAGGGAGATTCCGCTTTCCGCCCTGGAATACCGCCTGCTGCTGATGTTCGTCAGCAACCCGAAAGCAATCCTCACAAGGGACCGCCTGCTGGGGGAGCTTTGGGACGCGGCAGGCGAATTCGTCACAAACAATACACTGACGGTATACATCAAACGTCTGCGGGAGAAGATGGAAGAAGATCCGTCTAACCCGGAGATGATCCTGACAGTCCACGGGACTGGCTATCGATTGGGGGACAGGTATGCTTCGAAATAAAGAATACCGGCGGTTTGCCGTTTGCTTTTTCGTGACCGCGGGAGTTTTTACGGCAGCGGGATTCCTGACCAACAGTCCGGCGGGGCTGCTGGTCCTATTGTCTTCCGCTGCACTCGGGATCCTGTTCTATGTGTTCACCAGAGCGAGGTATCGAAGCATTGCGGAGATTTCAGGGCAGATCGATATGGTCCTTCACAATGCGGATTATCTGTTTATCAGCGAATCCGAGGAGGGAGAGCTTTCGATCCTGCGCAGCGAGATCACGAAAATGACACTGCGCATCCGGGAGCAGAACGCGGCCCTGAAAAAAGAAAAGGAAAATCTGGCCGATTCGCTGGCGGATATTGCCCATCAGCTCCGTACCCCGCTGACCTCCGTAAACCTGATCCTGTCATTGCTGGAAAACAACCCGGAGGAAACAGAGCGCAGGGAATTGCTGCAGGAGACGGAGGAGCTGCTGGCGCAGATGGACTGGCTCATCACTTCTTTATTAAAATTGTCCCGTCTGGACGCAGGCATTGTGGTATTCCGAAGCGGACCGGTGGATGTGCGCGGTCTGGTAGATTCGGCCCTTCGCCCGCTTCTGATTCCGATGGAGCTGCACAGTATTGCACTGCGGGCGGATGTGCCGGAGGGGATTGAGATCCAGGGAGATTCGGACTGGCTGGCAGAGGCGATCCGGAATATTTTGAAAAACTGCATGGAAAGCGTCGGCGACCAGGGGCGGATCGAAATTGCCTGTGAAGACAATTTGCTGTATACGGAGCTTACGATCCGAGATAATGGGGCAGGATTTGAAGAAAAAGAGCTGTGCTCCTTATTTGACCGTTTTTACAGGGGAAAAAATTCCAGGGCGGCAGGATACGGCATCGGACTGGCGCTTTGCAGGACCATCATCACCCGGCAGGGAGGGACAGTGACCGCAGAGAATCATCCTCAGGGCAGCGCGGTCTTTATCATCCGTTTTCCAAAATAATGGGGAAATGTGACGGATCTCTCACAAAAAAGTCACGAAAATGTAAGTGTGAAATCCTATGATAAGAACAAGTTCAGAACCGGATGGCTCTGAACGTCTCATAGATAAAGGAGGTTCACATCATGGATTTTTTGAAAGTGGAAAATTTATACAAGGTTTACGGCAAGGACGAAAATCAGGTCGTCGCGCTGAACGGTGTCTCGCTGACGATTGAAAAGGGCGGGTTCACCGCGATCATCGGTTCTTCCGGTTCCGGGAAAAGCACGCTGCTCCATGCCATCGCCGGGGTGGATGTGCCTACAAGGGGAAAGATTTTCTTGAATGGGCAGGATGTATACGCTCAGAGCAGCGAGAAGCTGGCCATCTTCCGAAGACGGCAGGTGGGGCTGATCTATCAGTTCCACAACCTGATCCCCACCCTCAATGTGGTGGAAAATATCACCCTGCCGGTGCTGATGGACAGACGGAAGGTGAATCAGAAACGGCTGAATGACCTGCTGCATCTGCTTGGCCTGGAGGATCGTCAGACCCATCTTCCCAACCAGCTTTCTGGCGGACAGCAGCAGCGTGTCGCCATCGGGCGTGCCCTGATGAACGCGCCCCAGGTGATGCTGGCGGATGAGCCTACGGGCAGCCTGGACAGTCGGAATGGACATGAGATCGTAAAGCTTTTGAAAAAGAGCAACAAGGAGTATGGGCAGACATTGATCCTGGTCACCCATGACAAAAATATCGCCCTCCAGGCAGACCGTATCATCCGCATTTCAGACGGGATGATCCTGCAGGATGAACGGCAGACGGCTTCAAAGGCCCGGATCCCGGACAGAAAAGAACCGCGGCCGGCCAGCGAAGCTGAGGTGAGCGAAAGGCAGGTGAAGCGGTCATGAATATCTTCTATAAGATTGCCCTGGAGGGGCTGAAAAAGAACCGCACACGAACCCTCGTAACCATCATCGGCGTGGTATTGTCTACGGTGATGATCACCGGAGTGACCACCTTCGGCGTATCACTACTGGACTATATGGCGCGGGGAGCCATACAGAAGTACGGAGGGTGGGGCGCCGCGTTTTTGAATGTAGATGCTTCCTTTGTGCAGGAACGCTCCGAGGACAAAGAGGTAACGGACACAGTGACCTTTGAAAATATCGGTTATGCAGAGGCAAAGAACGGGACAGATCCCGGCAGACCCTATCTCTTCATCGCCGGATTCCAGGAGGAGACGTTCCAGGCCCTGCCCATCACGCTGCTGTCCGGGCGGCTTCCGGAACATGACGGGGAGGTCCTTGTATCCGGAAGCGCCATGAAAGAGTGCGGTATTTCCGGCAAAACAGGCAGCACACTGGAGCTTTTTGTGGGAAGCCGTATGCGGGGAGAGCAGGAGCTGAGCCAGGCCGATCCATACGAGGCCGGAGCGGAGACCTTTCTGCCCCGGAAGGAGAAGACCTATACGGTAGTCGGAATCTGCAGGACCCCGGTGTTTGAGAACGAGGAATCCCCGGGATGTACACTGATCACAAAGACAGACGCGGAGGCCGGCTACAATCCGCTTACCCTTTTTGTCACGCTGGACCAGATGCGAAAGGTGTATTCCTATACGGATCAGGTAAAAGCCGGATATCCCTGCATACTGAATTATGATGTGCTGCGCATTATGGGAATTTCAGACAGGCCGTCGGACAAGGTGTTCATGGCGTTTTTATATTCCTTCGGGGGAATCGTGCTGGCGATCATCATGATCGGTTCGGTTTTTCTGATCTACAATTCCTTCAGCATCTCACTGAGCGAACGGATCCGGGAGATCGGGGTGCTGGCCTCTGTGGGGGCTACGGAGAAGCAGCTGCGCAATTCCGTCCTTTTTGAAGGACTGTGCATCGGTATGGCGGGGATTCCCATCGGCATCCTGGCAGGACTGGGATGCATCCGGGGCGTGATCTCTGTCGTATCCGGCCGGTTTGGAGCCGTTTTGTACACAGGAGTTCCGCTGACTACGAAGGTATCGCTCCCGGCGGTGGCCGGCGCGACCGCGGTCAGCCTGGTCACGATCCTGATCTCAGCCTGGCTGCCGGCCAAAAAGGCAGTCAGCTTGCCGGTGATGGAATGTATCCGGCAGACCAATGAGATCAAAGTGGAATCCGGGGCGATGGAAATCCCTCAGAGAAAGCAGCGCATGTATGGCCTGGAAGGAACCCTTGCCCTGAAAAATTTTAAACGAAACCGGAAGCGTTACCGGAGTATCGTGCTTTCCCTGGTACTGAGTATCGTATTGTTTGTATCTGCCAATGCTTTGATCGAAAGCATGCAGCAGTCGGCGGACGGGTTAAAAACCGTGTCGGATTATGATATTGGGTTCGGGACGCAGGAGATGGAGGATGAAGAGCTGTTCCGTCTTTATGACAAGATGAAAGCCATATCCGGTATTTCGGAAAGCTCCTGCCGGGCGGTCATTGCTTTCTCCAGCAGGGTTTCGCCGGATCAGCTTACGGATGCGTACCGGGAAGCGGCGGGCGGGGGATCCGCACAGGAGGACCAGGAGCTTCTGCTGGAAGTGCATTTTTTTGACGACGCGTTTTATCAGAAGCTGGTTAAAAGGCTGGGACTGCCGGCGGCAGAGTATATGGGCCAAAACGGGAAAATGCTTGCCGTTGCTAAGATCAACGACGACAGCGATGATGTGAAAGGCGCTGAGGATCTTGCGGACCTGTTCCAAAGCGCTTCCGTGGAGCTTGCCATTTCCCCCAAAATGACGGATGGAACAACCGGACAGGAGCAGAATGTCACCATAACGCCGGCAGAGTTTATTCCGCCTGACATTCCGCCGTTTGTGGATGCCGCGGGTCAGGAAACACTGCCCTATACGTTGGAGATCATTGCCCCCTGGTCCGTGAAGGAAACACTGGTGCCCTCGGATGTTCCGGCGGAGCTTAGAGTCAAGGGGATGTGCTTCAACACGGAAAACGCGTCTCAGGCTGTGGAGAAAATGCGCAGGATCATAATAGAAGAAGGAATATCATGTTCCTATACACTGATAAACAGCAGCGAGGCATTTGAGCAATATCGGAATTATCTCTTTATCGCCAATGTATTTGCCTGGCTTTTTATTGCTCTGATCTCACTGATCGCGGCAGCCAATGTGTTCAATACGATTTCCACCAACATCAAGCTGCGCAGGCGGGAACTGGCAATGCTGCGCTCCGTGGGAATGTCAGATAAGGATTTTAACAAGATGATGCGTTTTGAATGCGCGTTTTACGGCATTAAGGCGCTGGCCATCGGGATCCCTCTGTCACTGCTGTCCTCCGTGCTGATCGTTAAGACCATGTCAACGGACGGCACAGCGTTCATTCTGCCGTGGGCCGGGATTGGGATCAGTGTTCTGAGTGTATTCCTTGTAATATTCGTCACAATGATGTATGCTGTAAGTAAGATCAGAAAGGAAAATATCATTGATGCACTGCGGGATGAGATGACCTGATACCGGAAACAGCAGGGCGGATCATCTGATCAAAAAAACGGAAAGGAACTGACAGGAGATTGAGAAGAGTAAAAAAGAGACATCCCGTCCGAAAACTCATATTGAAACTGCTTCTGATGTGTGTGTGCCTTGCAGCGGCAGTCGGCGCGTTTTTCGGAGTGAAAGGATATCGGATGTACCAGGACGCCATATCTCAGACTTCTATCGAGGAGCGGGTGGATGAGATCCGTGCGAAGGAAAACTTTACAGTCTATTCGGAGATGTCTGATTTTTATATAGAAGCCGTCATATCCGTGGAGGACCACCGGTTTATGTCCCATTCGGGAATCGACCCGATCGCGGTCGCGCGCGCCGCATGGACGGATATCCGGGAAATGTCTTATGTGGAAGGCGGAAGCACGATTACTCAGCAGATTGCGAAAAACATGCTTTTTACGCAGGAAAAGCGAATGGAGCGGAAAGCCGCTGAGGTATTTGCAGCATATGATATGGAAAAGAACTATACCAAAGAGGAACTCTTTGAACTGTATGTCAATACGGCCAATTTCGGTAGCGGCTATGAGGGAATCTATGCGGCTTCTATGGGTTACTTCGGGAAGCTGCCGAAAGAAGTGACGGACTACGAAGCCGCCATGCTGGCCGGGGTGCCCAACGCGCCTTCCATGTACTCCCCGGATATCAGCCGGGAGCTGGCAGCCCGGCGTGTGGTAATGGTGCTGCAGAGCATGGTCAGACACCATGTGATCACGCAGGAGGAGGCGGAGCAGATCCAGCAGAAGAAATGCAAATGGTAAATTTAACCGCAAAATCCTGTTTCTTAATTGTTATTTTGGAAATGATATGTTAGAATGAGGTGACGTTTGGTACAGAGCTGTGCGGCAGGGACAAGAACATTCAGGGAACTGTTCAGACAAAAAGAAGGAGAAGCAGGACTATGGAGAGCTATAAGAGAGAATTTATTGAATTTATGGTGGAAAGCAAGGTGCTTCAATTCGGTGACTTCACATTAAAGAGCGGCAGAAAATCCCCGTTTTTCATGAATGCGGGCGCTTATGTGACGGGAACCCAGCTCCAGAAGCTGGGGGAATACTACGCAAAAGCGATCTATGACAATTACGGGCTGGATTTTGACGTGCTGTTCGGGCCCGCATACAAGGGGATCCCCCTGTCTGTGGCGACGACGATCGCGATCAGCAGGCTGTACGGCAAGGACGTGCGGTACTGCTCCAACCGAAAGGAGACCAAGGACCACGGGGATACGGGGATCCTGCTGGGAAGCAAGCTGCAGGACGGCGACCGGGTGGTGATCATTGAGGATGTGACCACCTCCGGCAAGTCGATCGAGGAAACCTTCCCTATCCTGAAAGCCCAGGCTGACGTGGAAGTGAAGGGGCTGATCGTGTCTCTGAACCGCATGGAGGTCGGAAAAGGCGGACAGAAGAGCGCGCTGGATGAGATCAAAGACCTTTATGGATTTGACACGGCGGCGATCGTAAGTATGGAAGAAGTAGTAGAGTGTCTCTACAATCAGGAATGCGGCGGACAAATCGTGATCGATGATACATTAAAATCAGCGATTGATGCATATTATAATACATATGGAGTGAAGGTTACAGCGTGACCGGTAACGGAGGCCATTATGAAAGCGGCAGCTTTTGGACTGCCGCGCACAAATACTATCAAAGGAGCATGATTGCATGGAGAGAGCATATAAAACAATGACGTCATCCGGCGGAATGAATATTGCATTTGGGATCGTGATGATCGTGATCGGGATCACATCCGGGGTGATCACCATCGTGAACGGCGCACGGCTTTTGAAGCATCGGGGAGAGATCACATTTTAAGGGGCTGTCCGGCCGGGACCGGACGGGAGACAATCTGAAGGAGTATTATTTTGAGTCAGAGACAAGTTAGAAGGTACCGCATTCTTGGAAAAGTAATGTTTGTACTTTATATTGCATTTCTGGTGTATTTTTTGTGCTTTGCGGAGTGGTACGGACGCACGGAGCCAGCGGAAGGGTATCGGTATAACCTGGTGCTGTTCAAGGAAATCATGCGCTTTATCGAATACAGGGAGGAGCTGGGGGCATTTGCCGTATTTGCCAATCTGTTCGGAAATATCCTGATCTTTGTGCCGTATGGATTTTTCATATCTATGGCAAGCACGAGCAGAGGTTTTTTCCAGACACTGTTCTACAGCTTTGCCCTGAGCCTGGGGGTGGAGATCTTTCAGCTATTTGCCAGGGTCGGAAGCTTTGACGTGGACGACCTGCTTCTGAATACCCTGGGAGGTGTTCTGGGATACATTTTATTTTTGATCTGCAATATCATAAGGAGAAAGTGCTATGGCCAGAAGCGCAAACTATACAAAAAAGCGGATTCGTGACAGGGGGAGAAAAAAGCGGGGGACCAGGAAGTACGGACAGGCCCCTATGAAATATTCCCACATGGGCGCGCATTCCTGCTGGTATGCTTCCGGCTCTTTTCTGCTTCTCGCGGGGGCAGTGGGGATCGCCTACTGGAAGCACGGCGCGGCCGCGGGATTTATCGGCGGATTCGGTATCATGGCAATGATATTTTCTGTTCTGGGAGTACGGGCAGGTGTAAAAGGATTTCGGGAGAGAGAAAAGAGATATATCTTCTGCAGGCTCGGGATCGCGGCGAATCTGCTGATCCTGCTCGGCCTGATCATTATTTTTTGTGGAGGAGTTAGGAAATGAGTGAAAACCAAGGCCGGATTCCGGAGGGAGCGCCGGAGTCTGAAAAGGAAGGATATCAAGAAAGGTATGACCTGTCAGTCGCAAGATTGAAGGAGATGCAGGCGGAGGACACCACGGCGGAGCCGTTCCGGGATTATTTCCGGCAGATGGCGGGATTTTCCCTGGGGCTGACAGAGATCACCAGGCAGATCATGGACGGCTCCTGGCACAAACTCAGCCTGGAAGAGCTGCAGGAGGGGAATCTTGCCTTATATGCGGACATCCTGCCGGACCATTATGAAAAAAGCTATGCCAATCCGGAGTATGCCGTGTCCGTCTTCGGGGAAGAAATGGGAAAGCTGCTCAGCTTCCTGTATACGGAGCTTCGCGGCGGGATCGCCTATGCCTTCGAGTGCAGGCCCGATTATCTGACGATCCTGAACGAACTGCTGATCCAGGTCTACAATCATTTTGAAGGCGGGATTCCAAAGCCTGAGAGCATACAGGACATCTTCTACTGGTATGCCAGCGATTACTGCGATGTCTTCCTGACAGATCGGATTGAGGAACAGCTCTATCCCATGCAGTCCTTTGCGGCGGATGTGGTGCTCTGTGAAGACCTGGACGATGAGAGGTATCTGTACCGCTTCGGGGAATACATTACAGAAAATGAGCTGGGAACCGCAAGGCATCTGAGAAGCCTGCCGCTGGAGACTCTGAAAAAGATGGCGGACGTCTATACGGAAGGCTATCGGATCGGCTTTATCAATACGGGAAAGGACCTGTCTAAAAAATCGGTGGTCGATATCCGATACCGTCTGGGATTCGAGCGGGTAGTCAAGCTGGCGATCGAGAATTTTGAAAAAATGGGTCTGGCTCCGGTCATTTACCGTGCGGCTTCTGGCGTGGTGACAAAACGCGGACAGAGAAAGGTCGGTTTCTGGGGAGCGGCCGCGAATAAGCAGTACGAATACGACCACCGTCAGGATGAGGCGCTGATCCTGGACAAGCGGTATATGGAGCGGAAGCTGGATGTGCTCCGGCATGTGTATGAGGAGAGCGAAAGACAGGCGGCGCAGTATGCTGGTCCGGCCCTGATCGAGACATTTGGAGAGAAGCCCTTTTCTCCGCAGGTGAAAAAGGAAGCTAACATCTATACAGAAGCGCAGCGAAGCTTATCCCTGGCATATGACAGCAGATCCGGGCAGATCACGAACCAGTATATCAAGGGGGAGGAACGGAGCTTCACGATCATCGCATTTCCGGTTCCAGAGATTGGAGAGCAGTATGCGGAGATCTTTGATGAAGTCATCCGGATCAATACCCTGGACGCCAAGCTTTATGAGACTGTACAGCAGAGGATGATCGACGCGCTGGATCAGGGAGAGTACGTCCATGTACTGGGAAAAGGGAAGAACGAGACAGATATCAGGGTGAAGCTGTATCCCCTGGAGGATCCGGAAAAAGAGACGGTCTTCGAAAACTGTGTGGCAGACGTCAATATCCCGGTGGGCGAGATATTCACCTCCCCGGTCCTGGAAGGGACAGAAGGGGTTCTGCATGTAAGCAGGGTGTACCTGAATGAGCTGCAGTACAGGGATCTGAAGCTGACCTTCCGGGACGGCAGGATCACGGATTATACCTGTTCCAACTTTGAAAATGAAGAGGACAACCGGAAATATGTCAGCGACAATGTGCTCCACGACCATCCGACGCTGCCGCTGGGAGAGTTTGCGATCGGAACCAATACCACCGCTTACGTGGCAGGCAGGAAGTACCAGATCGAGGAAGAGCTGCCGATCCTCATTGCGGAAAAGACAGGCCCCCACTTTGCGGTGGGCGATACCTGCTACAGCTGGAGCGAGGATGTGAGGGTCTATAATCCCAACGGAAAGGAGATCGTGGCGAAGGACAACTCCATTTCCAGGCTTCGGAAGGAAGACCCGGAGAAGGCCTATTTCCAGTGTCATACGGATATCACGATTCCCTATGAGGAGCTGGATGAAATCAGTGTAGTGACAAAAGAAGGAAAAAGAATTATACTGTTGAAGAACGGAAGATTTGTACTCCCGGGAACGGAAGTGCTCAACGAACCATTAGAAAGGTGGGAAAAGGATGCCGAAGGTAGGAATTGTAATGGGCAGTGACTCGGACTTAAAGGTCATGAGCAAGGCTGCAAAGCAGTTGGAGAAGTTTGGGATCGAGTATGAGATGACGATCATCTCCGCGCATCGGGAACCGGATGTGTTTTTTGAATGGGCGAAGGCGGCAGAAGGAAAAGGGATCAAGGTGATCATCGCGGGGGCAGGTATGGCGGCCCATCTGCCGGGCATGTGCGCGGCGCTGTTTCCGATGCCGGTCATCGGGGTTCCGCTGTCCGGAAAGAATCTGGACGGGACGGATGCGCTGTATTCCATCGTACAGATGCCCCCAGGCATTCCGGTGGCAACGGTGGCGATCGACGGCGGCATGAATGCGGCGATATTGGCTGCGAAGATCCTGGCCGTATCGGAACCAGAGCTTTTGGATCGGCTCAAGGAATATACGGTGGAAATGAAAGAAACCGTTCAGGCCAAGGCAGCGAAGCTGGACGAGATCGGTTATGAGGCGTATCTGGCACAATAAAGCAACTGTACACAGAAGAAGGAGAAAAAGCAATGGCAATAGACTACAAGGCTGCCGGTGTGGATATCGAGGCCGGCTATAAGGCAGTGGAATTGATGAAGAAGCATGTGCAGGGAACGATGCGTCCGGAGGTTCTGACGAACCTGGGCGGTTTTTCCGGAGCATTCTCCATGGAACGATTTAAAAGCATGGAAAAGCCGACCCTGGTATCCGGTACGGACGGCGTGGGAACCAAGCTGAAGCTGGCGTTTCTCATGGACCGGCACGATACGGTGGGGATCGACTGTGTGGCGATGTGTGTCAACGACATTGCCTGCGCGGGGGGTGAACCGCTGTTTTTCCTGGATTACATTGCATGCGGAAAAAATGAACCTGAGAAGATCGCGGCCATCGTAAGCGGGGTCGCGAAAGGGTGCAAGCAGTCGAATGCCGCGCTGATCGGCGGCGAGACCGCGGAGATGCCGGGCTTTTATCCGGAGGAGGAATACGACCTGGCTGGATTCGCGGTGGGGATCGTAGATGAAAAGGATCTGATCACCGGAAAGGACTTGAAAGCGGGAGACGTGCTCATCGGCATGGCGTCCTCGGGCGTTCACAGCAACGGGTTTTCTCTGGTGCGGAAGGTCTTTGATATGACCAGGGAAGCGCTGGAAACGTATCATGACAGTCTGGGATGTACTCTGGGCGAGGCGCTTCTGGCTCCCACCAAGATCTATGTGAAGGCGCTTCGGAGCATCCGGGAGGCCGGGGTAACGGTGAAGGCGTGCAGCCACATTACCGGAGGCGGTTTCTATGAGAATATTCCAAGGATGCTAAAGGACGGCACCCGGGCGGTCATCCGCAGGGACAGCTATCCCATTCCTCCGATCTTCGGACTGCTTGCCAGGACCGGCGGCATCGAAGAGCAGATGATGTACAACACCTACAACATGGGCCTGGGGATGGTGCTTGCGGTGGATCCGGAAGACGCGGACAAGACCATGGAAGCGATCCGGACAGCAGGCGAGACTCCTTATGTGGTGGGAGAGATCGAAGCCGGTGAAAAAGGGGTGTCCTTATGTTAAACGTCGTAGTCATGGTTTCCGGAGGCGGGACAAACCTGCAGGCCATCATTGACGCGGTGGAAGCCGGAACCATTACCAATACAAGGCTGGCAGGCGTCATCAGCAATAATAAAAATGCATATGCCCTGGAGCGTGCCGCAAAACACGGCATTCCCGCGGCATGTGTTTCACCGAAGGATTTTGAGGACCGGGGTCAGTTCAATCAAAAGCTTTTGGAGACGGTGGACGGCTTTGAGCCGGATCTGGTGGTGCTGGCAGGTTTCCTGGTAGTGATCCCGCCGGAGATGACAGCAAAATATAGAAACAGAATGATCAACATCCATCCTTCTCTGATCCCTTCCTTCTGCGGAACAGGATATTACGGACTGAGAGTGCATGAGGCGGCTCTTGCCAGAGGGGTGAAGGTGGCAGGCGCCACGGTGCATTTTGTAGACGAGGGCACGGATACCGGGCCGATCATCCTGCAGAAGGCGGTGGAGGCGCGGCAGGGAGATACTCCCAAGGAGCTGCAGCGCAGGGTCATGGAGCAGGCGGAGTGGAAGATCCTGCCACGGGCCATTGACCTGATCGCCAACGGGAAGGTCAAGGTGGAAAACGGAAAGACGATCATAGAAGAACCAACGAGAAGCGGACAGGAGGCAAGTTTATAGAAATGAACGTATTGATTGTGGGAAGCGGAGGCAGAGAACATGCGATCGCGGCCAGCGCCGCGAAAAGCCCGAAAGTAAAGAAGATGTACTGCGCGCCGGGAAATGCCGGGATTGCGGAGTATGCCGAGTGTGTGCCGATCGGCGCCATGGAGTTCGATAAGCTTACGGCATTTGCAAAGGAGAACCGGATTGATCTGGTCATCGTAGGAATGGACGATCCGCTGGTAGGAGGGCTGGTGGATGAGTTGGAGGCTGCCGGAATCCGGACCTTCGGACCCCGGAAGAATGCGGCGATCCTGGAGGGCTCCAAGGCTTTTTCCAAGAATCTGATGAAAAAATACAACATCCCTACAGCGGCCTTTGAGAATTTTACCGACCCGGATGCGGCGCTTGCCTATCTGGAAACGGCGAAGTTTCCGATCGTACTGAAGGCGGACGGACTGGCTCTTGGCAAGGGCGTTCTGATCTGCCAGAACCTGGAAGAGGCAAAGGAAGGCGTCAAGACGATCATGCTGGATAAGAAGTTCGGTTCCGCGGGAAATGAGATGGTGGTGGAAGAATTTCTGGTGGGCCGGGAGGTGTCAGTGCTCTCCTTTGTAGACGGCAAGACCATCAAGACCATGACCTCCGCCCAGGACCACAAGCGGGCAGGAGACGGCGATACAGGTCTGAATACAGGCGGAATGGGAACCTTTTCTCCAAGCCCCTTCTATACGGAAGAGGTGGAGCGGTTCTGTGAAAAATATATCTATCAGGCGACCGTGGACGCGATGGCGGAAGAGGGACGGCCGTTTAAGGGTGTGATCTTCTTCGGGCTGATCCTGACGGAGGACGGACCCAAGGTGCTGGAATACAATGCGCGTTTCGGGGATCCGGAGGCGCAGGTGGTACTGCCCAGGATGAAGAATGACCTGATCGAAGTGGTGGAGGCCTGCATCGACGGCTGCCTGGGACAGGTAGAGCTGGAATTTGAGGACAATGCGGCAGTCTGCGTGGTACTGGCATCAGACGGATATCCGCTCAAATACGAAAAGGGCTTTGCCATCAGTGGGCTGGAAAAGTTTAAGGAGCATGAGGGTTATTACTGCTTCCATGCGGGAACCCGTTCAGACGGAGACAGGATCGTGACTAACGGCGGCCGCGTGCTGGGCGTTACCGCCAAGGGAAGGAACCTAAGAGAAGCCCGGGAGAACGCATATGCGGCCACGGACTGGGTGGAATTTGGAAATAAGTATATGCGGCATGATATTGGGAAAGCTATAGATGAAGCGTAAGGAGGAAGAACAATGGCAGTAATAACAATCACGGCACAGAATTTTGAACAGGAGGTCCTGCAGTCAGACAAGCCGGTCCTGGTAGATTTTTATGCGGACTGGTGCGGGCCCTGCAAGATGATGGCTCCGGTGATCGAGGAGATCGCGGGGGAAGCGGACGATGTGAAGGTCGGCAAGCTGAATATCGACAATGAAATGGAGATCGCGCAGAAGTACGGCGTCATGAGCATCCCGACCCTGATCGTGTTCCGGGACGGCAAGGAAGTCAAGAGAGATCTTGGTGCAAAGCCTAAGAAGGCAGTGCTGGATATGCTGAAATAGCCAGGGACAAAAAGACTGCTTATGCCCTGCAGGGTAAGACGGAGCAGGGCAGCAGGCTTGCACAAATTTTATGGGATATTTTGCCGGATACAAATTTATGTTGAAAATATAGGGGAGAAATAGTAGAATGTTAGTAACTGTTCAGAACAGGAGCAAATGACCTGCTGTTTTGAAATGCTATTTTCGGGGAGAACACAAATGAGAACAGGGAAAAGAACCCATTTACCAGATATAAAGCTTATTTTATTGGCGGCAGGGATAATCATTATCGCTGTCGTTATTGTTGTGTCTATCTATAAAAACCAGAAGCAGGAGCAGAATAAGGAAAAGGTAGCCCAGGGCATCCGTTATCTGGAAAGCCTGGAACAGCAGAATGGGGCGGAGATCAATGAAAGGATCAAGGAGATCCGGGTCAGGCACAGTCTGGATATGGCGGATACTGATGAAAACATGGTATGGGGAAGCTTTGAGAGCTGCGCCGTGATGGGGGATTCCCGCGCAGTGGGCTTTTCTTTTTATGAATTTCTTCCGGAGGACTGGGTCCTTGCGGAAAGCGGCAGTACGATCTCAGATGTGTCCGTGCATATCGACCAGTTGAGGAGACTGAATCCGGAACGGGTATTCCTTTGCTTTGGGATCAATGATATCACCTGCGGGCTGTGGCCTGAGCCGGTGGATTATGCGGCGGAATGCGCCGCACAGATGCAGGCGGTCATGGGTGCGCTGCCGGAGACCGAGGTATATCTGAACTCCATACTGCCGCCGGGGCCGACAGCAATGTGGAACGAGAGCTATGCACGGCTGGAAGAATACAACGCCGCGCTGAAAGCAATGACAGAACAGAATGGATACCGTTACGTTGACAATACATATGTTGCGGAAGAGCATCAGAACCTGTATCAGGATGACGGCCTCCATCTGCAGCCGGATTTTTATAAATACTGGGCGGCAAATATGCTGACAGAGGTGAATGAACAGTGAAGATTACAAAACCTGTTTTTCCAAAAAGACAAGAAAAAAGATTGGATGAAGCCGGGAACGGCAGGCTTCCCTATCATTATATCAAGCTTGCGCTAGCCGCGGTGCTGCTGATATTCATCATACTGGATATGGCCAATGACCCTGTCAGTACTGCCGATATCGGGACAGTGGCGGAGCAGGTCGTGAAGGCGGCGCAGTTCCAGGGAATGGAAGAGGCAGAGGCGAGGATGGTAAAGCGCTTCTATGGTCTGAATCCCAAGGATTATGAGGGGGCGGTATTGTATGCTCCGGTTGACAACATGGATGCCCATGAGCTGTTTCTTGTAAAGCTGAAGGACAGCAGCCAGAAGAAGCAGGTGCAGGATGCCATTCAGGAGCGGCTGGATACGCAGTTGAAGAGCTTTGAAGGCTACGGTGCGGAACAGACAGCGCTGCTGAATAAGCATGTGTTTTTAGAAAAGGGCAATTTTGTACTCTATGTGGTTGGAGAACATGCGTCTGATGCACAGAAAGTCTTTGTAAAAAGCTTGTGAGGTAGAGATTATGATTTTCAGCAGTATATTTTTTATCTTTGTATTTTTGCCCATTGTTCTGGTAATCTATTATGTGACACCATTTGCCGGAAAGAACCTTGTGCTGCTGACCTCCAGCCTGATCTTTTATGCATGGGGTGAGCCGGTGTATGTGCTTCTGATGCTGCTCAGTATCGGGATCAATTTTGTCAGCGGATTAGAACTGGAAAGCCATATCAATGACGGCGATATGGCGAAGGCAAAAACAGCCTGTATCGTGACCGCGGTGATCAATTTTCTGATCCTGGGATTTTATAAATATTATGGATTCTTGATCGACAATTTAAATGCAGTGCTGCCGTTTGATATTCCATATAAGGAGCTGGCGCTTCCGATCGGGATTTCTTTTTATACCTTTCAGACCATGTCTTATGTGATAGACGTGTACCGCGGCAAGGTGAAGGCGCAGCATGACCCGATCGCATTCGGCGCTTACGTAAGTATGTTTCCACAGCTCATTGCCGGCCCCATCGTCCGGTATTCGGACGTGGAGAAGCAGCTCAGGAAGCGGATCATTTCCTGGGAACGGTTCGGGGAAGGCTCAGTCTGGTTCCTGAGAGGACTCGGAAAAAAGGTGCTGATCGCCAACAATATCGGAAGCATTTACGAATCCATAGCGTCTCTCGGAATCTCCCAGACATCCGCGCTGACGGCATGGATTGGATGCTTTGCCTATACGATGCAGATCTATTTTGACTTCGGCGGTTATTCGGACATGGCGGTAGGACTTGGAAAGATGCTGGGCTTCGATTTTATGAGGAACTTCGACTATCCGTATATTTCCAAAAGTATTACGGAATTTTGGCGGAGATGGCATATCTCCTTAAGCTCTTGGTTCAAGGAATATGTCTATATCCCTCTGGGCGGAAACCGGGGCGGCACGCTGAAGGCCATCCGGAATCTGATGGTGGTGTGGATGCTGACCGGGCTGTGGCACGGCGCCGCATGGAATTTTATTTTCTGGGGACTGTATTACGGGATCATCCTGTGCCTGGAAAAATACGTTCTGGGTGATCTGCTGGAACGCCTTCCGCAGGCGGCCAGACATGCATACACTATGATCCTTGTGATGTTTGGCTGGGTGCTGTTCTTCTCGCCTTCCCTGGGAGGCGCGGTGTCTTATCTGGGGGCAATGTTCGGCATCGGAGGGAAAGGACTGGTCGATATGACCGGTTTCTACTATCTGAAATCCAGCCTGCTGCTTGGTATCATCGCAGGAATCGGAAGCACTCCGTTCGTGTACCGGAAGTTTTCGGAGCTGTTCTGGAGGGAAGAGAGGTATATGCAGATTGCCAGCGTTGTGATGTATGCGGGAATATTTTTGATCTCCACGGCATATCTGGTCAATGATACCTACAATCCGTTCCTGTATTTCCGGTTCTGATCTGCAAGAAAGGCGCTTTTGTTCAGAAACGGGGACGATATAAAAATCTGTAATGCGGGCAAGAAGGGAAAGAAGAATGGAATTAAAAAGGGGAAAGGAACGACGGCGGAAGGAAACGAAAAATCTGCACCGCAGCATGGCCTGGTGCTTCGCGGGGATGGTTCTGCTGTTGGTGGCGGCAAGCATCATACAGCCTGACAGAAAGCTGTCGGAGGAAGAGAACCGTGTACTGGCCCAATTTCCCAGGCCGGGTATTGAAAATATCAAGAATAAAGAATACATGACCGCGCTGGAGGACTATTCTTCGGACCAGTTCATCCTGAGAGACCTCTGGATCCGCCTGAAAGTGCGGTGTGACCTTCTCGTGGGAAAAAGGGAGTTCAACGGAGTCTATCTTGGAAAGAAGAAGTATCTGATGCAGATTCCTGTGGGAATGGATGAGAAAAATACGAAGGAAAACCTGGAGGCTATGAACCAGTTCCGGCAGAGAAACAGTGAGCTGCGGATGAATGCCCTGATCGTACCCAATGCGGCTTATATCATGAAGGATTATCTGCCGATGGGGGCTCCTGTGCGTGACCAGGGAGAGGACATGAAGTATATCAAAAAGCAGCTATCCGGGGGCATTGGCCTGATCGACATTACGGAGATCCTCAGAAAGCATGTGGATGAAGGAATCTATTATAAGACGGACCACCACTGGACAAGCAGGGGGGCGGCTTACGGCTTCAATGCTGCCGCAAAGCAGCTGGAGATTGAAGGGCTGGTGTCGGATTATAAGATCTACACGGTGGCAACGGATTTTTCAGGTACGCTGGCATCCAGGAGCGGTTACCACAAGGCAACGGACACAATAGAGGTGTACCAGCCGGAAAATGTGGAATATCAATATCTTGTAAGTGATTCCGACAATGAAGAGAAGCGGCCTACCATATATGACAGGAAGGCTCTGGACGGAAAGGATAAGTATCAGGTGTTTTTCGGCGGCAATCACGCTATGGTAGATATTGTTACTACAAATGACAACCAGAGGCGGCTGCTGATATTCAAGGATTCCTATGCAAACAGCTTTGTACCGTTTCTGATCCCTTATTATAACGAGATCATCATGATCGATGCCAGATATTATTATGAGAACGTGCATATGCTGGTTGAGAATAAGGGGATCACGGATGTGCTGTTTTTGTATAATATGGATACCTTTTTGAATGATAATTCACTGGGGGATGTGCTGGCTGGGGAATAAGGAATTGCCATAACAGATCCCATAAAAAGCGACTGTGAAACGTAAGGAATTGTACCACCTACAGATCCTTAGCAGAAGAAAGGAGTCAGAGATGGAGGAACGCAGGGCGATCGGCAGGGTAGGCTACGCTGCCAATGCAGTGATCGTGGTATGTGATACGCAGGAAAAATATTATGTGCATACGGAAAATGTAAGCCCGCTGGGGATGGCGCTGCGGGCGCCGGAGGAAGTACCGGATATACTGGGAAGGGATATCATCCTCGTTGCGGATACGATGATCATGTATGCGGATGTGACACGGCAGGAAAAGCAGGAGGACGGAAGCGGGATCCTGGGAATCGCGGCGCGGAAGTTCTCGGAGGATGTGCTGCAGTATCTGTTTGAACGGATCGCGGGAGAGGAAACAGAATAAGAAGCAGGATGTGAAAAAGAATGTGGAATAAAAGGGGTTCTGCATTCTTTTTTCTTATCTGAAGATTCGTGTTAAAGTTGAGCCTGAGAGTGTTATCTGGCATTACATTTTTGACGATATAACATAAAAGAATGTACAAAAAAAGAGGAAAGGACTGAGAAAATGAAGAAAAAATTGACGAATACAAGAGTGATCAATTCGATCGGAATTGGAATTTTGGCAATGGTGACTGCCGGCACTCCGGTTTTGGCAGAGATCAATGATGCAATGAATGATAATAGTACGGCTGATACAAGTGTTTCTGATATTCCGGCAGAGCCTGTTGAACAGGCGGCGCCGTCACAGAATGAACAGATTTTGCAGACGCTTACGGATACGCAGGGTTTGATCCAGGAGATGGTTCAGGCTCCGGAGAGCGGACAGACTACTATGGAAGGATCCGGGACACCGGCAGAGATACCGTCGGCAGAAGAACCCGGGACACCGGCAGAAACGGTGCCTGCAGAAGGGGCTGCGGGGTCAGAGAATGTAACTCCTCCGGCTACGGAAGATACGACAACAATCGGTGACGGTTCCTCGACTGGGGCAGACGGTTCCCAGACTTCCGGAGACGGAGATGCAGGGGATAACGGAACAGCAGAGCAGCCGCCTGCAGAAGGAGAAGAAACACAGAATCCGCCTGCCGATGAAGGCGCGGAGGATGCAGAAAACGGTGATGTGACTCAGGGGGCGGATACCGGGACAACGGAAGGCCAGGCTCCGACCGTAAAGGATCATTTACAGGATACGGCTGATTCGCTTGGAGCGATCATCAATGATATCAACGGACTTGAGCAAAAGAATGCAGAGGCTAAAGATGCGGTAGATAAGTATGAGGATGCGGTAGACAAACCGGTTGTCGATCTGCTCGTAGATTGGGCTGCAGATGCAAGTTCTGATGCAGCAGATGCCGCGGAATCCGCAGCAGTTGATGAAGAGACTGCCAGAGATCAGGCTCAGATTGCCGTAGATGCGCAGAACAGAGGATATGCAAGCCGGGAGGAAGCGGAAGCAGCACGGCAGCAGGCACAGGCTGCAGCAGACGCGGCCGAGGAGGCATACCGGTCAGCACAGGCTGCGGTGGAAGAGGCAGAGAATAAGGTAGCAAACGCGGGGACGACTGTGGAAGAACTGGAGAGGCTGAAAAACGAAGCGGCAGCGGCTCTTGAGGAAATGAATGCAAAAGTTGAAGCCGCGCAGTTGGAACTGGAAAGGATTCTCGCAGATTATGGAATAACTCCGGGAAAATTTGATGAAGAACAGTTGGAGGGTGAAGCTAAAGCGGCATACAAAAGCGCGGAGAATGCTCTGAAACAGGCAGAGGATGAGAAGGCGGCGGCACAAAGAGACTATGATGCATCTTCTGAAGGAGTAAAAAAAGCAGAGGAAGATTTTGCGGCAGCAGCAAGTGGGCTGAATGAATTAAAACAGAAACTGACAGATGCAGAGAATGCAAAGACGATATCAGAAGAAGTACTGGGCAAAGAGGAGTATAAGGCTGTTATTATAGATTATAATAAACAGCTTCAGGATAATGAAAAAATCAAATTGGATCTGGACCAGGCGAAGGCGGCATTAGACCAGGCAAAAGCTGCATTGGATAAGGCACAGGAAGTTAAGAATAAGTCGGATGAGATTGTAAACAATGCAGAAGCTGCTGTTGAGGCAGCTGAAAGTGATGAAGCTTTAAAAATTGAAAAGGCGAACAATGCAAAAGCAGCTGTAGAACAGGCAATTGAGGAGAATGAAAAAAATATAAAAGAAGCTCTGAAACTGGCTGAACAGGCAGAAAAGGAAGTTGGAGAAGCTAAAGATGAAGCGAAGCGGGCGGTGGATTGTCTGCAAAGTTTGAAAGATAATGCAGCGGAAGCTGAGAAGGATTTAATAGAGAAACAAGAAAAATTTGCAGAAGCAGAGACAGAGCATCAGAAGGTTAAAGATGAATTTGAGGCAGCGGAAGCTACATTAAACGAAATCAGAAATGCAGTGTTGAATAAAGGGCAAATTGCAGTACAGGAAGCACAAGAAAAGGCAAAGTCAGGAAAAACTGAGGATAAACTGAATTTGGCAATAGAACTGGTTTTATATCAGTATTTTTTGGATGAGAAGGTGATAGTCAATTTAGAAACTAAAAAAATAGAAGAAAATAAATATGAAATAGTAATGAAAGATCAGGATGGAGAGGAAAAAGTATATTTGTATTCGGAGGAAGATGGGAAAATAGTCATTTGTGAAAATGTGGATAATGAATGGATCGATTACAGACTCGAAGAAAATTTTAATGGTGAGATCGAAAAATTGTATACTTTTGACAAGCCAGAACTAAGAAAAGCACAACAGGCTTTTGTAGATGCACAGAACAAGCTCGATAGTGCACAAAAAGAATATAATGATGCCTATGACAAGGTAATAGAAGCTGAAAACATAAGAGATGAAGCAGTTCAACAGGCAGCAGTTGTAGCAGCGTGGGAAGAGATGGCAGAAGCCCTTGATAAAGTCCATAAGAATGCGGCGGCACTTGTAGAAGCAGAAAGAAATTATCAAGAAAATTTTGAGAAAGACAAAGTGAACATTGTTGAAAAACTCGATAGTCTGATTACGAAGAGAACTGATCTGGATCTGGCAAACAAGAACTTGGCAGATGCGAAGCTTGCAAAAGACGCAGTAGATAAAGCGATTACTGAACTGACCAAGCTCACGGCTCAGGGGGCTGCAGATTCAAAAGCATATTATAATCTTGTAAATGCATATAACACGGCAAAGGCAGATTATGACGATGCGATGGACGCATTGGATCAATGTATCGTGAGCAGGAATCGTGCACAAACGGAGCGGGACCGTGCAAGGACGGCCGCGAATGCAGTGTTCCGTTATATTACTGACAACAATACGGGAACGGTGACTCCGATACAGCCGGGAACGCTCAATCCAATTTACGGTACGATCATAGATTCGATCACATCTCCGATCATTGGAAATACAGGCGTATCCACACCGTCCGGAACAACAGGAACAGGCTATGGCTATACGGGGTATACCTACACGGTCGGCGGACAGCCGGTATATGCAGTAGGCGAGACAGCGGCTCCGGAGGAAGAGCAGGCCGAGGAAAATCTGGTCAGTGTGGAAGAAGCAGCAGTTCCATTGGCGGAGGTTGGTGAAAACAATAACCGCCGGACTACAAACGCAAGAAATACGACCAATACCCGTAAAGTGAGCGATGAAAAGATTCCGTTGGCTGATGTAGAGACAGAGAATAATAAGATCTCCTGGTGGTGGATCCTGGTGATCGCGCTGCTTGGGGCAACGGGAACCGAGCTGTACATAAGACATCAAAAGAAAGAAGAAGAGGAGAGAAAATCGAGAACTGATAAGCAAGGCTATGCCAAAATCTAAGCTCTAATGAAAGGAAAGTAAAGAAGGGTGTGGAGACAAACATGTTTTCACACCCTTCTTTTAATAGTAAAATGATAAAACATGTATTGTCTTTTCTCCCCATCTATGTTAATGTAAATACACTTAAAGTTGACCGAGGACATTTCAAACATTCTAAATATCTGAAAAGAGAAATAATCTATTCCATTTTTAAGGCTGTATCGCCTCAATTTCAATGTTTGAAAAACATCATAAAAGGGAGGAATTGCAATTGACAAACAACTTACGAAACTTTTTTCCTATGATTCGGACAAGAAGGGACTTGCTGGAAGAAATCGGGGACAGCTCCAGCCTATCAGATTTGTTTAATAGCTGGTCAGAGGAACAGCGGGAGGATTTCCTGGATTTTTGCACAGGAAGCAAGGGTGTAAAGATTTTATATGATTCTTTTTTTAAGGAGATCATGAACCCTGAGACGACCCCGGAAAGGCTGGAAAGACTATTGTCTTTGATCTTGAAGCAGCAGGTAAAGATCCATACGATCCTTCCGACAGACAACAGCCGGATTGCCGATGAAAGCTCTCTGTTAGTCATGGACATACTGATCGAATTGGAAGATGGCAGCCTTGCAAACATCGAAGTACAGAAGCTCGGTTACAAATTTCCCGGCCAGCGCTGTGCCTGCTATTCTGCGGACCTACTGTTGCGTCAGTATAAACGGATTCGGGGAGAAAAGAAAAAATCATTCAGCTACAAGGATATCAAAAAGGTATATACGATCGTGTTATTCGAAAAGAGCGGCCGCATTTTCCACAAATTTCCGGATGTTTACCTGCATCATATGAAACAAAAATCAGACACCGGATTGGAAATAGAATTGCTTCAGGAATACATATTCATTCCTCTTGACATTTTTCAGGAAAGCCTGCAAAATAAAGGTATCAAAAGTGATTTAGATGCATGGCTGACATTCCTGAGTACGGATAAGCCGGAGTGGATTGAAGGATTGATCCACAATCACCCGGAATTTATCCCAATGTACACAGATATCTATGAGCTGTGCAGAAATACGGAGAAGGTGATGGAATTGTATTCAAAGGAATTAAGCCTGCTGGATAAGAATACCGTACAATTGATGATCGACGAAATGCAGGATACGATAGACGGACAAAAAGGTACGATTACTCAGCTGCAAGGAACAGTTGATGGACAAAAGAGTATAATTGATGATCAGCAAGGTACTATAAATAAACAAAAAGAAGAGATCGAGGAACTACGCAGACAACTGGAATCCCAGAAATGAAACCATCAACAGCAGATAAACAACATCTGAAACATAAAGCATTCCAAAGCCACCATCTGCCTTAGCTGATTGCCTTGACAGATGGTGGATTCAGAGCCGGATCTGAGAATCTCATTCCCCATCCAGCAGCGCCCTCGGTGCGATCTTCCGGACCTTCATCGACAGCAGGCACGCCGCCGCGAAGGCAAAAATGACCAATCCGATTCCAGCGGCGATGCTGAACCCGACAGGAATATGGAAGGTGCATTTTACAATCCCGATCCCACGCAGGAACAGGGCGGTAAGGGGATTGATGATCAGCATGCTTACGGTAATCCCCGCCGCAGTTGACACTATGACGGCAGGCATGAAGCTGAGCGCAGTCTGCAGGACCAGCTGTCCGGTCGTAAATCCAAGAGCCTTCAGGATCCCATAATCCCGTTTTTTGCTGTTCAGCATGGTTTTTACAAGAAGATACAGCACAAATGTAATAATACATGCGCTCAGCACGAGTACGGCGATCACGATGATCGTCATGAGCGAAATATATACGGCGGTGGTGCCGTTCATTACAGAGAGAATATTGATCGTTGTATAGATATCACTGCCAAATTCTTCGCCGACCTCTGTGTTGAAGGCGTCAATATCTACCCCGTCCGCAATATTGATATAATAGCTTTCATTCTGCAGCCTGCCCATGCGTTCATAGCCGCTGCGGGTGAGCAGGCAGTCTTTGCCCAGATTATTGGAAATCTGCGTGAATCCGGAGATCAGATACCGGGCCTCATTTCCATCCGCGGTCAGCGCGATCTCGTCTCCGATCTTCAGATCATGCTCCCTTGCGTATTTGGCGGCAATGGCCATCTCATTGTCGTATTTTGGAAAACGTCCGTCAAAGCAGACGTTCTGATTATTCACATCCGCATAATCATCGGAAACCGTTGCCATCAGAGCGATACCGCCGATGTGGCGTACTTCTGCGGTATGATATAGATAAATGCGTTCGATTCGCGGATCGCTGTTCATGCTCTGTAAAAAACGGTCTTTGATCTCCGGGTTAATGTTGATACAGGAGTCCGCCGTTTCCCCTACGATCAGATCGATGAAGGGATTGATATCAGCAATCATATTTTCCACCATAAGCCCGGAAAAAACGACGACAAGGGAGAGAACAAGCATCGTGACGCACACAGTCACATTCTGTTTCATTCCCGAAAGGGTGGTCTTCAGCGCAAGAGCCAGGTGAAGCGGTGCCTTGGTGCTGTCCAGAGGAACATGGTTCCGCTTGAAGCTGTGTGTCTGAACACCCTGGCGCAGAGCCACGATAGGCTCAATTTTTTTGATCCTGCGGGAGGCAAGCCATACGGCAAGGGCGACCGTACCATTTGCGGCGGCCAGCGTGAGCAGGGCCGGAATCGGGAGAAAACGGATCTCATAGGGGATTCCTGTCTGCGAGATCATCATTTCGTTGACAGACGGGAACGCACAGTAGGAAAGCCCGATGCCGGCCAGGGAGGTGACCAGCGTGATCCCCAGAAACTGGAGCATCAGCGCAAGGATCAGCTGCCCGGAGGTGTAGCCCATTGCCTTCCATGCACCTAAGCTTTTCATATTTTCCTGAATATAGTTGATGACATTGGATACGATCACCACCAGGGCAATGAGGGTGACCAGAAATGCCATTGCACAGACAATGCCGGAACAGATCATCTGTGATATATAGCGGGAGGAGGAAACCAGCGCGTAGGAATTGCTGACGGTGGGGACATCAGGAAAACGGGAGGATACGGTATTTTTCAGATACGCCTCAAAATCCTCGCTCTCGGATCTGTCGCGGAGCCGGACGGAAACTAATGTGGAGTCCGGGGCAATCTTCCGTTCCTCCAGTTCTTTGTACAGATCCTTCGTGAGCGGCATCGCGCTCATGGTGCAATTGTGGGAGCCTGCCATGGCGCTGTTGAAGGAGCCGCATATGGTATAATTTTCCGTGTGGTTTCCAATGGTAATGTCGATCGTCCCGCCGGGCGAATATTTTCCCGTGCTGTAGATCATGGGAAGATAGATCCCGCTGGAACAGTTACTGTCTTCTACCAGTTCAAGCTTTCCGATGGAGCGATGGAAGGCAGCCTCTTTTTCGAGGAGGATGAACATGGTGTTGACTTCCCCGCCGTTATATGCGAAGGAGCCGACCGTGGAGACACAATCTTCTATACGGTATTCTGCGGTACGGGAATCCTTTTCCAGTGTTTCCGCTACAAAATCTCGCAGGCCGGAGTCATCGCTGCTCAGGATCAGCGTGACATGTTCCGCGTTCAGCCGGTCATGGCAGCGGTCAAAATTGCGTTTATAGTCCAGGGAAAGCATCAGCCACAGGTTCAGCATGAATGAAGCCAAAAGTATCAGGATGGTGATCGCTGCCGCCTGGCCCTTTGCCCGGCGCAGGTTGGAACGGGCTATGAGGATCGACTTTTTCATACTACCACCCCATTTCTTCCAGAAAAGCGGCCAGCTTCCGGTGACGTTTTGGATCGCCGCTGACATATCGTCCCAGATCACATTCTCCCAGGATCACGCCGTCCTTTAGATATAAAATGCGGTTTCCGCGTCTGGCGGAGCGCATATCGTGAGTGACCATGACCACACTCTGTCCCTGTTCATTGAACCTGGTCAGGGTATCCAGAACATCCAGTCCGGTACTGGAATTGAGCGCGCCCGTGGGTTCGTCAGCAAAAAGGATTTCAGGAGTGTTGATCAGTGCCCGGACGATTCCCGCACGCTGGGCTTCACCGCCGGAGATCTGGGCGGGAAATTTTTTCTGCGTTTCTTCGGAAATGCCGACTGCCTGGAACAGCTCTCCGGCACGTTGCAGAAGTGCCTTTTTGTCCCTGCTTACCAGGAGACCTGCGGAGAGTACGTTATCCATTACGGACATTCCGTCGATCAGATAGATCTGCTGAAAGACGAAGCCGCAGTGCTCCCGGCGGAATACTGCCAGACGATCCGGACTGCAGCCGGATATCTCTGTTCCGGCAAATGTGATGGTGCCGAGGGTCGGCGTATCCATTCCTGAGAGAGCGTACAGGAGTGTAGATTTTCCAGCGCCGCTGGCACCCATGATCACGGTAAAGTCCCCCTTGTAGAGCTGCAGGCCGATATTTTTCAGAACATGCTGCAAGGTCCCGCCGGTGGAAAAGGATTTGCTGAGACTGTCTGCTTTTAGTAAAATTTCTTTCATAATGAACCTCCTTGATACAGGACAAAGTTGTTATGTTCATTGTATTTGTTGAAATCTTAAATGTCTTTACTCAATCCTTAAAGATTCCTTAAATTTGCTGTAGAAAAATCCCGTATTTACGGGCTTTTTCGTTGCGTTTGTCGCTAACGTGTTACTAACGTAAGTGAATTTATGTACTGTTTTTTACGGGAATTTTAATCTTTTCGATCTCTTTGCGGAGCTCCTCAACCGTCCTGTGTCCATAGACTTTATTTGTAATATCCTGGAAAGCGTGTCCAAGCATTCGCTTCCGATCATTTTCGTTCACTCGGTACTTTTCGCAGAGCATGGAGAATGTGTGTCTGGCATCATGGGGAGTATGCCTCTGCATCCCAATCTGCTCCAGAGTTTCATACATCCTGTTTCGAAAGGTACCTGGAGTTATATCAAGGATTGCATCCTGATTCTTTGTACGGCGCTTCACCAGCGCATAGATTCCGGAGTGTATCGGGACAATACGGTCTTTCCCGGCATCAGTCTTTACACCTCCCCGGAAATATTTTTCTTTCAGATTTACCTCAATGGTTTCATACGCTTTTATCCGGTACCCGGAATAGCACATGATCAAAAGAAATTCCACGACGGGATCCTCCTTGTACTGCCAGAGTATTGCAAGCTCATCCTCAGAAAATGGGACGCCGTGTTCGTCATCCTCTGCCTTCTTTATCTTGACATGTACAGAATAATCCTTTTCGCAGAGTTCAAACTTTTCAGCATAAGCGTACATCTGGTGGAAGAGAGACAGGATCAGCTCTAAAGAGGAATGCTTTTTGGGACAATTATCTATGACGTTCTGCAGGTCATGGTACCGCAGATCAGCAAAAGGCTTGTCATGCAATTCGGCACAATTTTTGAAAGCAGCTTTTGTACAATTCATACTTGCCTTGGAATATGTCTTTTTCGAATCCTCATACTTGTCTCTATAAAATCCCTCGTACACTTCCGCAAAGGTAGCGGTTTTCTCTTTGTTCTGCTCAACCCTTGCCGCCTGCAGGTAATCCAGCAGGATATTGTCCATGGTGCTGTTCAGAGTCCGGTTCTGGTCGAAGTCGTTCAGGGTCCGTTCGAATCCCGGATAATAGGTTCCGGCATGCCAGGCAGTCAGGACGGCAAAGCCCTTCATATAATCATCCACGTAGCAGATCGCTTTCACAGGGGCGTACTGGCCGGGGGCAATCAGCTCTGTGGAAGGCGGATAGACGCCATAGGGATTACGGCGCTTTCCGGACAGTTTTTTGATGGATCCGTATCCGTTGGGGAGTTTGGGGTACTTCTTTTTACGTGCCATCGTATCATCCTCCTGAAAAAAAGGTATAAAAATAACAGCCTGTCTATTGCAGGCCGTCACCAAAGATGATACAATACGTTTGTGCTAAATTTTGATTGTACATCTTCGGATGTATCTGAAGGCCGTTCCTGTTGGCGCAGGGGCGGTTTTTCATTTACGGTAGAAAATCAGATATTTTGATTGTCAGGTCATCAAATATATGAGTTTGTATCGGATCATCAAAGGTATGTTGACATGAATCATCCTCACCTTCAAAGCAATAGGTTTGGACGATTTTTGTTATCGGATTCACGATCCAGTATTCCCGTACCCCAGCAGTACGATATTTGAAAAGTTTTATGGAATAGTCCATCCGGGAGGTGCTGGGGGAAGTAATCTCAATGATCCAGTCGGGAGCGCCTTCGCATCCCCGATCGGACAGCTTATCTTTATCACAGATAACGGAGATGTCCGGCTCTACCCATACCTTATCATTAGAGTTTAGATTTACTGCAAACGGGGCGGGATAAACTTCGCAAGAACCAGACTTATTTTTTATGTGGTTATGGATTACTGATGTCAGTTCCATAATAAGTTTTTGATGAATCCGGTTCGGTGGCGCCATGGCGTACAGCTTCCCATCGATCAGCTCTGCACGCTGGCCGTCCGGAAGGTTCCAGTAATCTTCGGATGTATAAACTTGTTTTTGTGGCAATGGCATAATATCACTCCTTTTTATGCTACCTTTGAATAGTCAATGATGGAGATTTCCTGCATTAATTTTTTTGCAGAAGCAATAATCTCTTCCAGCTGCTGGATAACATCACCAGTGTAAATAATTTCATTACATTCTGAACATTTAAAGCAGGGCACATTTCGAACGATCACAAGGCAGTCCTGTAGATCGGTTACACTCGTTGTAAATCCTTTTTGGGCTGATGCGCCGCATTTCATACATTTCATGATTAATGCTCCTTTCTGGTTTTGAAGTCAGATTCCCACTTGTCAGCATCAGGATAATATGCTGTTATTAAGTGGATATATTCGCTATCAATACTCACCACAATATGAATAGGGGTGTTATGTGTAGAGGTTCCAAGAATTAAGCAACTTGGAAAAGGTTTGTCATCTTCATATTGCTTTATTATTTCGCCGGATGATATACAGCTTACCACGTCATTAATTGCTATTCCACGCTCAATGAGTCGTATTCGCGCATGCTCGGTAACTGCAATATTATTTATGCTGTTTAATGATTTCAAAGTATCAATATTAAGCATTTCGCACGGTTCCTTTCTACATTTCTGCCGATAATGATATGAACGCCGAAGCGGTTATACTATTTTCATTACTGCTAAGTTGGGGATGAAGTATATGGTATAATTATCAATGCTTTTCATTGTTCCATATTTATCCCGGTAGCATTCTATACATTCCAGAAGATATTCCTCTGTCACATTTAGAAATTCAGCGATTTCATACTGATTTTGGCATCCAGCTTCATATGCCTTGACAATCCCCATCAGCCCGATCATGCGCTGGTATCCGTTTAGCCGCGCCTGCCGTTCCTGTTTCCGGTTCCACGAGACCGACATATCAATTATGTTGCCCACGGTGGTTTCATGGTGTCCGAGCTCTTCGGCGAGGACGCAGGCTTTTTCTGTGGTAGTCATATCTTTGCGGATTGCAATACGGTTCCCCATTATCCGGCCATCGTTTCCAGATAGGCTTTTTTCTTTTACCTTCAGTCCTTTTTCATTAGCGACTGCTAATAAATCATCGTACGTCAATAAAATCACTCCCATTCACTGTTATCATTCATGATCGCATCATCATGAGCCTGGTCTTCTGGTGTTGTTTCTATATCAGTTCGGGCATGGGCGGCATTGAGCATATTTTGAGAAATTTGCTCCTTTTCTTTACGCTCTTTGCGAAAATCTTCTTCGTGTAATTTCAAAATAACGGAGTCAATAGTTGTTTTTGAATAAGTATCAATTTTAGAACGAATATCATTCAAAAGTTCCTGCTCTATTGTAATACTACCGAACTTATGGATTATATAGGGCTTATTCAACACGTCGTAATCTATGAAATATCCTAAACTCTCTAAGTATTTAAAGAAAACTGATTCAGAAGAAACAAGTAAATCTGCCGTTATTTTTCCTTTTCTTTTTAGTGAAATATATCGGGATAATAGTTCATAATCATATAAGCCAATGATAGTTGCACCATTTATATTTTTTATGATGAAGTAATCATCATCATAAGATTCGCAAGATAATGACCAACCGTTACGCCTAAGTATTTCATCTATTTCTTCTAAAATAGAATCACGTTCTATAATATTTGGATCCTCTTTTTTAATCTGATCATCATATCCCATAAGCCATGCTTCGCTAACTAATAGAACTTTTGCAAAAGTAGCAATTTTTGATTGTGGAATATCATTTTCTCCCATTTCTATTTTATTTATTGAAGAACGAGATTTATATCCCATTTTTTTGGCCAATTCTTCTTGCGACATTCCTAATTCTTCTCTGCGTTTACGAATTCGTTTATACAATTCCATGTCTACCACCTCCGCAGTATAAACTTTTGTTTATATCAACTATACCATGTAGTAGAATAAAAATCAACAAAAATATTAAAATTAATAAAAAAGTGTTGACAAATAATCTACAATATGGAATAATGCAAATGTAGAATTAAAATCTACAACAAAAAAGGAGGATAAATTATGACAAATACTTTGGAACTTGAAATTGCGATTAAAAAATCGGGATTTACTAAACGTGAAGTTGCAAAAAAATTAGGAATTTCAGAAATGGGTTTTTATAAAAAGCTTAATAATATTACTGAATTTAAAGCATCAGAGATAGAAAAACTTATTATGATATTGTCAATAACTGATGTAGGACAAATTTTTTTTGCAGGAAATGTAGAATTAAAATCTACAACAAAGTAAGAAAAATTGTTATGTTGAGAAGAAGGAGGATATATGAGCAATATTAAAATTTTTGAAAATGCCGAGTTTGGGCAGGTACGAACCGTAATGATTGATGGAGAACCGTGGTTCGTGGGCAAGGATGTAGCAGAAGCCTTGGGATATAAAGACACAGACCAGGCGCTAAGAAAGCATGTTGATAATGAAGATAAGCTGACCAGTCAATTTGACGGGTCAGGTCAAAAACGCGAAATGCATATAATTAACGAATCTGGTTTATATTCAATGATTTTTGGAAGCAAATTGGAATCCGCAAAGAAGTTCAAGCATTGGGTGACGGCAGAAGTACTTCCGGCAATTCGCAAGACAGGTATTTATGCATTGCAGATTCCTCTCACAGAGCATCCGGGGGATGTAGCAAAACTCATCAATGCAATATCCAGATTGATGGAGAGGCAGGGTTCAGCGCCTTACAAGGTAACAGAGAACGCACAGTTAATCTGTAGGCAATATGGTATCCAGCTGGTTGATGATTTTGTGAAAGTTCCAGAATATGAGCAGATGCATTTAACGTTGGAGTAGAGCGGAGGAGGTGGTGTGAGAAATGCTGAAAACATACGCCGTGGTTTTCCAGAACCAGAGAACCGGAAAAGTAGATATGGACAAGTTCACCGGATTAAATGAAGGAGAAGCCAGAGGGAGCTTCTGGGTATGCTACAGACATGAAAATTATACGATCCTTGCAACGGTAGAAGTGCCGGAGATCAAAAAGACGGAGGAGGTGGTGTGAACGGATGATAAACACAAAAGAAGCCACTGATAAAATCCATAATGCTTTCTATGGCGAAGAGGTCAGAAGTGCGATCATTGAAGCATTTACGGCTGTCGATAAGGCAGTTATAGCGATTGATGAAAAATTCACTTCAAAGGTAGCCGAACAAAATGCAGCACTGGAAAAAGCACAGCAAATTATTGATAAAAAGATATCACAGTTGAGAATTTCAATAATAGTGCTTTTTATTCTTCTGATAGTGAATCTGTGT
This sequence comes from Lachnospiraceae bacterium, assembly GCA_910575475.1. Lineage (GTDB taxonomy): Bacteria > Bacillota > Clostridia > Lachnospirales > Lachnospiraceae > Schaedlerella. The sequence goes on along the minus strand of CAJTGD010000003.1, from coordinate 177,866 downwards.
AATCAAACTATTGCTTGGAAATGTACAAATGTTCATATTCAGGAGCATAGACAGATTCTTGAAGAGAATAATGCGCTTATTATTGAATATTTGGATGAACTCAAGGGAATGGAGGTGATGTAAGAAATGCTGAAAAAGATTTATCAGGAGCTGGTGGCGATCAGAAAGGAACTCCAAGCTATTCGGAGTAGTCTGGAGTCCCTTCCTAAATTTACATTTGATAGGGAACCCTATGGGAGAGACCTTCATGCACACCTGAAGCCGCATTATAAAGGTCAATAGCAGCCGATAATGTGTCATGGATGCACTTATCAGGAGTGCGGTTTCTGATATACCCCATCAGGATTTCTTTATCAGAGGAATCGGGAAATGTTCTGTCCTTTTTAACATCAACGGCTAAATCTCCAAGGTTTGTGTCGGTGTTAATGAAGTTAAACAGCCATTCTTTGAAAGATGGGTCATGTGTTGTCATATTTTTTCTCCTTTCTTTCGTACTCAGCTCTGGCGGGAACCTGTACATAGATTATAGGAGATATGGAAGGCATTTACAAGCAGAAGAGAAGGAGGTGGTCTATTGAAAGAGATTGTAAACGCCGCGGAAGCGGCACGGATCCTTAACGTTACTGAAAGTTATGTCCGGTTTTATGCCCCGGAATGGAGATTTGCAAAAGTACGGCATATCAAAGGCAGGAAGAATAAAAAGTACGACATAAGCACCAGACTGATGTGCTTGGAATACGGCATCCCATTGGAAGAAGCGGAAAGGAGGCTGGCCGGAAATGGATAAATACGACCGTGCATATGCCAGGCATCGGCAGAAGAAACGGAAGCGGCGTACCGTGTTTATCATCTGCGCCTGCAGCATTGCCTTGGGGTACGTGCTGGGGAACCTGTCCTGCCTGGCGCTGGTGGTGTATTTCAGGGTGTAAAAAAGGGTAGGTGGTCAGAACGTGAAAAACACAGAATCAAGAATGAGCACCCAGGAACGGCGGCAACCGTTGGGTGCTCAGGAAAATCATCAACTACATTTTAACCGAAAGTGAGGGTTTTGTAAATGGTAAAGATCAATGAAAATGAAGCAATGATATCAAAAAATGAGTTGGGCATACTGTTCGGCGCGGCTATGGCCCTGACTCTGGATCCCTATGTTATGTCGGATAAGTTGGAATCCCTTATTATGGGATGCGCCGCGGAAGCGCAATGTAAAGTAGAAGACCACATCTGGGGTATAGAAAAGATGCCGGAGGAAACGCTGGATCTGACAAAGAGAATACTCCATATCTATGAGGAAAGCCTTAAACCGGTACAGGATCCGGAACCTGCCAGGGAAGACAAGCAGGCAATCTGCCAGCTGCTCCTGGCAGCCCTGCAGAAGACCAGGGCCTACCACGACCTTGCGGATCTGAGATATGAACCTTCCACAGTGACAGCGAAGTTTACCAGCGGTGGGTACCGCCGGGTCAACGTGGAAGCGGATTCAGGCATCGCCATGATCCATGATATCTTAGCGCACATATAGGCGGGGGGGGGTAAACAGTGCATGAAAGGACACGGTATACACCCCTGACGGTGGAGGAACAGCGGTTTGCGGAGGAAAACCACCAGGTTGTTTTCTGGTACCTGCAGGACAGGAAGCTGGATCCGGAGGAATGGTACGATGTCGTGATCCTGCGGTATCTTTTGTCCGTTAAGAAATGGTTCCAGCGGCCGGAGCTGCACAGGTGGAAGTTCACAACGATCGCGAAGAGTGATATGCGCTCCGCAATCGGGAACCACCTGGCAAAAGAAGCAAGAAGGATCCAGACGGTCAGCCTGTATGAAAATGTCCCCGGATGTGAGGACATGACGTACATGGACACCATTACCGCCCGCCACCTGGATTATATCAATTATGGAGAAGAAGAGATGAATATAAGCTATAACGTCAAGATACCAAATAAAGCTGACAACAATAAAAGTGATGAAGTGAAAGCGCTGGACAACTTCCTGGATATGAAGGATATGAGGAACATGTGCTTTGAATGCGCGGATGTGGATGAGGGGAAAAAGATCGTTGGGAGGCTGCGGTCATACCAGAAACTAAAAGGCCAGAAGGATCTATATGAAGTGTTCCGGATAAAGCAGTGCGTATATGTAGTAAAAGCAGAAGCGAAAGAAAGCCCAAAAGGGATCAGCGGAGTTAAGAAAAGCACACCGCAGATCAGTAAGGCCAAGAAGAGTGTGAAGCGGACAGACAGTATCAAAGCTGTCAGCTGATACGGATAAAAAATGAAGGGAGAAAAAAGAATGGATAGTATTAAGATCAACAAGCTGGAGATTGAGAATGTGAAAAGGATCAAGGCTGTCAAGATAGAACCAACGGCCAATGGCCTGACGATTGTGGGCGGGAATAATAACCAGGGGAAGACCTCCGTACTGGATTCCATTGCGTGGGCATTAGGCGGAGAGAACTTCCGGCCATCGAAGGCGCAGCGTGAAGGGTCTGCGATCCCACCGAATCTGCATATGGTTATGAGCAACGGCCTGGTTGTGGAGCGGAAAGGCAAGAACAGCAGTTTAAAAGTCACGGATCCGAACGGCAATAAGGGAGGGCAGCAGCTCCTCAATGAATTTGTAGAGCAGCTGGCGCTGAACCTTCCGAAGTTCATGGAGTCATCCGGGAAAGAAAAAGCCAGGATTCTGTTGAAGATCATCGGGATCGGAGACCAGCTTGCCCAGTTGGAGGAACAGGAAAAGGATTTGTATAATGAACGGCTAGCGATCGGGAGGATCGCAGACCAGAAAGAAAAATACGCGAAGGAGCAGCCATATTTCCCGGATGCGCCGAAGGAACTGGTCTCACCCACAGAGCTGATCAGGCAGCAGCAGGAGATCCTGGCGAGAAACGGTGAAAACCAGAAGAAAAGGGAACGCGTCCATTCCTATCAGCAGTCGATTACTTTTCTTGAACAGGAAGTGGAAGCCATGAGGGAGCAGCTTCAAAAGAAAGAGCAGGAACTGGCGGATGCGAAGACCTCTTTGAATGTAGCCATGATGGATGCCCAGGAGCTGCAGGACCAGTCTACGGCAGAGCTGGAAAGGAGTATTACGAATATTGAGGAGATCAACCGCAAGGTACGCGCCAACATGGATAAGGATAAGGCGGAAGAAGACGCGCTGACTTATAAGGAACAGTACAACAGCCTGACGGTCAAGATCAATGACGTAAGAACATCAAAGACAGATTTGCTGAAGAATGCGGATCTTCCGCTTCCAGAGCTGGCGGTTGAGGATGGGGAGCTTATCTATAAAGGGCAGAAATGGGACAACATGTCAGGATCGGATCGCCTGCGGGTAGCGACAGCTATTGTCCGGAAGCTGAATCCGAAATGCGGTTTCGTGCTCCTGGATAAATTAGAACAGATGGATATCCGGACATTGAATGAGTTCGGCGCATGGCTGGAACAGGAAGGGCTGCAGGCGATCGCTACCAGAGTCAGCACCGGGGACGAATGCTCAATCCTGATCGAGGATGGGTATGTGGCAGGCCAGGAGGTCCCGGAGGAACAGCCAAAGAAAAAAGAATGGAAAGCAGGTGACTTTTAATGAAGATTACAAGAGGCGTGATCCAGAAGGCAAAGAAAGTCGTGGTGTATGGCCCCGAAGGCATTGGGAAATCTACGTTTGCGTCAAAATTCCCGAACCCGGTATTTATTGATACGGAAGGGAGTACCAGCAGTATGGACGTGGCAAGGCTGCCGCGTCCCACCAGCTGGCAAATGCTCCTGGAAGAGATCGACTATGTGAAGAGCAATCCCCATGTATGCAATACGCTTGTGATCGACACGATCGACTGGGCGGAGCAGCTCTGTATTGAGTTTATCTGCGCAAAGCACCAGAAGGACGGGATTGAAAGTTTCAGTTATGGAAAAGGCTATGTTTATACGAAGGAAGAGTTTGGCCGTTTTCTAAACCGATTGTCGGATGTGATCGAGACTGGTATCAATGTGGTGCTCACAGCCCATGCGCAGATGCGTAAATTTGAACAGCCGGATGAAATGGGAGCCTATGACCGTTACGAGCTGAAGCTGGGGACGAAGACTTCTTCCCAGACTGCGCCGTTGGTAAAGGAATGGTCTGATGCCTTACTCTTTGCGAATTACAAGACGTATTCTGTTGCCGTAGATGATAAGGGGAAGAAGCATAAGGCCCAAGGCGGGAAACGTGTCATGTATACGAGCCATCACCCCTGCTGGGACGCAAAGAACCGCTATGACCTGGATGAAGAGCTCCCATTTGATTATATGGAGATCGCCCACATCCTGATGAGCGGACAGAGGCAGGAAGTACGGCAGCCAATAGAAAATAAAATGCCGGAAACGAAACGAGAATCCCTGGACGCTGCATCTGCACAAAAAGAAGAAAAGACAGATTATTCCTTCGTGAATATCCCGAAAGGAACTCCGGAGCAGATGGAGTTTAACACCGGTCCGGGAACAAATACGGCGGCAGATACTGCAACGAACAAAAGAAACGAGTATGCGCAGGAAGACCGATATTTTTACCATGCAGAATCTGATTGCTACTGGATGGTAAAAAAAGGCCAGAAAATGCCGACTGATCCAGATTCCCAGGTTTCTATTGAGATCAATAAAGCAAGGTATGAAGCCGGGACAGCGAAGAAAGCGAAACCGCCGGAGCCGGATATGTCTAAGACCCGGACATTCCGGCTGAATAACTACATACCAAAGGCATTGCAGGATCTGATGTATGAAAAACTGGTATCCGAAGAGGAGCTTCTGGAGGCGGTGTACAGGCGTGGGTTCTTCCCAAGAGGGACGCCGTTCCAGAACCTTCCGGACGAATTTGTGGAGGGCTGCCTGATCGCAGCCTGGCCGAAAGTCCTGGCAGTGATTCAGGAGATCAGAAGTAATTATGAGATTCCATTTGAATAAAACGAGAGGTGACAGAGTATGAGTGAAGATATCAGAGGAAAAGAGATGGACTGGGATGATGAGGTAGAAGTAAACGAATACATACTCCTTCCAGAAGGCGATTATGATTTTGTTGTAGAAAGTTTTGAAAGGGGAAGATATGAGGGAAGCAACAAGATGCCTCCATGTAACCGCGCATTGCTGAAAATCCGGATCGATGCCCAGGAAGGCACAACAGTCATGAATGAGAGCCTGTTCCTGTATGACAAGATGGCTTGGAAGATTGCGGAGTTCTTTCTGTCTATTGGATTTGAAAAGGGAGAAAATGGAAAGATAAAGCCAAACTGGCAGATGGTTCCGCAGGCAACGGGTCGTGCAACGATAGAAGTACGCTCCGATGAAAAGGATCCGACAAAGAAATACAATCATGTAAAAAAATATTTACCGAAACCGAAGAAACAATTTAAGGCAGGTGAGTTTTAATGGAACTCAGGCCATATCAGAGAGAAGCAAAAGAAGCGGTTTTTGAAAACTGGGATAATGGGACGAAGAAAACCCTGCTTGTACTGCCAACTGGCTGCGGGAAAACAATCGTTTTTGCAAAGATAACGGAAGAATGCGTCCGCCAGGGAGACCGGGTATTGATCCTGGCGCACCGGGGGGAGCTGCTGGATCAGGCGGCAGATAAGATCGCAAAAGCTACGGGCCTCGGCTGTGCTACAGAAAAGGCGGAGCAGACCTGCATCGGGAGCTGGTTCCGGATCGTGGTAGGCTCCGTGCAGAGCATGATGCGCAAAAAACGGCTGGAGCGGTTCCCAGAAGATTTTTTCGGAACCATTATCATTGATGAAGCGCATCATTGTGTGTCCGACAGTTACCAGCGTGTTCTGAATCATTTCCCATGTGCGAAGATCTTGGGCGTGACGGCTACGCCCGACCGCGGGGATATGAAGAACCTGGGAAATGTATTTGAAAGTCTGGCTTACGAATATACCATGCCCAGAGCGATCAAAGAGGGATATCTGTCTCCTATCAAGGCGATCACGATCCCTTTAAAAGTAGACCTGTCAGGTGTCGGGGTGCAATCCGGGGATTTTAAGCTGGAAGATCTGGGAACAGCCCTGGACCCATACCTGCGCGAGATCGCGGAGGAAATGAAAAAATACTGTATGGATAAAAAAACGGTGGTATTCCTGCCTCTGGTAAAGACAAGCCAGAAGTTCCGGGATATCCTGAATGAGAATGGCTTCCGCGCTGCAGAAGTGAACGGAGAAAGCCAGGACAGGGCAGAGATCCTGCAGGATTTTGAAGCGGGAAGGTATAACGTGCTCTGCAATTCTATGCTCCTGACAGAAGGCTGGGACTGCCCGTCTGTAGATTGCATTGCGGTGCTGCGCCCCACAAAGGTACGCAGCCTGTACTGCCAGATGGTGGGGCGCGGGACCAGGCTTGCGCCAGGGAAGGATCACCTGCTTTTGTTGGATTTTCTCTGGCACACGGAACGGCATGAACTCTGCCATCCGGCACACCTGATCTGTGAGAATGAAGATGTGGCGAAAAAGATGACGGAGAACCTGGAAACAGCCGGATGCCCAATGGATATCGAAGTGGCGGAAAAGGCTGCAGCGGAGGATGTGATCGCCCAGCGTGAGGAAGCACTTGCGAAGCAGCTGGCAGAGATGAAGAGAAGGAAAAAGAAACTGGTGGATCCACTGCAGTTTGAAATGAGCATCCAGGCAGAGGATCTGTCAGGGTATGTTCCGGCATTCGGCTGGGAGATGGCGCCGCCTTCTGATAAACAGAAACAGACTCTGGAAAAGCTGGGGATCCTTCCGGATCAGATCGACAACGCGGGGAAAGCGGCTAAGATCCTGGACCGGCTGAATAAACGTAAAGAGGAAAACCTTACGACACCAAAGCAGATCCGTTTTTTGGAAGGGAAAGGTTTTCAGCATGTGGGGACATGGCAGTTTGACACTGCGAAAAGATTGATCGACCGAATTGCGTCCAATGGTTGGAGAATTCCGCCGGAGATCAATCCGGTGGAATATAGGGAAGGTGCATAAGGATGGAACAGCGGACGGATCTGATTGAGATCATAAAATCTATCAATCCTGCAGAGCTGGATTACCAGGAATGGATCAATGTGGGCATGGCATTAAAGCATGAAGGCTATACGGCGTCAGACTGGGATCAGTGGAGCCGCAATGACGCGCGGTACCATCAGGGAGAGTGTGAGAAGAAATGGAAGTCCTTCCATGGCTCCGCTGCCCCGGTCACGGCCGGGACGATCGTGCAGATGGCAATGGAACATGGGTGGCGGCCTTCCTATGAGTGGCGTGAGCTGGACTGGGATGATGAGGTCAGCACAGACGGCCTTGTTGTAGTAGATAGAAGCTGGGTGGAGGAAAAGGAAGTACAGGAACCAAAAAAATGGGATCCCGCCGCCCAGGTCATGCAATATCTGGAAACCTTGTTTGAAGCTTCTGAAAATGTGGGGTATGTAGTGAAGAGCTGGGAAAAAGACGGACGTTACATACCGGCCAATAAGGGAAGCTACAGCCGGACGGCAGGCAAACTGATCGAGGAACTGTCAAAATGCAAAGGGGATATCGGCAGCGTACTCGGAGATTACGATCCGAAAGCAGGAGCGTGGATCCGCTTCAACCCTCTGGATGGGAAAGACGTAAAAGGCGCCAATGTCACAGACTTCAAATATGCCCTTGTGGAATCGGACGAACTGGAAATTGACCGTCAGAACGCGATCATCCGGGAGCTGGAGCTGCCGGTGGCCTGCCTGGTCCATTCCGGAGGGAAGAGCCTGCATGCAATTGTAAGGGTAGACGCGGCGGATTATAACGAATACAGGAAACGGGTGGATTATCTGTACGGCGTATGCCAGAAGAACGGATTAAAAATCGACACACAGAATAAGAACCCGTCCCGGCTTTCCCGGCTTCCAGGCGTTGAGAGGAATGGAAAAAAGCAGTTTATCGTAGACCGGAATATCGGGAAAGAGTCCTGGAATGAGTGGAAGGAATGGATCGAAAGTATCAATGATGACCTTCCGGAACCGGAGAGCCTGGAAAGTGTATGGGGCAGCCTTCCGGAGCTGGAACCATGCCTGATCCAGGACGTATTGCGGCAGGGCCACAAAATGCTGATTGCAGGCCCTTCAAAGGCAGGAAAGTCTTTTCTTCTGATCGAGCTGTGCATTGCCATTGCTGAAGGCAGGAAGTGGATCAACTGGGAGTGTACCAGAGGAAAAGTCATGTATGTAAACCTGGAATTGAGCCGCTCCAGCTGCCTGCATCGGTTTAAAGATGTATACCAGGCGCTCAGGTGGGAGCCGGAACAGCTCCACAACATTGATATCTGGAATTTAAGGGGAAAGTCAGTCCCTATGGACAAGCTGGCGCCGAAACTGATCAGGCGGGCCGCAAAGAAGGACTATATCGCTATCATTATTGACCCGATCTATAAAGTCATTACCGGGGATGAAAACAGTGCGGATCAAATGGCGAATTTCTGCAACCAGTTTGATAAGGTCTGTACAGAGCTGGGCTGCGCGGTGATCTACTGCCACCATCACAGTAAGGGCAGCCAGGGCGGGAAAAAATCCATGGACCGGGCATCCGGATCGGGAGTATTCGCGCGGGATCCGGATGCGCTGATGGACCTGATTGAGCTAGAAACGACAGACGCGTTATTAAATCAGGAAGAAAATAAGGCCGTATGCGCGGAGTGCATCAGGGCATTAAAAAGATTTGGATATGGGGAACGGATGGACGAAGAACTGTCACAGGATGACCAGTGCAGCAGCCTGACGATGGTGCAATACTGCGGGAAAACGATGAGTCCTTCTGAATACCGTATTCTGGATCAGGAGATCCAGGAGACCTGCAAGGCAGTCCAGCAGCGTACAGCATGGCGCATAGAGGGTACCCTGAGGGAGTTCCCGAAGTTCCAGCCTGTGAATCTGTGGTTTGATTATCCTGTACATAGGGAAGATGAATCCGGAGCGCTGAAGGATATCCAGCCGGAAGCAGAAAAACCGCCGTGGCAGCGCGGTGCGGAGAAGATCAAAAAGAACTCGCAGAATCGAAAAGCTGACCGCAGGAAAGCGTTGGAAGAAGCAATCGAAGGCAGCAATTTTGGAGAGGCCCCGACAGTGAAAGATGTCGCGGAGTACCTTGGGATCTCTGAAAGGACTGCCCGGGGTTGGATAAAAGAGCACGGGGGATATACTTGCGAAAACGGAGAAGTGAGGAAAAGGAAGCGGAAACATGAGACGGGGGAACCTTAAATTTCAGGTTTCCCCGTGCCTGAGACCGTGGCGGGGAAACCTGAAAATCCAGGATTCCCCGTAAGAAATAGGATGGCGGGGAATCCTTAAAATCAGGTTTCCGCCGCACAAAGAAAACAGACGGGGAAACCTTAAAAATCAGGTTTCCGCCAGCGGCGGGGAAACCTATACCCTAAAGGGTAAAATATTTCCCCCGCAATGCGTGGTCATGGGGGTAGGAATGGACGGGCCATAAGCAGAGCCCGCCCGTTCCCTTCCCCCTCCCCATGACGGAGACGATGAAAAAAGATGATTTCACAAGTTAACGTGATAAAGCATGGAGATAGGAGTTTGATTATGATGGTGTTGAATGAATTTTTTATGGCGATGGTTCCCCCGACCGTCACCCACCAGGAAAAGAAGGTGCATGTGGTAAATGGCAAACCAGTATTCTATGAGCCGCAGGAGTTGAAAAGCGCAAGGCAGAAGCTGACTGCTTATTTGGGACAGCACGCGCCAGAGGAGCCGTATCACCATGGCATCCGTCTGATCACAAGATGGTGCTTCCCGAAGGAACACTATGGAGACGGTGAATATAAAACAAGCCGGCCGGACACGGACAACCTGCAGAAGCTCCTGAAGGACTGCATGACGCTGGTCGGTTTCTGGGATGATGATGCGCTGGTGGCATCCGAGCTTGTGGAGAAGTTTTGGGCCGAGTTCCCGGGGATCTATATCCGGATCGAAAAGCTATGATGGCTTTTCTGGAAGCTGCAAGGCTGTTCGGGGACTGCTGGGGACTGTACCGGAAGTATTACGGCCAGGACAAAGACAGAAAAATGTGGGAGCAACTCGTTGAGGAGGCGGATGGGCTGCATGCGAAGTATGGGAAGCAGCCCTTCGCCAAGGAAATGATAGCAGCTGTGATAAGCGAGGTTGAGAGGATTGATAAAAGACAATAACATTCCACGGAATGAAGCCAGGGTGGAAGACGTGAAGATCTGCGAGAGATGTGGTGAAATGATTATCGGGGAATATGATTATGTCCAGACAAAGCGGCATATAAAGCTGTATTTCCACAAAGGAATGAAGTGCAGGAGGAAAAATCATGTTAGTTGAGAACACACGGGAAGAGGCATTGAAAGCGTTCCTGAACGGCAACAAGGGTACAATGGCAGCCGTAAGGATGGCAGATGGCGGGATGCGGTTTGTACGCATTTCTGACCCGCTTCCGGACGATGCTGTATATTTTATCAACGCGGAGCTGGAAGCCGGAGAAGACTATGAGGAGAAGGTGCTGCGCAATGTCCAGGGGGGGAGCCGGAAGCGGATATCCCTCCAGCAGATCAGGCTCATGGTAAAGCCAGGGTAACGAAAAAAGCGGGTGCTCAGAAGGCGAAACCAAAAGAAGCCAAGGATATCATTGAGCCCTATGTCAAGCAGGGGCTTACAGATTCGGAGATCGCAGAAAAGACAGGGATAAAATACGGCACGGTCTGGGCGGCCGCTAAGAAGATCCGGGAACGGCTGGCGGAAACAAAGGGGAAGAACGCGGACCGCCATCTGTGTAAGACCTGCAAATACAGGGCGGCTACTTACAACCAGAAAAACTTCGGGATTAAATGTGAATACGCGCTAAAATCCGGAACGAAGCGTTCCAGGGGATGCGATGTGGAGGATTGCGATAAGTACGAGAAGGGCGCGCCGGTAAAGGTGAAGGAGGAACCATGAGTACAAGGGCAATGCATTTGAATGATTTAGACCGATTAACAACGGAGATGATGGAGTATATCTGTGACAAGCTGTGCCGGTATCCAGAGATGGAGCGTGATGAAGAATCCCTGGCGGAGCTGTGTGCCGGATGCAGGATGGGAGAGTTCCTTTGCAATATACTCAGCCATGAAGGGGCCAGAACAAACGAAACGGAGAAAAGATCATGAACAGGAATAAAAAGGGCGTCATGCCGGAGATCACCAGGAAGGAATACGAGAAGATTAAGAAATCAGACCGTCAGGAATTTGCTGCATTCTGTGAAGGGATGTATAAGCGTGGATATGAGGACGGCATGGAGAGCGTTCCAGGAGTAGACCTGGAAGAGGTTATGGCGGCGGTTGCGAGGGAAAGAGGGGTCGGAAAGAGGACATTGGACAATATCAGGGACTGTGTGGAGCAGCTGTTCAGGAAGGAAGATGAGAATGAGTAAGTCAGTATTGATTATAGACACGCCGGCAGATTGCTGGGATTGTATGATCCGGGATTTAACGGACCGCTGCCAGGCAACCGGAAAAGATGTAGACGAATACCGGGATAGTAAATGCAGGCCGGAATGGTGCCCGCTGGAAGAGGTGAAAGAGAGCAGTGTTGAGCGCTGTATTGCACATTTGGAGAGGCACGGGTATATCGCCTTGGAATTCAACAGGGTCAGCAAAAAGGATACGCAAAAAGCTATGAAATGTTCCTGCTCTGTATGCCTGGTTCAGTAGGGAGGGGATGCGGATGCGATCAGTGTTACATTACCCAGGAAGCAAGAAGCGGATCGCCTCCTGGATCATCAGACACATGCCGCCCCACCACAGCTACCTGGAGCCATACTTCGGATGCGGGGCGGTACTGTTTGCAAAGCAGCCGGCCCCGATCGAGACAGTCAACGACTTAGACGGAGAGGTGGTAAACTTTTTCCGGGTGATCCGGGATCCGGAAAGACGGGAGAAGCTACAGGATCGGATTATGTATACGCCATACGCCAGGCAGGCATATGGCGAAGCTGCCCGGGAGGATCCGGAAGATCCGGTGGAGCGCGCTGCATGTTTCGCAATCAAGTCTATGCAGGGCCACGGCTTCCGGATGAATGGGGACTGTGGATGGAAAAAGGACGTGTACGGCCGGGAAAGTGCATATGCGGTCAGATATTGGAACGAGCTGCCGGAGTCTATCGCGGAGATGGCCATAAGGCTGAAACAGGTGCAGATTGAGAACTGCCCGGCGCTGGAGTTGATCAAAGCATTTGATCATGAAAATGTGCTGATGTATCTGGATCCGCCCTATGTATGGTCAACCAGGACAGGGAGGAAGCAGTACAGGCACGAGATGTCAGACCAGGATCACATAGAGCTGCTGGAGACGATAACCAGTAGCAAGGCAAAGGTGATGATCTCCGGCTATGACTGCGAATTATACGACTTCTATCTGGGGAACTGGAAGAAAGTGCAGGTTGCGGCCAGGGCACAGGACAACAGGAGGCGGGTGGAGACATTGTGGATGAACTATGAGCTGGAAGCGGAGCAGATCACACTGCTGGTTTAAAAGGAGGAGAAGAAAAAGATGGAGAAGATAGTGAGATACGTTTATAGCTTTTTGGTCATTTGCCTGACGTGCTATCTGACAGTAAAGTATGGCTGGTATTGGATCTTTCTTCTGTTTTTCGCTATTCTGAGTTTTTAGGAAAAGCAGGAAAGTGTTCGGGAAGCACGGAGCCGTGATATAAACAAAAAAGGGAGTGGTTGCATTGGACAAGAAGATACTTGCTGACTACATGGACGCCATGGAGCTGATAAAGGAAACGGAGGATGATATCCGAAAGCTAAAGAAAAGACGGAAGACGGTCATACAGACAAACGTGAAGGGCAGCAACCTAAAGTTCCCCTATCAGGAAAAGCATTATCGAATTGAAGGCACCACTTTTACATACAAGGATGATAAGAATTTACGTCTGGAAGAAAAACTTCTGGAGCAGCGCAAGGCGAATGCGGAAAACATTAAGCTGCAGGTGGAGGAGTGGCTCCTGACGGTCCCGATCCGGATGCAGAGGATCATCAAGTATAAGATATTTGAGGGGATGACCTGGGAGCAGACGGCAGCGAAGATCGGAAGAAAGGCTACGGAAAACGGATTGAAAAAAGAATTTGAGAGATTTATGAAAAAGAGATGAAAGTTTGTCTCGAATGTCACACATGTCACGATTTCGTATGCTATAGTATAAGCTGAGATTGGTGGCTTTGGTAGCCAAGTTTAACCCTCACACACATACGAAAGGCGTTCTGCATAAAAATGCAGGGCGCTTTTTGTATATTTTTCCAAATTGACAAAACAGAACAAATGTTCTAATATAAATACAAGAGAACCTTCACAAAAAAGTTATGCACATTTTGTTGATAATTATCGAAAAGTGATATATCATTTAATAAAATAGTGGTGATTTTTATGGAGACTGGCAGTGTGTGGAGGTATAAAAATTGGGAAAGAAAAAGGGACAAGTTACTCGGAGTATACATTATTTCGATGTTGTTTTACAACGTTTAGGGACGGAGAAAGAAAAAGCTTTTGTAAATTATCAAGACCAATCGAAAAAGCTTTTGTAAATTATCAAGACCAATCGAAAAAGCTTTTGGAAGTATTTCAATATTTTCAAAAGCTGAACATTAAATTAAAAGCCGAAAAAGGTAAAAAGGAACGAGTTCATATTCTAAAAAAATTAGAATATGAAATGGAAAATGGAGATAAACTGTATGTAGAAGTTGATGAGATAAATACGGAATGGGAATGCATAACCTTTCGGTTAGTACAATGCCGGCCAGATGCATTTCCATTCATAGAAAAAGACGGGAAGCTGGAAAATATAGTTGGAATGGTTGAGGGAGAGTTTAATATTGCCGAGGTAACACATTGTGTTATATTTTACAAAGAAGGAATAATGGGGGCTGAATTTAATTTTAATGGAGCTCGTCCAAGTGCGATATCGGCATATGCAACATTTAAGTACGATAAAATTGGTCGTTTTGTTTGTACGCCTAAATTACGGAAAGATACCTTAAAACGTATCATCGATGACAAAGGATATTCTTTATTTCAATTGAAAGTTAAAAATACGCCAGAGATGAAAATATTTTTACGTGATAAAATGGGATTTATAGGAAGTACTATAAATGAGATTGAAGAATTAGACTCGTATGAGGTTATTTTACGAAGACGAATAGGAAAAAAGAAAATAGGATTTCCTGCTCCTATGAATAAAGATGAAATAGATAATTTTGTTTCTAAAAACATAGAGGATATAGAAAAATTCGAAGTGAATCAAGGGATTTATAAAGAACCCATTAATTTATTATCAGATAAGATGATAACGAAGAAAGATTTTGTAATGACTAAAAAGAAAACGATAGACAGTAATTCGATGTATAATGCAATTATCAACTTTTATGTAAGTTCAATTAAGGAAGAGTTGTGATAATTATGAAAAGCAATATAAAACATTTATATAGAAGATGCTTTTTATTTAGTGTTTCCATCATAGTAGGGTTATTTGCGGCATATGTAATATGTAAACAAATTGTAGAAGTGAATTATTGTATTGATGTAAATAATATGATGGAAGTATCTAAAGTTATGATAGGGGTTTGGTCAACTTTATTAGGCTTTATTATAACAGCAGAATCGATATTAGTAGCTTTTGATGGGGGAACAATTACAGGAGATTTTAAGAAAACGGGTCATTATATGACTGTAATATTTCAATACACTCAAACGTGTATTAAATTATTATCATATATTGTAACTTTTATATGTATTATTATTATAAAAAAATTTCTCATTGTTGAGATGTTCATATTTATTTTTTGCACAGTTATGACATTTATTGATGTACTTATAAGTTTTATAATACTAATATTAATGTTGAAAATGGTAAATAGATAGAAATGGATCAAGAAAGACTGTTGTGATTATGATTTTTGATTTCTGTTGCTACAGTCTTTTTCAACGTGATAAAAAAGCGAGGTGAGCCTAAATGACAGAAAAACAGAAAATATTTGCTGATGAATACCTCATAGACTTAAACGCCACAAGAGCTTACCTCGTAGCCTATCCAAGAGTCAAAAACGAAAATACCGCCGCTGTAAACGGCAGCAAGTTGCTAAGAAATACTAAGGTTGCATCCTACATCCAGCAACGCATGCAGGAACGTCAGCAGCGGACAGAGGTCACCCAGGATCAGGTCATCCAGGAGCTGGCCGCGATCGCCTTCGCCCGGGTGACGGATTACGTGGAGATAAAAAGCAACGGCTCTTCTTCCATGGTACTGATAAAATCCACAGACTCATTATCCGAGAAACAGCGCCGGGCAATAGCCGGCATCAAGGAAGGAGCAAACGGCATCGAGATCAAGCTGAATGATAAAGAAAAAGCGCTAGAGCTCCTGGGGCGGCACTTGGGTATGTGGAATGACCGCCTGGATCTGAAAGTTCCGGCCATTGACGATGCTGTAAAGGAGATGGAGGAATACTTTGAACAGCAGAAAGCAAGCGGTTCTGGACCTTCTGTGGAATGAACCGTATAAAATTGGACACTGGGTAGGTTTCAAAGATCTGACCGGGCTGCATAATACGTGGCTCCGGTCTTTTTTGTATTCTCGTGAAGACCAGACACTGCTTGCACACCGCGGATCTTACAAGACAACGGATCTGTCTCTGTTCCTTGCGATCCATGCGATCGAGCGGCCCAATGAAAATGTGATGTTCTTCCGGAAAACGGATGATGATGTGACAGAGGTGATCACTCAGACCAGAAAGATCCTGCAGTCACCAGTGATCGGGCGGATCGTATATGATCTGTACGACCTTAGCCTACAGCTGATCACAGCAAATAATTCGGAAATTATGACGAACCTCTGTACTTCTACAAGGGGCGTGTCCCAGATCATGGGGCTTGGTATCGGAACATCCATTACAGGAAAGCACGGGGATATCATCGTAACAGACGATATTGTGAACCTGAGGGACCGCACGAGCCGGGCGGAGCGGGAGCGCACCAGGATTCAGTACATGGAGCTTCAGAACATCCGCAACCGGGGCGGCCGGTTCATTAATACCGGCACTCCCTGGCACAAAGAGGATGCGATTTCATTAATGCCGAATGTGAAGCGGTATGACTGTTATTCTACAGGCCTGATCACTCGGGACAAGCTGGAAGAGCTCCGGCAGTCCATGTCGGACAGCCTTTTCTCGGCAAATTATGAGCTGAGGCATATTGCGGATAAGGATGCCATGTTTAAAGACCCGGAGTTTGCAAAGGATGTGGAAAAAATCTACGGAGGGATTGCTCATATCGATGCCGCATACGATGGCAAGGACGGCACGGCATTTACCATAATACACAAAGTACCGGAAGGCTTCATTGGTTTTGGGAAAAGGTGGGACAGGCACGTGGATGACTGTCTGAGAGAAATTGCTGTTTACCACAAACGTTTTAGGGCAGGAACTATATTCTGTGAGGACAACGCGGATAAGGGTTATCTGAGAAAAGAGATTGCCGGTATGGGGATTCCGGTTTCAGGATATCACGAAAAAATGAATAAGTTTGTGAAAATATCCACGTATCTCCGAAAGAACTGGAAGAAAATAAAATGGCTGGAAGAGACGGATCCGGAATATATCAATGAGATTCTGGACTACTCAGAGTTTGCGGAGCATGATGACAGTCCGGATTCCGCGGCAAGTATATTTAGAAAACTGGAAACACGGGCTGCATATAACAACGGCCTGAGGGGAGGCGTATAAAATGTTCAGGGTGCCGACGGGTACGGTTATGACGACAGAACTGCTTGGGAAATATATGGCGAAGCACAAGCAGGAAATTTCCGAGAGGTATCATAAACTGCAGGATGCATATGAAAATAAGTATGAGATCAGCAGGCGGGAGAAAAAAGCGGACTGGAAACCGGATAACCGGATTCCGGTCAACTTTGCGAAGTATATCGTAGATACTATGAATGGGTTCTTCATAGGAATCCCGATCAAGACCACGAGTGATGATAAGGAGATATCCGAATACCTGGAATTTCTGGATCAGTACAATGACCAGGACGATAGTAATGCGGAATTATCCAAGATATGCAGCATCTACGGAAGCGGCTTTGAAATGTATTATGTGGATGGGATGGGGAATATCGGGATTACATATCTTTCACCGATGGATGCATTTATGATCTATGATGACAGCATCCTGGAGAGGCCGATGTTTTTTGTACGGCATTATAAGGATGCGGACAATGTGGAGCATGGAAGCTGGTCAGACGGGAGAGTGGTGCAGCATTTTATCAACCGCGGTTCCTATCAGTGGGTGGATGAAGAAAAGATTCACGGATTTGATGGAGTTCCGGCAACGGAATATCTGGAAAATAAGGAGCGCATCGGAATATTTGAAAGTGTTCTCCCTATGATCGAGGCCCACCATAAAGCGGTCAGTGAAAAGGCAAATGACGTGGACTATTTTGCGGACGCCTATCTAAAAATACTGGGGGCGAAGCTGGAAGCAAGTGATCTGGAAGTGCTGCGGAGAAACCGGGTGATCAATTTTGAAGGGATGGACGCCCTGAATGTAGTGGTTGATTTTCTGCAGAAGCCGAATGGAGATACGACCCAGGAGAACCTGATCAACCGGCTTGAAAAGCTCATTTTCCAGATCAGTATGGTGGCGAATATTTCTGATGAAAATTTCGGAACCTCCTCGGGTATTGCTTTAAAATACAAGCTACAGGGCATGAGCAACCTGGCAAAGACCAAGGAACGGAAATTTATCTCTGGTATGAACAGACGTTATAAACTGATCTTCAGCAATCCGGTTTCCGGCATGCGGGAGGATGCCTGGGTAAACATCAAGTATAAATTCACCCAGAATATTCCTGCTAATACCCTGGATGAAGCTCAGACTGCTTCCCAGCTCAGCGGGATCGTCAGCCATGAGACTCAACTGGGGATTCTTTCCGCTGTGGATAATGTGAAGGAAGAACTGGAGCGCATAGAGAAGGAGCAGGATCAGGAGGGGTATGAGACAGGCTACCCAACGAACAGGACGGCAGAGGATGTACAGGAGGATCTTTACAGCGGGGATGTGGGATTATGAACTACTGGCAGCGGCGGCAGCAGCAACTGAACCAGCAATTAGAAAAGGATGAGGCCAGACTGAAAAAGCGGCTGTCATCCTTTTATGATACCGAATTTCGGAAACTGGACAGACAGATCGCGGCATATTATAAGCAGTACGGCACGGATCATGTGATTGAATACCGGCAGCTATTAGAAAGCCTTCCGCCAGAGGATAAACGTCTCCTGATAGAGCAGATGGATGCATTCGCGGAGAAGTATCCGCAGTATGCACACCTGATGCCGGTGAGGGAAACGGTTTACAAGCTGGATCGGCTGGAAGGTCTTCAATATTCCGTGCGGATGCAGCAGCTGGAGATCGGGGCTGCCACACAAAAAGAGATCCGGGAGCATTTGGAAAGGCAGGCCCTCCGCGGGGGCGATGCAGCCGCCCAGGCAATGGGGTTCGGTGAGAACTTTTATTCTATGAATCCGGATGTTGTAACGCAGTTTGTTGGCGCGGCCTGGTCGAACGGGGAAAACTTTTCACAGAAGATCTGGAAGAACACGGAGAAGCTGGCGGGTTATTTGAATACGGATATTGCGCAGGGGTTTGCGCGCGGAGATTCTTATGAAAAGCTGGTAAGGAATCTCCGACAGAGATTTGGAAAGGTCAGCCGGAAGGATGCTTACAGGCTGATCTATACGGAAGGAACTTATGTGATGGCGGAGGCCACCATGCAGCCCTTCACAGAGGATTTTGAGGAGTATCGGCTGTCCACGGCGGCAGATGGAAAAGCGTGTGATATCTGCCGGGAGCTTGCAAAAAAGAAGTTCCGGATCCAGGACAGACAGCCAGGAGTGAACTTCCCTCCGCTTCATCCCTGGTGCAGATGCACGTTTACGATCGAGGTAGAAGACTGGGATGAGTGGATGGAGGATTATGAACGGAGATATGGAAATGGACAGTCTGGAAAAGTTGCAGACAGATTCAACAATGAAAATGTCGTTGCAAAAGGAACTGATTCTGCTATAATAGAGTCAGGGGCGCGAATCATAAACCTCTTCAGTAAAGAGGCAGATGAGTTTGCAGAGATGTACTACATGGAAATCCGGAGTTTTTCAACAGATACAAAGAAAATAGCGGATAATCTGAAAAAGCCGGAAGAGGACATAAGACGAATCAAGAATTATTTATTCGAGCATGATTCATTATATGATCCTGATACAGGAGAGTGGAAGCGGTTCGATCCAGACTGCGCAATTGCTCAGAGTTGGCAGCGCCTCATGATAGGGAAAGACATAAAACCACATGACAGGACATTGATAGAACATGAGTTATTGGAAATGAGGATAAAAATGGAAAATCCCAACATGCCTCATCAACAGGCTCATGCATTGGCAGCAGAGAAATATGACTATGGGAAGGAGGCGTTAGAATACTATGGTAATCTTGAAAAACATAAGGAAAACAGAGATTGATATTTCAGCAGATTATTTTCCAGAAGGAAAAGAACCGAAAAGGTTTATGAAAATGCGCTTGACAGATGGGGAGATTATTGAACATGATGGATCCACGTATTCCATGGCACCATCTCATGTAAGGCGTGAACTTGTGCGGCTTGCTAAAATGGATAACCCGCCGAAAGAAAAAACTGTATTATGGTATTAAGACCACCAGTCATTACGGCCGGTGGTTTTCTTATGCGAATTTGGAGGATCACACATGAGAAAATTACTATTTTTCCATTCCCCTTGGTGTCCGCCGTGCCGGTTCTATGAGAAGGAGTTTATCCTTCCGCTTATCCGGATATCCGGTGCAGATAAGGTTCAGAAAATCAATGCACAGGAGGAACCGTTTACCACAGACAAATACAGCATAGATAAATTGCCTGCCATAGTCCTTCTGGATGGAGAGCAGGTGAAAATGAACCGCACAGGAGCTATAGACATTAAAGAGATCGCTGAATTTTTGGAAGGGAGTGATGTGAATTGATTGAGGTGGGTGTCCGGAAGGACGGAATCATGATAAGCGGCCATGCGGGCTATGCTCCGGCAGGCTCTGACATTGTCTGTGCCGGAGTGACGGCGCTTACGCAGGGGCTGGTCAGATCAATAGAAGGGCTGACGGATGACCGAATAGAAACGGATATTGAGAGCGGCATGACATCGATTCAATATGGGGATTTATCAGAAAAAGGAAAACTTCTGATAGATTCCTTTTTTATTGGTATCTGTATGATCGCGGAAGAATTTCCAGACTATGTGCGGATTATCTGACCAGGCGTGAAAGTCTTAAAACTTTACGGGCATACAGGGCAGGCGTGGAACCCTATAAAGCTACGGGAAACAGTGAAACATGCAGCAATGAGGAAATTATGGAGGTATGACATGAAAAATAAGTTGTTTATGGCCTTGCAGTTATTTGCGGAAGATCCGGCGGTAGGTCAGGATCAGGGAGGGAAAGGCTCTGACGACCAGGATGCGCGGAATAAAGACAAGACTGGCGGGGATGATCCAGAGCCGCCGGATCCAAAACCCGCCGCAAAATACTCGGATGAGGATTTTGACCGGATGTTCAACCAGAAGTTTGCAAAAATGATGGCGAAACATGAAAAGGAGATGGCGGAAGCGACCCGGCTTGCGGAGATGAATGCTCAGGAGCGTGCGGAGCATGAAAACAAGAAGCTCCAGGAGCAGGTTCAGGAGTTGATGCGCAAGGAAGCCATTGCGGAAATGTCAAAATCTGCCAGGGCAATGCTCCGGGAGAAGAATATCAGCATTGGCGATAACCTGCTGGGGGTTCTGATCTCCGAGGATGCGGATCAGACAAAAAAATCAGTGGAAGAGTTTATCAGCCTTTTCCAGGAGGCGGTCAACAAGGCCGTTAAGGATGCGCTGAAGGGGGAGCCTCCCAAAGCAGGCGGGGCGTCAAAACTTACGAAAGAGCAGATCCTGGCAGTGAAGGATCGGACGGAACGTCAGAGATTGATCCAGGAAAATATGCATTTATTCAGATGATGGAGGTATGAACGTATGAAGAACAAAGAATTTATGATGCTGCAGTTATTTGCGGAGGGAGATTCCAGTACCACGCCTACAGAACCGGCGGCAGGAACGACCACAACGGCAGATATGGCACCGGCGATTTCTGTTGATTTTACCAGCCGGATTTCAAAAAATATTGTAGAGCTCCAGAAGCTTCTGGGCATTACGGACCTGATCCCGATGTCTGCCGGCACGGATATTAAGATCTATAAGTGGGATGTTGGCGAACTGGCTGACCAGGTGGGGGAAGGCAAGACGATTGGCCTTACGAAGGTAAGACGGACACTTGCCAATACAATTTCACTTGACCTGGATAAGTACCGCAGAAACACCACCGCAGAGACGATCCAGAAAGTCGGCAGGAATATCGCGATCAACCAGAGTGATGAGAAGCTGGTAGGAAAGGTACAGAAAGAGACCAAGAAGTCCTTATATGCAGCCCTGAAAAAGGGATCCGGAACGGTGACCGGGGCAACCCTGCAGGCTGTTTTAGCTAACCTGTGGGCAAAACTGCAGGAGTATTACGAGGATGAGGATGTAACACCCGTATATTTCATCAACCAGCAGGACGTGGCTGACTATCTGGGGACGGCCCAGATCACGATGCAGACAGCGTTCGGGTTTACCTATATCGAAAATTTCCTTGGATTGGGGACTGCGATCATCTCTCCCCAGGTGACAGCGAAAAATCCGATCGCTGCGGCTAAGGAAAATATGCGCGGGGCATATGTGCCTATGTCCGGTGATGTAGCACAGACATTTTCCCTGATGGCGGATTCTACGGGTTTGGTCGGAATGACGCATTCTATCAATTCCAGGAATGCAAGCGTGGATACCCTTCTGATGTCCTGCGTGAAGTTTTTCCCCGAGTTTGAGGACGGTGTATTTATCGGTACGATCGGAAACGGCACAGGAGCATAGGAGGAGAAGGATGTACAGGGTGGTGAAATTCTTTACGGATCTGCAGGATGGAGACCACCCTTATCACGTTGGAGAAGCCTTCCCACGTGATGGGGTGGATGTTACGGAGGAACGTATCAAAGAGCTTTCCGGAAAGGAGAACAGGCAAGGCGTCCCATTAATCGAAAATGTGGAACAGCCTGTGAAGAAACGTACTTCCAGAAAGAAGCAGGGCTAAAAGCGAGGTGCATTTTATGGAAATGCTGGAAAGAGTGAAAAAACGGATTCCGGACGCAATGCTAAAGGATGAAGTTCTGGAGGAGTATATCAGTACCATATCTGACCGGCTTTGCCTGCGGCTGGGTGTTGGGGCGCTGCCGAATCTGTTTGAGTCGATCTGCGTAGATGCTGTGGTGAAAATGTACCGCCGTACCTATTATGAGGGAATAAAATGATCGAACAGCAGGAAAAGCAGATGGCTTTCTGTGATCTGGAAGACATGCAGGCTTCTGGCAAAAAAGCAGACCGGGGAGGACGAGCTTCATAACCCGCAGTATGATTATACGGCAGTGAAGGAGACAACTGCCCGTGTCACGCCCTGGACGGATGAACAGATTGCCCTGGAAGGCCGGGAGGTGACCCGGAACGAACAGCGGTTCCTGATCCCGATTCCTTTTTCTATGTTTCCGGAATGCCAGAAAGCAGAAATTGACGACTGTGTACAGGAAATCACGAAGGTCATTGACCTGAGCCCAAGGTACACAGCGATTCAGGTGAGGATTTATAAGGGATGATGAAATGGGCTTGGTAAAAATAGAATTAAACAAAGTTGATATAGATCGCCTGGCAAGGGCGCTTCAATCCATGAATGAAGTACGTTTTAACGCGGTCGTCAAGAAGAATGTCACGGAATTACTCAATGCCGCGAGAAACGGCGGGACGCCCATTAAAACAGGAGAGCTGCGGAAATCTTCCGGTACCTATGGGGACGAGATGGGTTATTACGCAGATTATGCGCCCCATGTGGAATATGGGCACCGTACAATTGACGGGGGCTGGGTTTCCGGCAAGCACTTCCTGAAAGCAAACGTGGATTCACAGGCATTCATCTATTATCAGGATTTAAAAAATGCGATTAAGAAAGGGTAAGCTATGTATAAACAGATAGGACTGACGGATCTAATATCTGCCATCCAGAAGAAAATAGAGGATCATACAGGGACGAAGTGTTATGATGCCGTACCGAAAAATGCGCCTAGTCCTTTTTATTTTGCGGAGATTGTTGGAAAACGTCCGGCCCATTCCAAGACCATGTGGCGGGATGTCTTTACAGTCTGGATCCATGCGGTCGCGGAACCGGGTGAATCTTCTGTAGGGATCTACGGACTGATACAGGAGCTGGAAGAGGCGCTGACGGAGGACATTGAGCTTCCCGAAGGATTCGATCTGATCATGCAGACCAATAATGGAGTGCAGACGATCAAAACAGACGAGACCAACGAAAAGCACGCGGTTCTGGCTTATGAATTTATGATTTGCTACGGATTCAAATGTAAAATTTAGGAGGAGATGATGTTATGAGATTCAATGGATTTTTATTACAGCTTTTTGCGGATAACGCATTTGACGGCGGTGCTTACTGCGATTTTTCAAGTTCTGCGGCGAAAGCACTGGCCGGGAAGGACATCCTGCTTGCTGTCTATAATGCGGATGGGAGCAAGCTGATCGCCATTGGGGGACAGAAGGGGCTGACGATCAACCGCTCCGCGGATTCCATCGAGATCACCAGCAAGGATACTGCTGGCGGCTGGAAATCAAAGATCGCGGGTATGAAGGAGTGGAGCATTGACAATGACGGCCTTTACGTTCCTGGGGATGAGGCGCACAGTATTTTGTCGGAATCATTTGAAAATTCGGAACCTGTGTGCATCAAGGTGATCGATGGAAAACGGAAAAGAGGGATGTTCGGTGGTCTTGCGGTCATCACGGATTATCCGCTGGAAGCGCCCTATGATGATGCTATGACGTACAGCCTGTCCCTGGAAGGTATGGGAGCGCTCCTAGATCTCCTTACGAATAAACCTGCATTAGATATCCAGCCGGGGAATGCTGTGCTCGATGTATTGACAGTAGTTTCTGTTGCCGGGAGTTCTGCCGGAAATACTGCGGTATATGTGAACCCGGCCAGGGAAGCCGGAAATACTTACCGGTATTCAAAGGGATCAGCCGCTGTATATCCGTCTTATGATGATGACTGTACGAGTATGGACACCTGGGACGGAGAAGCAGAGCTGGCAGCAGTGTCAGGAGAACGGCTTCTGATCGTGGAGTGTACTTCGGAGGGAAAAGCGAGAAAAGCCGGTATTGCAACAGTAACCATTCAGGAATAGGAGGCAGGGATCATTTATGATTACTTATGGCGGAAAGAATTATGCTTTGAAATACAACATGAAACGGATTGAAATGATTGAGGGAGTAACAAATATGCCGACGCTGGCGGACTTACAGCGTACACGTGGGCTGCTCAGTCTGGCATCCTTGAAAACCTATGTCGCATACGGGATCAAAGAGGATGGGGCGGATGCTTTCCTGAATCCCAAGAAGGGGATGGAAATAGCGGAGAGCCTGATTGAATCCAACGGCTACCCGGATGTGTGTGCGATTGTCCTGGAGGCGTTGGAAAGGGACTGCCCTTTTTTCTTCCGAGAAGGCTGATTGAGTTCGAATACTTTAGCAGCGATGAAGCGGATCAGGAGTATATGGAAATTGCGGAGCCGTATCAAAAGGATATCGACTTCGCTTTTTTTGTTGTCAATTTCGGATATTCCAGATCAGATTATGACGCACTGACGCCGAGAGAAATTGCGTTCATCCGGAAAGCCTGGGAAAGCAAGATGGTGGCAGACAGCTATAACATGTACAATGCTGATTTTACAGCTTATTTCAATGCAAACCGTCCGAAGAGGAAAAAGGCATTGAAGCTGTGGAACAAAAAGAAAGTGAAAAAAGCGGATATGGAAGTGATCCGCGACAACCTGAAAATCATTCGGGATGTAGAAAAAACGGAAGGAACCGGATGGGTGGATGCAATCTATAAGGCGAACAACCTTCCGTCGATAAGGAGGTGCTGAAATGGCAGATTTTACATTGAGTGCAAAGATTACAGGCGATTCCACCGGCTTTGAGAAAGCATTTTCAACAGCCCAGAAGACCCTGGATTCCTTCCAGAGCAAAGTCCAGAACATCACAAAAAAGCTGGATCGTGTGGGGAGCGTTTTTACTGACGTAGGGGATAAACTTACTTCACGCATAACGAAACCGGCCATCACAGCCACAAGCGCGCTGACCGGATTGACACTGGTAAAAGGATTTAACCGGCTGACCGGTATTGATGACGCAAAAGCAAAGCTGAAAGGTCTCGGGCACGATGCGGAAAGTGTTACAGAAATCATGAACTCCGCTATGGAATCAGTAAAGGGTACTTCTTACGGAATGGATGCGGCCGCTACGACTGCTGCAAGTGCGGTTGCAGCTGGGATCCAGCCAGGGAAGGAGCTGACCAGGTATCTGTCCCTGACAGCGGATGCGGCCGCGATCGCCGGGGCATCTATGGCGGATATGGGATCCATCATAAATAAGGTTCAGACCTCACAGATTGCGTATACGGATGACTTGAACCAGCTGGCGGACAGGGGCCTTCCCATTTATCAGTGGTTGGCGGAAGCCGCAGGAATTACAGCGGCGGAAGTGAAAGAAATGGCATCCGAAGGGCAGATTTCTTCCCAGATGTTCCTGGATGCCATAGAGAAGAATATCGGCGGCGCGGCGAAGATCATGGGAGAATCTTCGTTTACCGCAGCCATCTCAAATATCGGGGCATCTATTTCAAGAATCGGGGCGAATTTTCTGGATGCCGGGGGCAAAGGGGGAGGTTTCTTTTCCATTTTAAAGCCGATGCTAACCGATTTTAATAATTCGCTGGGAATCCTGGAAGAGAAAGCCGCGGATCTGGGTGTCAGGTTTGGGGAAGCATTTTCAAGTGTGATATCCGGGATCCAGGGGCTGAAAGCCAGATTTGACAGCCTGTCGCCGTCTATGCAGGGACTGATCATAAAAGGGGCGGGGATAGGTACTGCTGTAGCTGTTGGATTGGGGCCCGCATTAAAGATTGCAGGAAAGCTGACCACGGGATTCAGTTCCGTGCTGGGTGTAGTCTCAATGATTGCTTCACCGGCTGGGATAGCTCTGGCAGCGATCACTGCTCTTGCTTCGGGGGTTGCTTACCTCATGAAAACAAATGAGAGCTTCCGGACAGGCGTTACTGCGGCCTGGGATGTGATAAGCGGAAAGATTCAATCCGCGCTGTCTGGTCTGATGCCGGTGCTGTCCGGTGTGTTTGAAGAGATCAGGACAAGATTTCAGGATATGCTCAGTGCGCTATCCAATGCGGATTTCAGCGGTGTGTTTGCAGGATTACAAGGCTTTGCGGAGAACGTGAAGTCCTTGGTGTCCGGTATTGATCTTTCGGGACTTTATGAAATCCTTCAGACTGCGGCTGGAAAAGTACAGAGTTTTGTATCTGGTATTGATTTCAGTGGTGTTGTGGAGAAAGTGCAGGCGGTTAAGGATAAACTGCAGGGTATCATCTCAGGAATTGAGTTCGGCGATATCTATGCAAAGATTCAACCGACGTTAGAGGCCATACCAGATGCGTTTGCATCTATAGGAAATGGAATGCTCGGAGCAATACAGGGCTTTGTCCCTGCAATGACTGCAATGTTTGAAACCGTGAAGTCAGTCATTACAACGGCATATGATACATTTAAAGGTTTTGTGTCCGGATTGACGGAAGGCTTTTCCGCAGGCCTGGGAGGGGCTGTAGGGTTCCAGACTGCTTTTACATCCATCCTGGGACTTTTATGTCCTCCGCTGAAAACAATCTTGTTATTGTTTCAGAATTTTGGCCCCCAGATTCAGACCTTGGTTAGTATGATCGGAAGTTCGCTGGTACCGATATTTACAACTTTAGGGGCAACGATCGGAGGAATTGCATCCGCTGTGATGCCGGCAATTCAGTCGGCGCTGGCAAACCTGATGCCTGTTATTTCTGAGATAATCAATACCGTGCTCCAGGTAGTTTCGACGGTTTTGCCTGTCCTTGTAAGTTTGATCAATCAGCTGGCTCCATTTCTTGTGCAGATAGCCGGAGTGATCGGCCAGATTTTTGCAGCACTCGCGCCGATGATAGCCCAGCTTGTGAGTACACTGTTACCAGTCATCACAAATATAATCACCGTGCTGAGCAATGTGGCTTCCGCAGTGATGCCGGCGATCATAGCGATATTGAATGTGGTCATGAGTGTGATCCAGACCCTGACCCCGATCATCATGGATGTGCTATCTGTAGTAGTCTCTGTGGTATCTGGGATCATCTCGGCGGTCAATCCGATTATTTCCTTTATAGGGTCCGTGATATCTGCGGTTATGGCAACGATTTCTCCGATCGTGACCTTTATTGCCGATATCATAGCTACGGTCATACAGGTGATCGGGACTATCATTGGAACGGTGACGGGGATATTCAGTACGGTATTCAGCATTATATCCGGTGTGTTCAGTAACATTTCCAACTTCATATCAACGGTCATAAATGCCGTCAGCACAGTGATCTCAACGCTTACAGGGGTCGTGGGCAGTGTGTTTAATAGCATTTACTCTGTGGTCTCATCGGTTATGGGGAATGTACGGAGTTTCATTACCGGTGTATTTAACGGTATAAAATCCGCATGGAATGGGCTGACCTCATTTGTAAGCGGTGTGTTCTCCGGGATTGCATCGGCTGTCAATCAGCTGGTCAGCCAGGTGAAGGGGTTTGTGAATGGTGTGATCAGCGGAATCAATGCGGCAGTCGGACTGATCAATATGATCCCGGGTGTATCTATTGGATATATCCCATACCTGGCAAGGGGAACCGATGACTGGCAGGGAGGGTTTGCCCGGATGAATGAAGGCGGGCGTGGTGAGCTGACTTACCTTCCGAATGGAACCCAGGTGATCCCGCATGATATATCTGTAAAATATGCAAAGGAAGCCGCGCGTATCAATCATAATTCCGCAGACGGAGCTGTGATTGATTATGACCGGCTTATAAATGGAATCGCTGCAGCAATGAGCGGGGTCAAAGTAGAAAGCAGCATGAATGTCGGTGGAAGGACTCTGGCAAAGGTCATTGCACCGCTGATCAACGATAGAATGGGAGTGTTGAATACAAGAGCAGAAATGGGGTGATGGAAATGAAAGAATACATGTCGCAGACAGGAATCAGCATCGGGGATCAGCATACGTTCCGGGATTGGGGACTGCTTCTCATTTCTATCTCCATTTCTTCACCAGAAGCCAAGACAAAGGTGATTGATGTGCTGGGAGGGGATGGACATATTGACATGACAGAGGCATTTGGCCCGGTCAGATATAAGAACCGTACACTTGTATTCAGCTTTATCCTTCTCGATCGGCGGCCTGAGATATGGCATGGGATCAGCTCCCGGATGAAAAATTACTGCCACGGCAAAAAAATGAAGGTGACTTTGGATTCTGATCCAGGTTACTACTGGGAAGGAAGGCTCTCTGTTGAAAGCGTGAAAGAGGATCAGGTATACAGCTCTATAGAAATAACACTGGATGCATTTCCGTATAAATATGAGCGGGCAGATTCCCAGGAACCGTGGAAATGGGACTCATTTAGTTTTGTTTCCGGTGTGATCCGGTACATTGGAGAAGTAGAGATAACGGCAGAGGAAAATAAAATCAACATCCCAAAAGGGAATATGCGGTCTGTTCCGAAATTTTTTGTATCGCAAAACAGCCCTGATTTCAGTGTAGATTATCAGGGGCATCGTTTTCGCTTGAAGGCGGGATGGAATCGATTTCCTCAGATTTCGGTAGGCGGTGAGGAGGACGTGGTCTTATATTTTTCGGGAACCGGAAAAGTGAAAGTAGAATACAGGGGAGGGAGTCTCTGATGTACACGGTATATGTTGATGGAAAGATTCTGGATTATCCGGGAGATGAGATAAACTGCATACAGGATTCGGAATTGAAGCTGCTCTTAAACGATGCGGGTTCCTTTGAATTTGACATTACGGACAAAAATCCGGAGTATGGGCAGCTTGAAAATCGGGTATCCATGATCCAAGTGATGAAAGACGATAAAGAGATCTTCTACGGGGAAGTACGTCAGAGCGGGAAGGAATCCTACAATATAAAAAATGTATTTGCGATCGGTGAGTTGGCTTTCCTCCACGACAGCATCCAGCCCCAGGCGGAGTACCACGACCTGACCACCCGGCAGATACTGGAGACCTGGCTGAACATCCACAACAGCCAGGTCGAGGAGCGGAAACGCTTCTACGTGGGGATCGTGACAATCCATGATACAAACGACAGCCTGTACCGGTACACGAACCGGGAATCTACCCTGGACGCGATTCGGGAGAAGCTGGTGGACCGTCTGGGCGGATATCTTCGGATCCGGAAGGTGGACGGCGTAAGATATCTTGACTGGATCACACTGCCAGAGTATGGAAAATACTGTGAGCAGCCCATTGAGTTCGGCACGAACCTGCTGGACTATGCGGAAACTTGCAGCGCGGAGGATCTGGCAACGGCGGTGATCCCGCTAGGGGCTCGATTGGAAGAGAGCCCCATTGAAGGCTTGGAGGCTTATACAGACATTACATCGGTCAACGGAGGCGTGGATTACTTATACATCCCGGAAGCTGTAGAGCGTTACGGCTGGGTGAAAAAGGTGGTCACCTGGGATGACGTGACGGTTCCGGCGAACTTGAAAAAGAAGGGGGAGGAGTGGCTCAAGGATCACCAGTATGAGAGCATGGTGCTGGAACTCACTGCCCTGGATCTGTCTGATCTGGACAACAACTATGAAGCGTTCGCTCTGGGAGATATGGTCCATGCGTCGGCCTGGCCCTACGGGATGGACAGGACCTTCCCGGTGCAGGAGATGACCATTTACCTGCAGGAGCCGGACCGGAACCGTCTGACACTTGGCACGACCGTCCGGAAGAATTATACATCCCAGATGAAGGATTCTAACAACAAAGTCAGTACTGAACTGGATAACGTCCGCCAGACCACCTCCTGGATGCAGTCCGCCATCGACAACGCCACGGCCATGATGACCGGCTCCAAGGGCGGTTATAAGTTATCGGAATACGATGAGGACGGCCGGTGGCTCCGGGACCTGTATATGAACGCCCCGAATAAAGAGGATGCTACCCATGTGATGCAGATCAACATGAACGGTATCGGCTTTTCCAGGACGGGCTTCGAGGGGCCATATCTCAATGCCTGGACCATAGACGGCGTATTCCTGGGAGAGTTCATCAAGGCCGGTACCGTCACTGCGGAGAAGCTGTCCGTGGAGTACCGGGAATCCGTGAATGAGGAGATCGTTTCCAAGTTCAATGTGGCGAAAGACCTGATCTCCGCCGAGGTGACCAGGGCACAGGGAGCGGAGGTAGAGCTGGCTGCGTCCCTGAAAGTGACGTCTGAGCTGGTGGAAACGAAGGTGTCAAAGGGAGATTTCGGCTCTTATGTACAGCAGTATTATGACAGGGTGATCTACGGCTTCAACCACAGCAGCAAGTACGTGCAGATCAATCCCGGGGAGATCGCCATCTATGACAACGGGGTGGAGGATAGTAAGCTGCGGTCTTCTTTCGATGAGAACGGGAACCATTTCTACCGGGACGGTTACTACATCGGGAAGATCGGGACGAACTTCCAGACAAGCGACAGATCAAAAAAAGGGCTTGTGTTCGACCTGGAGAACCAGGCGGCCTATATGACATGGGCGGCGAAGAAGACCGCCACCAGCAGCGCCTATACCATGGTGTTTGCCTATACGCTGGATTCCATAGGCGATTATGACAGCGATACGCTGCACGCGGGATGTGACCTGGATATGCACAACCGCTGGATCCGGAACGCAAAGATCAGCGGATCCGGGATCCAATATGAGGACGCTGGCGTCAATGCCACGATCAATTTTGTCCAGGTGACAGGGATGAACCCTGACGGAACGGCGTCGCAGTGGGGGGACAGCGGAAGGGCGCAGTTCAAGAACGGACGGCTGATCGATCTGAATTATTATGGATAGGGCGAAGGAGAAAATGATGGGAACTATGAAAACAGAGAACCAAAATGAAGAGTTGATCCTGCTCATGGAAGAAGGCGATCCGATCGGGCAGGCCGAAAAGGATGGGAACATCCTGAAGGATGTGAAGGAACAGACGGCCGGGGGGAAAGATACGGAACTGCTCCTCCGGATCGATGGGAAGCTGGACGCGCTTCTTGCGGCACTGGACAAGGGATGAAACGGAAGGGAAAGGAGTCTTATATGACAGAAGGGAACAAAGAAAGGAAACCTGTAAGACCGGTGACAGTAAAGATTGATGATTTCCGGAAAAAACTCAATCAGGCGGTGGCTGACTCGGAGTTGCCGCCTTTTCTGCTGGAGATGATCGTGGGGGAGATGCTCTCTGCCATGAGCAGAGTTGCCGCCCAGGAGCGCATACAGGACAGGGAGGCCTGGGAGAAGGCCTGTGCGGACCAGGAGCGCATGCAGGATAAACAGGAACAGGGCAGGAAGCAGGAGAAGGCTTGCAAGGAAGGTGAGAAGGATGGCTGACATCAGCAAGGAGATACAGGCTTTTCAGGAAGCAGTCTATGGGGAGGAGGTCAGGGGGAGCATGATCTCCCTGGCCGAGAAGGTGAACACGGAATCAACTGCTGCGAAAGTGGCGGCGGTTAACATGGCAGAACAGGCGGCAGAAGCGGTCGCTGGTGCAAATGAAGCAGTCACAAGGGCAGATTCCGCGGTCAGCAGCGCACAGAAAGCGGCGCAGGATCTACAGGACGCGGCAGACCGGGGAGACTTTTCTGCCACGGTCTCCGTGGATGAGGTGGTCACGGCACAGCCTGGGGAATCGGCGGCTGTGGAGAATGTAGGGACTGAGAAGGATGCCAGGTTCCGGTTTAAGATCCCGAAAGGGGAGAAGGGGGAAAAGGGGAAGGACGGTACCTCGATCAACATCACCGGCAAGGCAGACTCTGTAGAGGAGCTCCCTTCCGAGGCAGAGCCCAATGCGTCCTATATCATAGGGGAAAATATCTATGTATGGGACGGGACACAGTGGAAGGACATGGGGAAGCTGCAGGGGCCTCCGGGGGAGTCGGCTACGATCCAGATCGGGGAGGTCAAGGACGGGGAACGGGCCGCGGTGGAGAACGTGGGAACGCCCAGCCAGGCCGTCCTGAACTTCATCCTGCCGAAAGGAAAGGACGGTACCTCTGTAGGGCTGGGGATCCCGGAGGTGACGGTGGATGCGGGGATCGGGGAGCCATCTGCCGCGATCACCATCAGCGGCCCGGATACGGCGAAGGTATTCCGGTTTGAATTTCACAACCTGAAAGGGGAGCCGGGGACGAAGGGTGCCATCGATGAGAATGCGTCCGTTTCCTTCACGGTTGCGGAAAAGCGGGAGAACATCCAGAGCGGGGAGACGCTGGCGGCTATCCTGGGGAAGCTGGAGAAGATCATCGGAGACCTGAAGGAGGTCGCTTATTCCGGGGATTATAAGGATCTGACAGGAGCGCCGCGGGATGTAGGGGACCTGACCAACAATGCGGGATATGTGACGACAGATACCTGGAAGGAGAATACGGCTGACAGTGAAGGCTATGTGGCTTCCGGGGCAGGCCAGGCGGATAAGGTCTGGGGGACGGACACGGAAGGGAATCCGGGCTGGAAGGACCGGGTGAAGGCGGAAGACCTGAAGAATGATTTCGTCAGTAAAGCGGGTGACGCCATGACCGGCGCCCTGGAAGTGCCCACCCTGGTGCTTGGGTCAGAACCGTCTGACAAGACCGGGGCCATGTGGATCGGATAAAAGGAGGAAGAGGACTATGTTTGATATTGATTACATCATTCCCTGTTACGGGACTTCGGAGATCATACGGCCGGGACTGCGGGCCCTGGCAAACCAGTGGCACAGCGAATACATCCATGTGGTCCTGGTCAATGACTGTTCCCCGAATACGGACTGTGATTACCAGGACTTGGTGGATGAATTTTCGCCATACCTGGATATCCGGTGCATCCGGACTCCAAAGAATGCAGGCCAGGGGCTGGCAAGGCAGTACGGGATCGACCATTCAAAACACGAGTATTTTATGCTCCAGGATGAGGATGACCTTCTGGCAACCCCTCTGGCGGTCTCAATGTTTGTCGGGGCGGTGGAGGATAATATCTACCAGAAGGCTGAAAACCCTGGCGGAGATGGAAATGTATATATCCTGGATGGGGAAGGGAAGCCAGCCATAGATGAGGCAAAGAAGCCAGTGGCAATCGTGTCCGGCCCGCTGCTTGAATTTGACGACCACCATACACGGGTGATCGAAGCGGGCAACCGGATCTGGGTCAATTCCAAGCTGTATAACAGGAGGTTCCTGGAAGAGCATGATGTCCGGTTCAACGAGGCACAGTCCAGGCACGCGGAGGATTATTATTTCATGAACTGCTTCTTTTACTGCCTGGATCATGATCCGAATTATATGGGGGTCCTGCTGGACGATAAACAGCTGTATTATCTGTGGTACCCGAATGAGGGGAGCCAGAGCCGGAAGGATCCGCATTACGGCTTCATGTTAAGTGGATATACTATGAACGGCTCGGTGAATATTTTACATTTTATGAAAGATACGGGGCGGCACCGGATCGAATGGAATGGGGAGCGGGAGGCCGGGTACCGGCATACGGTCCTGAATATGACGGTCTACTCGTATTTCACGTTTTTGTCCTTTATCCGGCGGGTGGCAACGACAGAGTATGTCCCGGCGCTGGAACTGGACTGGTATCTGCTGCGGGATTCCTGCAATATGCTCCGGGAGAAATGCCTGGAGTATTACCAGACGTATACCTACACGGAGAAGATCGATGAATACCATATCGTGCATACCCATACGGACGTGCAGTTCTCAGAGCCGTGGATCGACCTGGATACATATATTCTGGATGGGTGTGAGGAACTGTCATGGACATTCGGACAGCTGCTGCAGTGTAAGGAGAAGTATAAGTTTAATGAATGGGGGCTTCTGGAATGAGCGGGCTGGTCATCAGGGATAAGAACGGGGAAAACATCAGCTATTCTGGGACGCAGTTTGAAGGGCTGGAGGAGCTGGGGAGCCGCCACTTGTGCGTCAGGACTGGGAGCGGGGCGGAGGACGTCGTGAAATACGCGCTGACATCGAAACCGCTGAATGATAAATACAAGGCACTCCGGATGCGGATACCGGATGGGGCGAGCGGGAAAGAGGCGTATATTGCGCAGAGGTATGTTGACAGCCGGGAAATATCTATTCCACAAAGCTACTCATCTACACGGACGAGTCAGTATACATCTGTACAGACGTTTACATCCAAAAGTACAACGAGTATTGCAACAAGAAATAACACAAGAAGCGTGTCTCAAAATCCTGTGTATTATGGTAAACCGTATGTACGGATAGTATCGGGAACAGCTGTCATGGACAGGGACGGAAATCATTATTGGCGCGTCACTTTGACACATGTTTCGTCTGAAAAGTTTATGAATAATTCATCGGGTACAAGTTTTACGGCGTATAGTAACACGGTGTCTTTTACAATATCAAAAAATATAAGCAATACTACTATTTATTCAAATGGTTATTCTGCTTTGAGCTATAAAATAAGTATGACTAATTCGTATGAAGTAACAAGGACTCAAACGTCAAAAGTAAGTAGTTACACAGAAACCTATGCGTCAAATGTAGCAAGCAGCTCGGCTACTCAGACAGCGACTGCATCCAGAGCTTCCGAATATACATCCAGCACCAGCGTATCATCAACAGAAACCTTTACCTCACACAACGTAGACCTCTAAGGAAACACGTCAGCCAGACCGCCAAGGTCTTTTTTTATTTTGGAAACAGTCCATAAAACATCCGGAAGGAGGTGGCTCATGGAGATCAGGGCTGGGCCGTCTGGCCCTCAATTTTTCAACCAGTATGATACCGTAACAAAGAAAGGAGAGATCATCATATGAACGTGAACCATATCAAGATTGCTTTTACTGCCCTCCTGGGCTGTTTATCCTCCCTGCTGGGAGTGCTGGCGCTGCCGGTGCTGCTGGTGGTGTCCTGCAATATCATTGATTACTTCACCGGCCTGATGGCATCCCCGTACCGCTCCCAGGACATCAATTCCTATACGAGCATCCGGGGGATCTGGAAGAAGGTGTGCATGTGGCTGCTGATCGTAGTCGGCGCCATTATTGACCAGACCTTATTGTATGCCTCGGACATGATAGGGATCCGGATGCCGTTTACCTTCCTGGTGGCCTGTATCGTGGCGCTGTGGATCATCTGCAATGAGATCATCAGCATCCTGGAGAATGTGAAGGACATGGGGGTAAACATCCCCGGATTCCTGGAGCCGCTTGTCAGGAATATCAAGTCCCAGGTAGAGGAGATGGGGGATCAGCAGGAAGGCAATACGGAAAAGAAACACAGGGAGGGCGAATGACCGCCCTCTCTTTTTGCGCCGGCGCAAAAGTCCGGAAGGAAGGAGAAATGTATGCCAAAACTATTTGTGATCGCAGGCCATGGAGCCGGGGATCCAGGAGCCTGCGGAAACGGATTCACGGAAGCAGAGCGGGTCAGGGTACTGGCCCGGAAGATCAAGGAACTTGGAGGAGGGAACGTGATCTTGGGTGACTTGTCCCGGGATTACTATAGAGATAATGGGGTCAGCACCTTAAATTTACCGGAAGAATATCAGATCGTGGAGCTGCACATGGATGCCGGTGTTTCTACGGCCAGGGGCGGACACGTTATCATATTCGGCGGCTTCCAGGCGGATGACTATGACAAGGCCCTGGCAAACATGCTGGCAGAGATCCTGCCGGGACGGAGCCAGATGATTGTGGGAAGGAATAACCTGGCGAATCCGGAAAGGGCAGCTATGCGTGGATATGGATACCGTCTGGTGGAATTTGGCTTTATCACCAACGCCGAAGATGTGAAGATATTTAACACCCGGATGGACGATATCGCCGCAGGGGTGCTGGCGGCATTCGGGATCAAGGCAGCAGAGAATAAGGAAGCAGAGAACAAGGCAGGAGGAAAAGACATGGGATGCATTTTATCAGTAGAAGGAACGAAAACACAGTATTATTTTGACGGGCAGTCTGTCCACGCTTTTACAAATGGCAAAGAAAAGAATGTGATCAAAAAGGTATGCAGGGGGATCGCAGACAGCATCAAGTTGACAGAGGATGAATTTAAGGATTTAAAGAATGTCATGAAACGTTCTTAACGCTGTACTGCAAAACAGGCTCCGCAACCGGACAGTGACTGAATGGGAAGGTGCGCCGGTACCGGCGGCCGCCCGGCAGGGCGTGCAGGTTCGAATCCTGTCTGTCCTGCTGCGGAGTTTACTTAGA
This sequence comes from Lachnospiraceae bacterium, assembly GCA_910575475.1. GTDB lineage: Bacteria > Bacillota > Clostridia > Lachnospirales > Lachnospiraceae > Schaedlerella. The sequence continues at coordinate 141,322 of CAJTGD010000003.1, read as the reverse complement.
AGAAACAGAAGGCAATATGTCTTTATTTGCGCGCAGGATTAAGGACGCCTGCGGCCCGGGATTGAAGTTTATTCCGGGCCGCGTGTTTTGTCGCTAATCTGTCGCTAACGTATTTAAAGTTTATTCATATTTTCATGAAGTAGAAAGAGGTTATTAATGTTCCAAAAACCCAGTGTTTACAAGGGATTACAGTAAAATATGTAGAATGCTCATATTTACACACAAAGTTGAAATTTTAAAGATTCCTTAAATCCAGCAGGCAATGGAGGGCTGTCCAGGAGCAGGTATTAAGGGATGACCCTGGGGATTAAAATCCGCTGAATGCGATGCGGACAGTCACTTTCAGTCCATTCTGCCCATTTTCCAGAAGAAGCTTTCCGTGCATTTCTTTCATAAAATAGTCCGAAATATAGAGTCCCAGACCGGCGCCTTCTGTGTTGGCGGCATTGCTTCCGCGTTTGAACTTCTCCATCAGGAGAGGCAGCTCTTCCGCCGGGACACCGCCTCCGTAGTCCTCCATGCTGACGGCAAGACAGCGCTCCTTTCGGGAAACGGACAGAACGATCTTCGTACCCGCATATTTGTAAGAATTAGCAAAGAGGTTGTCAAACACCTGCTGCAGACGGAGACGGTCTGCGTATAAAAGACAGTCAGGGATGTGAGGAATGGCCGCGCGGTGAAGATAATCTGCACTTTCAAAAATTTCCCTCAGTTCACGGCTTGGCATGTCCGAGGGAGTTACGGTCAGCTGGCGGAGTTCCTCCAGCGTGGCAGTAAACAGGTTGGTTATGAGTGAATTGATCTGGTCGGCCTTGCGGATGATCTGTGTATAATTCTCGAGAAGCTGTGCAGGCAGCGGATCGGGCGCCAGCTCCGACGCAGCCTTTTCCGCAAGTGCGGCGCCGACTTCGGAAGCAGCCTTGATGCTTGCCACCGGTGTTTTGATGTCATGGGAAAGCTTGGCTACCAGCTCTTTCTTGGCCGCATTGGCTTCGGCCTCTGCGATCCGCGCCTTTTTCAGTTCGGAGCGCATGATATCAAAGCTCTCTGTAAATGCGCCGAAGAGGTTTCCTCTGTCCATTTCCAGAGGAACATCAAGATTGCCGCCTGCGACCCGTTCCGCAAACCCTTTCAGCTTCCGGAAGGGCCGGATCACGGTGCGGTTCAAATAAAAGAAATACCAGATCATGATGCCGCATTGGATGCATAAGACAGCCGATAAAAAGAAGATTACTGCCTGTTTCCGGGTCTGCAGGATCTGCGCATCGTTATTGTAAATGAGGATTTTTCCCATAATGGAACCGTCCGATTCGATATCCAGGATGGCATCTCTGTGAATGACCGCCGCATGGATGCTTTCACTTAATCCGGATCTTGTCCGGAACAGGACCTCTTCTTCCAGGTTCAGTACGACAAAATCCAATTCTGTCGGATTTCGATATCCGGCATCATTTTCCAAAGCCATTTCGCTGCCGGGCTGCCGGTTTGCCTCGTTCAGGGCAGCACTTTTTAAATCTGTCCAGTGTTCCTGTACGGATTGGACGGCTTCGTTGACGGCTATGGCGTCCAGGGACACATCAGGAGCTTGCGCCGCAAATATCAGCAGAGCGGTAATCTCTGCTGAAAAAAGGAAGATCAGGCTGAACAATAGTCTGTGTGTTTTCATTTTCGCCCTCCGCAAAACCTGTAGCCGTCGCCCCAGACCGTAAGAATATATTCCGGTTTGCCGGGAGTCCGTTCAATGGCTTCCCGTATTTTCCGAATATGCACATTCAGCGTTCCGTCTCCTGTGAACTTATCCTCCCAGACATTTTCAAACAGCTCCTGTTTTGAGATGACCTTATTTTCATGCCGGATCAGGTAAGAGAGCAGCCGGAATTCCAGAGCAGTCAGTCTGGCAGGGCGTCCTCCGGCGGTTACCTGCCTGGTATCAAGATCAACGGTCAGCCAGTCATCAGAGTAGACGGAGCAGGCAGCTTCGCCGTACCGTTTCAGAACGACTTTTACTTTTGCAAGCAGGACACTCAGGGAGTAGGGCTTTTGTATATAGTCGTCGCCTCCGATATTGAGCGCGATGATCTGGTCGTCATCGCTTGTGCGAGCGGAGATGAACAGGATGGGAACGTCTGTCTTTTGGCGCAGCTCCCTGCACAGTTCAAAGCCGCTGCCGTCCCCCAGGTTGATGTCCAGCAGAAGAAGCTGGGCACTATTTTCCTGAAAAAACTGCAGGCATTCGGATACGCTGTATGCCGCTGCCGTTTTTACGCCGAACAGGTTAAAATATTCGGTTGTGCTGTCTGCGAGGAGCTTTTCATCATCTATAATGAGGCAATCATATTTCATGGCGGACCTCCGGATTGGAATGATATGCGTGCGATAATCTGTTTTCAAACATATAGTATAACGGTTTATGAGATAGATGGCAACTTAATGTATTTTATATTTAAAGAACATATGTTCTGAAAAGGCGTTGACATGATATCCGGCATGTGATATAGTAGGAAATAGAAAATTACTGAAATATAGTAAAAAAAGAAGGTGCCCGTTATGAAAAAGTATAAAGCAATCGATATTGCAAGATGGTTTATTAACAGGAATCAGGAAGATTAAACGTGGTGTAGATTATGGAATTTAGTCATGAATTGATCATGCCGAACCAGGGCCTTCCGTTCAAAGTATTTCTGTTCGAAGGCGGGGAGGGTAATTATTTTCGGGATAAGCACTGGCACAGATCCATAGAATTATTTGCGGTATATGAGGGCACATTAAAATTTTATCTGAATGAGGAGATATTTCCTCTGGGGACAGGAAAATTTATGCTGGTGAATTCCAACGAGATCCACTCAGTAGACTCGCCCGAACCGAATCGGACGATCGTGCTGCAGATTCCGTTGAAAACATTTGAGGATTATTACACCGGAGAGCAGTTCATCCGGTTCACACACGATCCGTTGCCGCAGGACGGGCAGGTCATGAAGCTGATCGGGGATATCTTCGGTGCATACGAGGAACGGGCCTGCGGGTATGAGATGAAGGTAAAGGGGCTGTACTACATGCTGCTTCATCTTTTGGTGACGGAATACCGGGAGACCGATGTGACGCCGGATATGGTGAAATGGCACAAGAAGCTGAACCGTCTGTCACTGATCGCAGATTATATCAAGGAAAACTATGCGTCGGAATTATCTCTGGAAGCGCTGGCGGAGATTTTTGGATATTCTACAACCTATCTGTCGCGGATGTTCCAAAAATATGCGGGCATCAATTATAAGTCATATCTGCAGAGCATCCGTGTGGAGCGTGCGTTTCAGGAGCTTGCCAATACGGAGCATACCATCAGCGAGACCGCGATGAACAACGGATTTCCGAACAGCAAGGCTCTGGCCAAGGCATTTCAGAAGAAGTATGGGATGCTGCCCAGCGAGTACCGCGGTATGCAGAGAGAGAAAAGAAGCCACATGTCACACCCTGACCAGTAACAAAAAGACAAGAAAGTGACATGGATTAGCTAAGTTATTGGTGGATAAGTATAAAAAAAATTGTTATTATGGTTTCATAGAAGTGAAAACTGACAAAAATACAAGGAGGAACCATGATGAACATTCAGAAAGTAACAGACCATTCCTTTGGCAGGTATGGAAAGGTTCTGGAAGGCTATGACCTTGCCAGGATTTTGAAAGAGATGGAGCATACGCCTCTGCCGAAAGAAGTGATCTACGTTCCGTCCGTGGAAGAGCTGGAAGCGCTGCCGGAAGCAGAAAGCTTTCGGAACCGTGCCTTTGGCGGACTGCCCATCCAGATCGGATACTGCAACGGGGATAATCATAAGCTCAATGCTTTGGAATATCACCGTTCCAGTGAGGTCAACATCGCAGTGACAGATATGATCCTGCTCTTAGGTGCGCAGCAGGATATCCAGGCGGACTATACGTATGAGACTTCTTTGGCGGAGGCATTTTTTGTACCTGCGGGTACGGTAGTGGAGATGTATGCCACGACCCTGCATTATGCGCCCTGTACGGCGGCGGAAGGGGGATTCCGCTGCGTGGTGATCCTTCCGGCAGGGACCAATACGGAACGGACCTTCCCGATTGGAGAGTCAGGGGAAGACCGGCTGATCACGGCAAAGAATAAATGGCTGATCGCACATTCGGAAGCCGGGATTGAAGGCGCATTCTGCGGGCTGAAGGGTGAGAATATCAGTATTGTGTAGGTGAGGATACCTTGTGAACCGGCCGGATGGCCATAATGGGTGCCCTCGGGTATGAGAGAACGGATGTTGTTTTTGTGACTGTATGGTGAGCTGCCGCAGCTGTTCAGAGCAGCCAGGAAGCAGTGTATGGGCGGTTTCGGGCAGATATCAATAAAAAAGAAAGGTGAGTACATACTATGAAGAATATGCCAGAATTGAAAATCGGTGTTGTAGCAGTGAGCAGAGATTGTTTCCCGGAGAGCCTCTCCGTATCCAGAAGGGAAGCCTTGATGAAGGCTTATAAGGCAAAATATGGGGAAGAGGATATCTATGAATGTCCGATCTGTATCGTGGAGAGTGAGATCCATATGGTACAGGCTCTGGAGGATATCAAAAAAGCAGGCTGCAACGCGCTGGTAGTATACCTTGGAAACTTCGGACCGGAGATTTCCGAGACCCTGCTTGCAAAGCATTTTGACGGACCGAAGATGTTTGTAGCCGCTGCGGAGGAGACAGGGAGCAACCTGATCCAGGGAAGAGGGGATGCTTACTGCGGTATGCTCAATGCCAGCTACAATCTGAAGCTACGCGGTGTAAAAGCGTATATTCCGGAATATCCCATCGGGACTGCGGAGGAATGCGCGGATATGATCGCGGAATTCCGTCCTGTTGCAAGAGCGGTCATTGGTCTGAGCAGCTTAAAGATCATCAGCTTCGGCCCCCGTCCGCTGAATTTCCTGGCATGCAACGCTCCGATCCAGCAGCTTTACAACCTGGGCGTGGAGATTGAGGAAAATTCCGAGCTGGATCTGTTTGAAGCATTTAATAAGCATGCGGGAGACGAAAGGATTCCGGCTGTTGTAAAGGAAATGGAAGAAGAGCTGGGCGCAGGCAATAAGAAGCCGGAGATCCTGGCAAAGCTGGCGCAGTATGAGATCACATTGAAGGACTGGATCGAGGACCACAAGGGCTACCGCAAATATGTGGCGATTGCAGGCAAATGCTGGCCGGCGTTCCAGACCCAGTTCGGATTCGTACCCTGCTATGTGAACAGCCGTCTGACCGCACAGGGAATCCCGGTATCCTGCGAGGTAGATATTTACGGGGCACTGAGCGAATTTATCGGAACCGTAGTCAGCCAGGATGCGGTAACGCTGCTGGATATCAACAACAACGTTCCGGCAGATATGTACAAGGAAGAGATTGAAGGAACGTATTCCTACACCCACAAGGATACTTTCATGGGCTTCCACTGCGGCAATACGGCATCCAGCAAGCTGTCCTTCTGTGAGATGAGATACCAGCTCATCATGGCAAGGTCTCTTCCGGAGGAAGTGACGCAGGGAACTCTGGAAGGCGATATCAAGCCCGGCGACATCACGTTCTACCGCCTGCAGAGCACTGCGGACAACAAGCTGCGTGCATACATTGCACAGGGCGAGGTGCTTCCGGTAGCCAGCCGCTCCTTTGGTGCGATCGGTGTATTTGCGATCCCGGAGATGGGCAGATTCTACCGTCATGTCCTGATCGAGGGCAATTATCCGCATCACGGCGCGGTGGCATTCGGCAACTATGGAAAAGCATTGTTTGAGGTATTCAAGTATATCGGGGTACCGGTAGAAGAGATCGGATATAACCAGCCTGCAGGAGTACGCTATCCGACAGAGAATCCGTGGAAATAAGAAGCAGGACAGAATAGATTTTGAGAATGGATGAGCAGGTCGGAGGCTCCCTGGAGCATCCGACCTGTTCAGGAGAAAGAGAGGAAAAACAGATGTTATATATCGGAGTAGATCTTGGCACCTCGGCTGTGAAGCTGCTTCTCATGGATGAAAAGGGAAAGATCCGCAATATCGTTTCGAAGGAGTATCCGCTGTATTTTCCGCATCCGGGCTGGTCGGAGCAGAATCCGGAGGACTGGTATGCACAGTCTGTCAGCGGAATCAAGGAACTGATCCGGGACTGCGATAAGAGCCAGATTGCAGGTATCAGCTTCGGCGGACAGATGCACGGACTGGTCGTATTGGACGCGCGGGATCAGGTCATACGTCCGGCGATCCTCTGGAATGACGGACGGACAGGAAAGGAAACGGATTATCTGAATGAGGTGATCGGAAAGGAGAAGCTGTCGGAATATACGGCAAATATCGCATTTGCAGGATTTACGGCACCGAAAATCCTCTGGATGAAGGACAAAGAACCGGACAATTTTGCAAAGATCGTGAAGATCATGCTGCCCAAGGATTATCTTGCTTATCGGCTGAGCGGCGTACATTGCACCGATTATTCCGATGCTTCCGGCATGCTGCTTCTGGATGTGAAGAACCGCTGCTGGTCAAAAGAAATGATGGAGATCTGCGGAATCACGGAGGCGCAGCTTCCGAAGCTGTTTGAAAGCTATGAAGCGGTCGGTACGGTAAAGGAGGAGCTTGCCAAGGAACTCGGTCTGCCGGAGCAGGTAAAGGTCATTGCCGGAGCCGGAGACAATGCGGCTGCAGCCGTAGGAACGGGAACCGTGGGCGACGGGATGTGCAACATTTCCCTGGGAACCTCCGGGACCATCTTTATTTCCAGCAGATCCTTCGGAGTGGATGCCCACAATGCGCTCCATTCTTTCGACCATGCAGACGGACATTATCACCTGATGGGCTGTATGCTGAGCGCGGCCTCCTGCAACAAGTGGTGGATGGATGAGATCCTGAAGACCGCGGAGTACGCAAAAGAGCAGGAAGCGATCCAAAAGCTGGGAGAGAACCAGGTGTTCTATCTGCCTTATCTGATGGGAGAACGCTCCCCGCATAATGACCCGCAGGCAAGGGCAACCTTTATCGGAATGACCATGGATACCACCAGGGAGGATATGACTCAGGCGGTTCTGGAAGGCGTGGCATTCGGACTGAGGGATTCTCTGGAGGTGGCCCGGAGCCTGGGGATTCGGATCGAGCGCACCAAGATCTGCGGCGGCGGCGCAAAGAGTCCGCTTTGGAAGAAGATCATTGCAAATGTGATGAATCTGAAGGTGGATGTGATCGAAAGCGAGGAAGGCCCGGGATACGGCGGCGCAATCCTGGCTGCGGTGGGTTGCGGAGAATACAGCAGTGTGGAGGAAGCGGCAGAGAAGCTTGTGAAGGTGGTAGATACCGTGGAGCCGGAGGCGGAGCTTGTGGCGAAGTATGAGGAGCGGTATCAGAAGTTCCGTCAGATCTATCCGACTGTGAAGGGGCTGTTCCGGACGCTGGCGGAATGATTTTGGAAAGCTTAGGGAGAATTACGTTTGATCAATCATTTTATTTTAAATTCAGATCTGTTTGTACAGCGATGGTATCCTGCGGGAAGAGCCGCGATACTGTGTCTGTTTTTTGGTGTGCTGACGGCAGCGGCATGGACCGATGGAAAAACAAGGACAATCCCGGATAAGCTTGTGCTTGCCGTACTGGGTGTCAGTCTGTTTTCCATTCCTCTTTTTCCGGAGATCGGATTGCCGAACCGGCTGTTTGGCATGTGTTCCGCCAGCCTTTTGCTTCTGGTGCTTACATTGTGTGTACCGGGAGCTTTCGGCGGAGGGGATATAAAGCTCATGGCGGCCTGCGGTGGATTCCTGGGGTGGAGATACAGCCTGCTGGCACTGGGGATTGCGGTATTTTTGGGGGCGGCGTATGGGAGCTGGCTGCTGTTCATAAAAAAAGCAGACCGAAAGACCCGGATCGCTTTCGGGCCGTTCCTGTGTGCGGGCATGGCTGCTGCAGTTCTGTGGGGAGATCCGATGATTTCCATATTTTTTTGATCATGAGGTGTTCCGGATATGCTGATATTCGGAACACCGTTCCTATACGTGACGAAAGCGCAGTTTAAATTTAGAAGCAATTTCTTGCACAAAGCGGCAAAGAAATTTCCAACCCTGCAGTTGGAAATCTTTTCAAGAGCTTTTCTGGTTCCTCCGGGTTAGGAAAACCTTTCCGCATAGTTTTTTACATAATGTTCAATCTCATTCATCTGTTTCGCCGTGTTCGGATTCGAATAGGGAATCCGTCGGATGATCCTGGAGATATAATCATTTTCTACAATAATATCCATACTTTCCCGAAAGTTAATATCAAAAAAATAGGCAATATACGAGACCCAATAATCCATCAGAGTCTTGCGGTCTGCGGAGAGGATGCACTGGTTTCGGAATATAGAAGCATAGATCGCGGGAGTGATCTCCTGCGCCCCGATTTCTTCCGGGGAAGCCCCGAGAAATGTTTCCGTGGCATCGGCCAGCTTTACCCGGCAGTTGTCCAGCTTGTCTGCGTCACGAATGATCCGGGCGTGGAGCAGAGTCCTGGTATCGGTCACACCGGATAGGCAGTAATCGCTGTGCTTTGCAATGGCGGTACGGATAATGGGGTCCCAGGTGTTTTCCGGCAGGAATTTTCGGATCCTGTGTTCCTCAAAGAGCACCTGCACTCCATAGGCCGCATGGTCCATCGTATCAGGCTCGAAGCTGTCAAAACGCCGAAGCTGTTCAAAACGGCCCAGATCATGGAGGAGGGCGATCAGCTTCGTCAGTTCTGTATCTTCATCGGAAAGCCGCATCCGTCGGGCAATACCCGCGGCTTGCCCCACAACGCCGTAGGTATGGATGATCTTTAAACGGACCTTGTCATCCGCGCGGTCATAATCATTTAAGTAGGATTCAAAAATTTCTCTGGCAAATGTATAATTTATCATGGTTCAGCTCCCTGTTTTTTTGTACGTACTGCGATCAGCAATGCTCCTCTTAGATTATAGTACAGCTGTTCACAGGATTTCAACAAGGAATTTCACGGTGTTTACGAATGGATATTCCCGTGTCATATGGCACGATCCTGTTAGCACATTCAACCACACAGGCGGAATTTTTACAGTTTCAGTGACATATTTTATGGAAATCCGCGCATGCTAAACGGAAAGGCTGTCAGCCGATCTTTTATACTATTGTGAGGCTGGCAGTTCCAAATGGAAGACGGTAACAGACGATCATATAAGAGAGGTGCAGCGGCATGCATAGGGAATCAATCTGGCAGCGGTCCACAGCCATACCGGCGAGGCCGGAGCTGCCTGGAAATATCAGCACGGATATTGCAATCGTAGGAGGCGGGCTGGCCGGGATACTGACGGCTCATTTTCTGGAGCAGAGCGGGCGGCAGTGCGTCGTTCTGGAGGCGGACCGGATCGGGAGCGGACAGACCGGGCATACAACGGCAAAGGTGACGTCACAGCACGGCCTGATCTACCAGAAGCTTATGAAATGCGCGGGCAAAAAACAGGCGGAGCAATACGCGAAGATCAATCAGGAGGCGATCAGGCGGTACAAGATCCTGACTGACAAATATAAGATCGACTGCGACTGGGAGGAATGTCCGGCCTGTCTGTATACGAAGGAAAACGGCAGGACGCTGCGGGACGAATACTATGCGGCAAAGGAGCTGGGGCTGCCGGTAGAACTGAAAAAAAGGACAGACCTTCCGTTTGCAGTGGAGGAAGCGTTGTTCTGTTATGATCAGGCATGTTTTCACCCGCTGAAATTTCTCCAGGCCATTGCGGAAAATCTCCAGGTTTATGAGAAAACAAAGGTGCTGCGGATGAAGCCGCACCTTTTGACAACAAGCAGGGGGACCGTGGAGGCGGAAAAGGTAGTATTTGCCTGCCATTATCCATTTGTCAACCGGCCCGGGTATTATTTCCTGCGGATGCACCAGGAACGGAGTTATGTCTTGGCATTGAAAGAAGCGCAGACCCTGCATGGGATGTACCTTGGCATTGACCGGGACGGGCTGTCCTTCCGGCCTGCCGGGGACATGCTGCTGCTGGGAGGTGGAAACCACAGGACCGGGGAAAATCCCATGGGAGGGCAGTATGAATTTCTGCTGCATCAGGCGGAAATGTATTGGCCGGAAAAGTGCTGGAACAAAGAAGAAAATGTGATTCCCTGGTCCGCACAGGACTGCATGACATTGGACGGGATTCCCTATATCGGACAGTTTGGAAGGAAGACGGAGGATTGGTTTGTAGCAACAGGATTCGGAAAGTGGGGGATGACTTCGTCTATGGCCGCCGCTGTGCTGCTCACAGATCAGATCTGCAGACGGGAAAATCCATGCGGGGAGGTATTTTCTCCCCAGAGACTTCATCTTGTGACGTCCGCGAAACCCTTTCTTACGGAAGGAACCTATGCGGCAGCGAATTTATTGAAACAAAAATTGATTCCTCCGAAGGAAAAGCTGGACCAGTTAAAACCGGGACACGGCGGGGTGGTAGAGTACCACGGGGAAAAGGCTGGAGTCTATAAAGCGGAGGATGGTCAGGTATTTGCAGTGTCCGTAAAATGTCCCCACATGGGCTGTCAGCTGACCTGGAACCCGGATGAGAAAAGCTGGGACTGCCCGTGCCATGGATCCAGGTTTGACTATCGGGGAAGACTGATCGACGGGCCGGCGCAGACGGCGGTGGACGGGGAGTTCCCGCAGAAATCTCGATCAGGTTGACACGGTGCCGTGCATTCGCTGTATGGCATCTGGTCAATGCAGTGATGGGGCGGAGAGGGCAGATGGACTTTTTCTGAATGACAAAATATTTTCACACAAGCGGGGAGGCATATGATATAATTTTAATATCTGCTCCGTATTTACGTTATTGTTTACACTCTGGCCGGATGCCGTGCGGCGAGTGTACGACACTATGTGAACAGCAATGTATTTACACAGATATTAAGATATTTCCCAACAGTTTCTGGGAAACAGATGGAGGCTGGTATATATGGCAATTAAGTCAATCGAAGTCATGAATGTTATGGTATTTAGACGGCAGTGGAGAAATCAGAATGATGATTGCAAGACCGGAATAAAAGCAGGGGATGTGCTCCGCGATGCATTCCAACTGGAATTTTGCGATGGAATCAATGTTTTGATCGGCGAAAATGGAGTGGGAAAGACCACATTGCTTAAGATGATCTATGCAGCCACCCAATGGTCCAATGAACAGACGGATGAAAGAAAGACAAATCGTTTGCTGCATTTTTTCTCAGATAAACTGAAAGATAACGAAGCGTTAAAGAACACGACGAATAAGGAAGATTTTTGTTATTATAAGATTTCTGACGGAGAGCACAGTTTTGAGGACAGCCTTTCTCATAACGGGATTTTCCATTATGACGAATGGCTGGGACTCAATATCCAATCCGTATTTATCCCGACAACGGAAATGCTTTCCCATTCCAAAGGCTTTCTGGCTATGAATCAAAAATACAGTATGCCCTTTGACGGTACACAGGTTGACATTATTGTAAATGCATCGCTGCCGGAAACACGAGAAATTCCGGCTGCTATGAGCGGCATCCTGAATAAAATAAGCGATGCGATTGACGGTGAATGGAAGAACTGGGACCGAATCATATTATGATTGCCGACAATCCGATTGTACCGGTAGAACAGGGAATTGTGAAATGACGTTGGGCGAGAATAAGGGGAGGAACAGCGATGGACAACCTGATAATCTACAGAAAGATCATTCCGGAAAAATCTGCCGCTTATGCGGATTTCCCGGATTTTCTGTGCAGGGAGATTCGAGAATATCTGAATACACGCGGCATCCCCCGGCTCTATACCCATCAGGCGGAGATGTATGAGACAGCTATGTGCGGCGCAAACGCGGTCATCACAACCTCAACCGCCAGCGGCAAGACACTCAGCTTCCTTCTGCCGGTTCTGCAGCGGATTCTGGAAAACCCGCTGACAAGAGCGGTGTTTATCTATCCTACCAAGGCGCTTGCCAGCGACCAGTACCGGGCGATACAGCCGATCCTGGAATACTTCGGCCCGGGGCGGATCTCGGCAGGGGTATACGACGGCGACACCGCGCCGGCAGAGCGCAGTCGGATCCGCAAAAGCGCCAATATCATCCTGACCAATCCGGAAATGCTGAACTCTGCGTTTCTTCCGAACCACAGCAAATACGGATTCGATTTTATTTTTTCCAATCTGAAATACATAGTGATCGATGAACTGCACAGCTACCGGGGGGCCTTCGGCGCACACCTGACCAATCTCTTCCGCCGTATGAAACGGATCTGCAATTATTATCAGTCCGCGCCGCAGTTTCTGTGCAGTTCGGCTACCATTGCAAATCCGGTGGAGCTGGCGGAACTGATCTGCGGGGCCTCGTTTGTGCTGATCGATCAGGATGGTTCTCCGGCTCCGGAAAAGGAATACCGGATCATTCAGCCTCCCCTGATCAAAGGCTCCCATGACAAGATATACGGGAGAAAGTCGGCTTCGTCCATTGCGTCGGAGGTGGTCTGCCGGTTGGTGGAAAACGAGCGGAATTTCATTGCATTTGCGAGATCACGGAGAAACGTGGAGGTCATTTTAAAGGAAACCAGGGACAAGCTGGATATGGCCGCATTTTGGGGGAACGGAGGAAGCAGCCGGATCGCAGGTTACCGGGGCGGATATACGCCGTTGGAACGAAAAGAAATCGAGCGGAAGATGCTGGAAGGGGAGCTGTCCGGACTGGTCTCGACCAATGCGCTGGAGCTGGGTATCGACATTGGGAAGCTGGATTCCACGGTGCTTGCCGGCTATCCGGGAACCCGGGCTTCCTTCTGGCAGCAGACCGGGCGGGCCGGGAGAAACGGGGAAAAGTGCGTCAACTATCTGATCCTTGCGAACCAGCCCTTTGACCAGTACATTGCGGTCGATCCGGAATGGCTCTTTTCCATGCAGAGCGAAAATGCCATTGTGGATCCGAACAATCTGCTGATCGAGCTGTCCCATGTCCGTGCGGCTGCGGCGGAAATGCCGCTGACGATGGATGATATCGGACTGTTTCCGGACCTGGGGGAGATCCTTCCGGTGCTGCTGAACGCGGAAGAGGTAAAATCGATTTCGGGACGCTTCGCCTGGGCCGGACCGGCATTTCCGGCAGGGGATTACAGCCTGCGGAATATGGATCAGACGCGGTTTAAGCTGATCCTGGATGAAAGCGGGGAATCCGGACAGCAGATCCAGGAGCCATACGGTTCAAGAGTGATCACGGAAATGGACGAATCCCAGGCCTATCACGAACTGCATCCGGGGGCGGTCTATATGCATGAGGGAGCGCTTTACGAGGTGCTGACGCTGGATCTGGTCAGCCGGACTGCCGCAGCCGTCCCATTTTCCGGAAATTACTATACGGTTCCGGCCGGGGAAATGGATACGAAGATCCTGCAGGTATTCGAAGAGACGGAGTTTGGGCGGACACGGGTGTATTTTGGGGACATCAATATCAATGAAATGATCTACATGTTCAAGAAGCTGCAGTTCCATAATCATCAGAACCTGGGATATGTGCAGCTTCCGGAGGTTCTGCATAAGGATTATGATACCGAGAGTACCTGGATGGAGATTCCTCAGAATGTGATCGAAGTGTACCATAGCCTGCTGCTGCCGAACGCGGCTGGGGAGCTGGTGCTGAATGACCATTTCGAAGGCATTTCCCATGCCATAAAGAATGCGGCTATGATGGTTACAATGACGGCACGGGAGGACATTGACGCGGTGATCTCCGGCGGCGTGATGCTCCGGGAGGACTCCGGAGATGCCGGAAATAAATGTGCGCCGAAAGAAGCGGCGTGCCTGGGCAATGAGATCATGCCTCTGAATACAGAATCTGAGGAGGGATATCAGTCCGGCTCGGCGCATTCTCAGGAGCCGAATGCGTTCGGGCAGCAGGCTGCGCTGTATATCTATGACCGGTATGACGGCGGACTGGGGTATTCGGAAAAAATTTATGATCTGGTGCCGCAGATCATTGACAATGCCATCCGCATGGTCAGCGGGTGCGCCTGTGAAAATGGCTGTCCTGCCTGCGTGGGGGATTACAGCCTGGATAAGAACATGGTACTGTGGGGGCTGAAAAATCTGAAAGAAAAGAGCGAACCGCCTCAGTACGGCGGGAAATATGCGGAGAAGGAGCGGCCGATCGTTCGAAAAGAATATGCATTTTCAAAATTGCCGGAACAATGGGCAGAGCTTTGCGAAAATGCGGTGCAAAATGGAGAAGACGGCGCGGCCTTCCTGCAGACCGTAAAACGTGTGGAAGTGTCCGGAGGCCGTCTGATGCTGACAGTAAAGAGCTCCTTTTATAAAGCATGGATTGAGGAACCGGAAAACATGCAGGAGCTGGAGAATCTATTGTTCAGGCATGTACAGTGTCCTTCTGATATGAGGGTGGAAGTGATTGCGGAGGAGAATACAGAAGAGAACAAAAAGCGGAAAGAAAAGCTGCAGAGACATTATACAAAAATATGATTGCAAAAGCTCAACAGTAAATTTTCATGATCGTTTGTGCCGGGCATCGGTATGAACGCGCGCATGGAAGATTTCTTGCCTGTTGATGCAGAAAAAAGAAAGAATCGAGAAGTGATGAAGACAGATTTTAAAGAAGAGTGGAAGCATCTGAATCCATATCAGATGGAAGCGGTGCTGGACGAGTCGCCGTCTTGTGTTGTGAATGCCAATGTGGGCAGCGGGAAGACCACGGTGCTGATCGCGAAAATCCTGTATCTGCATTATGAAAAATCGGTTCCGTTAGAAGAGATGGTTGTTCTGACGTTTACCAATAAGGCGGCGGATGAGATCATCGGCAGGCTGAGAAAAAAGGAAAACGGCCTGTCCGGGGAGCAGGTGCGGGGATTCGGTACATTTCACAGTGTGGCGCTGCATTTGCTGAAAAATCAGCTTCCCGTGGAGCAGATGGGATGGAACCGGGAGTTCACGGTGATCAGTCCGGATGAAGAGGCGGATCTGGCGGCGGAGGTGATCGCGGCGCAAAAGCTGAAGGTGAAGTACAAGAACCGATTGAAAAAACGTCTGGAGCAGGAGTATCAGGGATATCTGCGGGGCAAGGAAAGCAGCAGATATAAGGACGATCTGTTTTTGCTGTATCCGCTGCTGGAAGCGGAAAAGAAGCAGCAGAATAAAATGTCTTTTTCCGATTTGCTGCGGGTGTGCACAAAATTGCTGCTGGCCGGGAGAACGGGGAATTCTGTATCAGAAAAGGAAATGTCATATACCAGGGAAGGCCGGACAAAGGAATTGCCGGGGGAATATGGGGAAAAGCCGGCATCGCTTTGGCATCCGCAATGGATCATCGTGGATGAAGTACAGGACAGCGATGCGCTGCAGATTGAATTTCTGGAAGCCCTGAAAGAGAAAGATACCAGACTGTTTGCAGTGGGGGATCCGAATCAGGTGATCTATAGCTGGCGGGGAACGGGGGAGAATATGTTCTATCTTCTGAAACATCGTTTTCAGGCAAAGGAGCTGTCCCTTCCTGTCAATTACCGTTCCAGTGCGTCCATCCTGGAAGCGGCAAACCGATTCCTGCAGTCCGGCACAGGAATCCAGAGCAGCCGGGAGACAGGGGAAAAGATCATTGTAAAGAACCACTATGATCCATTTCAGGAGGCGGAATACCTGGCGGAGCGGATCCGCGCGCTTCATGACAGCGGCAGGGCATACGGTGAGATCGCGGTATTTTACCGGTTGCAGAAACAGTCGGAGATTTTGGAAAAGGTATTTGAGAGGCAGCAGATCCCCTATGAAGTATCTGTACGGAAGACTGTCAGGGATATTCCGGTACTGGACTGGCTGATCAGGGTGCTGCGGTTTTCTGTCAATCCTGCGGATGGGCAGGTGGGGATGGATGTGCTTGCCGATCCGCAGTACGGGGAAAAGTGTACCCGGGCGAAAGCGAAGAAGATCATTCAGGAACAAAAACGGGACAGTGTTCTGCTGTACCGGAGGATGATGGAATTTCAGGAGCAGGAAGAATGGAAGAAAAGCGAAACAGTTCCCGGGGCAGCGGAGGTATTTGCGTATTTTGGATTGAAGGAAGCGCTACATCCGACGGCATCTTCCTATTACGAGGATGAAAAGCTGGTGTTAAAGCTTCTGGAAAAAATCTGCCGATATTGCAGAGAAAAAGACTGCGGACTGATTGATGGAACCAGGGAATTTGTGAATCGGTCGGCGCTGTATGGGGTGAATCTGCTGAGCGGGGATGGAGAAACGGAAGAGAGTGATTTTACAGGAAATCATGATGAAATCGGGAATGCTATTTTTCTCAGAGATACTGTGAAGCTGATGACGTTGCATGCATCAAAAGGGCTGGAATTTGAGACTGTATTCCTGATCGGGATGAACCAGGGGCTGATCCCGCTTCACAGCCAGAGTATGGAGCAGGAGGAAGAGGAGCGGAGACTGTTCTTCGTGGGGATGACCCGGGCGAAGGATGAACTGGAACTGTCCTACTATACCAACCCGGGAGAGCCCAGGGTTTCCGGGGAATACAGCCGGTATCTGCGGATGCTCCCGCCTCACCTCTTGGAGTGGGAGGAGTTGCGCAGTGAGGGGGAGAAGAGGAGTAATCTGCAGCAGCTCCGCCGGGAGGTTCAGGAACAGATCCGGGAAAAAAGAGAGCAGGAGGAAGAGAAGAAAACAGCCGTGAAGCATGCAAGACACTCGAAGTATGGGGAGGGAATCCTGGTGTCGGAAGATGAGATGATGGTGGAAGTAGAGTTTGCAGGGTATGGGAGGAAGCAGTTTTTGAAAGCATTTGGGGAGGTTACGATCGAAGCGTAGTGGTTCCGTGTCACATCCCGGCTGAATACTACGCTGATCGGTCAGGAGGATGCACATAAAAGCATTGTGGTTACAGGTTCGTTCAGAATCACTATCATTGTGAAAAAATGAGGAGGTATCTTATGCTTACAATTATTTACGGGGGATGTTGAGAACAGCATTTATAATACAAGCGTATATTTTAAAAATACGTATGGGTCGGAGTGGTTTGATTCCGAACTTGCAAAAGAGATGATCCGGGACATTGATGATTCAGAGGTTTTGAGCGGAGAATGTATCAACAGTCCGGTTCTGGGACAAATTCCGCCTGAGCGGTTATCAGGGGGCGTGAAAACATTATTATTGATGCTGAATGAATCAGATAAAATATTCAATGCGTCAACCTGCGGAGATAACTGTGCAAAATGGATACTGGAAATAGGGAAGAAAAAGGATCTGACAATCAATCTCAGACATATGATGGGATTTGGGAAGGACACAGTATTTGAAATAAAAAACGGCGGGGAAATCGTACATTCTATGAAAGAACTGATTCCTGTAGCCAGTAAATACTTAAACGAAATGGAGCAGGAGTAGCGAAAAATGAAAGGTGCATACAGGGTAATTGTAGAAACCAGGAAAGTGAAATATGACTTTCGGATAAAAAGAAACATTACGATTTTTACAGGAGACAGCGGTTCTGGAAAAACGGTATTGATTGATCTGATTCGTGAGTACAGAAGATTTGGCTCGGACAGCGGTTATCAGTTTTTTACAGAATTGTCCAAACAAAAACATATAGAATGTGTTTCGGCAATTCAATAGTACATCAATCCTTCAGCAGCCGGAAGAACATATCGACAGTAGTGAATATGCCAGTTGGGAACAGTTCTTTACCAGATTCCTGACAGATAAAACAAAAGAAAATCCGGTCTGGTGCTATTCCAGGAAAAAACTGGCAAAAGCATATTTGTCCGCAAAAGTGTTCAATGCGGCAAAAAGATTCATGAAGTTCATTATCTGGGATTGAAAAATAGCAGACTCAAAACATCAGGCAGGTCATATAGAAAGACTGCCTGATGTTTCGGACAAGATAAAATCAATATAATACTGTGTTCGTTGAACCTGCATCAATCCATAGGGGTGACGATGGGCTTGCCGTCTGCGTCTACCAGGACGCTCATTCCGCAGCCTGCCGTCAGAGTGGAAGCGGCCAGTAAGTAATTCACGCCGGTTTGGGTATCCACGATGATCTTCTCCACGTTGGTGAGTCCCTGGGAGTAAACCTCCACAAAGCGCTCTTTTTGCTTTGCTATATGTTTACGCTCCTTTCTAATACGATTTTTAATCCTGTTTGTCAGAGGAAGTATATCACGGTCCGGGATAGCAGGCATTCCCGTCCCCCTACCGCAGGGAAAATATTTCCGCCGGATCCCGGCATTCGTCCTGCAGACGGGCATGGACAGCTTCCAGGCAGCGGGCGGCGAAGGGGCCGGTCTGTTCTTTGTCCTTCACGATATAGTCAAATGCCTCCAGGTGGTATTGGAAGGTCTTCCAAGCCAGATCGCCGTAGCCGGTGATATAGATCAGTGTGCCATGGGGATCCCGACGCCGCAGTTCCTGTCCCAGAGAGAAGCCGTCCCACGCTTCATCCTTCAGCTCCACATCCAGGAAGTAGATGCTCCGGCGGTTATCCTCCAAGATATCGAACAGTTCCTGGGCTGCCGCAGTGCATATGACCTTCATGTCATAGTCTTCCATCAAGATTTTCCATTCCAGGGCGCTTCTGTCTCCAAAGCTCCTTCGGCAGCGTTGTCCAGGAGAATGCCCAGGCATCGCACGAAATCCCACATATCAATCCCCACCTTTTTTACAGGATAGAGAACCTCCATACGGCAGTCGATCCCTTTCTCGCTCATAGCTGCCAGCTTGGACAGCAGAAGGCTCCTTACCTGGGGAATGAGCAGATTGCCGATCTGGACTGAGAACTGGATTTTTTCTCCAATGCGTCTGTCGAAGTCTGTATCCAGCTCGGACAGGGAAGTACGAAGCTGATCCAGTTCCCCGCCGGCTGCTGCCTCTGACAGACCCGACAGCAGATTTTTATAGTCGTGGCGGAATCTACGCACCTCCTGGCGGATGGATTCCAGATCCTGCTCGTAGAGCTGCTGCCGGGCGATGGTGTTCCGCTGGGCCTCCAGCTTCCGGGCGGCATCGAACCGCTGGGCCAGATGGACCACCAGCCCGGCCATCAGCACAGCCATCATCATTGTCAGGAAGTAATATTGCACCAGATAGTCCGAGCGGATTCCGCTCTGCAGGAGAAGGAATGTCTCCATGGCGGCTTCCAGCGCAAACAGAAGCAGGGCTGTCCGGCGTTGGTTGCTTTCATCCTCCAGCAGTAGCCGGAACCAGGCTCCGAAACGCAGACGATACAACAGGACGGAAGTGCTCAATACAACGACAAAATAAACAATCGTTACCACTGCGAAGTGACGGCCATGCTCCAGGGAAATGGGGAGCCTGAGGGAAAGGATCTGGGACAGGCAGGACACGGCCACCTGGAGTATACCCGCCATGCATGCTGCGGCAAAGGCCGGCCAAAATCCAATGTGCCATGCCCACCGTACCCACAGGGTACACATGAGCAGGATCAGAGCGGAGTAGAGACAGTAGCGGAGGATTGAGTTATCGGGAGTGCCTGTGGAGAAGGCCGTGGCAATCAACGAGACTGCCAGAGGAGAGAGCAGCAGGACGGGCAGCTTTTTCAGCCGGTTTTGCCCGCGCTCATCCATAATGACGAACAGATAGACGGCAAATGCGGCGTGACCGTTGAGTGAATCTGCAAACATGTTGATAAAAATCTTCAGAGCAGGCACTGCGTCCACCTCCTTTCCGTGGGATATCATACCACAGAGGAGAATGCTCGTCTACAGGTCGGAATTGCCTTCGCTGTTTGAATGAAACTGTATAATAATCACTTGAAGTTCATTGCACGGCTGAATTGATAATGTTAAAATACTGTTTAAGCTAAGAAACTGTATAGAAACATTTCATAAAAAATGACGACAATGGAACAGGAGAAGATATGAAAAAGCTGCCGGTTGGTATTGATAGTTTCGAAAAACTTCGGACAGAAAATTTTTACTATGTCTATAAAATGGGACTGATAACAGAGCTATTGAATCATTGGGGGAAGTGAATCTACTCACACGTCCAAGAAGATTCGGAAAAACGGAGGTACATCATGAGAGCGATAGGAATTGACATCGGGACCACAACGATCAGCGCGGTCGTTGCAGAGAGTGATACAAGAAGGGTGGAAAAATCCTTTACGATCAGCAACGGCAGCTTTATAGAAACCGAAAATCCCTGGGAAAAGCTTCAGGATCCGGCGGTGATCCTGAGAAAGTCCGAAGAACTGCTGGAGGATATCCTGAAAGAATATCCGGATATCGGAGTGATCGGACTGACGGGACAGATGCACGGAGTCGTCTATACGGATCGGAAAGGCCGGCATGTCAGTCCCTTATATACATGGCAGGATGGAAGAGGAAATATACCATGCGGGGCCGGCAGAAGTGTCTGCGGGATGCTGGAAGAGACATATGGTGTTAAGCTATATAACGGTTACGGGATGGCAACCCATATCTACAACAGTATGGCAGGGCTGGTGCCTGAGACGGCGGTCAGCCTGTGCACGATCGCGGATTATCTGGGAATGGTGCTGACAGAGAGAAATAGCCCGCTGCTCCACGCAGGAAATGTGGCGGGGCTTGGGCTTTATGATGTCCGGAAACGCCGCTTTCAAAAAGAGGTCTTTGACAATCTGCATCTGGATTGCGGAATGCTTCCGGAAGTGACGGATGAATTTTGGATTTTGGGGAACTGCCGGGGAATTCCGGTCTGCGTCGCGACAGGCGACAATCAGGCGAGTTTCTTTGGCTCTGTGAGAAATGTCCGGAACTCTATTCTGGTGAACATGGGAACCGGCGGCCAGGTATCTGTTTACTCCGAGAAATACTTTGCGGCAGAAGGGGTGGAAACAAGGCCGTTTATTAAGGACAGCTGTATCCTTTGCGGTTCCTCCCTGTGCGGCGGCAGAGCCTATGCGCTTCTGGCAGATTTTTTTAGACAGACAGGAAAGGCAATGGGCGCGGAGGATGTGGATCCCTACCGCATGATGGAGCATCTGCTGGAGACAGAAGAGGAAGGGCAGGAAAGGCTAAACGTAGATACCCGTTTTTCCGGGACGAGAGACTGCCCGGAGCTTAAGGGAAGCATTGGAAATATCGGAACGGATAATTTTACGCCCGGCGCCCTGACAAGAGGCGTCCTGGAGGGAATGGCCGATGAACTTTATCAGATGTACCGGAAGATGGAAAAGGGGATCATCGGAGAAAAAAAGACGATGATCGCTTCGGGAAACGGGCTGCGCAGGAACCGGCATTTGCAGGAGATCATGGCCGAACGATTTTCCATGCGGCTGGAGCTGGCAGAGCAAAAGGAAGAAGCGGCATATGGGGCAGCACTGGCCGGGATGGTCGCGGCCGGGGCGTACCAGCCTGAATTTCTTCCGGTAAGGTAATGAGTAAAACGATAGAACTGTCGTAAAATCATCTGCAAATTTATCCTATGCTATTTGTATATCATTCGTTTGCGGCAGCTCCTGACTGGAAATACGAAAAAAAGCAGCACGTCTCTTCTGGATTTACAGAGGGGATGTGCTGCTTTTTTATACAATTGCCTGCAAAGAAACCGACAACCGCAGGTTCCATGCATTTGGACAAACGTTCCAATCCGATTTGCCCAGGCCAGGCCCGCCCAAGTCGGATTTACCCAAGCATCGCTTCCTTAGCCTTCGCAATATCGCTCTCATCCTTAAGCGGGAACAGGATATTTGCCAGGATCGCGATAATACAGGTTGCCGTAACAGGATCATTGAAGATGAACTGCAGTGCCGACGGAAGCTGTGCGACAGCCTCCGGGTGTCCGGGTACGCCCATGCCGAATGCGAAAGTCAGTCCCATCACGAGAATATTTCTCTCGCTGAAGCCTGCTTTGGAGATCATCTTGATCCCGTTGATCAGGATCATGCCGAATACGGTAATGATCGCTCCGCCGAGCACCGCGTTGGGGATGGCTGAAAACAGAGCGCCCAGCTTCGGGAAAAACCCGGATATCATCAGGATAAACGCGCCGGTTGCAATGCACCATCTGTTGACCACCTTTGTCATGGAAACGATTCCTGCGTTCTGTCCGAAGGCAGTGTTCGGCAGCGCATTGAAGATGGCGGCGGTTGTAGAGCCGAGGGCATCCGCGAGGATGGCGCCGGAGGTTTCTTTTTCCGTTGCCTCCCGGTCAAATCCCGCAATCGTGATTCCGGAAGTATTTCCGATGGTTTCCAGTCCGGAGGTTACAAACAACGCCGCGAAGCTGAGGATCGCCGGAAGCTGGAATTCCAGATGGAACTGGAACGGAAGCGGCAGGCCGAACCATTTGGCATCCGCAATGGGTGATGTATCGACCATCCCCAAAACTGCGGCAAGAACGTAGCCTGCCACCAGCCCGATCAGGATTGCGGAATTTTTGGCCAGTCCCTTTCCAAAGCGCTGGAGCAGGATGACAATGGCCAGCACGAAGAACGCCACGCCGAGATTCTGCAGGGAGCCGTAATCAGCGGCGCCTGCCCCGCCTGCAAAATAATCCACGCCGATCCCCAGCAGGTTGACCCCGATGGTGACCAGGGTACAGCCTACGACCAGGGGCGGGAAAAAGCGGCGGATATATTTGTAGAAGAAGCCCATAAATACTTCTACCAGGCTTCCCGCCATGCAGCCGCCCAGGACAGCTCCGATCCCGCCTGCTGCCCCGATGGCGGAGGCGGTGGGGACGAAGGTAAACGAGGTTCCCATTACGATGGGAAGCTTTGCTCCCACCTGATAATTCTTTCCAAGTCTCAATGGGTATAACTGGATAAATGTGGTCAGGCCGGATACGAACATGGCGCACTGCACCATGATGACCGTATCGGCGCCGGATAAGCTGCAGACCCCGGCAATGATCAGGATGGGGGCCAGGTTGGATGTAAACATGGCAAGTACATGCTGCAGGCCCAGCGGAACTGCTGTGGCAAGCCCTGGTCTTCCGTCAAGCTGGTAGACCATTTCACGGTCTCTTTCTTTTTTGTCTTTCGTCTCTTGGATTTCACTCATAATTTATATCCTCCTCTGTAAAAATCATCAAACAGCTTCTCACAAGCTGCGCCTGGCGAATCTGCCTGTTGATTTTTACCTGGCTGTTCATAGTAACACCGTTTGATCAGATCCCATTCAGGTAAGCATTGACCAGCTTTCGGCCGATGCGGATCTCTTTTTCCTCATCAATCCCTACAAGTTCCCCGTTTTTCACCACAATCCGGCCATTTACGACGGTACAGTCCACTGCGCCCTTTATGCCGACAGTACCGAGCATGGACTTTACATCCAGGTCGGCGCCGACCAGCTCCAGACGGTTTCTGCGGATCAGGAACAGATCTCCTGCTTTTCCCGTTTCCAGAGATCCGATGTCCTCACGGCCCAGCACCTTTGCGCTGCCGTTGGTGGCTATTTTCAGCACGTCATATCCGCTGGGAGCCAGCTTGCTGGAATGAAGACGGTGCAGCAGGAATGCCGTGCGCAGTTCCTCCAGGAGATTGGAGCCGTCGTTGCTTGCGCTTCCGTCCACTGCCAGTCCAACCGGAACACCCAGCCTCAGCATATCCGGGATCCGGCAGATGCCGGAGGACAGCTTCATGTTGGAGATGGGACAATGTGCGACACCGGTTCCGGTTTTTGCCAACAGCGCCAGTTCCTCATCGTTAAAATGGATTCCATGTGCGTACCACACATCATTTCCGACCCAATCCATGTCTGCCATGTAGGCCAGAGGACGCTTCCCATATTTTCCGAGTACGTAGTTTTCTTCATCTATGGTCTCACACAGATGGGTATGCAGCCGTACTCCCAGGTCACGCGCCAGGATAGCGGACTGCCGATAGAGCTCCTCGCCGGCGCTGAACGGAGAGCAGGGCGCCAGCGCCACCATTTCCATGGAAAACGGCGCAGGGTTGTGGTACTTTTCCACCGCATTGCGGGAATCCTTTAAGATATCATCCACGGTCTGGACCACGCTGTCCGGCGGCAGTCCTCCGTCCTTTTTGCTCAGGTCCATGCTTCCCCTGGATGCGTAGAACCGGATGCCCAGCGTCCGTGCCGCGGCAAACTGGGATTCCAGAAGCGTTCCAGAATTGCCGCCGGGAAATACATAATGATGGTCAAAGCAGGTGGTACAGCCGGTCTTTAACAATTCGCCCATCCCGGTTATGGAGCTTTGGTAAATGATGTCGCCGTCCAGGTTTTTCCAGATCTCGTAGAGCGTGGTCAGCCAGTCAAACAGCTCCATGTTCTGCACCTGGGGCAGATTGCGGCTGAACGTCTGATAAAGATGATGATGCGTGTTGATCAATCCGGGATAGACGATACAGCCGGCAGCGTCGATGGTCTCGTCTGCTGACTTGGGCTCACAGCCCATGTATGTAATGACGCCGTCCTCGATTAGGATATGGGAATCCTCCAATACGGCATCATTTTTATCACAGGTTACAATGGCAGAAGCATTTTTAATCAATAAGCTACTCATTGTTTCTCCTCCAAATTTATTCCCGCGAAACTTGCTGCGGGGACTTTTACTGAAATAAATCTTGTTTAAATTTTGCTGTGTGAAATTGCGTCGGTATGTCAGTATACCGATCAGATAAGACTCATGAATGGAATGGCGTGTATCTGCGAAAATATCGGACTGATATGCGTCGGATGAAAACAGAAATTGCACTATCCCGCGCGCAAAGGAATATGCATATGACAGACGTGTCAGGTTTCGTTTCCCATGTCGGCAGCCAAATTTATGGAAACATAAAAACTGCCGTAACAATCAACTAAAAATCTTCGGGTAACCCAAAGACTTGTAGTCAACTGTTACGGCAGTTGGTAGACACGCTCATCCAATCATGAACTTATACAAGCTAATTTCTAGGTATCATTATAAGGCGGCTTATGATTAATGTCAAGATGTTTTGAAAAATATGTGAAAAGTGCTGTGAAATGATGGACGGAAATTGTGCATAATGACAAGAACTTTTACCGGATATAATATTCAAGGGAAGACTGGCAGGAAAGATTTCCAACTGTGCGGTTGGAAAAAATTTCATTTCAGGCGCAGTATGCCTATAAAAATAAGGAGAAAAGATAATTGAAAAAATAGAATAAACGTGGTATGTTGAAAATAATTTATGCAAAAAATTTCCTAATAAAAGAACAATATGGACGCTTTTTTTTGTGCGAATTGCCGGAAATATTTTTTTATGTATTCACAGTTCTTAAGGGGGGAATGTGGTGTTTCATTTACAGGATTTTTTAGATCAGCTGGACGAATTATATGAAAGAGAGCCCAGGCGGCTGGAAGCATTTCTGCAGTCGGGCCTAGAAAAAGCACGCAGAGCGGAAGACACGGCGGCAATGCTTACGATCTTCAATGAGCTTATGGGGTATTACCGTGTCACGAGCCGTTTTGAGGAATGCGAAGAATGTATACGGAAGGTACAGGAGTTTTCCAGTGACATGGGGATTCAGAGAACGGTGAATTATGCGACAATTTTGTTGAATATTGCGACAGCTTATCGTATGATGGGAAAGATGGAGCCTGCGGAAGAATATTATCAGCAGGTTTACGAATGCTATAAGGAGGAGTTTACAGAACCTGATTACCGGATGGCGGCATTCTATAATAACCGAAGTCTGCTGTATCTGGATACGGGGAGGCTTTTGGAAGCAAAGCAGGATCTGGAGAAGGCGATGGATTTGATCTTAAAGCTGGACCAATCCGAGTCGGAAGCGGCTATTACACATGCTAATATCGGGAATATCTGTTTTGCACGGCAGGAAATAGAAGAAGGAACGCGGCATATGGAGGAGGCCAGGCGTATCTTTGAGGGAAAAGAAGGAAAAAAGGATGCACATTATGCCTCTGTGCTATCGGGCCTGGGCGAAGCATATTTCAGGAAGGACCGGCTGGAGACATCGATAGAATACTATGAAAAGGCACTGAGGGAGATTCGGGAGAATTACGGCGAGAACCGTGATTATGAGGTGACCTTGAGGAATCTGAATCTGGTTCAGGACACATTTGCACGAAGGGAGGCCATAAGGAACCGGAAGATCAGAGGTTTGGAACTGTCGAGAAAATACTACGAAGAATATGGAAGGCCGATGCTTCAAGAAAAATATCCGGAATATGTGCCGCGTATAGCGGCAGGCCTTGCAGGAGAGGGATCAGAGTGCCTGGGATATGATGATGAGTTTTCGTCAGATCATGATTATGGGCCGGGGTTCTGCCTGTGGCTTACCAGAGAAGATCATGAAGTGATCGGAGAACAGCTTCAGAAGGACTATCAAAATCTTCCTGGAGAGTTTATGGGCTTCCCGGTGCGCAACGATACGGAACATGGTGCAGGCCGGGTGGGCGTCATGTGTACAGACGATTTCTACCGAAAATTCACGGGATACGCCGTGCCGCCGGATCGTGTCCATGAGCTGGAGGAATGGTCCCGCATTGACAGTACGGCACTATGTACAGTGACGAACGGGGAAGTTTTCGAAGATCCTCTGGGAGAATTTGCGAGGCGCAGGGATGGTTTTAGGAGATATCCCGAAAAAGTACGGCGTTTTAAACTTGCCGGTGCATTGGGAAGGATGGCTCAGGCCGGGCAGTATAATTATAGCAGGATGAGGAAGCGCGGGGATATCGGCGCAATGTGGCTGTGCCTGACGGAATTTATCAATGCGGCGGCAGAGGCGGCATATCTTCTGAATCATATGTATATCCCAATCTATAAATGGAAAATGCGGGGTATGGAAAAGTTTGCAGATATGAAAGATCTGAAACCTATGCTGCAGAAGCTTATGGCTGTTCATGCAGAGGCAAAGCCTGAAGAGGCGGAAAGCCAGATCGAAGATATCTGCTGCCTGTTTGTCCGGGAGCTAAACCGTAAAGGACTATCACCGAGCAAGGAGCACTTTTTGGAGGTGCATAAGATGGAAATGATGAAAGAAGTAAAGAATATCGATCAGGAAGCCGATTTTAAAGCACTGGTCGATCAGGTAGTGGCGCTGGAATGGCATCAATTCCAGAGTGTGAAGAATGAGGGAGGGAGAGCTTCCTGTCAAGACGATCATGAGACCTTTGGCATCATGCGTAAAAGCCAGTTTTTAACATGGGATACGGAGACTTTGGAGAGCTATCGGAGAGATCTGACAGAGGCAGAGGATAAGGGATGGAACCTTCTGAGTGAAAAATATGCACGTATGATGGAGAGCACTGCTCCCATACAGTATGAGAAGCTTAAAAAACATCTGCCAGTACGAAGCATAGAACGCAGGAAACAAGAGGAGTATATTATTGCAAAAAAGGTACAGTGGGAGGAAGAATTTGCCGGAGAATATCCGGCCCTGTCCGGACGCGGGAGGGCCGTACACACCTGGGAAGATACTCCATGGAATACATCGGTTGAGACCTATGCAAGAGGAGAACTGGGGTCATATTCAGATGAGACAGTACTGCTCTATTTGGAAATGATAAAAAAGATGGAGCAGAACAAGGAGAACCATGCCAGAATGGTGATGGAGCATATGGTACGGTTTTACGGGTATCAATCATTGGATGAGGCGGAGCAAAGATATAAACCAGAAGAAAGGATTTCACCATGAACCGCGATACAGAATGCCTGCATAGAGAATCGAACACAAAAAGCCTGAACAAAACATTAGCGATACTGTCAACATTTAATGAAAAGACACCGATGCAGAGAACTTCGGACATTGCTGCAAAGCTTGGGATCAATATCAGTACGGTGTCCCGGCATCTGAATACACTGCTGGACTGGGGATTTCTGCAGCGGGATGACCTGACAGGCTGTTATTATCCGGGAATGAAGATCCTGGAACTGGCGGGTACGGCGCTGCAGAATAATGATATCTACCGATATGCATTTCCAGAATTGCAGAAGATATCCTATGAGCATAATGTGCACAGCCATATGGGGATACAGGAGATGGAGGATATCGTCCATATGATCAGCTGCAGCTGCGAGAGCACGAAAAATCTGGCAATACCAATGGGACATCGCCAGCCGGTGTATTGTACGGCAATGGGGCGTGCGATCCTTGCTTATCTTCCGCCTGCAAAGTCTCAGGATATTTTGAAAAAGAGCGACCGAAGAAAGCTTACGGAAGAGACAAAGATAGAGATGGAAGAGATCAACTATGAACTTGCCGTTGTGAGGCAGAAGGGCTATTGCCTGTTAAAAAATGAACTTGCCCTGAATAAGGCATCGGTTGCAGCTCCTGTTTTTGACAGAAACCGTATGCCTGTAGCGGCGATCAGCGTATCGACGACGGTCCATAGTCTGGAGAAACCTGAAAGAGAGCGGGAGCTTGCCAGGGCGGTGCTGAACACTTCGGCAAGGATTTCAGGGAAACTTGGATATTATCCGAATTAAAAGAAAGTACGGAAGCAGAGCCGCACCTGCCGCAGAAAGAAAATAGAATAGGAAATGGTGAACACCGTTTGCACATTATGCAACTGAATCGTAAAATGTGCAAACGGTGTTTGTGTTTTGAAAACTGATTGTGTGAAATGAAACAAATGGAAAAATGTATTGTCAGCAGAACTGGCATGAGTATAATACAAAACAAGATACGACATACTTCTGGGCCTTATATAAAATGACAGTAGATATCAAAAAGAAAAAATCAGAAGGAAAGGAGAAAAAGGAATCAAAAAGGCATAAGAAGGAAAAAATTTTACTAAAAGGAAAAGGAGAACTACAAATGGACAAAAAAAGATTGATCTATATCATAATAGGTCCGGTACTTTTCGCGTTATCAAGCTTTGCACTGGGGGGAGCTCTGACACAGCCGGGAGCGATGGCATTCGGTACACTGCTTTGGATGGTATTCTGGTGGGTTACACGCCCGGTACACATGACGGTTACCGCTCTTCTTCCGGGAATCGTAAATGCGATTTTTGCAATGGTGCCGATGGGATCCGTAACTTCACATTATGCGTCAGGAAGCATCATCCTGATCTTTGGTACAGGGCTGCTGTCACTGGCATGGGCACGTACAGGACTGGACCGCAGGGTTGCCTTAAAAGCACTTTCCCTAATCGGACCGTCAATGAAGTCGCAGATCATTGTCTGGCTGGTAGCGAGTATCGTTCTGTCAATGATGATGCCGAATGTTGCGGTAGTTGCGCTGTATACACCGATCGCGGTCGCAATGCTGCATGCCGCAGGCTATGAAGAGATATCAAAGTGTCCGCAGGCGATTCCGATCCTGCTGGCAATCGGATGGGGCGCAGGGATCGGAGGAG
This sequence comes from Lachnospiraceae bacterium, assembly GCA_910575475.1. GTDB lineage: Bacteria > Bacillota > Clostridia > Lachnospirales > Lachnospiraceae > Schaedlerella. The sequence goes on along the minus strand of CAJTGD010000003.1, from coordinate 112,039 downwards.
TCGGAACTCCGCTCGGGGGAGCGATGAACGTTTCTGCGATCTCTTTTATCCAGGAATATATTGGAACAGAGTTCATGTACATTGACTGGATCAAACGCAGTATTCCGTATCTGATCATACTTACGATCATCATGCTGTTCTGTATGCTGTACATAGGGAGGGGCTGTGAGCCGATCAAAGGAACGAAAGAATATTTTGATAAGCTGCTTTCAGAACTCGGGCCGATGTCACGGGATGAGAAGCTGAGCGGAATCCTTTTCCTGATCGCAGTATTCGGCGCATTTGCTCGTCCGCTGTATGCAAATCTTGTGCCAAATGCAGAGCCTGCTTATATTTTCCTGATTTTTGGATGCGTGATGTTCCTGCTTACCGGAGAAGATAAGAAACCGTTCCTTACATGGGAAGCGGCGCAGGAAAATTCCCTGTGGGGCATGATGCTCCTATTCGGAGGCGGCGTGGCCCTCGGCAATCTGGTTAATGAATCCGGAGCGGCGGCCGGTATTGCGAGCATTGTCGGAAAGTTGAATCTGGACGGCGGATTTACAACATTCTTGATCTTCGCAGTGTTTGCAACGATTCTTTCCGAAATGACAAACTCTACTGTGTCAGCAGCAGTAACGATTCCGATCGTAATCAGTATTACATCCAATCTTGGATTAAATCCGATTCCTTACTGGTTTGCGACAGTATTTGCATATAACGCGGAGTTCCTGCTTCCGGTCAGCGTCCGGGCGATTCCAATCTCCTACGGCCTGCCTTCGGATCAGATGATGAAAAAGGGAATCCCTATGGTAATAGTGCGTCTCCTTGTAGCGTTGATCTTTGGATATGCATGCATCAAATTATGGCCGGGATTTGGTACACTTTCTAACTGGTCATTCTAAATCAGGTACCATTGATATTCAGAAGGTATACCCAAGGGCGCCGCATCATGGCCATTCGGCCGTTTCAGAAGGTATACCCAAGGGCACCCCATCATGGCCATTCGGCCGATTCACGAGGTATATTGTGACAGAACAGCAGGCAGCAGACCCGCCTGCTGTTCTGAACAATTACATAAAATATAAAACATTTAAGGGAGGAATTGATTTATGAGCGAAGAGAAAAAGATGGCAGGTGTGGCAGAGCTCATTGCGCGGTCAAAAGCAGCACAGAAGCAGTTTGAATTTGCGACACAGGAACAGGCGGATGCCGCGGCAAGGGCAGTCTGCAAGATCGTATTTGACAATGCACAGACTCTTGGATCGATGGCGGCAGAGGAGTCGCGTATGGGATGTGAGGCGGATAAGATCGCAAAATGCCGCAACAAATCCGCTCTGATCTGGAAGAGCATCAAAGACAAGAAAACGGTCGGTGTGATCAGGAGGATTGAGGAAAAGCGTATGCTGGAGGTCGCAAAGCCGGTAGGGGTCGTGGCAGCAGTCATCCCGTCTACGAATCCGGTGGTTACTCCGATGGGAAATGCAGCCAGCGCGCTGAAGACACGTAATTCTATTATCTTTGCGCCCCATCCGCGTGCGGTAAAGTGCACAGCGCTGCTTGTTGAGATGTTCCAGGCGGAACTTGAGAAGCTGGGGCTTCCAAAGGATCTGATCCTGGGCCTGGAGGAAGTCTCCATTGAGGCTACCGGGGAATTGATGAGTGCGGCGGATGTGATCGTGGCAACCGGAGGACCAGGCATGGTGAAGGCTGCATATTCCAGCGGAAAGCCATCCCTTGGAGTAGGACAGGGCAATGTCCAGTGTATCGTAGACAGAGATGCAGACCTCAAAGACGCGGCGGCGAAGATCATTCTTGGAAGAAGCTTTGACAATGGACTGATCTGTCTGGGGGAACAGACCGCGTTTATCCCGGAAGAAAAATTTGATGAATTTGTCAGGGAATTTAAAGCCCAGGGTGCATTTTATGTAGAAGGAGCAGAGCAGACGGCAAAGCTGCGCGAAGGAATCTTTCCGGGAGGCGGCCCGATCAGCAGAGAAGTTGTGGGATTGAGCGCCGAACAGGTAGGAGAAAAGATCGGCATCCAGGTTCCGGCGGGAACACGTGTCATCGCTGCTACGGCAGAGAAAGTCGGATCAGGTGACGATCTGTGCCGCGAAAAGCTGTGTCCGGTCATCAATCTGATGCCATACGGATCTTTTGAGGAAGGCGTCGCGAAGATGGTGGAGAACCTGGAATTTGAAGGAAAAGGACACAGCATCGCAGTGCATTCTAATACACCGGAGCACGTGGAATATGCAGCGATCCAATGTTCCGTATCGAGATGCATCGTAAACCAGCCGGCAGGTACAACAGGCGGAGGAAGTCCGACGAACGGATTTACCCCTACGACAACATTGGGCTGCGGTTCCTGGGGAAATAACAGCTTCAGCGGAAACTTTAACTATGAACATCTGATGAATATTACTCGTGTAGGATACCCCTATGAGGAGTCCTACCTTCCGGATCCGGAGATGGCCTGGGATTAAGTTGATATCAGCAGTTAAGAAAGGATAAATGGTATGGATTACTTAGAGATAGAAGGGAAGGCCCAGCTGAAGCGGTTCGGCATTCCGGTCAATGAAAGCATTCTCCTGGCCGGTGAGGATATTCCGGAAGAGATTGTGTATCCCTGCGTATTGAAAGGGCAGATCCTTTCAGGAAAAAGAGGTAAAGCAGGGGCTGTCCGGGTGGTGAAGTCAGAAGAGGAGCTGCGGGAAGCAAAGAAGATCATCGAAGAGATCACGATCAACGGGAAATCTATGGAGGGAGTGATCGCATGCGGATTTCTTCCGATCAAAGAGGAATACTATCTGGGAATGACGCTGGATGTAAAGAACCGCACGATGGTCATGCTCTTTACTCCGTTCGGCGGGATGGAGATTGAAGAATTGGCGGTAAAATCTCCGGAGAAGTTATTGCGGTTTGACTGTACGGACGGATTCTGCGCGCAGAGTTTCCGTGAAGCGGCAGCGGTCTTTGACCTTCCCGGGAAACGTATGGATCAGGTGGTGGAGATTGCGGAGAAGCTGTGTAAGGCATGCTTTGCACTGGATGCGACCACGATTGAGATCAACCCTCTCGTAGTGCTGGAGGATGAGAGCCTGATGGCAATTGATTCCAAACTGGTCATTGACGACAACAGCCTGTACCGTCAAGAAGATTATACGCTTCTTCCCCGGACGTCGCAGCGGAGGTCCAGGCAGGAAGAAGAAGCACAGAAGTACGATCTTACATATATCGAACTGGATCCGGAAGGAGATATCGGAACGATGGCAGGAGGCGCCGGCATCGGTATGGCGACTATGGACACGATCCGTCACTATGGAGGCAGGGTGAATAATTTCCTGGATCTTGGAGGCGGAGTGACGGCAGAGAAGACATATCAGGCCATGCGTATCCTGCTCCAGAATAAAAAGACGGATTATATTCTGGTCAATGTATTCGGCGGGATCAATAATTGCGCGGACATGGCAGAAGGAATCAGCCGTGCTTACAAAGAAGTAGGCAGCAGCAAACCGGTTGCGGTGAAAAGCCGCGGGTTTAACCAGGAGCAGGGATGGGCGATCTACGAGGAGCTTGGTTTTGCCCAGACAAAGTTCGGAACCACCGATGAAGCGGCTGTTGCATTATTGAATATGAAGGAGGCACGGTAAGATGAGTATTTTAATCGATCAGGATACGTCTATGCTGATCATTGGTATCACAGGGAAGCAGGGACGCATTCACTGTAAGCGAACACTGGAAAGCGGCACAAAGCTTCTGGCAGGTGTTGCGCCGGGAAAAGGCGGGCAGGAAGTGGAAGGCGTGCCGGTATTCAATACAGTGGCGGAAGCAAGAGAGAAATTCCCGGAGATCACGGCGGCGATGCTGATCGTCCCCAAGCAGTTCGTTCATGATGCGGCAATCGCGGCGCTGGACGAGGGAATCAGGCTTCTGGTGATCATTACAGAATTTGTTCCGGTCATGGATGCTCTTCATATTGTCAATCATGCAAAGCAGACCGGGGCCAGGGTCGTGGGACCGAATACGATCGGGGTGATCTCGCCCGGTAAGGCAAAGATCGGCATCATGCCGGATTATATCTACGGACAGGGACATATCGGCATTATCTCCCGGAGCGGGACACTGACCCATGAGACAGCCTCCAATCTTACATTTAAAGGCTACGGGCTCTCTACATGTGTGGGCATCGGCGGAGACTCGATCATTGGCATGAACCATGCAGATGTACTGGAGTATTTTGCAGAAGATGACGACACAGATGCGATTGTCATCATCGGGGAGATCGGAGGAACCAGCGAAGAGATGGCGGCGGCCAAGATCAAAGAACTGGGGCTCAAAAAACCGGTATATGCATACATCGCAGGAATGTACGCTCCGGAAAATAAACGGATGGGCCATGCAGGGGCGATCGTCAGCGGAGGTATGGGCACGGTAAAATCAAAGGTGGCGGCATTAGAAGAAGCCGGTGTTACCGTATGCCCGACGTTGGGAAAGATCGTAGAAAATATTGCAGAGTATAATATGCGCACTAACGGCAGATTACAGACATTAAAACCGCAGATCGACTGAAATGCGGATCAGGATAAGGGGGCACTATGAAGGATTTTAATTTTAAAATACCTCAGAACATTGAGTTTGGAGCCGGAAGCTTGAAAAAGCTCCCGGAAATCTTGAAATCGGATGAGTCGGAGCATGTATTATTGGTTTCTGACAGAGGGCTGGAAAGCATCGGAGTTGTAAAAAAGGTTCAGGATATTATCGAAGCGGGTAATATTATGTGTACGTTATTTCTGGATGTGATTCCCAATCCGACAGTAGATACCGTAAATCAGGCCGCGGCGCTCTACAGAGAGTGCGGAGCTGAGAGTATCGTAGCGCTTGGAGGAGGAAGTTCTATCGACGTGGCCAAGGCAGTCGGCGTGCTGGCGAATTACGGCGGAAAGATCACAGACTATGAAGGGCTCCATAAGGTTCCGGGGCCAATCGTACCTGTGACCGCGATTCCGACTACAGCCGGTACGGGAAGTGAGGTGACTGCATCCGCAGTGATCACGGATGAGTCCAGAAATTATAAACTGTCGGTGATCAGCTATGAGATTCTTCCCAAGTATGCGGTTCTGGATCCGGAGCTGATCATGACGGCTCCGGCGTCCATTGCGGCATCCTGCGGGGTGGATGCGCTGATCCATGCGATAGAAGCATATATTTCGAACTTTGCGACTCCGTTTACTGACGCTATGGCCGAAAAGGCAATGGAACTGATCGGAGGAAATATCCGGCGGTTTGTCGCAAACAGAACGAACATAGAAGCTGCAAGTGCGATGATGCTGGGAAGCAATTTCGCAGGGATCGCATTTGCCTGGGCAAAGCTTGGCAATGTACATGCTATGAGCCATCCGGTGAGCGCTTACTTCCACGTGGCTCACGGTGTTGCGAATGCGGTGCTCCTGCCGGCGGTCATGGAATACAACGGGCTGGCCGACGACGGGCGGTACGAGAAAATCTACTACTATATCAGCAGGAAAAAAGAGTCTGCGGCTGATTTCGAACCGCAGATGCTGATTGACGAGATCAGGGAATTAAATGCAGATCTTGGAATCCCGGCGTCATTGTCGGAGATCGGTGTGACAGAGGATAAGATTGAAGCCATGGCGGAGGATGCTATGAAGAGCGCCAATGTCTTGGCAAATCCAAGACAGACGAATATCAGAGATATGATTGCATTGTATAAAAAGGCAATGTAAAATATCACATTGGGGACAGTATTTTGAATTTTTCCAACTGTGCTGCTGCGTTAACAGACGTAAGAGTGCGTTAGCACGGTTTTTGCGGATGTATGAGCAGGCTGGAATTTCGGAATACTGTCCCTAATGTAGATTTGGTATGGGAGGAGCATGGTATGATATACGAAGATGAAGGGCGTATGAATTTTTTCTCGGAAATGTCGGAACATCAGATTTCTGCAAGAGAATTTTTCGGAGTTGTGCTGCTGGATTCTCTGGAACGGAACTTTGGATTGAGGGATGTCCTGATCTCTTATTTTGATACGGAGGGAAAATTTCTCTCCTGGACCCATCGAAATGGGGTACTTCTTGACAGCGCGTCACATCCATACCGGAAATATATTGCAAATGATGTGGTCAGGTACGTACTTCATGAAGAAGCGGTCCGCGATCGTTTGACATATTTTAATGTGACTCCAAGACTGTATAAATCGACGGACATCATCCGTTCCGAAGATTACAGCCATTCTGCGCACGTCAGATTTTTAGAAGAAAATTTTCAGGCACATTACAGTGTGACAATGGCATTTGGAATCAATGCATATATCCAGGTATCTTTTTTTAAAAGTAAAGAAGATGGTGATTTTTCGGAGGAAGAAATAGAAAAACTCAATAAAATATACGTATATCTCGCCAATGCTTATAAAAATTTTAAAAAATACGAACAGGCCAAGATCGTCGCGAATATTCAAAGCGAGATCATACAGTCCGGTGAGAAGGCTTATCTCGTGACGGATGATTTTATGCATATCATGAGCTACAACAAGACAGCACAGGAGTATCTGAAGGATATTCTGGGAAGCACCATAGAAGAGCAGATCAGCAGTACAGCTCCGTGCAGCTGGCTGCCGTTCCTGTTAGGAGACACGGAGGAGGCGGTTACGGAAAATTCCGTCCGGACCCGTGTGATCAAAAATTATATTTTTAAAATATACACCTATGACCAGAGCTATTCAAACGGAATCATAGACCGTTATCACTGGATCACGATTTCCACAAAAGAAAAGAAAAAAGATACGGAATTTACAGGGACCAATCTGCCGCTTACGCCCGCAGAGCAGCGAGTAGCGGAGCTGATGCACAAAGGCCTGACATATCAGGCAATCGCGGACGAACTGATCGTAAGCTACCATACCGTGAAGAAGCATGTTCAGAATATTTATATGAAATGCGGTGTAAATAACCGGCTTCAGCTCTATAAGTGGATGGAGAATCAGAGATAGGAGATCCCGTTTACGGCGCCCTGCCCCTTCTGCGATTTATCCGGCTGGGGCGTGAATGGCAGCGATAGGGAATATTCCTTATATAAAATAGTGCGAACGGCTGATTTAAAGGAATAGGGATATTTGGTATACTTTCATTAATAGAGAAACGAGTAAACGGCGATAGAGGAAAGGAAAGAAAATTGTCACAGCAAGGAATTATTTTTAATGTTCAGCGTTTCACGATCCACGACGGACCAGGCCTGCGAACGGAATTGTTTTTAAAGGGGTGTCCGCTGAGATGTGATTGGTGCAGTAATCCCGAAAGCTGGAAGATGCAGAGCGAGCCTGGAATCTACAAATCCCAATGTATCCTGAGGAAGAACTGCGGAATGTGTGAAGAAGCCTGTCCGCAGGAAGGCGTGATCCTGTTTAAGCGGGGGAGGATTGGTTCTATTGACCGGAGTAAGTGTACCAACTGCCTTGCCTGCTATGATGTCTGCCCGTCAGATGCGGTCAAGAAGTGGGGAAAGAGGATGTCGGTGGAAGACTGTATGAACGAAATCCTCAAGGACAAGGGCTATTATGACAGTTCAGGCGGAGGCGTGACGCTCTCGGGCGGAGATCCTCTTGTTCAGGCTGATTTTGCGGCAGAACTTATGAAGGCCTGTACGGAAGAGGAAATCCACACCTGCTTTGAATCTACTTTTTACGGAGAATGGAAAGAGGTAGAAAAAATACTGCCTTTTACGGACCTGATCATCTCCGATATCAAGCATATGGATTCTGATATTCATAAGAAGCATACCGGGGTACATAATGAGAAAATTCTGGAGAATCTGAAGCGACTGGCGGATGAGAACAGAGAAATGATCCTGCGGATCCCCGTAATCCCGAACGTAAATGACGATGCAGAAAATCTGGAAGCAACGGCAGATTTTATACTGAACGAGATGCAGGGACGGGTCAGGACTCTTCAGCTTTTGAGTTTTATGAGGCTTGGAGAAGAAAAATATACATCGTTGGACCTTCCGTACAAAATGGAAGGCGTGAAAGTGAACCGCAGACAGTTCCAAAAGCATGTATCGAAGATCGCGGATTATTTTAACAGCCGGGGGATCCACTGTCTGGTAGGAACGAAGGAAAAAGAATGATAAATAAATTAAAATCATAATAATTTTATTTCTATGTGAAGGAGGAGCAAAAATGAAAAATCAAACACACACAAACGCATGCGGAACAGAACCTTTTGACAAGACCTATAGTCTTGGATACCAGGTTCATCACGAGGACTGGTCACCGTTTCCGCGTGTCAACCATCTGAGGCAGACATTCCTGGACAGGAATTATGACATTGATGTGGAGAGACTGAGACTGGTGACAGAAACCTATAAGAAGTATGAAAAGTCAGGACTTTCCAGAAAACTTGTATGTGCGTATGCATTTGAGAATGTACTTCTTAACACGACCCTTTATATTTATGATGAAGATTTGATCGTGGGAGAGATCGCGGCGCCGGCGAAGGCATCTCCGATCTATCCGGAATTTTCCGTCAACTGGATCATCGAAGAAGTGCTTCATTCTCCGTTTGAAGAGCGTGATCATGACCAGTTCTATTTCAGAAATGACGAGGAACGTCAGGAGACGGTTGAGCTCTGTAAGTGGTGGCAGGGCAAGACCATAGATGACGCAGTCAATGCAAGACTGGATGAGGACCAGAAGAAGGGCTCGGAGGTAGGAGAGAAGATCTTTCAGACAAATCTCTATCACTATGCGGGAACAGGACATCTGGCGATTGATTATCCAAGGCTTATGAGTCTCGGATTTGACGGACTGATCAAAGAAGCAGAAGAAAAGCTTGCGGGACTCAGTAAGAGAGATCCGGAATATGGCAGCAAGAGAGATTTCTATCAGGCAGCGGTCATCATGCATCAGGCGGCGAAGAAGTATACGGAACGTTATGCTGTGCTGGCTGAGGAGATGGCGGCAAAAGAAACAGATGGAAAACGGAAAGAAGAGCTCCTTGCGATCGCGGAGAACTGTCATGCGGTAGCAGGCGGCGCGCCGAAGACGTTCTGGCAGGCAATGCAGCTGTTCAATATCGCAACGGCATTGATCCAGGTAGAGAGCAACGGACATTCCATCTCTTATGGCCGTATGGACCAGTGGCTGTATCCGTTCTATGAAGAGGATATGAAAAATAATACGATCAGCAAAGAATTTGCGCTTGAACTGATCGAGGTTGAATATGTGAAGATGAATAATCCGACAAAGCTGAAGGATAAAGGCAGCATGGCACTGCGCAACGGCCGTGGCTTCGGCGGAGAATCTCTGACGATCGGCGGAATGGATAAAGAGGGCAGAGATGCCACGAATGACCTGACGATGCTGATGCTGGAGGGGTCAGTTCATACGCGTATGATGAATCCATGGGTCTGCGTGCGTATGCATGAAGGCACGCCCTATGAGCTGAAGATCAAAACGGTGGAATGTATCCGCGCCGGTTATGGCCATCCAAAGCTTTTTAATGACGAGCCGGCTATCCAGGGCATGATGAAGAAGGGCATGTCTTTGGAAGAAGCGAGGGACTACTGTGTGGTAGGATGCGTGGAGATCAGCCTTCCGGGTAAGGAGTACGGATGGCATGACGCCGCATATGTGAATACACCGAAGATGATGGAAATGGTACTGAACGGGGGACGCAGCCTGAACACAGGCAAGCAGCTTGGACCGGATTCCGGAAGTCTGGAGACATATCAGAGCTTCGACGAGGTTCTTGCAAGCGTGGATACACAGTTTGAGTATTGGACAGATCAGATGTGCAGCAGCCTGTGTATCATCGATAATATCCACAGAGAGATCAAGCCGCTTCCATACCTGTCTATGTTCTATGCAGACTGTGTCGCTTCCGGCAAAGATGTGACAGAAGGCGGGGCAAAGTATAACGGTACAGGACCGCAGGCAAGCGGAATGGCAACCTGCGCAGACTCACTGGCATCGATCAAGCAGCTTATATTTGACGAGAAGCGCTGCACAGGCGCGGAGCTGCTGGATGCGGTTAAGAATAACTGGAAGGGCTATGAGAAGCTGTATGCATATGTAAACAGCTCCAAGGTTCACCATTATGGCAATGATGACGATTATGCAGATGAACTGTTTAAGTATATGTTTGAATGCTACTGCAGGCATATCAGCGGAAGGAAAAATCCGAGAGGCGGAATTTTCAGCCCAGGTGTATATTCCGTCAATGCAAATGTTGCCATGGGAATGAATACGAATGCTTCTGTTGACGGACGGAAGAAGGGAGAAGCAATCTCTGATAATATGGGGCCGGTACATACGGACTGCTGCTCACACGATATCAACGGGCCGACAGCAGTGGTAAATTCACTTGCCAAAGTTGACCACAGCCTTGCTACAAACGGAACATTGATGAACCTGAAATTCCCGCAGGAATCTGTAGCAGGTATTGAGGGAAGAGATAATCTGGTAAGCTTTATTGACGAGTATATTGCGAAGAAGCCAATGCATGTACAGTTCAATATTATGAGTTCGGCAACGATGAGGGCCGCTCAGAAAAAACCGGAAGATTATAAAGATATGCTGGTACGTGTTGCCGGATACAGCGCTTACTTTGTGGAGCTTGGTAAGCCGCTGCAGAAGGACTTGATCCAGCGTACAGAGCTTCATTTTTAAAGGAAATATTCAAGAAACAAGAGACTGCCGCAGGATTTTGCGGCAGTCTTTTGAATACCATCGTATGCAGAAAAGCTGCCGGCGGCAGGTTTTCTGTATTGCAGTATGGATTTATTAAAATATAAGCAGGGTGGATCAACGATGAAACAGCAGGAATATAAGGATAAGAAGATAGCGGTGATCGGAATCGGCGGAGTAGGGGGATATACAGCTGCAATGCTGGCAGTAGAATATCCCAATGTGACGGCAGCTGCAAGAGGCAGACGGGGGGAAGCGATCCGCAGAGCAGGAATCAGGGTACACAGCGATCGTCATGGTGAGTTATCTGTGATGCCTCATGAGGTGGTATCCTCCGCAGACCAGATGTAGGAGAGCGGGTACGAAAATATCTGAAAAAAAAGGAATCGTAATAGATACCTTGATCTATATTGTCGCATTTGCGAATCCGGATCACTCTATTACCCAGCAGGGGAACTTTGCAAGCCTGCGGATCGGGACCAGGATAGAGGAAGAAGCATACGCAGTAGAACAGGTATCAGAACTTTTGAGAAATGCAGGTATCCACCATAAGATTTCAAAAGATATTGAACAGGATATCTGGAAAAAATATATCTTGAATTGTGCGCATAATGTTTCAACTGCCTGTTATAACAATACGATCGGTGAACTGCGGAAAAATCCGGATAAAGCCAAAGAATATGAGAAGCTCATCTATGAGGCATATGAGGTGGCGGCGGCCAAAGGTGTAAACATCCAAAAATAGGATGCGGAAAAGATGATCAAACGGTTCTACGAAGAACTGTCAGAGGACGCTACCAGTTCCCTGCAGAGGGATGCCTGGGGAGGAAAAGAGACGGAGCTCGAGACCTTCAGCGGATATGTGGTGAGAGAAGCCGCACGGCTGGGGGTAAAGGTTCCTGTGACAGTACGGATGTATAAAAGGCTGAGTGATACCATAACGGATTGTACCAAAATAAAAACTTGCAAAACCGCAGTGCTTCCTTTAAAATAAAGTTGACAATTTAATAATGAAGGTTATTTGAAGAAGGAGACAGAACATGAAAAGAAGAATCACAAGTATTCTTTTGATGCTTACGATGGCAGTATCTGTTGCACTGAGCGGATGCTCAGGTGACAAGAAGGAGCCCGAGTCTACAACGGAAAATGAGCTTCCAAACAGTAAAAACCCGGTCGAGGGTGGAAGTATCAAGGTTGGTATTTCCCAGGATCTCGACAGTCTTGACCCACACAGAGCAGTATCGGCAGGAACAAAAGAGGTTTTATTTAACATTTACGAAGGTCTGGTAAAACCGGACAGTGATGGGAATCTGGTCGAAGCACTCGCAGAGTCCTATGAGATTTCCGAGGACGCGAAGGTGTATACCTTTACACTTCGCGGCGGCGTGAAGTTTCACAATGGGGACACTGTGACTGTTGAGGATGTTAAATATTCAATCGATAAATGCGCCGATACGTCAAATGGGGATCCATTGGTATCGGCGTATTCTATTGTGGAGAGTGTGGAGATTCCGGATGAGAAGACGGTAGAGATCCATTTGTCAGAGGCCAATACGGAATTTTTGGCGTACATGACCACCGCCATCGTGCCGAAGGACTATGAGGAACTGGAGACGGATCCCATCGGGACCGGCCCCTTCAAGTTTGATTCCCGGAATCCCCAGGAGAATGTGATCATTGTGAAAAATGAGGATTACTGGGGTGAGAAGGCGCATCTGGATGAGGTGGAATTTCGGGTAGTAGCGGATGCTGATATGCTGGTGACCAACTTAAAAGGCGGCTCGATCGATATGGCCATGCGACTGACGACCAGTCAGGCGGCGGAGCTGACAGAAGGCTTCCATGTGGAAGAAGGAACCATGAACCTGGTACAGGCATTGTATCTGAACAATTCCGTGGAACCGCTGAATAACGAGAAAGTACGGCAGGCGCTCTGCTATGCCATCAATCCCCAGGAGATCATGGATATGATTGCGGACGGAAAAGGCGCGCGGATCGGAACCAGCATGTATCCGGGGCTGAAAAAGTATTTTGACGAGGAATATTCCACTTACTATGAGCAAGACTATGAGAAGGCAAAGGATCTTCTGAAGGAAGCAGGATATGCCGACGGATTTGATCTGGAGATCACGGTCAGCGCGGCGGACAAGCCCCATGTGGACACGGCACAGGTGATCGTGGAGCAGCTGAAAAATATCGGCGTCAATGCGACCATCAAGCCGGTGGAGTGGGAAGCATGGCTGGAGGATGTCTATGCCAACAGCGAATTTGAATCTACAGTGGTCGGAGTGGACGCGTCTAACCTTTCCGCACGGGCTATGCTGGAACGTTTTACGACAGATGGCCATGGGAATTTCATCAAATTCAGTGATGAGGAATATGACAGGGTCTTCCAGGAAGCGATCGCGACCACAGATGAAGAGGAGAAGGTAAAGCTGTATAAAGAGGCAGAAGGAATCCTGACCGAGCGCGCGGCAAACGTATATATCCAGGATCTGGCAAATATGGTCGCAATCAGCGACCGGTTCGACGGATATAAGTTCTATCCGCTGTATGTGCAGGATATGTCTACTGTTTATGCGGTAGAGTAGGATGCATATTCTGCACATTTCCGAAAGGATTAAACAGATACAGGCACAGTGGTGTCTGTATGAAAATGGTGTATAGAAAAAACAACAGGAGGCAGGTATGAAATATATTATCAAAAAAATTATTGGTCTTATAATCACATTATTAATTGTCAGCATACTTGCCTTCTTTGCGTTTGAAGTGATCCCGGGGGATCCGGCCAGGACCATCCTGGGCACGGAAGCAACGGAAAGCAAAGTGCAGGCACTGCGCGAGGAAATGGGGCTCAACCGCCCCCTGACGGAGCGCTATGTACAGTGGGGAAAGGATTTCCTGACAGGGGATATGGGCATTTCCTACTTTTATCAGATCCCGGTCCGGGAGATGATCGGGGATAAACTTCCCATCACGGTTGCCATGACGGTTCTTGCATTTTGCTTTACGCTGCTTTTGTCGGTTCCGGTGAGTATTCTAAGTGTCCGGTATGAGAACCATTTTTTTGACCGGATGTTTTTGATCCTCAATCAGGTGACTATGTCGATCCCGCCGTTTTTCATCGGAATCATATTCACCGTGATCTTCGGACTGGTATTCCGCTGGTTTACTCCGGGAGGATATGTGTCTTATACGGAGAGCATGTCCGGGTTTCTTAGTTATCTGATCCTTCCGTCTCTGGCGATCGCTCTTCCCAGGGCCGCTATGACAACGAAAATGCTTCGGAACTCTCTGATCGCGGAAATGCACCAGGATTATGTGCGGACTGCCTACAGCCGGGGCAACAGCCCCTGGAGGGTTCTGCTGTGCCACGCATTCCGGAACGGGATCGTCCCGGTGGTCACATTTCTGGGGATGGCGGTTGCCGATATGATCGCAAACAGTATCGTTGTGGAGCATGTCTTCGGGATTCCGGGGATTGGCAGGACGCTGATCGGTTCGATCTCCAAACGGGACTATCCGGTGGTGGAGGCGATCATCGTACTGATTGCGGTGGTGACACTGGTAATGAATACGCTGGTGGACTTGCTGTATCATAGACTGGACAAACGGATTGAGGTGTGAGCAGGAAAGGAGTGGGCAAAACATGAAACGAAAGATAACCTCCTGTAATTTCATACTTGGTGCAGTGATCACGGTTTTCATGCTGGCTTTGATCCTGCTGGGATTCGTCTGGACCCCTTATGATCCGGAGGCCATGCAGGGCTCTTTAAAGCTCCAGCCGCCCAGCCTTTTGCACATTTTCGGTACGGATCAGTTCGGTCGGGATATCCTGAGCCGTGTGCTGTCAGGGGCAGGGAGTACGCTGCTCATTGCCCTGGGAACGATTTTGATGGGGGGGATCGCCGGCATTCTTGTGGGGGCTTTCACCGGATATTTCGGAGGCTGGCTGGATGAAGGGCTGATGCGGGTCAATGACGCGGTAGCCGCCTTTCCGAGCGTCCTGCTGGCACTTGTCATCATTACCCTGCTGGGACCGGGGACCTATAAAGTGATGCTGGCCCTTGGGATCGCGTTTATCCCCAGCTTCGCAAGGATCGTCCGGGGAGAATTTTTACGGCTGCGGGAGGCGGATTATGTGACCAGCACAAGGCTGATCGGCGTTTCCACACCGCGGATTCTGTTTGTACACATGCTGCCCAATATCCTGCCGGCGCTTTTGTCCGCCCTTGCGATCGGATTCAACAATGCGGTGCTTGCGGAGGCCAGTATGAGCTACCTGGGGATCGGAGTGCAGCCGCCGGATGCCAGCCTGGGAAGGATGCTCTCCGAATCCCAGACCTATCTGGCAGGCGGGCCGTGGTGCGCGATCTTTCCAGGCGCGTTCCTGGTTCTGCTGATATTGGGCGTGGGACTGTTAGGAGAAGGGATCCTGGATCAGTTTGGAGGTGGAAGATAATGCTGAAGGTAGAAAATCTGTCGATTCATTTTGAAGACCGAAGTGAACGGGAAGAGGTTGTAAAAAATGTCTCCTTTGCAGTGGAGAACGGGGATATCCTTGGAATCGTGGGGGAATCCGGCTCCGGCAAGACGATGACCGCGCTGACCATTGCCGGACTTTTGAAAAAGCATGCGGTTCTGGACGGAGGAAGGGTCTGGCTGGACGATACGGACCTGCTCGGACTGTCGGAAAAGGAAATGCGCCGAGTCCAGGGAAATGAGATCAGCATGGTCTTCCAGGAACCCATGACCGCATTGAATCCAACCATGCGGATCGGGAAGCAGGTGGAGGAAGCACTGCTTCTGCATTCCCGGAGAAGCCGCCGGGACAGAGGAGGTCGGCTCCGTATGGAGAGAAGGGAGCAAAGAGAGCTTGCTCTGAGAGCGCTGGAAGAGGTGGAGCTGGAACATCCGGAACAATTGTATAAAAAATATCCTCACGAGCTTTCCGGGGGAATGCGGCAGAGGGTGATGATCGCCGCGGCGATCGTATGCCGTCCCAAGCTGCTGATCGCGGATGAGCCGACCACTGCGCTGGACGTAAGGACCCAGGAAAGCATTCTGCAGCTTTTGAAAAAGTTGAACCGGAAATATGGAATGAGCATCCTGTTCATCTCTCATAACCTGCGGGTGGTCAATACGCTGTGCCGCCGCGTGCTGGTCATGAAGGACGGCCAGGTCGTGGAGGAAGGGGACTGCGCGGAGACTTTCAAGAACCCGCAGTCCGAATATACCAGAGAACTGATTGCGGCTATCCCGGCAAGAACAAGAGAAAATCGGTATTATGAGCTGCTGAGGCGCAGGAAGAAAGCAGGTGAGGGCTTTGCCGGAAAAGATTTTGGAAGTGAAGCATGTAAATGCTTATTATAGAGAGGGAAAAACAAGAAGACAGATTCTGGACGATGTCTCCTTTACCTTATATGAGGGGGAGATCGTCGGACTGGTGGGCGAAAGCGGCAGTGGAAAATCCACGCTCTGTAAATGTGTGCTGGGACTTCTGAAAGACTACGAAGGGGAGATTGTCCATTATACGCAGCGCCCACAGATGGTATTTCAGGATCCGTTCAGTGCCTTGAACCCGAGGAAAACCATCGGCTGGATCCTGGAGGAACCGCTGAGGGTAAAAGGCGGATTTACCAGGCAGGAGCGCCGCAAAGAGGCGGTGGAAATGCTGCAGCGGGTTCATCTGCCGGAGGATTTTTACGAAAGATATCCGCGGGAGCTGAGCGGCGGGCAGAGGCAGCGGGTCAGTATTGCCCTGGCACTGATCACAGGGACGAAGTTCATCCTGGCGGACGAACCGCTCTCCGCATTGGATGTGACGGTGCAGGCGCAGATCATTGCCCTTCTGAAAGAACTGCAGGAGAAAGAAAAAATCTGCTATCTGTTCGTGTCCCACGATCTGGATGTGGTCAGTATGCTGTGCGGGAGAGTTCTGTTTCTCCAAGACGGAAAGGTGTGCAGTCTGGATGAGGCGTAGGCAAGCATGAAAAGAAGGCTCCGGACTGTGCGTTCACTGCAGAGCCCGGACACCGCCGGAGTGTGTTTGATGATTGCTTTCTGCAAGGCAGGGAACCGTATGGATGTGTTTTTCAGAGGTGACGTATGAGAACTTATAAACTGACAATTGCATATGACGGAACACGCTATCAGGGCTGGCAGAGACAGCCGGACACGGAGCTGACGATTCAGGGAACGCTGGAACGGACCATACGTGACCTCAAAGGGGTTTCGGTAGAAGTCCATGGATCCGGACGGACGGATGGGGGCGTACACGCAGAAGCCCAGACTGCCAGTATCTGCCTGCCGGGAAAAGTGGATGAGGAAGTATTTCAGGCGGAACTGAACCGGATGCTGCCCGAGGATATCCGGGTGACCGGCGCCAAGCTTGTGAAAAATGGATTTCATGCCCGTTACAGCGCGGTTGGAAAACGCTATGAATATAATATTGATATGTGGGAAAAGGCGGATGTATTTACCAGAAAATATTGTTTTCATTTTCCGGAAAAACTGGATATCAAGGCGATGAAAGCGGCTGCGGGATGCCTGGTCGGAAAGTATGATTTCGCCGCCTTTACAGACCGGAATGAGGATCAATCTACGGTTCGAAAGATCTATGATATCCAAATGGAGGAAGAGGGAAGCAAGTTAAAGATCATCTACGAGGGAAACGGATTTATGTACCATATGGTGCGGATCCTGACCGGGACGCTTCTGGAGGTGGGAACCGGGAAGCGGACTGCCAAAGAGACAGCCGCGCTTTTGCGCGGCGGGGAACGCTGGCAGGCGGGATTTTTGGCGCCGGCTTGCGGACTGACGCTGAAAGAAGTATACTACAGAGTTACAGGCCAAGGTGTGACCTGTAATACGACAGGTAAAATGATCAAGAAAGGATGACAGCAGATGATGAAACTGATCTCATGGAATGTAAATGGAATCCGAGCCTGTATGCAGAAAGGTTTCCTGGATTTTTTTAAACAGGCGGATGCGGATATTCTCTGTCTGCAGGAGACGAAGCTGCAGGCGGGACAGCTTGAGCTGGAACTGGCAGGCTATCACCAGTACTGGAACTACGCGGTAAAAAAAGGCTATTCCGGGACTGCGGTATTTACGAAAACAGAGCCTCTGAACGTGTCTTACGGAATCGGAATGGAAGAGCATGACCAGGAAGGGCGTGTGATCACCTGCGAGTTTGAGGATTTTTATTTCGTCACGGTTTATACGCCCAATTCACAGGACGGATTGAAGCGTCTGGATTACCGGATGAAATGGGAGGATGATTTCCGCGGCTATTTGAAGCGCCTGGAGGAAACCAAGCCGGTGATTGTGACCGGGGACATGAATGTGGCACATCAGGAGATCGACCTGAAAAATCCGAAGACCAATCGGAAAAACGCCGGGTTTACGGACGAGGAGCGGCAGAAGTTCACGGAGCTTCTGGATGCCGGATTTATTGATACCTTCCGGTACTTTTATCCAGACCAGGAGGGGATCTATTCCTGGTGGTCCTACCGGTTCAAAGCACGGGAGAAAAACGCGGGGTGGCGGATCGACTATTTCTGCGTGTCGGAAAGCCTGAAGGACCGGCTGGAGGATGCGAAGATCCTGACAGAGGTGTACGGGTCGGATCATTGCCCGATCGAATTGGATCTCAGGAGCTGACGATAAATAACTTGTGCAGATGTTAAGTGCAGGCTGCAGGCTGTAAAATGATTGGCCTGCAGCCTGCAGCATTTTCAAAAATCAGGACTTGCACAAATCAAATAAAAGAGTAAAATATAGAAGTGGAATCACAGAAACGGATACTGGAAATAACAGGAGGCTGATATCGTGACGAAGATTGATATTATTTCCGGCTTTTTGGGAGCAGGAAAAACAACATTCATTAAGAAAATGCTGCAGGAAATATTCGCAGGAGAGCAGGTTGTCCTGATTGAAAATGAATTTGGAGAGATCGGGATTGACGGTGGATTTTTGAAGGATTCCGGCATTGAGATCCGGGAGATGAATTCCGGTTGTATCTGCTGCTCTCTGGTAGGAGATTTTGGAAAATCCTTGAAGGAGGTTGTGGACACGTATCATCCGGAAAGGATCCTGATCGAACCGTCCGGTGTGGGAAAGCTCTCTGATGTGATCAAGGCCGTGCAGGATGTGGCGGAGCAGATCGACGCGAAGCTGAACAGCTTTACGACCATGGTCGATGTGACGAAGTGCAGGATCTACAGCAAGAATTTCGGTGAATTTTTCAGCAACCAGATTGAATATGCAGGGGCGGTGATCCTGAGCAGGACCGACAAAGCAAAGCAGGAGAAGATTGAGGAAAGCGTGAAGATCCTCCGGGAGATCAACGCAAAATCTCCCATCATTACAACTCCGATCGCGGAGCTTTCCGGCGAAAAGCTGTTGGAGATCATGGAAGGAAGCAAGTCCCTGGAGGAAGAGCTGCTCTCTGAGATTCGCTGCCCGGAATGCGGGGAAGTCCATGGACATGGGGAAGAATGCGGATGCGTCCATGACCATCATCATCACCATCATGAAGAAGATCATGCAGGACACGGACACCATCATCACGGGGAGGACCATGAAGAGCATGAGCATCATCATAATGAGGTTCATGGAGAAGATGGTCACGGGCACCACCATGACGAATCCTATGACGGACATGATCACCATGACCACGGGCATCACCATAACGAGGCTCATGGAGGACATGACCACGACCACGATCACCATCATCACCACGGCCACCATCACGCGGATGAGATATTCACAAGCTGGGGGAAGGAGACGGTCAGGACTTATACGAAGGATGAGATCAGCAGCATTCTAAAATCTCTGGAATCCGAAGAGATCTATGGTACGATCCTGCGCGCAAAGGGCATGGTTGCCGGAGCGGACGGAGAGTGGATCTATTTCGATATGGTGCCGGAGGAGCATGAGGTCAGAAGCGGATCCGCGGAGTATACGGGGCGCGTCTGCGTCATTGGCTCGAAGCTGAACGAAGAAAAGCTGGCGGAGCTTTTCGGACTGTAAAAGACGGGCGTTTGGCCGGAAAGGAAAGAAAAAATGGATCAACCAGATGTAATGGTATATCTGATGACTGGTTTTCTGGACAGCGGAAAGACCCAGTTTTTGAAGTTTACATTGGAGCAGGACTATTTTCAGATCCCGGGGACCACACTTCTGATCCTCTGTGAGGAAGGGGAGGAGGAATACGGCGCGGCCGGGCTGAAAAAGTTCAATATTGTTGTGGAACGGGTGGAATCCCAGGAAGAGCTGACGGAGGAATTTCTGAAAGCGCTGGATGAAAAGCATCATCCGGAGCGGGTCGTGGTAGAATACAACGGCATGTGGAAGGTCAGCGATTTTGAAAAGCTGAAGCTCCCCGACGGCTGGGGGATCGAGCAGAAGCTGACTACCGTAGATGCCAGCACATTCCAGATGTATCTGACGAACCTGAAACCGCTGTTTGTGGAGATGGTCCGGGGATCGGAGCTGGTGCTGTTCAACCGATGCAATGACATCAAGCCGCTGGCTGGCTACCGCAGGAGCGTAAAGGTGGTGAGCCCCCAGGCGGAGGTCATTTTTGAGGATGAACAGGGCGAAGTGGAAAATATTTTTGAAAATGATGTTCCCTATGATATGGATGCGCCCGTCATCGAGATCCGGCCCGAAGATTATGGGATCTGGTATGTGGACATGATGGAACATCCGGATAAATACAAGGGGAAGGTGGTAGAGTACACGGCCAAGGTACTGAAACCCCGCTCCTTCCCCTCGAAGACATTCCTGCCGGGGCGTATGGCAATGACCTGCTGTGCGGATGATACGACATTTCTCGGTTATATATGCAAAAGCGCCTATGCGCCGAAGTTGAAACCCGGACAGTGGGTGAAGGTCCGCGCAAAAATCGGATTTGCCCGGATGGCCCTGTACCGGGGGACAGGACCGGTACTGGAAGCAGAAAATGTGGAGATGGCGGATCCGATTGAAGAACTGGTATATTTTAACTGATGAAGCATTGCTGCTTCGCCCGGGTTCGGACAGGATCCTAAAACAGCGCCTTCGTAGAATATCGTTTAAAATGCAGGAACCTTTCGCGCACGGCTGTCATATAATAAAACAGACGAAAACAGGGAGTTTCAGACTTTATGGCGAAAGGATATTTGATCATTCAGGCGCGGACTGCGGGCGGGGCCGTTCCGATCGTGGGAGCGGAGATCCGGATCCTGGATCCCCAAGGCAGCAGCGTCTATGAGCTGACGACAGATGAAAGCGGGGAAACAGAGCGGGTTTCCCTGGAGACCATGGACAGGAGCCTTTCTCTGGATCCGGACTATTCCGGAACGCCCTATACCGGATATGACGTACTTGTACGGGCGGCAGGCTTCAATTCCCTTTACATTTCCGGGGCGCCCATCTATGAGGATGAGACGGCGATCCAGCCGGCGGAGCTTCTGCCCATGCAGCAGACGCAGCGCAGCCCGATGGTAAATGAGATTACCATTGAGAAGCCTGCCGCCGCATCGGACATCAGGCGAATCCAGGAAAAGCCGGAGCCTGAGCTGCGGGTTCTGCGGCAGGTTGTCATTCCGGATCCAATCACGGTACATCTGGGCAGCCCGTCCTCCTCGGCCGCTAACGTACAGGTACGGTTTACCGATTACATCAAAAATGTTGCCAGCAGCGAGATCTATCCGACCTGGCCGGACGCGGCGCTGCGGGCAAATATCTATGCGATCATTACATTTGCGCTGAACCGTGTGTTTACCGAGTGGTATAGGAGCCGCGGCTACTCTTTCGATATCACCAGCAGTACGGCTTATGATCAGGCTTATGTGCATGGGCGTACGATCTTCGAATCTATCAGCAGGATCGTGGACGAGATCTTTAACCAGTATGTCCGCAGACAAGGACAGAACGCACCCTATTTTACTTCATTCTGCAACGGAACGACCGCAACCTGTTCCGGGCTGTCCCAGTGGGGGACGGTCAGTCTGGCGGAGCGCGGGCTGACACCTCTGCAGATTCTCCGAAATTACTACCCGAATAATATAGAAATCGCAGAAACGAATGCTGTAACAGGAGTCCTGTCTTCCTATCCGGGCACTCCTCTTCGGACCGGCAGCAGAGGACTCGACGTACAGGTGATCCAGACCTGGCTGAACAGGATCCGCAGAAATTATCCGGCCATTCCGGAGATCACAGATGAAGCAGGGGTATTCGGGGACAGCACCCGGGCCGCAGTGACCAAGTTTCAGAGCGTTTTCAATCTGACAGCGGACGGGGTGGTGGGAAAATCCACCTGGTATAAGATTTCCTATCTGTATACTGCCGTAGCCAGGTTGGCAGAACTGGACAGCGAGGGCACGGCTTTGGGCATCGGAACGGTTCCGCCGGGCTCGGTGCTCCGGCAGGGCTCCCGGGGAGCGGATGTGATCACCCTGCAGTATCTGCTGAATCTGACCTCGGAATTTTATCCCACGGTTCCGCGGGTCTCCCAGGACGGGATATTCGGCAGCGGGACTAGGCAGGCGGTCATTGCGTTTCAGAACGCTGCTGGGCTGGATCCGGACGGGATTGTGGGAGTAAATACCTGGAAGGCGCTTTATGATGTATATCTGGGAATCGGAGAAAATGTTCCCATGCCTGGACCGGGTACCGACTATATTGAATATGTGGTTCAGCCGGGCGATACGCTCTGGCTTCTGTCCCAGAGATATCATACCACGGTGGACGCGATCAAGAGCCTGAACGGTCTGACGGGAAGTATGCTGTATATCGGACAGGTGCTTAAGATTCCGTCGTCTTCGGAGGTTCCTTATATTGAATATACGGTCCGTGTGGGGGATACCCTGTGGGAGCTGTCCAGACGGTACAACACTACGGTAGAGGCAATCCGGGAACTGAACGGGCTGACCAGCGATATGATCTATATCGGTCAGACACTGCTGATTCCGGTAAAATAGTCGGAATATGATTTGTATCATTGTATTCTGTGCCGAAATCCGCTATACTTATATCGTAAAAATTGTTCAAAAGGGTTGCGGGTCACACCTCGGCCGGGCGTGTCCCGCAACTCAAAAGGTACAATCGCCAGATGAAAGGAGAAGGAAGGAATGGAAAAACAATTTGACGTGATCGCGATGGGGGAGCTTTTGATTGATTTTACAATGAGCGGCCAGAGCGAGCAGGGCAACAACCTGTTTGAGGCATGCCCCGGAGGGGCGCCGTGTAATGTGCTGGCGCTTTTAAATAAAATGGGCAAAAAGACCGCGTTTCTTGGAAAAGTCGGAAAGGACCAGTTCGGGACACTGCTTCGGGCAACTCTGGAAGATGTGGGGATCAATACCTCTAATCTGCTGACCGATGAGCAGGTGAACACGACTCTGGCCTTTGTCCACACATTTCCGGACGGGGACAGGGAGTTCTCGTTTTACCGGAATCCGGGGGCGGATATGATGCTGACGGCAGAAGAGGTGGATGAGGAATTTTTGGCAAAGACCAGGCTGTTCCACTTCGGGACGCTGTCCATGACCCACGAAGGCGTGCGCGAGGCCACCAAAAAGGCGCTTAAGGCAGCGAAGGACAAAGGACTTCTGATCTCCTTTGATCCGAACTTAAGACCGCCGCTGTGGAGTTCCCTGGAGCTGGCGAAGGAGCAGATGGAGTATGGATTCGGATTCTGCGATATCCTGAAGATCTCCGACAATGAGATCCAGTTCGTATCCGGCAAGGAGGATTATGACGAGGGAATCCGTTACCTTCAGGAAACATATCAGATCCCGCTCATCCTTTTGACCATGGGGAAGGATGGGAGCCGCGCGTATTATAAAGGCATGCGCGTCGAGAGGGCCGGCTTCCAGTGCAGGACCATCGAGACGACAGGCGCGGGGGATACTTTCTGCGGAAGCTCTCTGAATTATATCCTGGAGCATGATTTTGAGAATCTGACGGAAGAACAGCTCGGAGAGATGCTCACATTTGCAAATGCGGCAGCGGCGATCGTTACAACAAGAAAGGGAGCGATCCGCGCCATGCCGGAGAAGGTAGAGGTAGAGAATTTAATCCGCGGCTGAGAAAAGGCGAGGAATGCCGGAAATCCTATAAAATTTGGGAAGATTCCAGGAGTATCATATTGACACTTCAAAAATGATACTATAACATTAATAAGAATGGTGTAAAATAAGAGAAAGCTAGAAAACTTTGCGCATATGCTTGTGTGAAGTTATGATGGTTGTTCTGTCCGGGTTGGGGGGATGGCAATGGTTGAACAGGGCTTACCAGTCACATTTTTGCTCCTCTTTACAGTATTGATCTGGGTACTGCATTTGATGATCCTGCTTTCCAGCCCGGGTAATAAAGTAAATCAATGGTGTTGTATCACCGGTTTTTTGCTGAGTCTTGGGGTATGGAAGGAATACATATATTACAGCGGCATTTTCTCGGATATCTGTATGTGCTTTCTGGGAGTGAGATACCATCTGGATGAACTGACCAACTCGGTTCTGACAGCGGTGCTTTATTATCTTGCGATGCCCTGCGGCGTCATCTGCAGCTTATATTTCAACTGTATGGATACGCGAAGGCCGAGGCTGTTCCGGGTGATGCGGATCGCTGTGTTTTTGCCTGCGCTGGTGTTTGCGATCATCTATCCCTGGAGCCAGACAAAACGGATCATCAACACACATTCGGAAGCATTTATAATGATGGGGATCTACAATCTCCTATACGGGGTGTTTATGACCATACTGATCATGGCGACTTTGTTCCGGGAGAGAAAATGCCACCAGCTCAGTCAGCGCAGGTTTATTGCCGTGTTTGTGCTTCTGCCGCTCTGGTACTGGCTGATCACGATATTTCCTGTCCATATGCTGAGACTGGAAAAGCTGTATAAGCTCTGGCAGGGCAATGTGCTGATCATTTTCGGCCTGCTGTTTTATTACCTCTACCTTCTGTTCCATAAGGGGATCTGGGGATTGCGGCTGAACAGGCAGTATTTTGACTGGTCGGAGGACAAGCCGCGGCTTCCGGAGGATATCAGCTATGTTATCCATATGCTGAAAAATGAAACCGCAAAGCTGCGTCTGAGCACTCAGTTCATCCGTGAGCTGGGAATTTCAGAGGCGGAAGATGAGCTGGACATCCTGGACCGCTCCATTACCCACATTGAGGAGTTTGTCCGGCGAAGCAATATGTGTTCCGGAGATATTCATATTGAACTGGAGCCAATTGACATAAAGGCGCTTTTTGAAGAAATCGCAGGTGAACTTGCAGAGTGGAAGGGAACGGTCAGGATCGACATGGATCCCAATGTTTCCGACCTGTATGGCGACCCTTATCACATGAAGGAGGTTTTAAGTAACCTGGCAGCAAACGCAATAGACTCTATGGGAGAGGACGGCATATTAACATTTGCCGCCCAGAGACCGAAAAAGGATATTGTCTTACTCCGCGTATCTGATACAGGTCATGGAATACCGGAAAAGGACCTGGGACATATATTTGATTATTATTATACCGGTTATGCGGACTATTCCCATTTTGGGCTCGGACTTGCTTATTGCAGGGACGTGGTCAAACGGCATAACGGCTATATTAATGTAAAAAGTTCTACGGAAGCGGATCGGCATGGAACAGAGTTTACATTGTGTTTACCCCGGGGATTCAGGGGGGGGGGGGTAAGACAAGATCGAGATGATAAAAGTATTGATTGTAGAAGATGACGAGGATTTTGTATACCTGGTTCAGAAATTACTGAAAAAACAAAAGGATATCGAAGTGATCATCGGCGGAAAAGATCAGAAGAAAGTACTGGAAAAGGTGCATGAGGAGCATCCGGATATCGTGCTGATGGATCTGAATCTGGGCGTGTCCAATATGGACGGGATTCTCCTTTCCAGGGAGATCCGAATTCAGACAGACGCAAAGGTGCTGATCCTTACGGCTCTTGATACACCGGATATGATCTTTAAGGCGGCGGAAGAGGCATTTGCATCGGGCTATATCTTTAAAAGCCAGATGTCCTTTTTAGTGGAAAATATCCGGGCCACCGCGGAGGGGCATACGGCTCAGGAATATCTGATCGCTTCGGCTGCGCTTTCCTGCCTTTCGGAAGCAGAGAAGGCGGTGTTCCATATTATGATGGGAAAGGAAAATACACTTTTGTCATCCCCCAAGACCATTGCGAATCAAAAGGGCAGGATCGTGAAAAAGCTGGGCCTGGAGAATCAAAAAGAACTGATGCATGTATTCAGCATGTTTAAGGAATAAAAAGGAATCAAGAGGAATAGAGAGGTTAAAAGATGAAAAGAATACAACACAAGATGATGTGGGCGGTTTCCGCAGCCATGCTGCTGGCGATGTGCTGCCCGATGCTGGTGTTTGCCGCGGAAGAGGCGGAAGAGTATGTGCCCTCCATGTATGCGTCCTTCTGGTCGCTGATCCCGCCGGTGGTGGCGATCGTGCTGGCGCTGATCACAAAGGAAGTATACAGTTCCCTGTTTGTAGGGATTCTGATCGGAGGCGTGTTTTACTCCGGATTTACGTTTGAGCTGACCATCACCCATGTATTTCAGGACGGGATCATCGGTTCCCTGTCAGATGCGTACAACGTGGGGATCCTGGTATTCCTGGTGCTTCTGGGGATCCTGGTCTGCATGATGAACCAGGCCGGCGGCTCCGCAGCCTTTGGACGCTGGGCGAGCGAGCACATCAAAAGCCGTGTGGGCGCACAGCTTGCTACGGTATTCCTTGGAGTGCTGATCTTTATTGATGATTACTTTAACTGCCTGACCGTGGGAAGCGTTATGCGTCCTGTGACGGACAAGCATAACGTATCACGCGCCAAGCTGGCGTATCTGATTGATGCCACGGCAGCTCCGGTGTGTATCATCGCTCCTGTTTCATCCTGGGCAGCGGCAGTGACCGGGTTTGTGGAAGGGGAAGATGGATTGTCCATCTTTATTCGCGCGATCCCTTACAATTTCTATGCGCTTCTGACTATTGTCATGATGGTTGGACTGACGGTGATGAATGCGGACTTCGGTCTGATGAGGAAGCATGAGGAAAATGCTCTGAAAGGGGATCTGTACACGACTCCGGACAGGCCTTACGCGAATGCGGAGGAAGAGGAAAACAACCAGAAGGGCGGAGTTATTGACCTGATCTTCCCAATTGTCGTGCTGATCGTCTGCTGTGTGATCGGAATGATCTACACGGGCGGATTTTTCGAAGGGGCAGGATTTGTGGAAGCATTTTCCGGCAGCGACGCTTCCGTGGGATTGATGCTGGGCAGCTTCTTTGCATTTATCATTACGATTATATTCTATGCTGTGCGGAAGGTACTGAAATTCAGAGAATCTATGGCTTGTATTCCGGAAGGCTTTAAGGCCATGGTTTCTCCCATTCTGATCCTGACGCTGGCATGGACACTGAAGGCAATGACGGACAGCCTGGGAGCGGATGTGTTCGTGGCAGGGGTTGTAAACAGCAGCGCAAGAGGCCTGATGAACCTGCTTCCGGCGATCATCTTCCTGGTAGGATGCTTCCTGGCGTTTGCTACGGGAACCTCATGGGGAACCTTCGGCATCCTGATTCCGATTGTTGTTGATGTATTTTCACACAATGAGACCATGATGATCATAGCAATTTCCGCATGTATGGCAGGCGCGGTGTGCGGCGACCACTGTTCACCGATTTCCGATACCACGATCATGGCATCCGCAGGGGCCCAGTGCAATCACGTGAACCATGTATCCACGCAGCTTCCCTATGCGATCATTGTTGCGGCGGTCTCCTGCGTGACGTATATTGTAGCGGGCTTCGTACAGACACCTGTGATCTCGCTTCCTATAGGAATCCTGCTGATGATTGCGGTGCTGGTTGTAATGAAGAACAGTAAAAGAGAGGCATAGATCATAAAAGCAAAAAAAAGAACATAACATCATAAAAAAAGCACTGCGTGCCTCAAAGAGGAGCGGTGCTTTTTGTCTTTTATGTCTGGATCATCACCCGGTTCTGGTTCCGCCATTCTCTCGGCGCCATACCATACATATTCTTAAACGCGCGTGAAAAATGAAGCTGGTTGGCATAGCCTACCGCATTGGAGATATCTCCGATGGACAGGCCGGTCAGCTTTAGAAGCTCAGAGGCTTTGATCATGCGGTAGTTGAGCAGGAATTCCTGGGGAGTCTTTCCCAGTGCTTCCTTGAAGATCTTCCCGAAGTAGCTGCGGTTCAGGCCGCAGGTGGCGGCGATATCCTCTACGGAGATATCATTCTGGAAATTCTGTTCCATATAAGTCAGTGCTTCTTTAATATAGAAGTCACGGACCCTCCCGCTTTTCTGTGCTG
This sequence comes from Lachnospiraceae bacterium, assembly GCA_910575475.1. Taxonomy (GTDB): domain Bacteria; phylum Bacillota; class Clostridia; order Lachnospirales; family Lachnospiraceae; genus Schaedlerella. The sequence continues at coordinate 83,998 of CAJTGD010000003.1, read as the reverse complement.
TCACATTGGCGGCTGAACGGGTGAGAAAATCCAGGAACAGATATCCGTGTCCGATCAGGTGCAGGGGGGGGCATATCCTTATGTTCAACGAGATACATCATTTCGCTGAACATATTCTCACGCAGGTCCTTGGAACGCGCGTGATAGATCGGATGATTCATGGAAAGGCTGGCAAGTTCCACCGCCCCCTTTGCCCGGAGACCGTCAAACTCTACCCATACATATTCCCAGGGGAGATTTTTGTCGGCAATATAAGTATTGATCTGGCCGGGAAACAGCATGAAGCCCTGTCCGCTCTTGACCTGGTAGGTCTGCGTAATACCGTTGGTGTCGTCGGCCATCAATGTGCCTGTTCCGGAAATGACATAATGGAATAAATAATGATTTCTGGCGGCCGGACCATAAGAGTGAGAAGGGGCGCATTGCTCCCAGCCATATTGGTACAGCCCAAGGTCCACAAAATTTTCGCTCGGAAATACGGAAAAAATAATTTCTTGCATAATAACCTCCCTAACCCGGATCAACCGGAAAAGTACCGTTACTTTCTGGAATGGAACCGTTATTTATAATACACGTGAACGGTTATTTATGCAAGTGTAAAGAATTTGGAAAGGTGCATTTTTTTGTTATATATCAAAATGCTAGCTGACTTTTATAAAATTTTAATAAAATGGCATAAAGGTATAAAAGGCCTAAAATTCGGCTATTTATCAGTCGCATTATGGAATGTATAATATTTTCATCAGAGAAACCAAAGATGTTTCTGTAAGGGAAAGGAGAAAGTGAAGCAATGAGAAAAAGAAAAGCAGCAGTAAGTGTACTACTGGCAGGCATCATGCTGATCGCAATGTGTCTCAGTGCATGCGGGACAGATGAAAACGCAGGCAAGACCGTGGTCGAGCTGGTGCAGTACAAGCAGGAAGCAGTAGGTGTATTCGAGAAGCTGGAAGAAGAGTTCAACGCGACTCATGACGACATCGTACTCAAGATCGACTCACCGAATGATGCAATGACTATTTTGAAAACCCGGTTTATCCGTGAGAACTATCCGGATATCATCGGAATCGGAGGAGATATCAACTATTCTTATTTCATAGATTCTGATATCCTTGCCGATGTTTCCGATTACCAGGGCCTGAGCAGCATCAAGCAGTCCTACTTGGACATCCTGGAGAACCTGGAGTTCGTTCCGACATAAGGAACCTTTGGAGTTCCTTATGTGGCGAACGCGGCCGGAGTGCTCTACAACAGGGATATGTTCGAGGAGCACGGATGGGAGATCCCGGAGACATGGGAGGAATTCATGGACCTGTGTGAAGAGATCAAGTCAGAAGGCGTGCTGCCAATGTACTTCGGCTTCAAGGATACTTGGACCTGTCTGGCGCCGTGGAACGCCCTGGCAGTAGACCTGGCGCCGGCTGATGTGTGCAAGCAGGTGAACCGCGGTGAGACCAAATTTACGGATGAGTACCGTGAGATTGCGGAGAAAATGCTGCAGCTGGTAGAATACGGTGAAGAAGGACCCTTTGCGTATGGCTACAATGACGCTTGTACCGCTTTTGCGAACGGCGAGTGCGCAATGTATACCATTGGAAGCTATGCAGTACCTCAGATCAAATCCGTAAATCCGGATATGAACATTGACTCCTTTGTAATGCCGGGAAGCGATGAAAAAGGCGGCAACGTACTGAACTCCGGTGTAGACCTTCAGTTCTGTGTAACATCTGAATGTAAAAATAAGGAAGCGGCTTATGAAGTGCTTGATTTCCTTTTGGATAACGACAACATCCAGATGTACCTGGATGACCAGAATGCAGTACCGTGTAAGGATGACAGCTTTAAGCTTGCAAGTGAAGTGGACGGTATGACAGAGTATATTGAACAGGGTATCATGTCTGACTACCAGGATCACTACTATCCTTCAGAGATGGCAGTGGACGCACAGATCCAGACATTCCTGATCAACCAGGATGTAGATGCGTTCCTTGCAAAATTTGATAAGGACTGGCTGCGTTACAACCGCGACATTATTCGTCTGGTAGAGGAATATGAAGCGGCACACGGAAATGAGTAATCGGAAAGGAGTGGGAAGAAAATGAAAAAAATGAATGACAGAGAACGGACATTTTTACTGATGACGATACCGATCCTCATTTTGTTCTTCTTGTTTAATACATTGCCTTTGATCAAGGGCGCAATCTACAGTTTCACGAACTTTAAAGGATACGGCTCCTATAACTGGGTTGGATTCCGTAACTATATCGACCTGTTCCAGGACGGACGTGTCGGCAGATCTTACTGGTTCACCTTTAAGCTGGCTTTGGTTTCCACCATTGCGGTCAACGTGATCAGCCTGATCCTGGCGCTGGGCCTGAACAGCAAGATCAAATTTAAGAGCGCGCTGCGCGGACTGTACTTTATTCCGAACATCCTGGGCGCGTTGGTAGTCGGCTATATTTTCAACTATTTCTTTACATACATCCTTCCGGCAGTGATCCAGATGATGGGCGGAGAAGGAACCAGTATGCTGGCAAGTACAAAGTGGGCATGGGTTGCGATCATGATCGTATGTGCATGGCAGTCTATCGCAATGAATACGATCATCTACATTTCCGGCCTGCAGACGGTGCCGGAGGACGTATATGAGGCAGGCTCCATTGACGGCGCTACCGGATGGTCCCAGTTCAAGCATTTGACCTTCCCGCTGATCCTCCCATTTTTCAGCATCAACATGGTGCTGTGTATGAAGAACTTCCTGATGGTATTTGATCAGATCATGGCGTTGACAAAGGGCGGTCCTGCACAGAGTACAGAGTCCATCTCCTACCTGATCTACAACAACGGTATGTCAGGCGGACAGTTCGGATTCCAGAGTGCGAACGCAGTTGTATTCTTTATCATGATTGTAGTGATCTCCGTAGCTCAGATGACATTTACAAGTAAGAGGGAGGAGCAGTTATAATGAAAGAGAAAGTAAACGAGAGAGTAAACTGGCCTATTACGATTCTGCTGATCATTGGATTGATCACCGTAGTTTTTCCACTCTATATGACGATCGTGATCGCATTCAAGCAGCCCAGCGAGATGACAAACAGCATCTCCGGGATCTTGTCCCTGCCGAAGAGCTGGAGCCTTGCGAACTTCGCGGAGGCAATGCGTGTGACAGATTTCTGGCGTTCCCTGTTTAACAGCTTTATGATCACGGTGATCACGGTGGTTATATCCATCCTGATCCATTCCATGATCGGATATGCGGTGGGAAGAAATAAAGCAAAAAATAAATTTTACAATTTCTCATACCTGTACATCGTAAGCGGGATGTTCGTACCCTTTGCGATCCTGATGATGCCTCTGGTAAAGCAGACGGCGCAGATGGGAATTGACAATCTGGTAGGCGTGATCCTCTGTTATGTGGTATTCTATATGCCCATGAACGTGCTCTTGTATTCCGGATATCTGGTAAATATCCCGGTAGCCCTGGAGGAAGCGGCCCGGGTGGACGGAGCAAGCACCTTCCGTACTTACTGGAGCATCATTTTCCCGATCATGAAGCCTATGCATGCGACTGTTGCGGTACTGACAGCGCTGGGTACATGGAATGACGTTATGACACCGCTGGTCATCATGTCCGGAAGCGGAATGAATACTCTGCCGTTGGCACAGCTGACCTTCCAGACACAGTTCGGTACGAACTACAACCTGGCATTTGCATCCTACCTGCTGGCATTGCTGCCGATCCTGATCTTCTACATCATCTGCCAGAAGCAGATCCTGAACGGCGTGGTAAACGGAGCGGTAAAATAATTGTACGGTATATAAAAATGAGTCACAGCCTCTATGTGCGGCGGCTCACAGGGCGAGGCGGACTTTTTATAAGTCCGCTTTGTCTCTTTTTGCATAGAATGGAAAAGACGGCGGCAGTCTTTATAATTTTGGAAATTTTTTGAAAAATGATTGCATACGAATCATTCATGCGCTATACTTATTTGCGGTTATTCTGTAAAAAATTCAGAAGCTTGATAAACGCTGTATCAGGTGCAATGTGAGAAAAGGAGATTGAAGGTATGGGAATTGTTTTTGATGAAACGAGAAAGACTTTTACACTGCACACGAAAGATTCAACGTATCAAATGCAGGTTGATCCGTTCGGGTTTCTTCTGCATTTATACTACGGCAGGAAGACGGAAGGCTGTATGGACTATCTGCTGACGTATGCGGACAGAGGCTTTTCCGGCAATCCTTATGATGTGGGCAGTGACCGGACGTATTCGATGGACGTTTTGCCGCAGGAGTTTCCATGTCTTGGGAATGGGGATTACAGAAGCCCTGCGATCGCTGTAAGAAATGCGGACGGCTCCGTCAGCTGTGATCTTCGGTTTCGAGGGTATGAGATCCGAAAGGGAAAATATTCGATCCAGGGGCTTCCGGCTGTTTATGCAGAGGAAGAGGAAGCCGAGACATTGGAGATCCGCATGGAGGATCCGGTGACAAAGGTCTCGGTCTATCTGCTCTACGGCGTGCTGCCGGAGTACGATGTGATCACCCGAAGCGCGAGAGTGGTGAACGGCGGAAAAAGTAAAGTATATCTGGAAAAGATCCAGCCGGCATGTCTGGACTTTGTGAGCGGGGATTTTGATTTGATCAGCTTTTATGGACGCCACGCGATGGAACGGAATTTCCAGAGGATGCCTGTGGCCCATGGCACCATGTGCATCGGCAGCAGGCGCGGAACTTCCAGTCATCAATACAATCCGATGATGATATTGGCGGGTCGGGAGACGACGGAGGACACAGGGAACTGCTATGCCATGTCCCTTTTGTACAGTGGCGGGTTCAAGGGTGAAGTGGAACGTGACCAGTTCAACCAGACCCGGATCCAGCTGGGACTTTATGAGGAGCGTTTTTCCTATCCGCTGGAGCCGGAGGAGGAGTTCCTGGTTCCGGAGGTTGCGATGACATACAGCAGGAACGGACTGTCCAGGCTGTCTCAGAATCTGCACAGATGCTTCCGGACGCATCTCTGCCGTGGAAAATACAGGGACGCGGTTCGTCCGATCCTGGTAAACAGCTGGGAGGCATCCTACTTTGACTTTGACGGAGAGGCGATCTATCAGCTTGCAAGACAGGCCTCGGAGCTGGGGATCGAGATGCTGGTGCTGGACGACGGATGGTTCGGTAAGCGGGATGACGACAACAGCGGCCTAGGAGATTGGTATGCTAATGAGGAAAAGCTGGGAGAATCTCTGGAGAGCCTGATCCAAAGGATCAATGATCTAGGAGTGAAGTTCGGGATCTGGATTGAGCCGGAGTCTGTCAATGAGGACAGCGCCCTGTTCAAGCGGCATCCGGACTGGGCGATGCGGATCCCGGGGCGGAATCCGGTCCGCGCGAGGAATCAGCTTGTGCTGGACTTTTCCAGAAAAGAGGTTGTGGATTCTATTTTTGAACAGATCTGCAAGGTTCTGGACAAGGGAAATATCGAGTATGTGAAGTGGGATATGAACAGAGGGCTTGCGGACATCTATTCCTGCGGGACCGAGGAGCAGGGAAAGGTACTCCACGATTATGTCCTGGGACTCTATGATTTCCTGGAACGGCTGGCGCGGCGGTATCCTAATATCTTGATTGAGGGCTGCAGCGGCGGCGGCGGAAGATTTGATGCCGGGATGCTTTACTATACACCGCAGATCTGGTGCAGTGACAATACGGACGCGGTGGACCGGACAAAGATCCAGTACGGGACATCTTTTGGATATCCAGTGTCTACGGTGGGATCGCATGTATCAGCAGTGCCCAACCACCAGACCGGCAGGGTCACATCCCTGGCAACCAGGAACATTACCGCCATGGCAGGAACCTTTGGCTATGAGCTGGATCTGGGAAGACTCTCGGAAGAGGACAAGCAGGAGATACGGCGTCAGGTGGCGGATTATCACCGGTACGCGCCTCTGATTCAGAATGGACTGTATTACCGTCTGACCAATCCATTCGAGCAGCAGGTGGGAGCATGGCAGTTTATTTCCGAGGATCAGTCGCAGGTGCTGATCTGTGCGGTAATGCTGGAGGTTCACGGCAATATGCCGGTAAACTATGTGAAGCCCAAGGGCCTGAAAAGCGGATGCATGTACCGGGAACAGGTGAGCGGAAGGCTGTATGCGGCGGACGCACTGATGGAGACAGGAATTCCGCTTCCGGTTACGTTCGGGGAATACGACGCGCATCAGATGTATTTTGAATTGGATAAATAGATGGAACAGGCCGTCCGGACCGCTGTTTTGTACATGCAGCGGTAGTGGACGGCCTTGATTTTTGTCTGATATTTTTATCCGAAATTTGTTCGAAATTAAAAGAAATGCTTGCCATCCATGGAGCATTGTGCTAAAATAAATCTACTTGTGAGTAAGAGGATTATTATAGGAGGTGTGTGCGGATGGACATTTTAAAGATAGTTCTAACGATTATATTTGTAATAGATTGTATCGCATTGTCAGCGATTATTCTTCTTCAGGAAGGAAAGTCAGCCGGACTCGGGACAATCAGCGGCGTAGCAGATACCTATTGGGGACAGAATAAAGGACGTTCCATGGAGGGGGCACTTGTGAAGTCAACAAAGTTTCTTGCAATCTTGTTCATTTTACTGGCGGTCGTACTGAACCTGGGCGTATTTAACTGAGGACAGACACGGCTGCGCAGTCGGACAACGGCAGCAGGAACCGCAGGATGAAAGGCAGGAACGAAGAAGAGGATCAGAAGCTGTCGCTTACCCGCAAAGGGGTAAACGGCAGCGATTAGGATAGGTTTCATAGGTTTCGTCTTTGGTACAGGATGAGGAAGGCACTCTATAAGCAGTATAGGGTGTTTTTTTCGTATAATGTGATTCGCCGGGGAGAAACTACCAGAGAGGAGAGAGAATATGGATAATACGTTTGAAAAGCGCAAGAAAATTATCTATGATTTGATCTGTGATGATTTCTATGTGCCTATGAAGATCAAAGAGATTGCGATGCTGCTTCAGATACCGCGGGATCAGAGAGAGGAATTGAAGGAAGTGCTGGATGCCCTGGAAGCGGAGGGCAGGATCAGTGTATCGAAGAGAGGAAAGTATACCAAAGGGCAGGCGAGGCGCCTGACAGGAACCTTTCAGGCAAATGCAAGGGGATTTGGATTTATCAGCCGGGAAGGGGAAGAAGAGGATGTTTTTGTCGCGGAGGAAAACAGAGGCGGGGCCTTTCAGGGGGATGAGGTGGAGTTTATCATCACCCGGCATAAGGACGGAGCGGATCAGAACCGAAAGCGGACGGAAGGGAAGATCATCCGCGTTCTGTCTCACAGGACGGTCCATATCGTGGGCCTGTATGAAAAGAGCAGGAACTATGGATTTGTCCGGCCGGACGACCAGAGGATCCTGAAGGATATCTATATTCCGGCAGGTAAGGAAAAAGGAGCCATGACCGGACATAAGGTGGTTGTAGAGCTGACCTCCTACGGCGGAGAACAGAAGAATCCGGAAGGGTTCGTGACGGAGGTGATCGGCCACATCAATGATCCGGGAACGGATATCATGTCCATCGTAAAGGGATTTGACCTCCCGGTGGAATTTCCGGAAAAGGTGATGAATCAAGCGGAACGGGTCGGCAAGGACGTAAGTGAGGCTGATATGGCGGGCCGTAAGGATCTGCGGGAATGGCAGATGGTCACCATTGACGGTGAGGACGCCAAGGATCTGGACGACGCGGTGTCACTCACAAAGGAAGGAGAGAATTACCGGTTAGGCGTGCATATCGCGGATGTGACGAATTATGTCCAGGAGCACAGCGCGCTGGACAAGGAGGCTTTGAAGCGGGGGACCAGCGTGTATCTTTCGGACCGGGTGATCCCCATGCTGCCCCATAAGCTGTCCAACGGGATCTGCTCCCTCAACGCGGGTGAGGAACGGCTGGCGCTGAGCTGCATCATGCTTGTGAATGGAAAAGGGGAGGTCGTGGATTCGGAGATCGCGGAGACCGTCATCTGTGTGGATGAGCGTATGAGCTATACCAGTGTGGCTAAGATCCTGGAAAAACGCGATCCAGAGGAGACGGAACGGTACAGGAAGCTGGTGCCGCTGTTCGAACGGATGGCGGAGCTGTCCCGTATTCTGCGGGAAAGGCGCCATCAGAGGGGCTCCATAGACTTTGATTTTCCGGAGACAAAGATGATCCTGGACGAGAACGGAAGGCCCGTCGAGATCCGGCCCTATGACCGGAATGTGGCGACCAAGCTGATTGAGGATTTTATGCTTCTGGCAAATGAAACCGTGGCCGAGGAATACTATTGGCGGGAGCTCCCGTTCCTGTATCGGACCCATGAGACTCCGGACGAAGATAAGATCCGGAAGCTGAGCACATTGATCAACAACTTCGGCTATCATATCCATGTGGGCAATGAGGTACGCCCGAAGGAGGTGCAAAAGCTCTTGGGCAAGGTGGAAGGAACACCGGAAGAAGCGCTGATCAGCCGTCTGGCGCTGCGTTCCATGAAACAGGCCAAATATACATGGGAGAATACAGGGCATTTTGGGCTGGCGGCCAAGTATTATACGCATTTTACCTCGCCAATCCGCCGATATCCGGATCTGCAGATCCACCGGATCATCAAGGAAAATATCCGGGGGCGGATGACAGAGGAGCGTATGACGCATTATGAGAAGATCCTGCCCGAGGTGGCGATGCAGTCCAGCGTTATGGAGCGGCGCGCGGAGGAGGCGGAACGGGAGACTGTGAAGCTGAAAAAAGTAGAATATATGCAGGAGCGGATCGGGGAAGAATTTGAGGGAGTGATCTCCGGGATCACAAAATGGGGGGCTTATGTGGAACTTCCGAATACCATTGAGGGGCTGGTTCATGTGGTTAATATGACGGACGACCATTATGAGTATTGGGAGGACCGCCACGAACTGATCGGGGAGCGTACCCATAATGTCTACAGACTGGGACAGACTGTCCGGATTCGGGTTCTGGACACAGACAAGGTGCAGCGGACGATACAGTTTGGATTCGTCTGATGATCCGAAATGCAGCGGTTGGATTTATAGATAGAAAGGCATAGATTATGGGCAAGGCAGAGGGAAAATTGATCGCAAATAATAAAAAGGCATACCATGATTATTTTATCCTGGAAAAGTACGAAGCGGGTCTTGTACTTCACGGAACAGAGGTAAAGTCTCTGCGTATGGGGCAGTGTAGCATTAAGGAGGCATTTATCCGCATTGAGGACGGAGAGATATTTATTTATGGTATGCATATCTCGCCTTATGAAAAGGGAAATATCTTCAATAAGGATCCTCTTCGGGTGAGGAAGCTCCTGCTTCATAAAAAGGAGATCGACAAGATTTTCGGAAAGATGAAGGAAAAGGGGAATACAGCAGTCCCGCTCAGAGTGTATTTCAGCGGAAGTCTGGTCAAGCTCGAGATCGGACTGGCGAAAGGAAAGAAACTGTACGATAAGCGGGATGATATTGCAAGGAAGGATCAGAAGCGGGAGGCGCAGAGAGAGTTCAAGGTACGGAATCTGTAAGGGTATTTCCGAGAGAGACCGGGATAAAGAAACATACAAAAATAGGGGTAAAAATTTGTGCAACATAACTGTTTGAAAGCGGTTGTTTTCTAAAGTCTGGTATGCTATCATTTTACGTGGAGTTAGTTGCATCCGGCAGGTGCATCTTAACACAATGCGATACGGAACAGGAGGATGAAAAATGAGCAGAAAAAAAGCGGTCAGGGTTAAAAAGAAAAAGATCAAGAACCAGATGGAAAATGCTGCGGAAGAGACAGTAACGGTGGAGACAGAGGAAACGGCCGAGCAGGAAGCTGCCGGGCAGAGTCCTTCTGCCGAAGAGCAGAAAACAGCCGAGACAGCGGAACCAGAGAAAGAAATAAAAGAAGCAGGTCAGGCAGAAGAGAAAAAAGAGGTGTCTGGGGAAGCTGAAAAGATAGAAGCAGAAAAAACAGAAGAGTCTGAGAATGCAGCTGTGCCTGCAGAGGAAAAGAAAGCGGACTCTGAATTTACAGAGGAAGAGAAAACCCGGCAGGAGGAAGTATACCGAAGAAGATTTAACCGCCATTTTGACGAACTGAAGTGGCTTTATACTGAAGTGTACGGCAATGACTCCATGTTTGCGGAGCTGTGTGATAACCTCCACAGGTTCTATGAGGAACGGAATCAGGATCTGAAAGCATCGGATTTGAGACGGGAGGAGAACCCGGGCTGGTACAAGCAGAATGATATGCTTGGAATGATGCTTTACATAGATAATTTTGCGGGAGATATCAAGGGAGTAGAATCCAGGCTGGACTATTTGGAGAAGAGCAATGTGAACTACATCCATCTGATGCCGTTTTTGGAGACTCCGAAGGGCCGGTCGGACGGCGGATACGCGGTTTCGGATTTCCGGAAGGTACAGGAAAAGCTGGGGACTATGGAAGACTTGGAAAGCCTTACCGCCGCATGCCGCAAAAAGAACATGAATGTGTGTATGGACTTTGTCATGAATCATACCTCGGAAGACCACGAATGGGCAAAGCGCGCGCGCCAGGGAGACGGAGAGTATATGAGCAGATACTTCTTCTATGACAATGACGCCATCCCGCAGCAGTATGAACGCACTGTGCCGCAGGTATTTCCGACAACTGCTCCCGGCAATTTTACCTGGCTGGATGATATCAAGCATTATGTAATGACGACATTTTATCCCTATCAGTGGGATTTGAACTATAAGAATCCAAGAGTATTCAATGAGATGATGTACAACTTCCTGTTTTTGGCAAATAAGGGGATTGACGTCATAAGGATTGATGCAGTTCCCTATATATGGAAGGAACTGAATACCGACTGCAGGAACCTGCCGAGAGTGCATACCATTGTGCGTATGATGCGCATGATCGGCGAGATCGTATGTCCGGGAATCCTTCTCCTGGGTGAAGTAGTCATGGAACCGGAGAAGGTAGTGCCTTATTTTGGATCCGTAGAAAAGCCGGAATGTCATATGCTCTATAATGTGACCACAATGGCGACCACATGGCATACGGTTGCAACGAGAGATGTGCGTCTCTTGAAGAGGCAGCTTGATATTGTGAATAATCTGCCGAAAGAGTATGTATTCTTGAACTATCTGCGCTGCCATGATGATATTGGATGGGGACTGGACTATCCGACCCTGGAGCAGGAAGGAATCCATGAACGCTCCCATAAGCAGTATCTGAATGACTACTTCCGGGGGTATACGGGCAATAGTACCAGCCGGGGCGTGCTTTACAATGAAGATCTGGTCCTTGGGGATGCCCGTTTCTGCGGTACGACCGCATCCATGTGCGGAATCGAAAAGGCCGGGTTTGAAGAGGACGCGCAGGCCATGGAGAAGGCAATTCAGCTGGATGTGATGCTGCATGCATATATGTTCATGCAGTCCGGGATACCGGTATTGTACAGTGGTGATGAAGTAGGACAGGTCAATGACTATTCCTATAAGGAGGATCCGGACAAGGCTGAGGATTCCCGTTATATCCACCGGGGAGTTATGAAATGGGACCTTGCAGAGAATATTACAGATCCTGAGACTGTGGAAGGGAAGATGTTCCAGAGGCTGAACCAGCTGGAAGAGATCCGGAAATCCGAGAAGGTATTCGTGACCAATGCCAATGTATGGACGGTGGAGACCTGGGAGCAGGGAGTCCTGTGCATCGGAAGATATTTTGAAGGGGAAAAGCTGTTCGGGCTGTTTAATTTCAGTGAATATGACAAGATTGCGTGGATCAATGAGATTGACGGAAATTATGTGGACCTGATCTCAGGCGAGGCGATCCAGCCGGCAGGCGTGCATATCCAGCCGTTTGGATTCTACTACCTGAAAAGACAGGCATAGACAAGTGCGATTCATTCGCGTCTGACGAGTTGTGAAGCAGATGCATGAATTAATAGAAACAGTTAGAAAGAAGGAGGCCAAAGACATGGGATTTTTGACAGAAAAAACAGTGATCATCACAGGAGGAGGAAGAGCGGTCCTGCGTGACGGCAGATGCGGCTCCATCGGATACGGCATCGCTACCGCCTATGCAAAGGAAGGCGCCAATATCGTCATTACCGGACGGAACGTGCAGAAGCTGACTGATGCGAAGGAAGAGCTGGAAAGGCTTTACGGCGTAAAGGTCCTGCCGGTTCAGGCGGATGTCAGCGCCGGCTCGGACAATGAGGCGGTTGTGGAAAATGTAGTCAAGCAGACGATGGATACCTTCGGAAGAATTGATGTCCTGATCAACAACGCGCAGGCTTCCGCTTCCGGTGTCACGCTTGCGGACCACACCACAGATCAGTTCAATCTGGCGGTTTATTCAGGACTGTATGCAACATTCTACTATATGAAGGCATGCTATCCGCATCTGAAAGAGACGAAGGGCTCTGTGATCAATTTTGCGTCAGGCGCGGGATTATTTGGAAACTTCGGACAGTGTGCGTATGCGGCTGCAAAAGAGGGCATCCGCGGACTGACCCGTGTAGCGGCAACCGAGTGGGGCAAGGACGGGATTAATGTAAACATCGTATGCCCGCTGGCATGGACCGCACAGCTTGAGAACTTTGAGGCTGCTTATCCGGATGCCTTCAAGGCGAACGTGCATATGCCGCCGGCAGGACATTACGGAGACGCGGAGCTTGAGATTGGACGTGTCTGCGTACAGCTTGCTTCTCCGGACTTCAAGTATATGTCCGGCGAGACGATCACTCTGGAAGGCGGAATGGGCCAGAGACCGTAAAGGATATTATACTGCACGCCAGATTTATCGGCCGTGAGTATCATATAAAAGAAATCCCGGGGAATATCTCCAGGATTTCTTTTTTTGCAAGATGATTCAGTTTTTTACAGATCATTATTTTCGTGAGAATCATTTCGTGCCGAAGATACGGTCGCCGGCATCTCCGAGTCCCGGACAGATGTAGGCCGCATCATTCAGCTCGCGGTCCAGGTGTCCTACATAGATCTGTACATCCGGATGGGCCTTGGTCAGCCGTTCGATCCCCTCCGGGGCGGCGATGATAAACATGCATTTGATCGTCTTTCCGCCATGCTTTTTGATAAAATCGACTGCCGCGACTGCGGAGCCGCCGGTTGCCAGCATGGGATCCACGACTACGATCTGGCGCTGATCGATGGGAATCGGCAGCTTGCAGTAGTATTCGTGAGGCTCGTGGGTTTCCGGATCGCGGTAGAGTCCGATATGCCCGATCTTCGCGGACGGCACCAGGGTCGTGATCCCGTTTACCATGCCCAATCCGGCACGCAGGACAGGAACGACAGCCAGCTTCTTCCCGGCAAGCATCGGCGTCATACATTTCTCAATGGGAGTCTCCACCTCCACTTCCTCCAGCGGCAGGTCGCGGAACGCTTCAAAACCGATCAGGACGGCGATCTCCTCTACCAGCTTGCGGAATTCGTTGGTTCCGGTTTCCTTTTTGCGGAGCAGGGAGATCTTGTGCTGAATTAAAGGGTGATCCATAATAAATACGTTTTTCATGTGTTATACCTCTGTTTTCTGTAAATGCTTTCTGATGCTGCAGAGCTGCAGGCCGCATCCTGACCAGGCGCGCACTGCAGTCTTATAGATACTATGGACATTTTAGCGAAACTTCGGTATAAAGTCAATCCCGGTTCTCAAATACATGGGATAAGAATTGGAAAACAGGATGGGAATACGGCTTCCCCGCCCGGAGAAAGTATGTTAAGATAAGAGCAGCAATGGAAAAAAAGGAGAAAATACCATGTATGATGTGATCTTATTTGACCTGGACGGGACATTGACGGATTCCGGGCTGGGAATTACCAATTCCGTAGCATATTCTTTAAAAAAGTTCGGGATTGAAATCGCTGACAGAACAGAGCTCTATAAATTTATCGGCCCGCCCTTGAGGGAGTCCTTTGAGAAATATTACGGCTTTTCCCCGGAGGAGGCAGGGAAAGCGGTGAAATATTACCGGGAGTACTATGCGGACAAGGGACTCTTTGAGAATACGGTCTATGAAGGGATCGAAGACTTGCTAAAGGAAATCCGGGATTCCGGAAAACGTGCGATCGTAGCGACTTCGAAGCCGGAGGTATTTGCAAAAAGGATTCTGGAGCATTTCGGCCTTGCAAAATATTTTGCAGATATCGTGGGCGCAAACCTGGATGAAACCCGCACGAAAAAGGATGAAGTGATCGCGCATGTGCTGGAAAGCTGTGAGATTCCTGACCGGTCAAAGGTCCTGATGGTGGGCGACCGGGAGCATGACATCCTGGGAGCCAAAAAGATGGGGCTTGATTCACTGGGAGTTCTGTTCGGGTATGGAGACTATGAGGAATTGAAGCGCGTGGGAGCAACCTATATCGCGGAAACCGTAAGAGACATTTATCCGGTCGTCTTTGCCCCGTGAAGGATTTTTATTCAACCAGATCTAAAAGCAGGAAGCCTAAAGGCTTCCTGTTTCTCGCGATATCTTTTCTTTCGTATCCAGGATCATCTCTTTTAATTCCAGAATCCGGCTGTCAGACATCCGATCCTTCGGCGCAGAGATGCTAAGTGCATAGGAGGGCTTACCCTGGAAGCTTCTCAGGGATACGGCGATGCAGCGGACGCCGGGTTCATTTTCCTCATTGTCCAGAGCATAACCGTTTCTGCGGATCTCCCGAATTTCCTCCTGAAATCTTGCGGGATCGGTGATCGTATACTCCGTCATTTTCCGGATCTCGCTTTGTTCCCAGACGGAACGTATCTTTTCATCCGGCATATCAGCCAGCATGGCCTTACCGACCCCGGAGCAGTAAAGAGGGATGCTTTTTCCCACCATGGATACAAGACGCACCGAGTTCCGGGGAGACTCTACTTTGTCAATATATACGGCATGGATATGGTCGATCTGCACCAGATGGACGGTCTCGCCGGACAGCTCCGCAAGCTGCTTGATGTAAGGGCGGGCGATGTCGATCAGGCTGTTCTGTGCCAGGATCTGATTTGAGATCCGGCAGAATTTAAAGCTCAGGCTGTATTTTAAGGTCTCGGCATCCTGCCGGACATAATCCATGCAGATGAGAGAATTTAAGATCCGGTGTACGGTGCTTTTGTTGAGACCCAGCTCATTGCTCAGGTCCTGCAGCCCCGTGGGGCCGGACTGGGCCAGATATTCTATCGTATGAAAGATTCGTTCCGATACCTGGATCGGGTTCTTTGATTCCATATGCTTCACCTCTTGAGGTATTATTGTAGCATGTTTATCAGAAAAGAGCAAATCATATTATCCAGATAAACGGGCATACTGATATGGAAATATGATCCTTTGCTTACGATTTAAAGCCGTTGCGTTTTCCCGTCATATAAAATGAAAAAAATGGCTGGAAAAGGTTGACAATATTTCCGAATGGAGTATAATAAAAGCATGAAGTTCATAATATGAAATTTAATTTCATATTATGAAACAATAAAATTAAGGAGAATGAACATGGGAGAAGTAGCAGAAAAGATTCAGAAGATGGGTGTTGTACCGGTAGTTGTGCTGAACGATGCGAAGGATGCCGCTCCGCTGGCGAAGGCATTGTGTGAAGGAGGGCTTCCCTGTGCGGAGGTGACGTTCCGTACAGATGCGGCGGAGGAGTCCATTCGGATCATGACAACAGAGTATCCAGAGATGTTTGTAGGAGCAGGTACGGTGCTGACGATCGATCAGGTTGACCGTGCCATGGGCGCGGGGGCAAAGTTTATTGTCAGCCCGGGATTTGATCCGGAGATCGTAGACTATTGCCTTGGAAAGGACATTCCGGTATTTCCGGGATGCATCACTCCATCCGAGGTGGCTCAGGCGGTAAAGAGAGGATTGAAGATTGTGAAGTTCTTCCCGGCGGAGCAGTTCGGCGGAGTGTCTACGATCAAGGCAATGGCGGCTCCTTACGTGGGACTGAAGTTTATGCCTACAGGCGGCGTCAATGCAAAGAACCTGGAGAGCTATCTGAGCTGCGACAAGATCATTGCCTGCGGCGGAAGCTGGATGGTAAAAGGGGATCTGGTAAAAGCCGGAAAGTTTGATGAGATCAAGGCGATGACCGAAGAGGCAGTAAAGCTGGTTGCGGATATCAGAAGTAAATAACTGCGGATTGGTCTGCGGTGTCACGGATGCAGACTGTTCACAGCCGTTCTGTGAACATAAGGATTTCTATATAGATATAAAGGAAAGGTGAAAACAATGGCAAAAAAAGTAGTAACGTTTGGTGAGATCATGCTGAGACTTGCGCCGGAAGGATATTACCGGTTTGTACAGGCGGATAAGCTGGGGGCGACCTATGGGGGCGGAGAGGCGAATGTAGCGGTTTCTTTGGCGAATTACGGATTTGACGCGGCATTTGTGACAAAGCTCCCGAAGCATGAGATTGGACAGGCAGCGATCAACTCACTGCGTAAATTCGGAGTAGATACGTCCCACATTGCGCGGGGCGGAGACCGTGTGGGGATTTATTTCCTGGAAAAGGGAGCGTCCCAGAGACCTTCCAAGGTCATTTACGACAGAGCCGGTTCTTCTATTTACACGGCGTCACGGGAGGATTTCCAGTGGAAGGAGATCTTTGACGGTGTGGAATGGTTCCACTTTACCGGTATCACCCCGGCGCTGAATGACGATGTGGCCGCGATCTGCCTGGATGCCTGCAAGGCGGCGAAGGAGGCAGGGGTCAAAATCTCCTGTGACCTGAATTACCGGAATAAGCTGTGGAGCAAGGAAAAAGCCGGCCAGGTGATGGGTGAGCTCTGTAAATATGTGGATGTCTGCATTGCAAACGAGGAAGACGCGGCGGATGTATTTGGAATCCATGCGGCGAATACGGATGTAACTGCCGGCGAAGTGAACCGGGAAGGCTACAAGGATGTGGCAAGACAGCTTGCAGACCGCTTTGGATTTGAAAAGGTGGCGATCACCCTGAGAGAATCCATTTCCGCCAATGACAACAACTGGTCCGCCATGTTATTTGATGGATCGGACTATTATTTCAGCAAGAAATATAAGATGCATATCGTAGACCGCGTGGGCGGCGGCGACAGCTTCGGCGGCGGACTGATCGCCGCGGTGTTGAGCGGCTATGACGCGCAGGCTTCGATAGAATTTGCGGTGGCAGCATCCTGCCTCAAGCACTCCATTGAGGGTGATTACAACATGGTATCTATGGACGAAGTCGCAAAGCTTGCCGGCGGCGATGCCTCCGGCCGTGTCCAGAGATAATATATTTCCAACTGTACAGTTTAGCAGGCTGGAGACTCTTTAGAGCCTCCAGCCGTACAGCTGGATACATTTCTCCCATTTTGCTATAGCACGAAATAGGGCTGTCACGTTTGTGGCAGCCCTATTTCGTTTAAAAAGTGAAAAATAAGCTTGTAATATTTTGGCATAACGTGTTAGTATATAAATACTGAGCGTCGGCTGGCAGGAAAGCAATTCTTGACAGCCGACCTTCTTCACGGGGGGAGAAGCTTATATAACACAAAAAATGGGAGGAGATAACGAATTATGGAATATTTGAAGAAATTATTTGCCCCGGTTGACATGACGGTGGGAAAGCCCTGGGAAAATATCCTGATCTTTACGGTTCCCATGTTGATCGGTAATATTGCCCAGCAGCTGTACAATACGGTGGACAGCGTGGTGGTGGGCAACTTTGTAGGAGACAATGCACTGGCGGCGGTGGGAAGCGCGGGACCGATCCTGAACCTGCTGATCGTCCTGTTTATCGGGATCAGTATGGGGGCCAGCATCATGGTGTCGCAGTACTTCGGCGCCAAGAACCGGAAGGATCTGTCCGCCACGATCGGAAACTGTATCGTACTGACCGCGTTGGCATCCGTATTTGTCATGGTGGTGGCGACGATGCTGACGAGGCCGCTTCTGCTGCTTCTGAAAACTCCGGACAGCATTCTGGACTGGTGCACCTCTTATCTGCATATCCTTTTCATCGGATCTGCGGGGCTTGCATATTATAATATCCTGAGCGGCGTCCTGCGCGGACTGGGGGACTCGATCTCTGCACTGGTATATCTGATCGTGGCAAGTATCCTGAATATTATCCTGGATCTGGTATTTGTCGTATACTTCGGTATGGGCGTAGACGGCGTAGCACTTGCGACGGCGATCGCGCAGGCCATCTCCGCCCTGCTCTGCGTGCGCAGGCTGATGCAGATGAAGGACCTGTTTGATATGAACCGGGAATATCTGAAAATGACAAAGTACCATTCCATGAGCATCATCCGTCTGGGCGTGCCCTCCGGCGTGACCCAGGCTATTCTTTCCATGGCCATGCTGATCGTACAGTCTCTGACCAACAGCTTCGGAGAGCAGTTTATCGCGGCAAATGTGATCGTTATGCGTGTGGACGGCTTCGCGATGCTGCCGAATTTTTCGTTCGCAACGGCAATGACGACTTACGCGGGACAGAATGTAGGAGCCGGATCCTATGACCGTGTGGTAAAGGGAGCGAAGCAGGGAACATTTATGGCGATCGGAACCTCCGCTGTGATCACAGCATTGATCCTGCTGTTTGGAAAACCGCTGATGGGGATTTTCACCAATACGGAGAGCCTGGTCATACTGAGTATGAATCTGATGCGGATCCTGGCAGTGGGATATATTGCGATGGCTGTGACACAGTCGCTGTCAGGCGTGATGCGAGGGGCCGGCGATACCATGACGCCGATGTGGATCTCGCTGGTTACAACGATCCTTGTCAGGGTTCCTCTGGCTTATGGGCTGGTATACCTGTCCAGAAGCGCGCAGTATCCTCAGGGGCGGAAAGAATGCATTTTTGTTTCTCTGCTAATTTCCTGGGTCATCGGCGCATTCGCTACGGCGCTGTTCTACCGAAGAGGAAAATGGAGACAGACGGCACTGCGGCAGTAAAAAAGCAGCCGGACATGAAAGAGCCGAGAGCATGATTGCCGGACAGAAGCGCAAGCTCCGGCTGACATACGGACCAGATGAATGACATGAAAGAAGGATGGAGCATATGACGAAGAAAAAGCTGGCAGCAGAGATCATCGGGCGTTTGAAAGAGGAATATCCTGTTGCGGAATGCAGCCTGGATTACGACCAGGCATGGAAGCTGCTGGTCAGTGTGAGGCTGGCGGCGCAGTGTACAGATGCAAGGGTCAATGTGGTAGTGGAAGAATTATATGAAAAATATCCGGATGTGGATGCGCTGGCGGCTGCCGATGTGGAGGACATTGAAAGGATCGTCCGTCCCTGCGGCCTGGGAAAGAGCAAGGCGCGGGATATCAGCGGCTGCATGAAGATCTTAAAGGAGCAGTACGGCGGAAGGGTGCCGGATGATTTTGACGCCCTTTTGAAGCTGCCGGGGGTCGGGCGAAAGAGCGCCAACCTGATCATGGGAGATATCTTCGGAAAGCCTGCGATCGTCACGGATACCCACTGTATCCGCCTGGTCAACCGGATGGGCCTGGTGGACGGGATCAAGGAGCCGAAAAAGGTGGAGATGGAATTGTGGAAGCTGATCCCTCCAGAGGAGGGGAGTGATTTCTGCCACCGCCTGGTGTATCACGGGCGGGATATCTGCACCGCGCGTACAAAACCCTTCTGCAGCCGGTGCTGCCTGGAGGATATCTGCGCAAAGAATGGAATACAAGAAAAGATAGAAAAATAGTTGTATCTTCCGCGAGAAAATAATATAATAAGTAAGGTCAAAGAAGGCTCTGCGCCGCAGAGTGATCCAGCAACATATTTCAATGGCAAATATATGATAAGAAGGTAGAAAAAATGGGAAAATATTTTGGAACTGACGGTTTCCGCGGAGAGGCCAATGTTGTCCTGACCGTGGAGCATGCATTCAAGGTAGGCCGCTATCTGGGCTGGTACTTCGGACAGGAGCACAAGGCCCGGATCGTGATCGGAAAAGACACCAGAAGAAGCAGCTATATGTTTGAGTACGCGCTGGCGGCCGGACTGACGGCATCCGGGGCGGACGCGTATCTGCTCCATGTAACTACCACACCCAGCGTATCCTATGTAGTAAGGACAGAGGATTTCGACTGCGGCATTATGATCTCTGCAAGCCATAATCCCTACTATGATAATGGGATCAAGGTGATCAACAGAATGGGGCATAAGATGGAGGCTGAGGTCGAGGAAAAGATCGAGAGCTATATTGACGGAGAGATCGGAGAGCTGCCTCTGGCATCGAAGGAGGCGATCGGCCGCACGATTGATTATGCGGCAGGAAGAAACCGCTATATCGGCCACCTCATTTCTCTGGCTACCCGTTCCTTCAAGGATATGCGCATCGGGCTGGACTGCGCAAACGGAAGCGCGTTCAGCATTGCCAAGAGTGTCTTTGACGCTTTGGGAGCAAAGACCTATGTGATCAGCAACGAGCCGGACGGATTGAATATCAATACCAACTGTGGTTCCACGCATATTGAGGTGCTCCAGGATTTTGTCAGAGAGAAAAAGCTGGACGTGGGCTTTGCCTATGACGGGGACGCGGACCGCTGTATTGCCGTTGATGAGAACGGAGACGTGGTGAACGGAGACATGGTGCTCTACATGTGCGGCAAGTACCTGATGGAGCAGGGAAGGCTGGAAGGCAACACGATCGTTACCACGGTGATGTCCAATCTGGGGCTTTACAAGGCATGCGATAAGATCGGCATGAAGTATGAGCAGACGGCGGTAGGCGATAAGTATGTCTATGAAAATATGATGAATAACGGCTTTGTACTCGGGGGCGAGCAGTCCGGTCACATCATTTTCAGTAAGCATGCAAGGACCGGCGACGGAATCCTGACCTCTCTGATGATCATGGAGGTGATCATGGAGAAGAAGCAGACGCTTGCAAAGCTGTGCAGTGATGTCAAGATTTATCCCCAGCTGCTGAAAAATGTGCGGGTAACGGATAAGAAAACCGCACGCGAGAATCCGGCGGTGCAGAAAGCGGTAGACGACGTGGCGGCGGCGCTCGGAAGCGACGGAAGGATCCTGGTGCGGGAAAGCGGCACCGAGCCTGTGATCCGCGTGATGGTGGAGGCCGCGACGGATGAGATCTGCCGGCAGTATGTGGAGCAGGTGATCCAGGTGATCCGCGCGGAAGGCCTGGAGGTCACGCAGTAAGGAATTACTTTTCTACAACTACTCAATACACAGGAATCAGGGGCTGTCAGGAAATCAGATACCTGCAGTCTATCATATGCGGTTCATGAGAGCCGATATGAATAGACTGCGCAGGGTTCTGATTTCCTGACAGCCCCTTGCTGTATCAAGATGAAGGAGATATTCCGCCAGTACGGCTGGAGTCTGTTCACTCAACGATCACGGTCGGATACCCGGCCCGTTTCAGCCTCTGCTCCATTTCCGCGGCGTCTTCCAGGTCTTCGAAGCTCCCCACCCGTACACGGAAGAAACCGTCTCCTTCTGTGATGGAAGCCGTATAGTCCTGTTCCAGCAGTTCGTTCAGCAGGCGGTTTGCATAGGCCGGATTGCGGAAGGAACCGACCTGTACATAGTATACAGAGGGGTCCGGAACGGATTGGGTCGGCTTTAACGTATCCAGAATCCCGGACGCAATGGCCTGGGCTATATCGTCAAAATTCTGATCAAACAGCGTATTGTCCGTGTTGGAATTTATAAACCCGGCTTCTACCAGGATCGCAGGCATCTTTGTCCTGTTCAGGACGATCAGGTTCGGGCGTGCCTCGACTCCCAGATTGACAAAGCCCACAGCTTCCAGCTGGTCATTGATATTTTCCGCCATTTCCAGCTTGATTCCGGAGAGGTCATAAACCAGGGATTCCACACCGGAAACTACATTATCTGTAGGAAAGGAGTTGCGGTGGATGGAAACAAAATAATCCACACCGGCGTTGTTGGCTTCTGCCGCTTTTTCATAGGGTGACTGATAGATATCGGTTGTTCTCGTGTACTCCACGTCCAGACCGTTGTCCTGAAGGATCTCGCCGACGGCCAGGGTCAGGCGGAGCGTATCGTCCTTTTCCTGGCGGCCGTTGTAGACAGCGCCGGGATCGCGGCCGCCGTGGCCGGCATCCAGCATGATTGAGATAGGCATAGCAGTATTTCCTTTCACATCATTCTATATCAAAGTATGACGGAAAACACAGAAGTGTGCAGACCGGGGCGTAGAAAACTGCTCCGGAAGGGGCATATATATGGGGGCATGAAATTACCCAGTGTGGCATATATGCTCCTTCAAAAAGGCAAAGAAAAAAGCTGCCATATCACAAGACAAGCAGCTTTTGAACGGAGAGTGTGGGATTCGAACCCACGTGCCCGGAAACGGACAACTGCATTTCGAGTGCAGCTCGTTATGACCACTTCGATAACTCTCCATAATAAATACTTACGGCCGATAAAAAGTGCCGTGGATCTGCGCCGTGAAACGGTGCGCATCCTTTGATACTCAACAGCGGATTGATCCGACAATCCCGATCTATACAGCCGGCGGCGGCCGCCGCCAGGCTTTATATCATTGTATGCGATAAGGCCGCCGATGGCAGACTTTTCAGTCCTCTGCCTTGCGTCCTTCTTCTTCGTCCTCGTCCAGCTCAGGATTTTCCTTTTCCGGAAGATAGAGATGCACAAGCTCCACCCGGTTCTTATCCAGACGATCTACGACCATACGGATTCCGTCTTCTGTCGTAAATTCATCGCCTACCTCGGGCAGACGATCCAGACGCTGAATGAGAAATCCGCCCAGAGAATCATAATCTTCCGATTCCAATTCCAGATCCAGCCGGTCATTCAGATCATCCAGGCTTAAGGAGCCTTCTACAATATATTCAAGGTCATTGACCTTCTGAACAAAGTTCTCTTCATTCTCATCGTATTCATCGTGGATCTCACCGACGATCTCCTCCAGAATGTCTTCCAGTGTGATTAGTCCGGCGGTCTCTCCATACTCATCCAATACGATGGCAATATTGAACGAAGCATCCCGCATCTCCACAAGGAGCTCGGAAATGCTTTTATATTCATAAGTGAAATAGGCTTCCCGGAGAATATCGCGTACATGAAAATGCTCTCTGTTGTCAAACAGAAGCAGATCTTTCATGTTGATCGTTCCGATGACGTTGTCTGTGGTGTCTTCATACACGGGAAGTCTGGTATACTTGTCTTCTTTAAAAATATCCAACAGTTCATGGTAAGTACTGTTGACGTCTGCAAATGTCACATGTACCCGGGGAACCATGACGTCCTTTGCCCGGGCATCTCCCAGGTCAAACACGTTGTAGATCATTTCCTTCTCTTCGGATTCGATTACACCGTCCTCATGGCTGACGTCTACGATCGTGCGGAGTTCATCCTCAGTCATGGTATTGTTCTTTGCGTTCGGATCAATCCGAAGGAGGAATAATACCCCGCGGGAAAGTATATTGACAATGAATATGACCGGGGTCATGACCGTCATAAATATCTTGATGATCGGAATGTATGTCAGTGAAAGCTTGCTGGAATTGATCGTGGCCGCATTCTTCGGCGTGATCTCGCCGAATATGAGGATCGCCACGGTCAGGATACCGGTTGCGATGCTGACCATTGCCCCGCCCAGACGGTATGCCAATGTGGTCGTCAGGGATGCGGCGTACAGATTCACGATGTTGTTGCCGATCAAAATAGCGCTCAGCATCTTGGGAGAATGATTCTCCGTGATATCCAGCACGGTCGCCGCCCGCTTATTGCCATCCTCTGCAAGGGAACGCATCTTGATCTTGCTTACCGTGGTAAGCGCTGTCTCCGCAGAAGAGAAAAAGGCAGATAACAATAACAGGATAAATAATATGATAAATTGTATGGCGTCACTAGGGTCCAATGATATCTTCAACTCCTTTTACTTTGAACTTGACGAGTATACCAGATTACTATACATCATTCCGGCGAAATTTGCAAGTTGAATTTCAATCCGTTTTATTGTATATTAAATTTAACAGAGAAAGCTATTAGAAAAATGAATGGAGACGGTATATGGATTTGTATCAGGAATTATGCGGGATACTGGGAGAAGAGAATGTATTTACAAAAGAGCCGATGAGCAGGCATACCACGTTCCGGGCAGGCGGTCCGGCGGATTTCTTTGTGACGCCTGAGAAGGAAGGGCAGGTCCGTAAGACCCTGTCTCTCTTGAAGGAGGCGCAAGTTCCGCGCTATATTATGGGAAACGGCAGCAACCTTCTGGTAGGGGATCGGGGTTATCGGGGAGTGATCCTGCAGATCTGCAAAAAGATGAACCGGATCCGGATCCAGGATACCGTGATCCAGGCCCAGGCCGGAGCACTTTTGTCAAAAATTGCGGCAGAGGCCCAGGCAAAAGGGCTGACCGGGTTTGAATTTGCTTCCGGGATCCCCGGGTCGCTGGGGGGCGCGGCGATGATGAACGCCGGGGCTTACGGCGGGGAGATGAAGCAGGTGTTGATTCAGGCCCAGATTCTGAATGCGTCTGGAGAGATCGAGGATGTTCTGGCGGAAGAGATGGAACTGGGCTACCGGAGCAGTGTATTTTCCAGGAACGGCGGTGTGATCCTCAGCGCGTCCATCCAGTTGGAGCCAGGGGATCCGCCGGCGATCCAGAGCCGTATGGAGGAACTGAAATTTCTGCGTACCTCCAAGCAGCCTCTGGAATATCCCAGCGCCGGAAGTACGTTCAAACGGCCGGAGGGGTATTTCGCAGGGAAGCTCATTCAGGACGCGGGCCTGAGAGGATTCCAGGTGGGCGGAGCCCAGGTGTCGGAGAAGCACTGCGGGTTCGTGATCAATAAGGACCAGGCTACGGCAATGGATATCCGCTCTCTGATGGAGCAGGTATCCGAAAAGGTCTATGCGCAGTTCGGAGTCCGGCTGGAGCCGGAAGTGAAGCTGATCGGAGAATTTTAGTCGTTAGCGGAAAGGACGGATGATGGGGCGGATGAGATTTGTCATAGTAACGGGGATGTCGGGGGCCGGGAAGTCCACCGCGCTGAAGATGCTGGAGGACATGGGATATTTCTGTGTGGATAACCTTCCCATCCAGCTGATGCCGAAGTTTGCGGAGATGCTGATGCTGCCGGATGCGGAGATCAGCCAGGCGGCGCTGGGGGTGGACATTCGGAACGGCCAGGCACTGGACGGGATCGAAGAGCAGCTCTCCCATATGGACGATCAGGGGATCCAGTATGAGATCTTGTTTTTAGATGCAAGGGACAACGTACTTGTCAAACGATACAAGGAGACACGCAGGCAGCATCCCCTGGGCGGTATCGGCAGGGTGGATATCGGGATTGCGAAAGAACGGGAACGGATCGCGTTCTTAAAAATGCGCGCCACGTATATACTGGATACAAGCAAGATGCTGACCAGGGAATTGAAGCAGGAGCTGGAAAAGATCTTTGTGGAAGGAAAGGAATTCAAAAACCTGTACATTTCCGTGATGTCCTTCGGCTTCAAATATGGGATCCCGCAGGACGCGGACCTGGTCTTTGATGTACGTTTCCTGCCCAATCCTTACTATATAGAAGGTCTGAAGGAAAAGACAGGGAATGACCGGGAGGTACAGGAGTATGTCCTGGACAATGAACGGGCGCAGACTTTTGTGGAGAAGCTGGAGGAACTTATGGATTTCCTGCTTCCGAATTATATTCTGGAGGGAAAGAACCAGCTTGTGATCGGAATCGGATGTACCGGAGGGAAGCATCGTTCCGTTACACTGGCAAATGTCCTGTACCGGCATATGGAAAAGAAAGAAAATTATGGTGTGCGGATCGAACACAGGGACATTGAAAAGGATGCCATCGTAAAAGCACACTGAAAGGCGGAAGGGGACATGTCATTTTCTGGGAACGTAAAGGAAGAACTTTCCAGGAGCCTGAGCCCGGCCAGACACTGCCAGATCGCGGAATTAGCGGCTTTGCTGAGTATTTGCGGTTCGATTTCCATAGACAGCGGGAACCGGTACCGTTTAAAAATCCACACGGAAAATCAGGCTGTTGCAAGAAAAGTCTTTACATTGATCGAAAAAACATTTAATATAGATGCTGATATCTCAATTCGGAAGAACATGACGAAGAAGAGCGTCGTCTATGCAGTGATCGTCAGGCGCCATGTCGACGCACTGCGGATCCTTCAGGCGGCGAAGCTGATCGACGAGCCTGAGAGGGCGTTTGACGAGGTGCGTATCGCGAATCCGATCGTGGTCCAGCAGACCTGCTGCAGGCGGGCATTTATCCGGGGAGCCTTTCTGGCTGCAGGCTCGATGAGCGACCCGGCGAAGTCCTACCATTTTGAAATCGTCTGCGGGGCGGAAGCGATGGCGGTACAGATTCAGAAGCTGATCTGCAGCTTTTCGATGGACGCCAAGATCGTGACGAGAAAGAAGTCATACGTCGTGTATCTCAAGGAAGGGTCTCAGATTGTAGATATCCTGAATGTCATGGAAGCGCATGTCTCTTTGATGGAACTGGAGAATGTCCGGATTTTGAAGGAGATGCGCAACACGGTGAATCGTAAGGTAAACTGTGAAACTGCAAACATTAACAAAACCGTCTCCGCTGCGGTGAGGCAGATGGAGAATATTACATACTTGCGCGACACTATCGGTTTTGAAAAACTGCCGGAAGGACTGGAAGAGGTGGCGCTCGCCCGTCTGTCCCATCCGGACGCATCACTGAAAGAGCTGGGGGGAATCTTGTCTCCGCCAGTCGGGAAATCTGGAGTGAATCACAGACTTCGAAAGCTGGAGGAATTGGCAGAAAAAGTGAAACAAGAACAAGGAGGATCAGGACTATGATTGAAATGCCAGTTGTCGTAAGACAGGAAAAGGGGCTTGACGGAAGACCGATCGCATTATTGGTACAGGAAGCAAGCCAGTATGCAAGTAAGGTGTATATCAAGGTAGAAGACAAAAGCATCAATGCCAAGAGTATTATGGGGATGATGAGTCTGAGCCTTTCAGAAGGGGAGGAGGTTACGATCTTCACAGAGGGAGAAGATGAAGAAAAAGCAGCAGAGGGGATCAAGACATTCTTTATGACATCAAAATAATTTCATAGTGTTTTCCGGGCATAAAATTCTGTCTGTAAGTTCATATTTTTTGTAACAGGGCATGACAGAATCGGAGTTTTGCCTGTATGGGGAGATGTAAGAATTATGAAGAAAATGCTGTTTATTTATAATCCGAATGCAGGGACCGGTGTATTAAAACCGAAGCTTGCGGATGTGATCGATATCCTAGTAAAGGGCGGCTATGATGTTACCACATATCCGACCCAGTGCTATCACGACGCATTGGCGAAAACGGTCACTTATACGGAGAAGTATGACATCATTGTATGCAGCGGCGGGGATGGGACGCTGGATGAGGTGGTGACAGGGGTTTCCAAGCGGGGAGGACATGTGCCCATCGGATATATTCCGGCCGGTACGACCAATGACTTCGCGCACAGTCTGCACATTTCCAGCAATATTCTGGAGGCGGCGGATGTAGCGGTGAACGGAGTGCCGTATCCCTGCGATGTGGGAAAATTTAATGACGATTATTTTGTTTATATTGCGGCATTCGGCTTGTTTACGGATGTATCCTATGGGACGAAGCAAAGTATGAAAAACGTGCTGGGGCATCTGGCATATATCCTGGAAGGCTCTAAGCAGATCTTTAATATTCCGTCATACCATGTTCGGGTGGAGCATGACGGAGAGGTGATTGAGGACGATTTCATGTTCGGCATGGTGACGAACTCCCGGTCGGTAGGAGGATTTAAGGGGATCATCGGAAAGGATGTCATATTTGACGACGGACTGTTTGAGGTGACGCTGATCAAGACACCGAAGAATCCGATCGCCTTGAATGAGATCATTGCGTCGCTGGTGATCAAGCAGATCGATTCCAATCATGTATATTCCTTCCGTTCCGGCGAGATTCATTTTGAGTCGATTGAGGAGATCCCGTGGACGCTGGACGGTGAATTCGGCGGGGAGCACGATAGCGTGACAATTCTCAATAAGAAGCAGGGCCTTCTGATTATGGTCAAGGAAGATACCAAAGCGCATCTGGAGGAAAAGAAGGAAGAGCTGCTGGAGAAGATCAAAGAGGAAGAAGGACTGGAAATTTAATAAAAGGTATGAAAAACAGCGGGGCTTTGCGCACCGCTGTTTTTTGCGCGGTTGCGCCGCAAACCTCAATGGTTTCACTTTCTCAGAAAAAAAGAACCATCCCGCTGCAAGCATGCGGGTTATTAGATTCTCGAAGGAAAAAATAAAAAAAGCTCCGTATAATCAACGAAGCTTTGGGTAATAATAATGACTCCAAGGGGAATCGAACCCCTGATTCCAGCGTGAGAGGCTAGCGTCTTAACCGCTTGACCATGGAGCCATGCTCTGCGGATGCTTCCGACTTTTATAACACTTCTGCATCACAAGCAAGATTGATTATAGCACATGATTTCCAATAGTGCAAGCATAAATTTGTTTTTTATGCAAATTGATTTTAGATTCTTTCTGGAATTGTTTGGTAGAAATGGTTTACATTCCTACATTCATTTGGTAGTATGGAACTATCAGAATTAAGGTGACTGTCCGGCCCGGGCATGGCATGGTAACAGTTACGGATTCAGCAATATAGAATGAGGAGGCTGACAACATGAGAATTATTAAGGCGACTGACTACAAGGACATGAGCAGGAAGGCGGCGAATATCATCTCCGCACAGATCATTATGAAGCCGGACAGCGTATTGGGGCTGGCTACAGGCTCTACACCGATCGGGCTGTATGAGCAGCTTGTGGAGTGGTACAACAAAGGAGATCTGGATTTTTCAAAGATTTCGACCGTGAACCTGGACGAGTATAAGGGACTGAACCGGGAAAATGATCAGAGCTATTATTATTTTATGCATGACCATCTGTTCAATCATGTGAACATCCGTCCGGAATGTACCAATGTGCCCAATGGTATGGAGCCAGATTCCGAGAAGGAATGCAAAAGATATGAAGCGCTGATCGACAGCCTGGGCGGTGCGGACCTGCAGCTTCTGGGACTGGGCCATAACGGCCATATCGGATTCAATGAGCCTGCGCCTGTATTTGAGAAGGCTACTCACTGCGTAGACCTGACCGAAAGCACGATCGAAGCCAACAAGCGCTTCTTTGCGTCTGCGGATGAGGTGCCGAAGCAGGCTTACACGATGGGAATCGGAACGATCATGAAGGCAAAGAAGATCCTGGTGGTTGTCAGCGGAGAGGACAAGGCGGAGATCGTTGCCAAGGCATTTTCAGGGGATGTGACACCGGAAGTACCGGCATCCATCCTGCAGATGCATCAGGATGTGACCGTGGTTGCGGACGAGGCGGCGCTTCGGGTGCTGTGCAAATAAGAGCCTGTGTTTCAAGCTGCCTGCGGCGGAGACGGACCTATCATGGCTTTGCGCCGCCGCGGCAGATAGATTATGGGAAAGTGATGAGGCATAGAAGATGGTAATAAAAAATGTATTGGTATATGGAGAAGACCAGGTTTTTACAGAAGGTGAAATCTATATAAAAGAAGGACAGTTTGCGGCCGAAGCGTCAGGAAACGATGAGACGGTGGACGGCGAAGGCTGCTTTGCCATTCCGGGGCTTATAGATATCCATTTTCACGGATGCGTGGGGGATGATTTCTGCGACGCGTCTGGGGAGGCCATCGGACGGATGGCAGAGTATGAGGCTTCCAGTGGTATCACGTCGATCTGCCCCGCTACGATGACGCTGGAAGAGAAGCAGCTTCATGAGATCATGAGTACGGCAGGAGATTACCGGAAGCAGGAAAAATCAGGTGCAGGAGAAGAAGGCAGAGCGAAGCTGGTGGGCATCAATATGGAAGGCCCGTTTATCAGTGCAAAAAAGAAAGGCGCACAGGCTGCGGATCATATCCGTCCCTGCAGTGTGCCGCTGTACCGGAAGCTGCAGGAAGAATCCGGCGGTCTCATCCGTCTGGTAGATATTGCGCCGGAGACAGAAGGCGCAATGGAATTTATTGACCAGGTAAAGGATGAGACGGTCATTTCGATTGCGCACACGACGGCGGATTATGATACCGCGTCGGAAGCATTGGCAAGGGGGGCCAGCCATGTGACCCATCTGTACAATGCCATGCCGCCTCTGAACCACCGGGACCCGGGAGTGATCGGCGCCGCGCGGGATGCAGAAAACTGCCATGTGGAGCTGATCTGCGACGGCATCCATATCCATCCTGCCGTGGTGCGCGCGACTTTCGAGATGTTCGGGGCAGAGCGGGTGATCCTGATCAGCGACAGTATGCGTGCTACCGGGCTGACCGATGGAGAGTATACACTGGGCGGGCAGGATGTGTATGTGAAGGGCGCGAAAGCAACCCTGGCCGACGGGACCATTGCCGGTTCCGCGACGAACCTGATGGGATGCCTGCGCAGGGCGGTCCTGGATATGGAGATCCCGCTGGAGACGGCGGTAGGCTGCGCAACGGCCAATCCGGCCCGGGAGATCGGGATTTATGACCGGTGCGGAAGCATCACGCCGGGAAAGGATGCGGACCTGGTCCTGCTGGATAAGGACCTGCAGGTGAAGGCTGTATATATAAATGGAAGAAAGCTTGTGAAATGATCAGGCTTTGCAGCAGTAAGGGACTGTCATGGAATGTGATTTCATGGCAGTTCCTTACTGTGCTGAAAGCAAATCAGATAGAACCGATAGTACCAGACAGCTTTGCCGGAGGTATTTGCTGGGCAGACGGGGAAGTTCTGACAAAAGAAGAGGAGAGGTACGACAATGATAAAAGTAAAAGAATACAGAGGCCATATCCGGAATTGGGAAGCGCTGTGCGGGGAACTGGACATTGATCCTTCTCTGTCCCGCGGGGAGCGGGAGGAGGCGATTCTGGCAGGAGCATACAAAGCATGGGGATGCCGGATGGCAGACCACATGTACGGGATGTTTGCGTTTGCGCTGTGGGATGAGGAGGAAGAGACTCTGTTCTGTCTCCGGGACCAGTTCGGGACGAAGCCTTTCTATTACTATCAGACAGAGGACGGAAGGCTGCTCTATGGCACAACGATCCGAAGGATCATGGAACAGCCAGGATTTGTGAAGGAACTTAACGAGGATATGCTGCAGATCTACCTGACTCTGACCTACGGCGCAGGAGAGGATACATTTTTTAAGGGTGTGAAAAAGCTGCTGCCCGGGCGGTATCTGATCTGGAAAGACGGAAAGGTTACGGTGGAGCGCTACTGGACGCCGAGCTTTCATCCGGATGAGAGCAAGTCACTGGAGGACTGGGCGGATGAAATCCA
This sequence comes from Lachnospiraceae bacterium, assembly GCA_910575475.1. Taxonomy (GTDB): domain Bacteria; phylum Bacillota; class Clostridia; order Lachnospirales; family Lachnospiraceae; genus Schaedlerella. The sequence continues at coordinate 52,671 of CAJTGD010000003.1, read as the reverse complement.
CAGCACCATCGGGCAGATCATGCCGGAGGTGAAAGCAAAGGACGAGACGGCAGAATCTTTCCTGTCCGGCGGTGTGGACTCTTCTTATGTGCTGGCCATGTCCGACGCGAAGACGGCAGATACCTGCGGCTATGCGGAGGAACGCTTCGACGAGTCCAGGCTGGCGGCGGAGACGGGAAGGATTCTGGGCCGGGAGTGTTTCCGCAGCCTGATTACGCCTGACCAGTATTTCGGTATCGTGCCTTATGTCATGTACCATATGGAGCAGCCTTTGGGGGATGCTTCGGCCATCGTGTTTGCCATCGCCTGCCAGGATACAGCGAAGCACACGAAGCTGTGCTATTCCGGGGAAGGGGCGGATGAATTTTTCGGCGGCTACAATATGTACCGCAATGCGGAGCGCTACGGGGAGAATCTCAAGACCTTTTATGTGGGCAACACTAATATTATGAAGGAAGACGAGAAGAAACGGATTCTGAAGCGGTATGATGAAACGAACCTACCCATCAATCTGGTAAGGGAGATCTATGAAGAGATTGAAGGGCTTGACCCGCTTTCTAAAATGTCAGATATCGATATTCAGATCTGGCTGGAAGGGGACATTTATCTCAATGTGGACAAGATGAGCACGGCGGCAGGTCTGGAGATCCGGATGCCTCTCACCGACATGCGGATCTTCGACATTGCGTCCAGGATGCCCTCCCGGTACAAGGTGAACGAAGAGCAGAACAAGGTGGCGTTCCGCACCGCGGCCGCAAAGGTGCTGCCGGAGGAGATCGCTTTCCGCAAGAAGCTGGGCTTCATCGTACCCATCCGCATCTGGATGGCAGACGACCGGTATAATCAGGATGTGCGGAGACTCTTCCAGAGTGAGATTGCGGAGATGTTCTTCCATGTGGAGGAGATCCAGGCGATTTTTGAGGACTACATAGGGGGCAATTCGGACAACTGGAGGAAGGTTTGGACGATCTATACGTTTCTTGTGTGGTATGAGGAATATTTTGTGAAGCGGTAAAATTTAAGATTGTCTTTTTTTTGATAATGGGATATAATGGTACAAGAGTTAAAAATATTCCCGCCGCATAAAAGCGGCGGGGTGGGAGAATTGGAGGAAAGTTATTATGTTAGTATCAGCAAAAGAAATGCTTCAAAAAGCAAAAGCAGGCCACTATGCGGTTGGACAGTTCAACATCAACAACCTGGAATGGACAAAGGCCATCCTTCTGACAGCAGAAGAGTGCAAGTCCCCGGTTATCCTTGGTGTGTCTGAGGGCGCAGGCAAGTACATGGCAGGATACAAGACAGTAGTCGGCATGGTTAACGGCATGCTGGAAGAGCTGAAGATCACGGTTCCGGTTGCTCTGCATCTGGATCACGGCAGCTACGACGGATGTATGAAGTGTATCGAAGCAGGCTTCTCATCCATTATGTTTGACGGTTCCCATTTCCCAATCGAAGAGAACGTAGAGAAGACAAAAGAGCTGGTTAAGATCGTCAATGAAAAGGGAATGTCCCTGGAAGCAGAAGTCGGCGCGATCGGCGGAGAAGAAGACGGCGTGATCGGCAAGGGCGAGTGCGCGGATCCGGAAGAGTGCAAGAGGATCGCTGACCTTGGAATCGACTTCCTGGCGGCAGGTATCGGCAACATCCACGGAAAATATCCGGCAAACTGGGAAGGCTTAAGCTTTGAGACTCTGGACGCCATCCAGAAGCTGACAGGGGACATGCCTCTGGTGCTTCACGGCGGTACAGGAATCCCGGCTGACATGATCAAGAAGGCAATCTCTCTCGGCGTTGCGAAGATCAATGTAAATACAGAGTGCCAGCTTTCCTTTGCGGCAGCAACAAGAGAATATGTAGAAGCAGGAAAAGACCTGGAAGGCAAGGGATTTGATCCGCGTAAGCTTTTGAAGCCGGGCTTTGACGCAATCCAGGCGACAGTAAAAGAAAAGATGGAATTATTCGGTTCTGTTGGAAAAGCCTGAAAAAAAGTTTAAAAATTACTTGCCTTTTTGGAAGGATTGAGTTATACTGACAGACGTAGAAAAGAACGAGGACGTTCCAAGAATGCTTGGAGTGTCCTCTTTTACTTTCGGGAACTGCCGGGAAATGGCATGTACATAGTATAAAAACTGACGCGGCCGAATCAAGCGATTTCCCGATGGTTTTTAATGGATCAAACAGAAAGGAAGGAATTATGAGCACAGAATTTTTCAACGTAGCAGATATTTTTGGGGAAAATGTATTTAACGATATGGTGATGCAGGCGCGTCTGCCGAAGAAAGTGTACAAGAACCTGAAAAAGACGATTGAAGAGGGGAAGGAACTGGATCTTGAGACAGCGGATGTGATCGCCCATGAGATGAAGGAATGGGCCATTGAGAAGGGCGCGACCCACTACACCCACTGGTTTCTGCCTCTGACCGGTGTGACGGCCGAGAAGCATGATTCATTTATCTCCGCCCCGCTTCCCAGCGGAAAGATCCTGATGAGCTTTTCCGGAAAAGAGCTGATCAAGGGAGAGCCGGACGCATCCTCATTTCCGTCAGGGGGCTTGCGCGCTACCTTTGAAGCAAGAGGATATACAGCGTGGGACTGCACCTCTCCCGCATTTGTGAGACAGGACGCGGCAGGCGCTACACTCTGTATCCCGACGGCATTCTGTTCCTATACAGGAGAAGCGCTGGATCAGAAGACGCCTCTCTTGCGGTCCATGGAAGCCATCAACGTACAGGCGCTCAGGCTCCTCCGTCTGTTTGGAAATACCACCTCCAAGAAGGTCACCCCGTCCGTAGGTCCGGAGCAGGAATATTTCCTGGTGGATGCGGAAAAGTTTGAGCAGAGGAAAGACCTGATCTATACCGGACGTACCCTGTTCGGCGCCATGCCGCCCAAGGGCCAGGAGCTGGATGACCATTATTTCGGCACCATCCGCCAGAGGATCGCGGGCTTTATGCGGGACGTGAACATCGAACTGTGGAAGGTGGGCGTGACGGCCAAGACTCAGCACAACGAGGTGGCGCCGGCACAGCATGAGCTGGCTCCCATCTATGCGGAGGCCAACATTGCGGTAGACCACAACCAGATCGTGATGCAGACATTGAAGCGGGTCGCATGCCAGCACGGGATGAAGTGCCTGCTCCATGAAAAGCCCTTTGCAGGGGTCAATGGTTCCGGCAAGCACAACAACTGGTCCATCACAACGGACGATGGCATCAACATGCTGGACCCGGGCAGGACACCCCACGAGAATACACAGTTTTTGCTGGTACTGTCCTGTATTTTAAAGGCGGTCAACAAGCATGCGGATCTGCTTCGGGAGTCTGCGGCAGATCCGGGAAATGACCACAGGCTTGGTGCAAACGAGGCGCCTCCGGCGATCATTTCCATTTTCCTCGGGGAGCAGCTCGAGGATGTGATGGAGCAGCTCATCAGCACCGGAGAAGCGACACACAGCTTAAAGGGCGGCAAGCTGCAGACCGGTGTGACCACGCTTCCGGATCTGTCCAAGGATGCGACAGACAGAAACAGAACTTCGCCGTTTGCATTTACGGGAAATAAATTTGAGTTCCGTATGGTGGGTTCCCGGGATTCTATCGCAAATCCCAACATTGTGCTGAATACTATTGTTGCGGAAGCATTTGCGGATGCCTGTGAAGTCCTGGAAAGTGCAGATGATTTTGATATGGCAGTGCATGATCTGATCAAGAAATATATGATCGAGAACCAGCGGATTGTATTCAACGGAAACGGATATTCCGAGGAATGGGTCAAAGAAGCGGAGAGAAGAGGGCTTCCGAATATCAAATCCATGGTAGAGGCGATCCCCTCCATCACCACGGACAAAGCCGTGGAGCTGTTTGAGAGGTTCAACGTATTTACAAAGGCTGAGCTGGAATCCCGTGCGGAGATCCAGTATGAATCATATGCGAAGGCCATCAACATTGAGGCGCGTACCATGATCGATATGGCCAGCAAGCAGATTATTCCTGCGGTGATGGGCTATACGAAGACTCTGGCAGACACCATTCTGGCAGTCAAGGCGGCAGGTGCGGATGTGAGTGTACAGTCTGGGCTGCTGACAGAGGTTTCCGCGCTCCTGAAAGATACGAAGGATGCTCTGGAGGCACTGATCCGGGTGACAGAGGAAGCTGCGGCGAAGGAAGAAGGACCGGTACAGGCAAATTATTATCATACGGATGTATTTCCGGCAATGGAGGCGCTGCGGGCGCCTGTAGACCAGCTGGAAATGATCGTGGATAAGGAAGTATGGCCGATGCCTTCTTATGGGGACCTGATTTTTGAAGTGTAGGGACGGTCTGTGATTCTGCTGAGAAAAAGTTTTACTGTCGGCAGATTGACGAAAATGATAAAACTGAAGGGACGTTTTTCGAAAAGAAGAACGTCCTTTTTCAGCAGAGCGTATCAGGAGGCCGCAGGATCCTCCAAAAAATAAACAGAAAAGAGCAGGAGGCACAGGATGCATAATTATACAAGAAAAGATATCATGGAGATGGTAGAGGATGAGGATGTGGGCTTTATCCGTCTGCAGTTTACTGATATATACGGGACCATGAAAAATATGGCGGTGACGGTAAGCCAGCTGAAAAAAGCCATGGATAACCAGTGCATGTTCGACGCTTCCCCCATACGCGACTTTCCAGGGGCGGGGGAGTCGGATCTGTATCTGTATCCGGATCTGAATACATTTGAAATTTTTCCATGGCGTCCCCAGCAGGGCAAGGTGGCGCGGCTGATCTGCGATATCCATTGTTCGGACGGCAGACCCTGCGAGAGCGATCCGCGGCAAGTCTTAAAAAAGGTGCTGGCAGAGGCGGAGAAGATGGGGTATACCATGAAGGCGGGGCCGGAATGTGAATTTTTCCTGTTCCATACGGATGAGGACGGACTTCCGACGACTCTGACCCACGAACAGGGAGGTTATTTTGACGTGGGTCCGCTGGATTTCGGGGAAAATGCCCGGCGGGATATGGTGCTGACCCTGGAAGAGATGGGGTTTGTCATCGAATCCTCTTATCATGAAACCGCGCCTGCCCAGCATGAGATTGATTTCCAGTTTGACGAGGCGCTTGTCACGGCGGACAATATCATGACCTTCCGGATGGTCGTCAAGACCATTGCGAAGCGGCACGGCCTTCACGCCACATTCATGCCCAAGCCGAAGACGGAAACCGCAGGCTCCGGGATGCATCTGAACCTGTCCCTGCACAAGGACGGGAAAAACATTTTCCGGGACGACGAGGATCCCAATGGGATCAGCCGGGAAGCTTATTATTTCATGGGCGGGCTGATGAAGCATATGCAGGCAATTACCTGCATCACCAATCCTACGGTAAACTCCTATAAACGGCTGGTGCCGGGATTTGAGGCTCCGGTTTACCTGGGATGGTCCGCAAGCACCAGGAATCCTCTGCTGCGGATTCCGCCTGTGCGGGGAGAGCATGCCAGGATTGAGCTGAGAAGCCCGGATTCTTCGGCAAATCCGTATCTGGCATTTGCGGTATTGCTGGCTGCCGGCCTGGACGGGATCCGGAATCAGATCCTGCCGCCGGAGGGCATCGACAGGAATATCCAGGCAATGACAGATGAGGAACGGGCAAGGCTGCAGATCGAGAAGCTTCCTGCAAATCTGGGGGAAGCCGTGAGGGAGCTGGAGCAGGATGCATATATCCGGGAGGTGCTGGGGCAGAAGCTGGCATCGGATATCATAGCAGCCAGAAAGCAGGAATACCAGGATTACTGTATGCAGGTGACAGACTGGGAGATCGCGAATTATCTGTATAAGGTATGACGGGGCGAACGGTCCGCGGCAGGACGGCTGAGACGGTCAGACTTGCGGAGTCTGTATCGAAGATCAGAAAATCCGTGTCTGCGATTGGGGAACAGGCTGGGGGTGAGCAGAGATGGTTCATATGATCATTGTATTTCCCAAAAAGGAAGTGGGAGTAAATATCCGGAATATCCTGAACCGCAATGGCCTGGATGCGGCCGGGGTGTGTACAACGGGCGCCCAGGCGCTGCAGTGCGCGGATACGATGGATGAAGGGATCGTGATCTGCGGATACCGGATGAAGGATATGATGTACTCGGAGCTTCGGGAATGCCTGCCGGACACCTTTGAAATGCTTCTGATCTCTTCGCCGGAGAAGTGGAGCGACGGACTGGAACCAGGCGTTCTGGGTCTGCCCATGCCCCTCAAGGTCTATGATCTGCTCAACAGTGTGGAAATGCTGCGGCAGGGGATCCAGCGCAGGAGAAAGAAGCGGCGGGAGGCGGCGAAGAACCGGAGTGCAGAGCAGAAGGCTGTGATCTCAGAGGCGAAGGCTCTTCTGATGGAGCGGAACCACATGTCTGAGGAAGAGGCTCACCGGTATTTGCAGAAAAGCAGCATGGACAGCGGGACAAATATGCTGGAAACTGCGCAGATGGTGTTGACGATTATGCGGGATACGGTGTAAACTATTCAGAACGGTAGCAGACGGGGCTGAGACCTGCCGTTCGTCTGTCAGGGAAAGCGAATTTCCAGACAGCAGAGTTATGACATCACAGCAGAAATGAGGAAATAAAGAAATGAGATTTACAAAGATGCAGGGCCTGGGAAATGACTATGTCTATGTCAATTGTTTTGAGGAAAAGGTAGCGCGCCCTTCGGAGACAGCGGTGCGGGTCAGCGACCGGCACTTTGGGATCGGGGCTGACGGCTTGATCCTGATTAAGCCCTCCGAGAAGGCGGATTTTGAGATGGAGATGTACAATGCGGACGGCTCCCGCGGGGAGATGTGCGGCAATGGGATCCGCTGTGTGGCAAAATATGTCTATGACTACGGTCTGACGGATCAGACCCATATTTCCATAGAGACTCTTGGAGGAATCAAGTATCTGGATCTGATCGTGGAAGAGGGCAGGGTCAGGCTGGTGAAGGTGGATATGGGCAGCCCGGTACTAGAGGCGGAACAGATACCGATCATCGGTCTGGGAAACCGGGTTTTAGACGAACCGATCCGGGTGGATGATATGGAGTACCGCATAACAGGAGTATCCATGGGCAATCCCCATGGGGTAGTCTTTCTGAAGGATGTGAAAAATCTGGAGATTGAGAAGATCGGGCCGCTGTTTGAGCACCACGAATGCTTTCCGAACCGGGTCAATACGGAATTTGCCCATGTGCTGGACAGACAAACGGCAGAGATGCGCGTGTGGGAGCGGGGATCCGGAGAAACCCTGGCCTGCGGCACCGGAGCCTGTGCGGTGGCGGTGGCCTGTGTGCTGAATGGCTACACCGAAGAGGAAGTGACGGTGAAGCTTTTGGGCGGGGAACTGCAGATCCGGTGGGACCGGGAAAAAGACAGGGTTTATATGACCGGGCCGGCAGAGGTGGTATTTGACGGCGAGTGGCCTGAGGTGTGAGCACGGACTTCATTTTGACACATAGGTAGTATAAAGTATCGTATGAAAAAACGATACGGGAATTGCCCGCATTAAAAATCTGCTTCGCAGATGGCGGGCAGGCAATCACTTGCTATGCAAGTGGTTACATTCAGTAGGCAATCAATTTGCTACGCAAATTGGTTACATAACAGGAGATCATAAATATGTTTAAAATTAATGAGAATTATCTGAAACTGCCGGGAAGCTATCTGTTTTCCACAATTGGAAAAAAGGTGGCCGCCTACACGGAGGCGAATCCGGACAAATCCATCATCCGTCTGGGAATCGGTGATGTGACCCAGCCGCTGGCGCCGGCGATCATTGATTCCCTGCACAGCGCGGTGGATGAGATGGCGAGTGCGGAGACATTTCATGGATACGCCCCGGATCTGGGGTACGAATTTTTACGCAGCGCCATGGCGAAGCAGGATTACCAGGCGCGGGGATGCGATATCTCCGCCGACGAGGTATTCATTTCCGACGGAGCCAAGTGTGATTCCGGAAATATCCAGGAGATTTTTAGTATCGACAACAAGATCGCGGTCTGCGACCCGGTGTATCCGGTCTATGTGGACACCAACGTGATGGCGGGCAGGACCGGGACTTATGATCCGGCGGCGGAGACATGGAGCGACGTGATCTACATGCCCTGTACGGCGGAGACAGATTTTGCGCCGGAGCTGCCGAAGGAGACGCCGGATATCATTTACCTGTGTTTCCCCAATAACCCGACCGGTTCCACGATCACGAAAGCGCAGCTTCAGGAGTGGGTGGATTATGCCAACAAGACCGGGGCGGTGATCATCTACGATGCTGCCTATGAGGCTTACATTTCCGAGGAGGATGTGCCCCACACGATCTATGAATGCGAAGGGGCGAGAACCTGTGCCATCGAGCTGCGCAGCTTTTCGAAGAACGCCGGATTTACCGGGGTGCGTCTAGGGGCGACCGTTATTCCGAAGGAATTGAAGTGCGGGGATGTGACGCTCCATTCCCTGTGGGCAAGGCGCCACGGCACAAAATACAACGGTGCTCCATATATCGTACAGAAGGCAGGGGAGGCCGTGTATTCCGAAGCAGGTAAGGCGCAGCTTGCGGGGCAGATCGCCTATTATATGAATAACGCAAAGGTCATCTATGAGGGATTGAAAAGCGCGGGCTACAGTGTGTCGGGCGGGATCAACGCGCCCTATATCTGGCTGAAAACACCGGGAAAGATGACTTCATGGGAATTCTTTGACTATTTGCTGGAGCAGGCAGGGGTCGTAGGGACTCCGGGCTCCGGGTTCGGGCCCAGCGGAGAAGGATACTTCCGTCTGACGGCATTCGGCAGTTATGAAAATACGGTGGCGGCAATCGAGCGGATCAAGCAGGCTGGGTGAATATGAGAGAGAAAAAGTGCGGAGAGTGCAGAAACGCTCCGTACTTTTTTGTTATGCAGCACACTCTTGCAAAGCTGCCGGACAGCAGGTATAATTGGAATGTATCAAAAAATGCCAGCTGTGTGGAATAACGAGCAATGGTTGTGGAATTGGAATAGGCAGGAGAGAGACAATGATAATTATAGCCTGTGTGGATGAAAGAAACGGAATGATGTTCAACCACCGGCGGCAGAGCCGGGATTCTGCGGTATGCGGGGACATCCTTCAGGAATGCGGCGGAAGGAAACTGTATATGAGTGCGTATTCCGGTAAATTATTCGGGGACGTACAGGAGAATGCTATCAGAATATCAGAGGATTTTTTGAAGGAAGCAGGAGAGGAAGACGCCTGTTTTGTGGAGGACATCCCAATTTCCGGTTTTGAGGATGAGATCCGGACGGTGATCCTGTATCAATGGAATCGGAGATATCCGGCTGATCGGTATTTCCCACTGGAGCTGACCGACGGATCCTGGGAGCTTCAAAGAACGGAGGAACTGAAAGGGGCGTCCCATGAGAAGATTACGAAGGAGGTCTACGGGAGGGTAAGATGAAAAATGAACGTAAGCGGATTGGCTGGAGACTGCTGCCGTTATTGCTGTGCTGCCTGTTATTAACGGCATGTGCAGAGCTGGATGCGTTAAGCGGCAGTACAGGCGGGCATTCCAGGGAAACGGAAACCATTACGCTGTCGGAGCTTCCGGAGTATTCCGGCGAACCCTACGTAGAGATCAACGGCAATGAACCCGATTTCCCGAAGGAGGAATGGACAGAAGAATCCTTCGAACAATACGCCGAACTGGACGGCCTGGGAAGATGCGGCACGGCTTATGCCAGCGTGGGGACAGATCTGATGCCGACGGAAAAGCGGGGAAGCATCGGCCAGGTGAAGCCCACCGGATGGCAGACTGTGAAATATGACATCGTGGATGGAAAATATCTGTACAACCGATGCCATTTGATCGGATACCAGCTTTCCGGTGAAAATGCAAACGAAAAAAATCTGATTACGGGAACCAGGTATATGAATGTAGAGGGGATGCTGCCCTTTGAAAATATGGTGGCCGATTATGTCAGGGAAACCGGCAATCATGTCCTGTACAGGGTGACTCCGGTTTTCGAGGGGGATAACCTGCTGGCGGACGGCGTGCAGATGGAGGCATTTTCGGTAGAAGATGAAGGCGACGGGATTTCCTTCCATGTATATGTGTATAATGTCCAGCCGGGGATCGAGATTGATTATGAAACCGGGGAAAGCTCCCTGGGCAGTTCAGAAGCTTACGGCGCGGAGACAGAGCAGGGCGAGATCCGGGGCAATTCCAGGTCGAAGATCTTTCACTGTCCGGGGCAGGCGGCTTATGACGAGATGGCAGATTCGAAGTATCTTGTGATCTTTGAGTCGGAACAGGAAGCGGAGGATGCAGGGTACCGGAAGGCGAAGCGGTAAGGAAACGGAGCCGGATTTTTCTTTTGGGAGTGTCAGATTTTCTGTGTGAGTTTTTTCGTAAAATCCTATAAATCAGGCATTTTGCGGATACTTACAAGAAAATTCTGACACTCCTTTTCTTTGTCAATCTGAGCACATATGCGGCAGTTCATTCAAATACAGGATTTTGTTCCGGATCATTTCGTCAATTCGCCTCCTTTGTACAAATCCTCTTTATCTACCCGCTGTTTTAATAATAAAGCTAAGAGTGCGGACAAAATCCTTGCGTTTACAGTACTCCACCAGATCATGATCTGGCCTCCGAACAGAGGCGGCAGGATCAGCATGAGGACCAGCATAAAAACAGGTTCTATAAAAGTTAAAATATAAGAATACATGCTTTTTTCCGTTGCATAGAAGCTTGCAGTCGCCATACGGATGATTGCGACAAAAGGCACAGAAACCAGGAAAATCGGTATGATCTTTGCGATCTCTATATTGACTTCACTGGAAGCGCCAAACAGGATCCCTAAGCTGTTCCTCATCAAAAACATCACAATGCATCCCGCTACAGATAAGATCAGGGCAAATGCATATGCCATTTTCCGGAAGCTTTTCATCCTGGTATCATCCTTTTCCCCGTAACACTGGCTGAGCAGCGGCTGGCATCCGTCGCCCACGCCCTGGAAGATCAGATAAATGATACAGATGATATAGGCAATGCACGCATAAGTGGCGATTGCATTCTCGCCTCCATAGGATACGGAGAAACGGTTGATAATGATCAGGGAGATATTCGGGCTCATGGCAAGGCCAAAGGGGGCAATCCCAACCTTGATGATGTCCGCCGCTGTCTTTCCCAGCTTTGAAAACGCAATGTGTAACGTAAACTGCTTTTTGCGCAATAAATAAACCAGTGCGATCAGCATCGTGACACCCTGACCGATGATCGTTGCGATGGCGGCTCCGGCAACTCCCTGATCTAATTCCCATACAAATACATAGTCAAGAAGCATATTTGTCAAAAAGCCTGCTATCATGGAGATCATCGCATAGAAGGAGCCGCCGTGGTTCCGGATAAACGGGATCAGCCCGGTTCCGATGATCTGCAGCGCTGCACCCAGGGCAATAATGGCAATGCTACAAAAAAACATCTACGATCGCATAAACTCCCGATAATGCGAAAGACAATACAGATGGGAGCACAAATTGAAAAAAGATTCTTAAATCACGCTGATTCATTTTTACCTCCTGCTTTGCTGAATCATATTGTACCTTCGTTCAACACATTCATTGTTTTTTGAAATATGGTATTTACTATAATATTATTAGTACATATATATACTAATAATATTATAGTATGTTTATTTATTGATTGTCAAGAACAGGAGGTGATAAGGGGAATAAAAAAGCTCTTGCTATCAGTATTTCAATATACTATAATAACTTTTGAAAAGACTGGATAGAAGCAGCAGGGCAGTTGTCTGAACTGTTGCGGATAAGAGACAATACATTAAAATAGGAGGAACTGCGATGCTGACTGATGAGGAAAAATTGTGGCAGGTATGGGGACAGGCCGGTTCATTATATGATTTTTGGGCTGCTTCTAAAAACATTAACTACTATCTGCTCTTTGTCCTGTACACCCTGGATGGACAAAAGGCCATGACACAGAAAAAGATCTGCAATTCTACAGGTCTGACAAAACAGACGGTAAACAATGTGATCCGATCCCTGAAAAAAGAAGGGTATGTCATCCTCTCACCAGGCACCGGAGACAAACGGGAAAAGCAGGTTTCCTTCACGGAAGAGGGAGCTTCTTATGCACGGGAATTACTGGCGCCGCTTAAGGAGCTGGAACACCGCGTACTGCAGATCATGGGAAGCGACAGAGTACAGCAGATGGTTGATTCCATTACTTTGTATAATACGGTCTTTGAAAAAGAAATGACGCGAAGACTAGAAAACAAATGAGCGATTCATTTGTGATTGGAAATTTTCAGGCGGGCGCTGTCCTTTCTCAGAAGGACAGCGCCCGCCCGGTGGGTCAGATCTCGGCCAAATAAAAAAATCATCTGTCCCCAGATGATCTCTTAACTGCCAAAAGCTTCTAAAATCAAAACTTTCTGAATCGGAGTGACAGGATTCGAACCTGCGGCCTCTACGTCCCGAACGTAGCGCTCTACCAAGCTGAGCCACACTCCGATAAAATAGGGAATCTGCTGAATCAGATTCCCGACTACGGAAAAGGGACTTGAACCCCTACTAACAGAGTCAGAGTCTGCTGTGCTGCCAATTACACCATTCCGCATTGTATCTTGTCCGTTCTTACCGGACGCAACATCGTTATTATAGCAGACTTCAAAAAAAAATCAAGTGTTTTTTTGAAAAAAATTCAAAAAAATGACAAAAAAATTCGGCTGGTCATGAACACCCCAAAATCTGTATGCGAAAAAAATGAATTAAATGCGTCATGCCGCCAAAAGTGTGTTATACTATACTATATACATAGCGGGGGATTTGGGGATAAGACAGACTTATCCATTTGTTGGTCAAAATTCAATAAGGAGGTTTCATGAGAAAAAAAATGCCCCTTAGATTGCTGTTCGTCTTTCTTTCAGTGGCATTGATTCCTGTATTATTTTTTTCGGCGGCAATGCAGCTCTACACAGTCAAGATAGAGAAGAAAGACATGGAGAAACGTGTAGAAGGCAATCTGAACACTTCCAATCAAGGGCTGGAGATGGTGTTTGAGAAGTATACAACGATTTTATATGACCTGTGTACGGACAAAGAGATTTTGAACATGGTAGAACGTATCGAGGCAGCAGGGGATGAGGAGGATGAAAATACCCGCATGCTGCAGTACAGGCTGGAAGCAATCTGCAGCCGGTACGAGGGACTTGAAGGCATTATGATTTCGTTAACTGATGGTGGGGCTGTTTTTTACGATAGTCTCAGTTCATCGTCTGTCAGCAGCCCGTGGATCGAGAGGCAGGAGATCCCGGAAGTAAAAAAGGGCAATGTATACCGGGGAATTTCAGAACCGGTGATAGACAATGAAAAAAGAGTTTATATGTTCCAGATCGCAGGACATCTGGAGCAGTCCGGATCCGAAGGAGAGAGCCGGGCGGCCGCAGCTGTTTATATCAACGAAGAACAGATCTGCAAAGTCCTGAATGGAAGCGGATACCGGCAGGGATATCTGCTGGACGGCGAGAGGATCCTGAGCTCCGCGTCCAAAGCAGACATCGGGCGCAACTGCGGAGAGCTTATGAATCTGGAGGAAAACCACTATGCCTGCATTTTGAACAATATCAGCGGATTTACGATTTGTAATATCCAGCCGGTCAAAGCCTATAAGGATCTGCTCCAAATCCAGTATCTGATCCTGGGGATCATCGTTTTGGTCTCCGTATTTGTGGTGTCCATCATGGCCTATCTGATCAAAAAGCCATATCAGAAGGTGGTCAATGACTATGTGGATGCTATGAGCAGAGTCGGAAGAGGAGATTTTACGATCCAGGCTACGGAAAAGACGCGGATCATACCGGATATGGGAAGGATTGAAAAGGAATTTAACAGGATGGTCCTCTATATCCGGAGACAGGTGGAATTAGGAGAGCAGGCATCCGAGGAACAGAAGCGGATCCAGGCGAATACGCTGGAAGCTCAGATCGCGCCGCATTTTCTGTATAATGCACTGGATATGATCAATTGGAAAGCGATAGAGAATGAGCAGTATGAGATCAGTGAGATGCTTGGGATGCTGGGAGATATTCTGCGGTATTCGGTGAAAAATATCGATGATATGACGACACTGCGAATGGAATTTCAATGGCTGGAGCATTATGTCTGGCTGGGCAATGTAGAACTGAGCAGAAAAACCAAACTGAAGCTGCAGGTTCCGGAAGAACTGATGGAACTGCAGATCCATAAGCTCCTTCTGCAGCCATTCATAGAAAATGCCCTGAAGTATGCATTTTTAAATAAAGGAGGCGATGATATACTGATGGTAGGAGTCGGTCTGGCAGGCGGTCAGATCCATATCACCATCGAAGACAACGGAAGAGGGATCGATGAAGGGCTTTTGAGAAAATTGAACGATGAGACGGCAGACATGGGCGAACATGTGGGAATCTCCAATGTAAGGAAGCGCCTGAAATTATACTATGGAGAAGACGCTGTAGTATATTTCGAAAGCCTGTTGGACAGCTACACGAGGATACATCTATTTATACCTTGTGAAACGGCCGCATGGCCATAAAGGGATACCCTTGGGTATTCCGGTGAGGACGGAAATGCAGAGTAATGGCTAGGATTATTTTATGGATAAATAAGCGGACGGGCGAGAGTCTGCTTTTGTGCGCATTGCGAAGGAGGGGAAAGCATGCGAATTGTAATAGTTGAGGATGAAGCTGCGATTCGGGAGGGAATGGTTAAGCTTCTCCATCAGATTAACCCGCAGTATGAGGTGGTGGGAAAGGCGAACGACGGCCAGAGCGGATATGAATTGATCCGCAGTGTGCGTCCGGATCTGATCATTGTTGACATCCGGATGCCGGACATGAACGGACTGGCCATGATCCGAAAGCTTCAGGAAGAGCAGATCCGGTGCAAAGTCCTGGTGATCTCAGCGTATTCGGAGTTTGAGTATGCGAGAGAGGCCATAGAGCTGGGGATCATCAATTATCTGCTGAAGCCCTTGAAGATCGCGGAGCTTAAGAGGGCTTTGGAGAAGGTGGATGAGGAGATACGGCGGGATCAGCATAAGGAATACGGTTTTTCACTGGAGAATATTTTCATGGGGTGTATCAACGGCCAGCTCGAGCCGGATGAATATTTTCATGAGCAGACACGTGGAAAATATGGATTTACGGTACAGGAACCGGCTGAGCTGTTCATGGTGTGGCTTGGAAAAGGCTACGAGCAGCAAAAGGAGCTGGCGAAGGAACTTTTGGAGCATGTGGCAGACCATACGGTAAAATTTGCTGCCAATATCCGGGAGCTAAAGAGCTGGGACATGCTGCTGATGATCCTGTACCGGCAGCATGCGGGAGAGTCGCAGTATGCCTATTTTAGTAAATCGGTCGTGCCGATGCTGTGCGATAATCTGAAAAAGCCGCTGGTATGTGTATGGAGAAGAATGGATCACCTTCTAGATGCGTCCAGGGTGATCCCAGAGATGAAAAAAGAACTGGAGTGGAACCTGTGTTTCCCGGACAGGGCACTGATCTGTAAGCGGGTGATCCAGAAGCAGCAGATCGTGCCGATCAAGTATCCGCTGGAACTGGAGGATCGCGCAAAGAAGGCTCTGCGTGAAAAAAACTGGGAGGATCTTGTAAGCTGCTATGAGCGGCTGTATGACCATCTGGTGCACGAGAATCATCTGCCTTCCCAGATTAAGGAAAGTCTGATCCGCTTTAACTGGAGCCTGGTGACTTCACAGAAGGATAAGAAAGAAGAGTCTGAACTGGGGATCCAGAAGATCCTGCAGAGAATCGCGTCGGCGGATACCTGGAATCAGATCGAGACGGATATGAGTGAGTTTATGACGTTTCTGGACTATTCTGAACCGAAGACGGAAGAACCCTCTGTCAGCGAATTGATCCAGAGGGCGAAGGTGCTGATCCGAAAGTATTATAATCAGGGGATCACGCTGGAGGAGACGGCAAGAAAACTGTTTGTTTCGGAAGAGTATTTGAGCGCCCAGTTTAAAAAGGAAACCGGAAGTACATTTACCGAAACGGTACGGAAATACCGCATTGAAAAGGTGAAGGAGCTGTTGGTGGAGACCCATCTGAAGATGAATCAGATCTCGGAGCTGGCAGGGTATTCGGATCCGAAATATATGAGCAGGGTATTCAAGGAAGAGGTGGGGATGCTCCCTACGGAGTATAGAAAGGAGATTCAATAAAACATTAAAATTTTCCGCTTTTTTGGGAAATTTCCCCCTAACAGGGAGGAAAAAGTATGCTATTATGATTATGCTGAATAGAGATAGAATATTTGGATACACTGTTAAGAGACTAATGAAGGTAATGAAGGAGATTAAAGCAATGAATTGTTTTAACGTGACGTTCAGAAATCCTGAAGAGATCTTGAGCTTTTTAAACACTGTTGAGAAATATGATATCACAATGGACATGAAACGAGGCCGGCTTATCGTGGATGCGAAGTCGCTCCTCGGGCTCATGAATCTGGGGCTGAATAACGTTGCCGAACTGCGTGTGTACGGTGATGTAAGTCAGCTAAGGCAGGAGATTTCCAGGTATATAGCAGCATAAAATTTAGTCAACCCCTCCCCCCTCATAGTACTATTTTTTACGGATAACTCGCATCCGTTATGTTGCTGTTATCGGAGGATCATGAATCCTCCTTGGGATTGTTTCCGTTGCCAGGCACGATGGTGACTTTTCCAAAATATATATCTGGGTCTTGATTTGAAGGGCTTCCCGGCGTATAATATGCGCCGGGAAGTCTTTTTTCTATAAGAAATTTTTCTATAAGGAAATGAGGAAATTTGAGATGAGGAAGACAAAAGAAAGAAGATTATATTTGTTTGATGACAAGGCGCTGGCAGTCCTGATCGTACCGCTGATCATTGAGCAGTTTCTGGCGGTGCTCGTGGGCATGGCAGATTCGGTCATGATCGCCACAGTGGGAGAAGCCGCGGTTTCCGGCGTCTCACTGGTGGATAACATCATGGTGCTGTTTATCAATGCGTTTTCTGCCCTGGCTGCCGGAGGAGCGGTGATCTGCGGGCAGTATCTGGGGCAGAGGGATGAAAGGCTGGCGTGCCGCGCGTCCACACAGATCGTCTGGTTCGTGACATTGGTGTCTCTTGTCCTGATGGTGATCATTTACTGCGGCAAATGGTTTATCCTGCATGTCGTATTCGGCTCCATTGACGCGGATGTCATGGGGCATGCCAATATTTACCTGCTGATCGTTGCCGCGTCGATCCCGTTTCTGGCATTGTATAATGCGGGGGCGGCCATTTTCCGGGCGATGGGGGATTCCAAAGCGCCGATGAAGGTCTCTATCCTGATGAATCTGATCAATGTGTCCGGCAATGCGCTTTTGATTTACGGCCTTCACTGCGGTACAGAGGGCGTTGCTATCCCGACGCTGATCTCCCGTATGACGGCTGCGGTGGTGATCATTGCAATGCTTGTGAATCAGAAGCTGCGTTTACATATCGACCGGGATTTTCACTTCCGGCCGGATGGCAGGATGATCCGGCGCATTCTGAGTATCGGAGTGCCGAACGGTCTGGAGAACAGCATGTTCCAGCTGGGCAAGATCCTGGTATTGAGCCTGGTATCCTCCTTCGGCACCTATGCGATCGCGGCAAATGCGGTCTGCAATGTGATCGCAATGTTTGAGATTCTGCCCGGTGTGGCGGTCAACCTAGCGATTACGACCGTCATTGCCCGCTGCGTGGGGGCGGATATGTACGACCAGGCGAAGTATTATACGAAAAAGCTGATCCTGATCACCTATGCCGGGATGTGGATCATGAATGTCATTATCGTGCTGCTGCTTCCGATCATTCTGCGGGTCTACAACCTGTCGGATGTGACTTCGGAGATTACCCGGCAGATCATGTATCTGCATACCATAAGCAGTATGCTGGTATGGCCCATTGCTTTCAGCCTTCCGTCTACTCTGCGGGCGGCGGGAGACGCCCAGGTGACCATGTACATTTCCATGATCTCCATGTGGGTATTCCGGATCGTGTTCAGCTATATCCTGGGCAAATACCTCGGAATGGGTGTGTTTGGCGTGTGGATGGCCATGATCATCGACTGGTGCTTCCGGGCGGTATGCATGACGATCCGCTATAGGGGCGGAAGATGGATGCTGAAAAAAGCAGTATAAAAGGAGGAAAAAGATGAAAAAAGAATTGGTGATCGTTCTGGATTTTGGCGGACAGTATAACCAGCTTGTGGCGAGACGTGTGCGCGAGTGCAATGTATACTGTGAGATTTATTCCTATAAGACAGATCTTGAGACCATTAAGAGCATGAATCCGAAGGGGATCATCCTGACCGGCGGTCCCAGCAGCTGTTATGAGGAGGATGCGGCCACCTGTCCGAAGGAATTATTTGAACTGGGGATTCCGGTGCTGGGACTTTGCTACGGTGCTCAGCTGATGATGCTGGAGTTAGGAGGCAGGGTCGAGCGTGCGCCTGTGCGGGAATATGGAAAGACGGAGGTGCTGATCGACAAGGCGGAATCCAAAGTGTTCCGGGGCGTGGAGGAAAAGACGGTCTGCTGGATGAGCCATTTTGATTATATTTCCCGGACTGCCCCCGGATTTGAGGTGACGGCTCATACTGCGGACTGTCCTGCAGCGGCGGCGGAGGACGAAGCCCGCCGGTTATATGCCATCCAATTTCATCCGGAGGTGCTGCATACAAAGGAGGGCACGAAGATGATCAATAACTTCGCGAAACAGGTATGCGGCTGCGCGGGAGACTGGCGGATGGATGCATTTGTGGAGAACTCCATCCGGGAGATCCGGGCAAAGGTGGGAACCGGAAGGGTGCTCTGTGCCCTGTCGGGAGGCGTGGACTCTTCTGTGGCGGCTGTGATGCTGTCCAAGGCGATCGGAAATCAGCTGACCTGTGTGTTTGTGGACCATGGGCTGCTACGCAAGAATGAAGGCGACGAAGTGGAAGCGGTATTCGGCCCGGAGGGTCCGTATGATCTGAATTTTATCCGTGTCAATGCGCAGGAACGGTTTTATGACAGACTGGCAGGCGTGGAAGAACCGGAGGAAAAACGGAAGATCATCGGGGAAGAATTTATCCGGGTTTTTGAAGAGGAAGCAAAGAAAATCGGCGCAGTTGATTTCCTTGTGCAGGGAACCATTTATCCGGATGTGGTAGAAAGCGGCCTGGGCGGTGAGTCTGCAGTCATCAAGTCTCACCACAATGTGGGCGGCCTGCCGGATTATGTGGATTTTAAAGAGATCATTGAGCCGCTGCGGGACCTGTTCAAGGATGAGGTCCGCAAGGCCGGACTGGAGATGGGGATTCCGGAAAGGCTTGTGTTCCGGCAGCCGTTCCCGGGGCCAGGGCTTGGAATCCGGATCATCGGCGAGATCACAGCCGAAAAGGTGAAGATCGTGCAGGATGCGGATGCCATTTACCGGGAGGAGATGGACGCGGCCGGGATGAAAGAGACGGTGGGACAATATTTTGCCGCACTCACGAATATGAGGAGTGTGGGCGTGATGGGGGATGAGAGGACTTATGATTACGCGGTTGCGCTCCGGGCGGTGAATACGATCGACTTTATGACCGCGGAGGCGGCGGAGGTGCCGTATGCGGTGCTGAATAAGGTGATGAGCAGGATCATCAATGAGGTCAGAGGGGTGAATCGGGTGATGTACGATCTGACTAGTAAGCCGCCGGGGACGATTGAGTTTGAGTAACGGATAAAATCCCGGAAATGCTGATAAAATGGGCATTTCCGGGAGTGTTTTATGCCGTTTGGCTCTAAAATGGCTCTAATTATTTGAGGAATACTGGATTTTGGGCGGGTATCATGATACCTGCTTTTTTAATACAGAGGAATTTCGCCCTCATAGTTGTCGGCTCTTTCCAACAGGGGACCGGTTGCACCCATTGTAAAAGCTATATCACTGCTTCGGATAGACAATAGTTCCATTCCAATCTTCAGATTAAGAAAATCTAATATCTGCTGATTAAGCTGAATTACACCATTCTCTGAAATATTTACCCAACAGTATGACCGCCCTTTGTATTTGACAAATTCGCCCTCTGCGGTCTGATAATTCAGTAAAGCCGGATTATCAGTAAGAATGTGTCCTAACTTTGATGGTTCTAACAATCCTTTTCTTGTCACACAAAAGCCGCCAGTGACCTTGCTTCCAGTAAAAAGATAGACTTTTCTCTCTGCTGTGGCGTTGTACTCTGTAAGAGCCTGTGTTGGGAGATGGATTGTCAAGTCATCTCGTATCAGCGATTTTCCGAAAATAAATTTACCGCCTTTATTCATCTGTGGCATATATCATCAACTCCTTTTCTTAAAAGTGGAAGTCCACTATACCACAAGAAAATTCAAATGTCACTAAGGCTCTCTAAAGTGTGGCAAGTTATTTTTCGGCATAGCGAGAATGATTAGTTGTCGGGATATATTTTTTAGAGAGAGCCTGTTGCCTCTAATTGTTTTCGGAAGCGTTATTCTCCGAGTAGTAATGGAACGCTTTTACGATATAATCAGAAGCCCCCTCTCCATATTTGTTATCAGTCATGTTTTTGATATAATTGCTTGAATATGTGTCGATAAGAACATTGATATAGGGCTTATCGAGGGATACGCTGGTGCTATTTTCCTGTATAAGCCGCAATAGTTCGTGTACAATGGATTGTATTTTAGGGGAGGAAACATCTTCTGACAAATTAGTGGTTAGTCTGCCATACAGAATATCAGATTGTTTTCCAATTTCTTTCACTTCTTCCGTTAGTTGTGTTTCCATGAGTTCAGAGAAATGCTCTAAATTATGTTTCATGGCTTCGGTGTATTTTTCAATACTGCCGAATTGGTGAATAGCAAGTTTAGCTACCTCTGCTTCATCATCTTTAATTTTTTGAATAAACATATCAAAATTTTCAATACTTCCCCAGTGCTTGATAACATCATCAGTGCTGTTATTTTTAAAATCCTCTAATGCGGTGATGTAATCAGACAGGTCAAATTCCTTAAAACTCATACATTGCTCTCCTTTCTCTAAGCGGCTAAGAAGCTGTATAAGTTTGTCTGTCCGATTGCGCTTCAGCAAAAGCAACTCTTTTTGCCTTTTGAAAGCCTTAATTTTGTCAAAGTCGGGTTTTTGCAGAATTTTTTTAATCTCTTTCAGCTTAAATCCCAATTCCTTAAAAAATAGGATTTGTTGTAGCTTTTGCAAGGCTTCATCATCATATAGGCGATAGCCGGATTCGGTCAATTCGCTTGGCTTTAACAATCCAATTTCGTCATAATATTGTAGTGTTCGGGTGCTTATGCCTGTTAATTCTGCAACTTGGCTTATGGTTCGCATTCTTATCAGCTCCTTAAATTTGTGAAGAAGCAAGACAGAGATTGCCGGCTTATTTCTATTCTGCTCCTATGAGAAAAGAATACAGTATCACGTTACGTGGAAGTCAATACTTTTTGCTCAAAATTTTTATCACTCATTTTCGGGATATATTTTAACGGATATTCCCCGAACCCCTTTTTTGACAATCTTACTGTCATCAAGAATACTCTGCTTAACAGCGTCTAAATCCTTTGAGAGTGCTTCAATCGCCCGTTGGTGTTCTTCCTCCGATGAGAAGCGTTCCGTATCATTCAAAAGGTTCTCCTGCAATTCCCTTGCTTTCATGTATACGCCCAGCTTATGATTGAGCAGAGAGTTCTTGAAGGATATTTTGATTGTAGCGGGATTGAAACTTCCGTCCTCGTATCTCTCTGCTTCAAAGTTCATATCTAATTGTTCGTCCATTTTCAAAATCAAAGACAATACATCTGACACTGTTTCTATATCAAAATCCATGAAAACATTGATACTGATACCCAAAGCATTTGCAATTTTCATCAGTTGGTCGGGCTTGGGATTGCGGATGCCATACTCGTATTTCTTTATTGTGGCGGAATTGATGCCGGAAAGCTGACCGAGCGTTTCCTGCGATATGCCACGCAAATTCCGAAAGTGTTTAATCTTTTCCCCGGTAGTCATGCCAATACCTCCAATTTATGTGATTTTCGTCAGTGCTTAGTTCAATTCTATCACATTAGGACACATTTGTGTATAAAAAAATAAAATAAATACTTGACGTTCACAAAAGTGTACCGTATAATAGAAACATAAAGGTCACATATGTGTACCTAAAATAAAAAAGGAAAGGGAAGGACTATATGGAGAATGGAAAGAAAATGTATGTAACGGCAGAGGAAGCGGCTGAAATGCTTGGTGTATCAACGGGTTATGCCTATAAGATTATCCGGGGGCTGAATGAGGAACTGAAAGCAAAAGGCTATCGGACAATCTGCGGCAAAGTCCCAACAAAATACTTTGAAGAAAAATTCTACGGTCTGACCGTAGCCATGTAGGAAAGGAGAGATTTTATGTCAGCGACAAGGGACGGAAAGATGTGGCGTTGCCAGTTCTATTATAAGGACTGGCAGGGTGTAAGCCACAAGAAGAACAAGCGGGGCTTTAAGACAAAAGCGGAAGCGGAACAGTGGGAACGTGACTTCCTGCAACAGCAACAGAGGAATTTAGACATCAATTTTGAAAACTTCGTACAAATCTATTATGAGGATATGGAACACCGTCTGCGTGAAAATACCATGCGTACAAAGAAATTCATTATTGACTTGAAAATCATTCCATATTTCAAGAAAAAGAATATGAATGAGATTAAGGCTTCCGACATTCGGGCGTGGCAAAATGCACTGATGAAAAAAGGCTATTCAGAAACGTATCTGAAAACGGTCAATAATCAGTTGTCGGCAATTTTCAATTATGCGGTTCGGTACTATGATTTGAAAGATAATCCATGCAGGAAAGCCGGGAGTATCGGAAAGAGCCACGCCGGGGAAAAGGAGTTTTGGACAAAACAGGAATTTAAGCAGTTTCTTGTGACTGTGGAGAACAAGCCGGAAACAAAAATGGCGTTTCTGCTTCTTTACTGGACGGGCATGAGGATTGGGGAATTGCTTGCTATAACCTATAATGACATTGATTTAGAGAAGCGTACCATTTCCGTAAATAAATCTTATCAGCGGATAGAGGGCAGGGACATTATCACACCGCCTAAAACGCCAAAGAGCAAGCGTATCATAACGATACCGTCGTTTTTGACGGAGGAATTAAAGGAGTATATTTCACATTTGTACGGAATTATGGCAGAGGAAAGAATGTTCCGTTTTACAAAATCCTATATGGAGCATGAAATCATCAGAGGTATCAAGGCTTCGGGAGTGAAAAGAATACGTTTGCACGATATTCGTCATAGTCACGCTTCATTACTTGTGGAAATGGGATTTACGCCATTAGCGATTGCGGAACGGTTAGGGCATGAGAAAATCGAAACAACATTAAATACTTATTCGCATTTATATCCCAATAAGCAGGGAGAACTTGCAGATAAATTGGAGATTGAGAACAGCAGGGAGGAAGAAGAATGAGCGGAGTGCATAAATACCCGACAATCAGCTTTCGCATTTCCCCCAGAGAGAGGGAAGAAATCGAAGCGAAGATTTTAGCAAGCGGACTTTCTAAGAAAGATTATTTTGTCCGTTCCTGCATTTATAACCGGGTGTGCGTGGTTGGTAAAAAAGAACTGGTTTATCAGTTGGTAGAGGAACTAAAGATAATGCAGACAAATATCCGGGAAGTGACAGAACAGTTTGAAAAGACAGAGATTGATTTAACGCCGGAGGGATTGGAAGATATGCGGAATGACTGTCTTGATATGCTGAAAGCTATCCTGTGGGTGTTGGACGGAGCAAAATATCTGTGGCAGGGAAGCACCAACGGAGAAGAAAAAAGCCCCGACAGCGGCAACTGTTAGGGCTGTGATAACTGGAAAACCTCTGTTATCAATATTCACAATACAAGTATAGCAGAGGGTTCTTCCAGTGGCAACGATTTTTCAGAAATGGAGGGTATTTATGGAAGAAACAAAAATCGAATTACAGTTGATTAAATTGTCGGAGATACAGTCGCAGGAAGTTTCTTGGCTGTGGTTTCCATTTATCCCCTATGGTAAGCTGACAATTATTCAAGGCGACCCGGGCGACGGAAAGACAACATTTGTATTGAACATAGCGGCGAAGCTGTCAAAGGGAGAGGGATTAGACAGTGAAATGAAACTGACAGAGCCTTTGAATGTTATCTATCAGAGTGCGGAGGACGGTCTTGCCGATACGGTAAAGCCACGGTTAGAACAGGCGGGGGCAGACTGTGAGAAAATCTCTGTCATTGACGAAAGGATAAAATCCCTTTCTATGATAGATATACGGCTGGAAGAAGCTGTTATAAAGACAGGTGCAAAGCTGCTGATTTTAGACCCGATACAAGCCTATTTGGGCGGCAGTATGGATATGAATCGGGCAAACGAAGCAAGGGATATGACGAAAAAATTAGCGGCACTTGCAGAGAAATATCAGTGTGCGATTGTACTTGTCGGGCATATGAACAAGGCGGCAGGAAATAAGGCGGCATATCGGGGCATGGGTTCGATTGATTTCTTTGCAGTCGCAAGAAGCGTTCTCTTGGTCGGCAGGGTTGAGGGAGAAGAAAATATAAGGGCTGTGGTGCAGATTAAAAATAACCTTGCGGCATTCGGACACCCGAAAGCATTTGCACTGTCGGAGGACGGTTTTCAATGGCTAGGGGATTATGAGATTACCGCTGATGAAGTGTTAGGCGGTATCGCCCCAAAAGCAAATAAAATGGAACAGGCGAAGTGGTTACTTCGGGAATTGGCAGAAACAAACAACGCCATGCAGAGCAATGAGATTTTCAATCTAGCGGACGAACAGGGTATATCAAAACGGACATTGGAAAATGCGAAGAAAGAGTTAGGTGTCCGGGCAAAGCGGATAAATAATACATGGTATTGGGAACTGGATAAAATCGGACAGTGACGGACGGAGAAAGGTAACAGCGCAACAATGCAGGGTATTAGAATTTTGCAGTCTTGGAATTGCGTTCTTGAAGATTGCAAGATTGCAAAAATTATAGACATTGCAATGTTGCGGTGTTGGGAGAAAGCCGGAAAGCGGCGGTATCAAGGCGGCGAAAAGCCGCCCCGTCCGTAAGGACGGTATGCTGTCCAACGGACAGCTTGCCCCCGGCAGGGCGCAAAACCTGCTTGCAGGTTGCATTTTTGATAGGCTTGCCTGTCAAAAGTGCTTTTGCGTTACTTTCGCAGAAAGTAACAAAGGCTATGCGCCGTATCCGGCGCTCATTACCCGATAGGGAGAAAGGGAAATTGATTGAAGCGGACTATCAGCGTTATGACAGGGAAAGGCTCTGTCAACCACAACAGCAGAAAATTTCACGCAAAGAACACTGACCCGGAGCGGAGTTGTCTGAATGTGGAATACTGCAAGGAAAATATCAAAGACGTTTACCACGAATTATTTGATGAAGCACTTGCTCGGTACAATGAGAAACAGACCAGAGGTGACCGCCGGATTGATGATTATTATGAAAAAATTTGCTCTGGCAAACAGGAGAAGCCATTCCATGAGATTATTTTGCAGATAGGCAACAAGGACGATATGGGGGCAAAGACAGAGGACGGACAGCTTGCGGCAAAAATACTTGATGAATATATGCAGGACTTTCAGCGGCGCAATCCTACATTAAGGGTATTTTCAGCACATCTCCACATGGACGAAGCCACGCCGCATCTGCATATAGATTTTATACCCTATACGACTGGAAGCAAGAGAGGGCTAGAAACAAGAGTGTCGTTAAAAAAGGCCTTAGCAGAACTTGGATTTAAGGGCGGCACAAGGAGTGAAACGGAGCGTAACCAGTGGGTAGCGGCAGAGAAAGAGCGGCTTGCGGAGATTATGTTACAGCATGGCATTGAGTGGGAGAAAAAGGGAACACATGAAAAGCATTTATCTGTTTTAGATTTTGAGAAGCAGGAGCGACAGAAAGAAGTTGCGGAACTGGAACAGACAATCTCCGGCAGTAAAGAGGAATTATCCGATATTCTTCATCAGCAGATAGAGGCAGGACAGGAAACGGAGCAGATACGGAAAGAGGGCGAAGTGATCCGGCAGGAAGTATCGGAACTTTCCGCTACAAATCTTCTGCTAAAGGAGCAGACGGAAACACTGACAGAGGATAAGGAAAAGCTGTTATCCGAAAATGAAAAGTTGGAAAAACAGCAGAAAAAGTTACAGCAGGAACTTAACAAAATGGTTCAGTCAAAGGAAATCATGGAGCGCAATATACACGCCTATGATGAAGATGTGAAATGGCAGTTGGCAGAGCCGGGGGCATTGATGAGCGCAAAGAATTATCGGGATAAAAAAGCACTTCCTCTTGTAGAGAAATTAAAAGAAGTGGTAAAAAATCTGACTATCAAATGCGTACAGCTTACGGAGCAGGGCAGGAAGCTGACCGCCAAAGTGGACGGGCAACAAAAGCAGATTAGCCGTTTGACGGATAAGGTCATGGAGCAGAGCGACACCATAGACCGATTGCAGGAAAAAGCAGTTGATTTGGGGCGATTGGAGCGTTATTTCGGTAGGGAACAGGTGCAGTCAATAGTGGAACGGTCAAAGGCATTAGAACAGGCAGAAAGGGAAAAGAAACGCCCGAAACGTGCCTTTGAAATGAGCCGATAGGAAAGGGGATTGATAGGATATGACCGATATGGAAAAGAAAGTTATGGTGCGGCTGTGTGCTAAAATCGTGGCAGATACAGACCTTTACGAAACGGACAAGGAAGTGCAAAATCTGATAGACTGGGTATGTCTTTCGGAGCAGATAAAGGAAAACAATAATACAATCCGCAATCTGACAGGGGAATATAAAAAGATAGAGCCGGATTGCAGGGAGGGAGTGCGGGCGCAGTTGGAGCGAATGAAAGAACTCTGCAAAGAGCGCAATAGTCTGTATGAGAAACAGAACGATTTGAAAGGGCAGAAACAGAAGATAGAGAGAGCATTGGAGCGATAAAAAATGTGGGGCGTGGCGGTTGTCATGCTCTGTATTTTATAGTGGCAGATACAGAGAGAAAGTGCTATAATCGGAAGCATGATTAAAGATATGGGAGATGAAACGGCGTGGAAATAAATGTAGTGGATAATTTTAGGCTGTTATTTGAGAAAAATAATAATACGGCATACAAAGCATTACAGATATTGCAAAAAGAATGTGAGAAATCGGACAAGGTATATTGTTATATGGATAAGTTACCCGA
Source organism: Lachnospiraceae bacterium (assembly GCA_910575475.1). Lineage (GTDB taxonomy): Bacteria > Bacillota > Clostridia > Lachnospirales > Lachnospiraceae > Schaedlerella. The sequence goes on along the minus strand of CAJTGD010000003.1, from coordinate 25,406 downwards.
TATGATCGGCAGTGATAATTCCTACATTCGGACAAGAGGGATTACACTGATTGCCTATAACTCTAAATGGGATAAAGATAATAAAATTGATGAAATTATAGACGAATATTTGAAGCATATAGAAGATGTTAAACCGATAACAGCAAGACAGTGTATAAAATTACTGCCTATGATTGCAAAGAATAAGCCGGAATTAAAAGAAGATATTGTATCGGCACTACAAAAGGCAGATATATCTATTTATGCAGACAGTATGCAACCATTGGTCTATAAGGATATTCAAAATTCTTTGGCAGAGATAGAGAAACTATGAGTTTATTGAGATTTTAAGGAGTGTGGAGTAATGGATAACTGGTTTACAATAGATAAAATTGATGCAAATACATATATTATCAGTGAATACCGGCATTGGGAGGAAACGCATTGCTATCTGTTGAATGGAAATACCCGAAGTCTGCTTATTGATACGGGGCTTGGCATTTCCAGTATCTATGAGGAAGTGCTGAAGCTGACCGACAAGCCAATTACGGCAGTTGCCACGCATATTCACTGGGATCATATTGGCGGGCATAAGTATTTCCCGGATTTTTATGCTCACGCTGATGAATTGGATTGGCTGAATGGGAAATTCCCTTTATCAATCGAAACGATAAGAGAGATGGTCATAGACCGCTGTGATTTACCCGAAGGTTTTTGCGTGAGCGATTATGAATTGTTTCAGGGTATGCCAACAAAAGTTCTGACAGACCATGACATCATTGATATTGGCGGCAGAGAAATTGAAGTGCTGCATACTCCCGGACACTCCCCGGGGCATTTGTGCTTTTGGGAAAAAAGCAGGGGATATTTATTTACAGGTGATTTGGTATATAAAGATATTTTGTTTGCTTATTATCCGTCTACTGACCCGGAGGCATACCTTGATTCTTTGGAAAAAGTTGCGGCATTGCCTGTAAAGAGAGTATTTCCTGCACACCATTCACTGGATATAAAGCCGGAAATTTTAATCCGTATGCAGGAAGCGTTTAGAAATCTCAAGATGGACGGAAAACTTCATCATGGCAGTGGAACATTTAATTATGGGGATTGGGGAGTATGGTTATAGGAAATAGGCTGTGACAAAAATAATGTTCCTTTTGATGATAGTTATCACATGGTGCTAGTACAGCATTGCGTATATAATGGTGAATAATGTGCCTGATATTTTTGTCAGGACAAGGCGGAGGAAAGAGGCGATGCGATGGCATCGTTGATTGACGACAACGCAGAACTGGCAGAAATAGCAGGTGCAGAATTCACCGTTAATTACGCAATGCTGTACTAGCACCATGTAAGTTAGAGCAGATAAGGAAAATGATAATATGGCAGTTTGCAGTTATAGGCGGATTGCCATATTTTTGTGGAAAAATGGGCGTTTATGTGGTAATATATAGGGGCAAAGATAAAAACACAACGCAAGGCAAACTTGCAGAACTGGTAGGTAGTCCAGTCGCACCGATTTGGTGTAAGTAGCCCTCCCTCCTTAGGGTCGTCCGTTCTTTGTTCATCACAATTATTTTAAGGAGGAATTGTCATGGACAAAGTATCGGGAAAGCTGACAGTATTTTTTGAAGAACCTTTTTGGGTGGGAGTGTTTGAACGTGTATCAGATGGAAAGCTATCTGTATGTAAGGTTACGTTTGGTGCAGAACCCAAAGACTATGAGGTGTATGATTTTGTTTTGAAGAATTACTATCGGCTACGATTTAGTCCGGCTGTGGCAACTGATGTAAAAGAAGCTGGTCGTAATCCTAAACAGGTACAACGTGAAGTACGGAAACAGGTACAGAATACCGGGATAGGTACAAAATCGCAACAGGCTTTGAAATTACAACAGGAGCAGTTGAAAACTGAACGTAAGATAGTAAGCCGGGAACAGCGAGAGGCAGAGAAACAGCGGCAGTTTGAACTGAAACGGCAGAAAAGGAAAGAAAAGCATAGGGGGAGGTAATAACTGCTCCAGCATTTCTTGATGAAAATTTATATGTTGCATTGTTACTCTTTAATGTCAGTCAAACACTTATTTTATAAGGTATTTGAAACGCAAAAGCGATGAGTGGTAATAAAGGGAAGATTTCTTTATCAGATATAATTACATGATGCTAGCATCATGTAAAAATGATAATCAAAGATTAAGATAATGGTTATGATAAAATTTGCTTGAATGTATTTTATAACATGATGAGATGATTGCGTAAAATAAAAATTCGACAAAGGAGAAAATGAAAATGTGGGAAGATATTACATTATCAATAGTATCAGCAGTGGGTGAGGCTGTATGTATTAATTGGATAGATAAAAAAAAGAGGGAGAAATTTAATAATAAAATTAATGCAATAATAGCGGAAAATCTGAAATCTTTTGAGGACACTTCTTTAGATTGTAATGATTTTTATACATTGGTTCAAAGTAGAAATTTTATTCAAATAATAAAAAATTATTTTTGTACGCTTAGAGATGGGTTGAGTAATACAGAATATATGAATAATATAGAAGAGTACATATACCAAGAATGTTCAACTGTTAACCATTTAGAGGTAAGGGATTTTGTTCGAAGAATAAAGGTATTATATGAAAATTTTTTGCATAAAATGATACTAGAATCTTTAGAACTAAATGTTTTATTTCAATTAATGTCAATATCACATAGGGATATTGTGTCGAAAATATCTGAAAGTGAAGAAAACATGAAGAGATATTTTGCGTCTTTAAGCAATGACAAAGTGCAAATAAAGAACGAAGAAATTAATGCATACCATGAAGTGTGTAAAAAAGAATATGGAATTATTCGATTTACGGGAATATCTGGCGTTGAAAATAAGAAGGCACAAGATATTGACAAGTTTTATGTAGAAAATACATTTTCATATTATTTTACAAAAGAATCGCGCGATATATATAGAAGCGGTTTAGAACGGATAGAGTTAATTCAATTAAAAGATTTTTTTAATATTAGCAATAAAATAGTTTTAATTGGTGCTGCTGGGTTAGGAAAATCTACTACATTGAACTATCTGTTTTGCAACTACGAAGAGATGTATAATTTATATTCTGTAAAAATAAAGATTGACTTAAAAGAGTATGCAAAGGACATTGGTGAGAATAAAAAGGATTTACTTTGGTGTATTGCTACTGAATTTAGTAGAAAAATAAAACGTGCGAAAATGAGTTTTTCAGAAATTGAAACAGTATTATCTGAATTTTTGGATAGTGGAAAATGTCTACTTATCCTAGATGCACTTGATGAAATACCTACACAGACCGTAAGAGATAAAGTTAGAAATGAAATAGCAAGTTTTTGTGAAATATATTATCTTAATAGATATATTATATCAACAAGAGAAGCAGGATATTTAAGGAATAGTTTTGATGATAGTTTCCTCCATATAAAAATTAATGATTTTGGAGAAAGGCAAATAAAAAAGTACAGTGAAAACTGGTTTAGTTCTTACTATCCTAATAAAGATTTTAGAGATTTTTGGGATAAATTTTCTAAAGAAGTCAAAAGAGCAAGATGTGATAATCTTATCAGAAATCCAATTGTGCTTATTCTAGCATTGGTTATTTTTGATATAGAAAAAAATTTGCCAAATAGAAGAGTTGAATTTTATAAAAAGTGTATAGAAACGTTCTTGACGGTTAGAGAAGATAGAAAAGGGGCATTTATATTAAGTGAAAAAGCAAAAAATATTTTGGGAATAGATTCAGTAGTGCCTAAAATAGCTTTTTATAAGTATTCGCATGTAACAAAAAATATTGGGTATAAATTTAGCTATGATGAATTGAAAAAGTCTGTCTTTAATGCTATAGAAGTTGAAGATGAAATAAATTGGGGAGATGCAGTAAAACAATATTCAGAGTATTTGGTTGACAGGACAGAACTGATTCGAGAGATAGATGAAGATGTTTTTGATTTTGCACATAAAACATTTTATGAATATTTTTTGGCGGTATATTTTACAAAGGAATATGAAAATGACGAGCTAATTAATTTGCTGCAAAAATGGATTGGAGATGCAAATAACGATGAATTAGCTAGATTAATTATAGAGATAATTATTCAAAAGGATGACCCTAAGCAACATAGAGCTATTATTAATTATTTGTTTGATAGCTTGCAATCTGAAGAACCTGGTGTTGCATTAGATAATAGAATAGATATTTTTATGATTATTGCTGATCTTTATTCGCAGAATATGCTACAACCAAAGTTCCATTCACGTTATAATAAAACAATTTTGTTTTATCCTCGTTATGTAGAAAATGCCAACAGATTTCGGCATCAAAGGTATTTAGAGGTGGAAGAACAGGATGTAAAGTATGATAGTAGCATATTGGCAGAAATGTTTTGTGATGAAACTTTATCTGGTAATAAGATGGGTGACATTATAGATGCGTTATATTATTTGGATAATGAGTTTAATCATAAAGTAGTTGCCCAATTAAATGAGGAGCTCATAACACATATCTCAGAATTATTTTCAGTTGTGCGAAATATTGATTTGAGGATTGGGAAAAAGAGTGCAAAAAAATCTAAAGATAAGAAAAATGAGATATTAATGAATTATTTTTTGGGTACAGGATTAGAGAGTGTGTTGAATTTTTCACAAGTATACGTTTCGGTTATTCAGTTAATTTTTATAAATAAGGCAGAAGTGGATATAAGTAAATTTTTTAATTACAATTTTGAGTCTAATAAATCTTTTTATTATTATTCTATACCAAAATTTTTATTAGATTTAGTAAGCATAGCAGCGGAAGATAAAGAAAATTTTTTGTTACTACTTGTTCTTATGATTCATTGCACAGAAAAAAGAACTAATGTTCTTTTTGGCTATCTTTTGAGCTTGGGTGATAAAATCAAGGGTAAAGAAGAAGAATCTAAATTGCGAATCATTAATCTAACACATTGGCTTTTTAAAATTTTTAATGAAAATGAAGATTATGAAAAATTTAAAAGTTTATTATTGGAACGAGATTTGTATATTCCGGAAAGAGATAGTATGTATAAAAGGCTGTTTTCTGATTACAGAGAAAGAGAAATGGACTTAAAAGATCCTAGAATTCAAGAATTTTTAAAGAGAAACAAATAGAGTTATGGCTCTATTTTGGCTCTAAAAATTTTGACTGGCACAAAAACGAGAGCGATTTTTGAATAATACGGATAATAAATGCTTGAAAAACGAGGGAAAAACAACCAGTTCAAGTTATCTGCCGAAGAGTTTGAGTAAACAAAAATGCTTAGTAAACCTAGTATTTATGCGGGTTTGCGGACTTTGGAAAGGTCTTTTGATAACAAATTGATAACAGTCGTTTGAGTGCGATTATTCTTACTGTCAAGTGGTTTATAAGTGGCAGAATGATTTTTAAGCGGTTTAGATGACTGAAATAAATCCATATTAGAAACGCCCTTAGCTGTGGGTAGGAACTCATAGCTAAGGGCGTTTTGTCGTGCTTGTCAATCGGTTTTAAGTTTGTCCTTGAATACTTCGGCTAGGGAATCACTCAATTCCTTAGAGGGAACTTTCGCCCAATGTTGCGAATTATCAAACTTTGGGTAATTGTACCGCCACTGGTCGTATTCTTCTTTGCTGATTTCTTCAGCAGAGAGTTTGTCTGCCTGCTCTTTCCAAGCAGAGAGCATTTTCAGTAACTCAGCGGCATCCTTACTTTTGTCTTTGTTGACCTTTAAGCAGACTTCACCGTTTGTTTCGCTGACGGTCAGACCGTAAATATCTTCAAGGGCAAATAAGGTGTGCATAAGCCCGATGTAGCTGTCAATGTCGGGGATGTCCAGAGCCTGCGGCACAACGTCAAGAGCTTGTGCCAGTGCAGCGGTAAGCTCTGCTTTGGGCTTGCGTGAGCCTGTTTCGTACTGTGCCAGACGCACATCTGCGCTCCGTTCGGGAAACCCGACAAGCATACCAAGGTATTTCTGTGTCATGCCCCGCATGATGCGGAAAAAATGTATTCTTTCGCCAATCGCCATAATGTTTCACTCCTTGTTCCTATGTTTACAAGGAGTATAGCATATATGTTTAGAATAAGTCAATAGAAACGAAACATAAAAGTTTAATATTTTCTTGCAAACCTATTGACAGTAGCAAAAAAGTTTAGTATTATGAATTAAGCAAAAACGCTTAGAAAGAGAAACGCCGCAAGGGCATACCTATATGCCCAGAGTAACGGGCGGCAATAAGGAAAGGAGAGGTTGTATGGACAACAAATTTATCCGTGTGGATGAGGTGGCGCAGGAGCTTTCTGTATCAAAGCCTTATGCCTACAAACTCATTAAAAAATTGAATGATGAGCTGAAGGAGCAGGGGTTTATTACGATTGCAGGGAGAGTGAACCGCCAGTATTTTCAGGAAAGGCTCTACGGAGCGGGAAAGGGGGAAAGTTAAATGCCAGTATTTAAGAATGAGGGCAACGGCACATGGTATGTAATGGCAAGGTATGTAAACTGGAAAGGGGAGCGGAAACAGAAGTGCAAGCGTGGGTTTGCTACAAAGCGGGAGGCGCAGGAGTGGGAACGGAAATTCCAGTTACAAAATTCCGCTGACCTTGACATGGACTTTGAAGCCTTTACAGAGCTTTATGCGAATGATGTCAAGAATCGACTGAAAGAGAACACTTGGCTGACCAAGGAGCATATCATTCGGACGAAGATTCTTCCGTACTTCGGAAAAATGAAGATTAGCGGGATTACCACAAAGGAAATCATCGCATGGCAGAATGAGCTGCTTGCCTACCGTGATGAAAAGAGGAATCCGTATTCCCAGACGTATCTGAAAACCGTCCACAATCAGCTTTCAGCGATATTCAACCATGCGGTACGGTATTATGACCTCCGCTCCAATCCTGCGGCAAAGGCGGGGAATATGGGGAGCGAGGAACACAAGGAAATGCTGTTCTGGACAAAAGAGGAATATAAAAGGTTTGCGGATGAAATGATGGACAAGCCAGTTTCCTATTATGCGTTTCAGATGCTTTACTGGTGCGGAATCCGAGAGGGAGAATTATTAGCCTTGACTGCCGCAGATTTTAACTTCGATAAGGAAACAGTCACGATTAACAAGTCCTACCAACGCCTGCATGGGGAAGATGTGATTACCACGCCGAAAACGAAAAAGAGCAACCGTACAATTAAAATGCCGAAGTTTCTTTGTGAGGAAATGCAGGAGTATATCAGTATGCTGTATGGGTTAAAAAAGAAAGACCGCATTTTTACGGTGACAAAGAGTTATCTTCATCACGAAATGGACAGGGGCGCAAAAGCCGCAGGCGTAAAACGTATACGGATTCACGATTTGCGGCATAGCCACATCAGTTTATTGATTGACATGGGATTCTCGGCGGTGGCAATTGCTGACAGAGTAGGGCATGAGAGCATTGAAATCACTTACCGTTACGCTCATTTGTTTCCGTCAAAGCAGGCAGAAATGGCAGACAGGCTTGATGATTTAGGAAAGGGGGATTTTTGATATGTCGGCAAAGAATTTAGACAACTGCAACCGTTGGAGGAACAAGACTGTTGCTTTTCGGGTATCTCCCGAAGAAAGTGAGCGGATTGACAAAGCGGTGCGGCTTTCAGGGCTTACCAAGCAGAACTATATCACAAGGCGGCTCTTATGTCAAGACGTGGTGGTGCAGGGCAATCCTAGGGTGTATAAGGCTCTTCGCAATGAGCTTGCCGTTGTCCTCGCAGAATTGCAGAGGATTGAAGCGGGCGGGAGCGTAAATGAAGAACTGCTTGACACAATCGAACTGATTGCGGTTATCCTCGGCGGTCTGAAAGGAGAAAGTGAAGATGGCGAATAAAAAAGAAACGGCTGCCCCGAATGTATCTGTTGGCGCAGATACGGAACAACCGCCTAATGTAAACAATAACAGTATAACCAATTACCCGCCGAAAAACAATAGCAAAGCTCTTGAAACTGTATCTATGGCTGAATTGTATGATTCTGTATATCCGAGCAAGCCGCCTTTGATTGACGGTCTGCTCTACCCTGGCACTTATCTTTTCGCAGGTGCGCCAAAAGTCGGCAAGAGCTTTCTTATAGCGCAGATTGCGTACCATACCAGTATGGGAGTGCCACTATGGGAATATTCCGTCCGAAAAGGAACGGTCTTGTACCTTGCCCTTGAAGATGATTACCGCCGCCTGCAGGAAAGGCTGTACCGTATGTTTGGCACGGACGGGGCAGACAATTTATTTTTTTCTGTTTCGGCGGGGAATCTTGGTAATGGTTTGGATGAACAGTTGCAGGAATTTATGAAACAGCATACAGACACAAGGCTGATTATCATTGACACGCTCCAAAAGGTGCGTGAAGTCGGCGGGGACAATTACAGTTACGCAAATGACTATGAGGTTATTACAAGGCTGAAACAGTTTGCAGACAGCTATGGCATCTGTATCTTGATTGTCCATCATACCAGAAAGCAGGGTTCTGATGATAAGTTTGACATGATTTCGGGGACTACTGGTTTGCTCGGTGCGGCTGACGGTGCGTTCCTGTTGCAGAAAGAGAAACGTATCGGCAACGCCGCCACGCTTGAAGTGTCGGGCAGAGACCAGCAAGACCAGAAGCTGTACCTTATCCGTAATCCCGAAACGCTCCTGTGGGATTTTCAAAAGGCAGAAACAGAATTATGGCGGGAGCCGCCAGAGCCACTATTGGATGAGATTGCAGAGCTTGTTATGAAAGATATATCGTTTTGGGAAGGCTCGGCAACAGAGCTTGTCGCATTGCTAAATGCAGATATTCAGGCAAATATCATCACAAAGAGATTAAACATTCTTGCGGGGCGGTTGTATGACGAGCATGGCATCCATTATAAAAAAGGTCGTTGCCACGAGGGGCGCAAGATAATTTTATGGAAAGATACGGAGGAAACAGCGTGACGGCTCGTGACAGTTGTGACGGCATTTAGGGGAGCAGGGGCAGTGTCAAAATAACTGTCGCAACTGTCACATACTGTCACGGGCTAAATTTTTGCGGGGTGCAGGGAGCTTTTCTAAAAAGCTGCCCTTGGTCTCGTCTGCCGACTCGGTCGGTTCGCAGCTTGAGTGCCACTGGCACTCGCTCACCCCTCGGAGAGCGCAAAACCTGCTTGCAGGTTGCATTTTTGTTGGCATAGCCGACAAAAGTGCTTTTGCGTTACTTTCGGGAAAGTAACAAAGCCACCAGCCGAAAAGAAAGGGCGTGATTTTATAAGACGGACGATTAGCGCAATGGCGGGGAAAGGCTCGGTCAACCATAACAGCCGAAAATTTAAGACTGAAAATGTGGATGGGGAGCGTTCACATCTCAATGTAAATTACTGCAATGAGAATATAAAGAAAGTGTATCATAAGCTATTTGATGAAGCATTGCAGAGATATAACGAGAAACAGACAAGGACAGACCGACGCATTGCCGATTATTACGAGAAGATACGGAACTCAAAGCAGGAAAAACCGTTCCATGAACTGATTTTGCAGATTGGCGATAAGGAAAATATGGGTGCAGGAAGTGAGAACGGGCAGCTTGCAAAACAGATTTTAGATGAATATTATCATGGATTCCAAGAGCGAAATCCTTATCTCTACGTGTTCTCTGCCCACATCCATATGGACGAAGCAACGCCGCATCTGCACATTGATTTTGTTCCATTTACAACAGGCAGCAAGCGTGGGCTTGATACGAGGGTATCTCTGAAACAGGCATTAGCGGCGCAGGGATTCAAAGGCGGCTCCCGTGGCGATACAGAGTGGAGCCAATGGGTACAGTCCGAAAAAGATAATCTTGCAGTCGTTATGGAACGCTATGGCATTGAATGGGAGCATAAAGGCATGCATGAGAAGCATTTGTCTGTCCTTGATTATAAAAAGCAGGAGAGGGAAAAAGAGGTCGTCCAGCTTGAGGGGCAGATTTCAGAGAAAAAAGAGGAATTTCAAGCATTGTCGAATAGGGTGGAGAATTACGACAAAGGCATGGAAAACCTAAAGACGCTAGAACAGGCGCTTGACACTTCTCCAGAATACCAGTTGCCAGAACCGCAGGGGTTGATGTCGGCGAAGTCATATAGGAATAAAGTGGCAGAGCCTTTGGTGCAAAAGCTGAAATCGCTTGTTAAAACAGCTCTTATAAGGTGTTTTGAAGCGTGGGACAGCTATTATCGGCTGAATGTCACAAACAGCAATCTCCACCGTGAGAATGAGGGGTTAAGGAGAACCAATGAGAAACTGGCGGGGGAAAATGAAAACCTCCGTGCGGAAAACAAAGATTATAAGCTGCTCCGTAAGGCATTTGGAAGTAAGCAGATAGACAATCTTTTAGAGCAGGCAAAAGCGGTACAGCAATCAAAACAGCGTGGAAAGCACTTTAAAAACAACAAAGAGGAAAGGTAGGAAAAATTATGGAAAACAGGATTTATGACGAAACTAACGGTCTCTGGTATGCAAGGCAAGGCGAATACTATCTCCCAGAGCTTGCATTACCTCCCGAAGAAGAAAAGCCGATAGGTATATGGGGACAGCGGCATTTGCGGTATCTCAAAGAGCATAAGCAGCTTGTTTATATCAATCTGCTGACAAGCGGCAGGCTGAACGAATACCTTGCAAGCGTAGATGAACAGGCAGAGGATATGTTTTCTCGGCTGGTAAAAGAATATGCCGACAGGCAAAGAGTGACGGAACAGTTAAAGACAGAAAATCAGCTTTTATGGGTTCAAAAAATGAATAATATTCGGGTTTGTGTAAGGGAAGTTGTGGAGAGGGAGATAATTTATTTATAGGCGGTGGGGCGGCACTTCTATGGTATATGGGTGTGCCGCAGAAGCCTAAACAAAAGTAGTTTGGGGAATTGAAAAAATCTATGCTTTCGTGTATAATTGATAAAAAAATTCAGAATGAGAGATAGCTTGTCGGAGGAACGATATGAAATATACAAGTGCAACTTTTGATATGGCGGATGATATTCAAAATGTTTTACATACGACTATTGAAACCATATATCCGAAATATTATCCAAAGGAAGTAGTGGATTTCTTTTGCAGACATCATAGTAAAGAACACATTCTAAACGGAATAGCATCGGGAAATATGGGAGTGTTGGTGTATAACGATATGATTGTCGGAACAGGTTGTTTTGATGATAATCATATTACAGGAGTATATGTGTTGCCCGCTTATCAAAATCAAGGCTGCGGCTCGTATATTATGAATTGTTTGGAAAAGGAAATTTTCAAAACATATAATACGGTTATTTTGGACGCTTCGCTTCCGGCAGCGTGTTTATATGAGCATAGGGGCTATAAAACGGTGGGGCATGGGAAATACGAATTGGAAAATGACGTGAAGTTGGTTTATGAAATCATGGAGAAAAAGCTTGCTGATAATTGAAAATGTGGTTTGAGAGGACTTGAAAAATGAAATGCAGAATAAGAAAATGGGAACTATCAGACGCAAAAGATTTGGCGGCTGCGCCTTCAAATAAAAAAGTACAAGATAATCTTCGTGATGGTTTGCCTTATCCTTACACCGAGCAGGATGGAAAAGAGTTTATTTCTGCTATGCTTTCCGCAGATGAAAACGAAACCTTTGCTTTTGCTATTATGGTAGATGATAAAGTGGTTGGCAGTATCGGTATTTTTCGGCAGGGCAATATTCATAGCCAAACCGCCGAGTTAGGATATTATATTGCCGAAGAATATTGGGGCAAAGGCATTATGACCGAAGCTGTTAAGCAAATTTGCGCATATGTTTTTGCTAAAAGCGATATTATCCGTATTTATGCAGAGCCCTTTGCTTATAATATAGCGTCTTGCAGGGTGCTTGAAAAAGTAGGGTTTCAGTATGAGGGTACATTGAGAAGCAATGCTGTGAAGAATGGCAAGGTGATTGATATGGAAATGTACTCTTTGTTAAAAGAGGAATGTGAATGGAGGTTCTGCTATTTTGGATAAAATGATACATGATATTTTTCATTTGGGCAGTGGCGCAGTTTTTAACAAGAAGCCGTATGCATTGGATGAAGTTATGATTGGGGGAACATCTGAGATATTGTATACAGTGCTTAGATTTTCTAGTAAGGATGGTGAAAATATCGTTTGTGGTGTAGATATTGAGACAAATACAATCTTACCAGTATCATCTGAACAAAGAGAATTGTATCATAAAATTTTGAAGAAACATAAAATAAGACTGATTGAAAATGATAATTCAAAAATTTTTGCTTATAAAGCTGATTATACTATAGATGATTATGAAGGCGTTATTCAAAAAATAGCTTTACAGAGTAATGTAAAACGTGCTCCATCAAAAATATCTATGAATAGCAACCACTATATTATCACATGGTACAGTTTTTTGTGTAATAAGCAAGGTGATGCGCTAATAGTTTCCATTTCAGAAGGAGAGATGGAGCAGTTGTCAATGCAAGCTCTATATAATGATACCGAATTAACAATCTCATTGCCAGAATATGATTTAAAATATCAAGGAAACATTGTCAGAATCGAGAAATTAGGTACAGAGTATTTGTTATATATCCATCCATATCCAATGGAAATTTTGCAGTCTACTCAAAGTAAAAAAACATCTTTTGAAAATATAAGAAATCCGTTTTCTATGATGGATTTCATTGTAAATCATGCGGATAGTGATGTGAAAGGGGTGATTTATCCTAATTCTGACGAAAAGCCAATACATAATTATATTGTTGTGGGAGTGTTAAAAAATATAGATATCAACATCAAGGATTGTGTTATTGGAAATGTTAGGATTGGAAACCAAATTGATGTTTCAAAAACATTTAGGGATTCGATTTCTTATTTAGAAGAAGAATGTACTACAATTGCTTGGGTAAGTGTAAAATCTGATTCATTATATAATGCGTTTTCTTTGGGAAAGAAATTATTAATTGTAGCAGCAGAGTTTTTGGCATTTATGATAAAAAATGATATGTATGCAGACTGGTTTGGAGCTGTTGAATTTAATAATAATGTTTGGGATGTACGGAGTCATTATCCCCAAATTAGTCTTGAGTCAGTATTCTATATAGAGAATTGTATACTAGGAGAATCCATAACCCTTACAGATAAAAATATGAGAATACCAGCAGCAATAAAGTTAGATGACAATGCAGAATATTTGTTCGAGTATAATTGGATTGAAAATTTTTTTTGTAAAGTACAAACTGAAAACAAAAGAATACTTCGTTTACAATATGCGTTAAAATGGATTGTACAAGCATGGGATGCAGAAGATTCATATGATAGAGTGATATATTGTTCAATGGCTCTGGAGTTTATTGTGAATGGTGAAAAAGGAAGCAATATATTTGATGAATATGCACATAAAGCTATAAGAACTAATTTTACAAAATCAGAAAGAAAGGCTCTTGTTGAGATTCTAATCGAAAAAATAGAGTTAAAAGAAATAGATGGCTTTTCAGAAAGCAATGTTATGGAACTTAATGAGAGTATCAAGAATATTATACGAAGTAAGTTGACGGAGGTGAGTTTTAAATCAAAGCTAGATAATCTTATCAATAGGTTAAATATACCGGTATCTAAAGATGAAAAAGAACTTTTGAATAAAGCTAGAAAAATAAGAAATGAATTAATTCATGGCTTGAATATGGCTAGTATTTCTACGCTAGAGATAAAGAAGCTTTGTGGAATTACATCTCGGATTTTAATGTACAAAATTATGAGTGAACTAGGAAAAGAGTGATTGAATGATGAATGTATTAGATTATTCTATTAGATTGGGAAAACTTCTTCGTAAGACTGAAGAAGGGAGGAGTTTGCTTCAATTAGAAACAGGTATTGAGGAAAAATATAAAAATAATGATACGTTTTGCCATTATGAGCAGTTTGCGGAAAGAAATACATCGCAATATTATTTTTATTCGTGGGACATGGCATATAAAACATTTATAAATATGCTTACAGATGACTCGATAGAACATAGAGATTTTTTTATACCAACTGCAGAGTTAATATCTGTCGATGAAGGAATAAAAACATTAGCATCAACTGCAGTCGCCTTTGGCAATACGTTTGAAAAGATTGTAGCAGTTATTATTTCGGGTGGTGAATATGAAACTATAATACCGGGGTCTTGGAAATACAAAGTCAAGAATGCTATTTCGGATATTCAAATAGCAGTTGAAAGAACATTATTAATCAGAACAATTGCTGTATTTTATCAGATGCATCCTGATTTACTTAATAATGCTGCAACACAAAAATATCTAACTGAAAGAGAAGAAAAAAAGTTACTGCCATTTTCTCAAAAAGCTTTTGAGATGATGTCAGAGGCAAAAGATGTATCAAAGGAAGAAAAAGTATTATATGAAAAAATGTTTCTTATAATGGAAGCCGTTAAAAAAGGAATTTTTTATGGATTTTGGGGGATGGTAAATGAAATTAGTAAAGATGAATTACTTTCGGATGACGGATTGTATGGCTCGCCACTACAAGAAGTGATTTTTTCTCACAAAAATAACTATTCTTCTTTTTTGGGGAGGGGATGGTTGTATAAAATACAATTAGAAAATGAATATGTATTTTTTATGGCACATAAGAAACAAGTACAATTTGGTCAAGATAATGAAAAATCAACGATTTCAGGAATAGTATATCCAGCCGATGATAGGGGATTGTTTGAGAAAGATGAATGTTAACTTATGGTGTTAATCATCTGTAGTACCTGTAATGTTTCTAAAATGTTGGTTTTGAATTACGGAAAGCCTATTGATTATTCAAGCAAATTCGTTTATAATTTGAATCATAATATATAGCTATTATCCGCAGTTACAGATTTGGTGTTATCAACAGCGATAACAAAATGATAACATTAGCTCATATAGGCAGGATAATATGGATATATCAAATAATCAAAAGATTTACATACTCGACAGAGAATAAATACTAAGCAAAATTGGTTAGGAAAAGTCGAGTTCGAATAACGGAATTTTTCACCGGAAGCCTTGTAAATTCAGGGTTTTCGGTATTTTTATTCTCTCCGTGACACTAATATGACACTCAGAAATCAGGTTCGTACTTTTGCTACCCATCAAAAGGGCCCTATTGAAATTCCTGTTGCATTGTGATAGAATCCATTCATGGAACCCATGACAGGGGTGGTAGCCTCCCGAGCCAATGACCGGCTTGCCGGAATACATAGGAAGGGAGGTGGCGCCAATGACAGCTGCAGATATCATTTTGATATTCATAGGGGTGATCGGCTTGCTGATCGCCTTCGGTAGCTTTGTTATAGCGTTGCTTGCCTTTCTCGACAGAGATAAGGATCACAAGCGAAAAAAATAATGCCCACCCTGCTCGAACCAGGATGGGCGCCTCTCACTGAGAGGTAAGATACCACCTCGGGATACTCCACCTTTGGAGTGGGGCTCCATGGGAGGCGTCTGTTGGAGCAGGCGTCTCTCTTCATCTAAAGAATAGCATAACCCGGAAGAAAATTCAAGGAGTTTCTTTTGGCTCTTCCATCCCGGCCTGTATAGACCGGCGGTACTGGTTGAGACGGTTGGCAAGCTGCAGATCCTTGTCAGGATAAAGATGGGAATAGGTATCCAGCGTGGTTTTCACGGATTCATGTCCTAAGCGGTTCGCAATCTCTAGTGGACTGAATCCCATTTCTATCAATAAGCTGGCATGGGAATGCCGGAGATCGTGTACCCTTATGGCCGGTAATCCTATTTTTGCCGCAATACACTTTATTTCTTTATCCAGGGCAGATTTCGTGAAATAAAATAACCGGTCCCCATTTTCAATCCCATAGAGCTTTGATATATATTCCCGAATATCATCATATAAGAAATCTGGTATGGAAATGCAGCGCTTGGCCTTTGGCGTCTTTGGCTCCAGGAATAATTCTTCACCATTTACTTTTGCATAATTTTTATTGATATCAATCCGCTTTGAAGGGAGGATGTCTGCAGGGGTAAGTGCTAGTAGCTCACCGACTCGCATGCCGGTATAAAATAGGACATCAAAGGCCAGTTTAAGAGCAGATTTTTGTATGGCATTGGAAAACAGTTCATATTGTTTTTGCGTCCAAATATTCATTTCTTCGGCCTTGCTTTTGCCAATGCTGCCGGCAGCCCGACATGGATTGATGGAAAGCTGGTAGTGCGCTACGGCATAATTCATAATGGCAGACAACTGGTTATTAACTGTCTTGAGATATGTCTGGGAAAACGGGTTCCCGGCTTCATCCCGATAGGATATCAATTCGTTCTGCCATTTTCGGATTTTTATGGTGTCAATATCGCATACTTTCAGATTCCCGAAGTAGGGGAGCAGTTTCCCTTTTATGATAAATCGTTTGTTTTCCATTGTAGTAGGCTTCAAGCGGTGAGACATATCTTCCAGATAGTTTTCCACCAGGGAGGAAAATAGTATGTCGCTTGTGCTGTTCTGCTGATCCAGATACAGGCGTTCATATTCTTTGGCTTCCCTCTGAGTTTTGAACCCTCTTTTGCATATTTGCTTTTTGGCACCGGTTCAATCTGTAGTATAGAATTTTGCGCGCCAGCGTATGGTCTTTCCGTCTTTTAGTGTATATTTATATGCAGGCATAATCATTCGTCCTTAGATTGCTGGATTGATTTGCATTCACGTTCAATCTGCTTAATGCTTTTCTTAGGAGTAGGCAATTCCTCTGGCATTGTCCCACCAAGTTCTTGGATTGTCTGGCGGACTTTTGCCCCCACTTCATAATGCGTTCTGTTCGCCGCTTCTTTCCCGGTAATATGCTCTTTCCGTAACTTTTCATCAGTTTGTGTGGCACGGAAAAGGTTGGCTGCCAATTCTGTACTGCCCATATAGTCCAGTATTTTTTGGCTTTTTTTCAGGCCTTTTCTGGCATGGATTTCTTTAACCCCAAGCCCGCCATATAATCCCTGATAACCTTTGTTTTGGAATATGGCATAATCCTTAGAGGTTTCTATACCAGCCATTTTCGCTGCATCTGCAAGTGACTTATTATGGATAATCATTTCGGTACGTATAGCCAGCCGTTTTTTATCCTCAGTTAAATCATCGTAATTTTCAATTAATTCTTGTTGCCTTGTTTTGACAGCAAAGTAAGTCTGGCCGAGCGCAATCACCTTTTTGCGGGAATCCCCATTCTGCACGATGAGATAACAGGCATAACGGGAAAGTTCATAATCATCAATCTCACGTTCCACGCCAGAACCTATGTTCACCATTTTGCCCACCTGGGAAAAATGGTCGGAAACAATATTTTCGCTGTTCTTGCAAGCGTTTTTTGCCTTTTCGATAACATTTGAAAACTTATCCCAACGTTTATATTCCAGTGCGGCCTGAAGTTCCCTGGCAAGCCAAAATTCTTCGCCGTATTCATTAACATGGCGTATAGACTCAAAAAGGGATTCAGTATAATTTGTTTCTTCTTCTGGAGTAAGTGCCTTTGACAGGACGCGTTCGGACAATTCTTGTAATTGGGAATCAAATTCTTTTTCATTCATGGTATGTTCCTTTGCTCTATGATTCTCTAAATCTCTCAAGACAACTGGGGTAGATAGATGAAGCCTATCCGCTTCGGGAAAACTGTAATTAAAAAGTAATCGTTAGCTTTCCGAGGGCAGGACAGTCGGAAAGTAGATTATGAAAAATAGCGCCTTACTTTTCCAGAGCAGGGGCGCTATTTTTTGTGCATAGCATAGACAACAAGAGTTATAACGGCACAAAGCATAATCACAAATTGTTCCCTGAAGAAATTATGCTATTTGATTGCTTTACTTAGATAAGGGGCAATTTTATTAAAGTCAGAAATATTTATCATAGCTGCATTCTGTGTAAAAGAACCATCGGCATTTTTTAGAAATTGACATGAAAGCATATCAAGTCCGGTTTCTTCTTCTAATACTATGATGGTTACTGAATCGTAAGGTAATTGTTCAGGATTCATTTTATAATAATCTGCATATAATGAAAGTCCAGATAATATTTTCGTCCATAAAGCTTCGATGGATTTTTCAGAAACAGTAAAACCTGTCGGGACGTTTATATATAAATCTTTATCATGTATTATAATCTGGGCAGCTTCACCGAATGATTCTGTGGCCCAAGCCTTTGCACCTGCTTCAGACATGCCCTTTTCAGCATTCTGTGTTTTTAATTCCGTTAATTCTTTCTGAACCTTTTCAAGTTCTGCTACTTTAGAGTCATAATCCTCCTGTGATATAGAAGAACCACAACCAGAAAGTAAAGTGGCAATTAAAATTGATAATACAATGATTCGCTTTTTCATAAGTTTTCTTCCTCTTTTTCCTTTGTTTTCCTTCGGCGCCACTCGAAGGGTATTATTTTGCTGTGTTTGTAGTTCCTGTCTTTTCTAATGATTCATCTGTCTTAATATTTTTTCCATTGAGACATTTTAAATACCCTTTAATTTCACCCCGGAATTCTTGTTGAGCATCCGGTGGAAGCTGATGAATCAAGGATAACCATTCTTTATCATTTTTTGACATGATTTGAGATCCTCCTTTTGGGAGATCAAATAGCCCTTCTGCCTTATATCGAGACTCACTACCACAGTAAGGACAATATTCACAATCAACACTTAAAGGAGTGGCACCAGTTGTATCATAGCGGTTATCAGCATCACAGTCTGGGTTTGTACAAAAATTATCATTTAATAATTCACCACATTTTTTGCAGTATGAAGCATAACTGGGGTTGAGATCATAACCGCAACGATAGCATTTTGAAGAAAGACCATATAACAATTCATCAATTGTTACATGAAAATACTCAGCTATATTAGCGGCAGCATTTAGATTTGGTGAAGTTCCGCTTTTCCATTTTGTAACTGTAGCAGAGGAAAAGCCAAGTTTTTTTGCTACTGGATTTGGTTTTGTCTCATGTGCCAAACATAAGGCATAAAAATTGTCCCAAAACATAATATACCTCAAATACTAAAAAAAGTAAGAAAAAATATTGACATCTTACTAAAGTTAGATTATTATAAGAATGTAAAACAACAAGTTACTATAATCTATATCACCGGATCGCACCGGAGAAAGGAGGAGTGGATGGAAATTAAAATCTCTATAAAAGTATCTCGTGGTACAAAACCAGTTTCCAGAAACACTATCAATGCATATAAAAATATTTGTTTAGAATCAGAGCGTTCAGAGCTACCTGAAAAAATGTATTCTTTGCAACAAGGGTTTCTGGATCTTAATCGTCGTCTTCGTCATCTTGAAAAGAAGCTTCGAAGAGTATAGACGTAATGGAATCAATTAGTATTTTATGCATAGTGATAACAGCAGGAAATCACAGTTATTCATAATGTGTCCACATGGCAATTATTTTCACAGTTTTTTGGGCTTCATCTATCATATAGACAAGCCGATGCTGTCGGTTAATACGCCGTGAATAACAGGAGTTATAATCTCCGATAAGTTTTTCATACGGAGGCGGTGTTTGGTATGGATTATTCCTCAGGACTTCCAGAAGAATATCAACTTTATTCCGTAAGGCTGGTAGTACCTTGATTTTTTCCTTATCCTTTTGGGCAGCTTTTGTGATAACGATTTTATATTTACCATTCGAATTCATCACATTCCTCCAAAGGAGTGCGAATACCCTCTGACAGTTTCGCCCTCATACCTGGAATGCCCAGAAGATAGACTGTCTCCATAAGGCTATTATACTCATCCTCGCTTAGTACTATGGCATTGCCGTGAGTGGTGTTTATGCTGATGACATCACGGTTTAAGACTGCCCGATCAAGGTAACTGGGAAGATTATCGCTGAAATTCATAACGGTTGTGCTGGTCATAGTTTTCACCTCATGATTGTTTTTTTATTATTATATGCGATTTTCCGGTAACATACAGGCTTTATTTGTTGATTTCTGGATTATCGGTTCGGCCAAGCAGAAAATCAACAGAACAACCTAAGTAGTCGGCCATACGGACAATATTTTCTACACGAGGTAAATATCCTCCAGATTGCATAGAAGATAATGTATTTTTGCTTATATCACAGTCAGATAACATTTTACCTATTGCTATTTTTTTTGATTTTGCAAGTGACTTAATAGTTGTAGCTACTTCTTGTGAATTATGCATAAATACACCTCAATAATTTTGTAAAAAATGCTAAAATCCTAAGAACTTTGGAAAAATACTTGAAAATCCAAAGAAATTGGGATAATATATAATCATAACAAGTTACAACACTAAAACGCAATGATGAGTTACAAACTGACCATAAGGAGGACAACCATATGTTTAAACTGTTTATGAAAGCAAACTATCTCTACAGCATCCTTTGGATGGCCTGCACAGGAAAGGATAAATTCCAGTACCGGGAAGAAAGCAAGGTTCATAGCTTTCTGTCCGAAAGAGTCTTTGAGGCTGCTTTGAAATCTGCACAGTTGAACAGGTAACTGAAAAGGGGCTATATCACCGGGGTACGCCGGAGAAAGGAGGAACATGAAAAAGCACGAAAAGTTTTCGCGTTCATCATTTATAGCAAAATACAAAGAGCTATTTATGCCTGCAGGAATTATTGATGAAAAACGTTGGTGGCTTTATGAAGCAATGCAATGGTTGTCTTTAATACTGGGAATCGCAGCAATAGTGATTAGTTCAATTGCTTTACTTCAATAATGCAAGAATACTTAATATGAACCCAGCAACTGCAATAGCTAAAGTGATCCATGCCCGGAATTCTTTAAAGTTATAATCCTTGCGAACCTTCTGTTCTTCTTCCAAAGCAATACGTCCTTCACGCGTAATGCTATATGGATGATTGAATATGCCGGTATCATGAGCAATTATACAGGCTTTTAAGTACTTCTTATCAATTAAATTATGAACAGATTCATAAACAGTACGTGCGCTTGTGTTCGTAATAGCTGCGATATCCTGTGCAGAAAGTTGAGTTCTGCTGGAATATAACTTTAGTAATTCAAATGAAACATTATCCATAATGAACCTCACGCAGTTATTTATTAACCTCCGGGTTGTCCGTCCTGCCGAGCAGGTAGTCCACGGAGCAGTCCAGGTAGTCAGCCAAAGTGTGTATTTTATCAACAGAAGGTATTTGCCCTTTTTTCATATTATCAAAAACGCTTTTATTCAAGTTTGTATTTAAAAGAAGTTTGTTTTTGGATAATCCCATTTTTTTTGAAATAGACATTATACGTTCTTCAATAAGTTGTAAATTATACACAAAATTTCCTCCAATAATTTGTTTGATTTCAACAAATTCCGTGGAAATACGGAAAAAATATTGACTTCCGTGGATTCACGGATTATACTAACAATGTACTTGAACAAGTTGCAATAAAAAGTTGCGCATAAACTATTTTGAGAAGCTCCCAACCATCAGCTTGCTTCTGATGGCCGGAGCAACGCCCACATTTGTTTACCCTGCATCTGCGGCGTATGCCCATAAATCTTTACGGTTACTTAGACCTGATTTCGGCATATCTGCATTAAGCAAGATTAGCTATTGGTGCAGACGGTATCTCTTTAGCAGTTATGGTTCTGCTTGTAAACCTTAACCCAATCAGCAGATACCGTGGGGTATTCAGAGGCGAATTATACCGGCATACCTACATGTCGGCCGGAAACCCACCACAGGGAACGGGGCTTCTCAAAAATTTCCTGACTGTCTTTTTCAAGAAACCACCTCGCTTTCATAGGAGTTTACAACATCATTGTAACACATTATTGCAACTTGTTAAAGTAAAAATCTGGAAAGGAGTTGAAAAGATGAAGAGAGAGTTATCGCCTTGGGGCAAACAATGCAAGATCCAGATGGTGGTCCTTGATAAGAGCCTGACGGATCTGAGCCGCGAAACAAAGTTATCCAGGACATACATTTCTGCTATTATCAATGGCCGGCAGCTTGCGCCGAAAGACACCATGGATATTATCAGCGATGCGTTACAAGTGGATAAGGGACTGGGACAATAATCCCCCTCATTATCAATTTTAAGACTTGGAGGAAAAAAATAAATGGGTAGACGTCCGACAAAAGCGGCAGATAATCCGTTCTGTAAAGCAAGATTAGAGGCCGCAAAATATAACGAGAGACTATATTCCAAAGAAGGCGCTGCAGAACTCCTGGGTGTTTCGGTTTCGACGCTTTCCGATTATGAACTCGGAATAACGAAGATCATACCGCCTGATATGGTTTTAAAGATGTCCGATCTGTATAATGCTCCGGAACTCAGGAATTACTACTGTGCAGAGATTTGTCCTCTTGGTTTTGATACACCGAGGGTGGAGATTTCAGATCTTGACAGGATATGTGTCAGGGCACTTTTTTCACTCCGCAAGATGAATGCAACAGGAGAGCTTTTGCTTGATATTGCGAAAGACGGGATTATCTCGGAGGATGAAAGGCCTGATATGGAAAAAGTCCTGCACGACCTTGAAGAACTGGAAGAGATCACACAGAATTTAAAGGTTTGGATTACAAAGAACTTGTAGGGAGGGGAAAGGGTATGTTTTTGGCGCAGAATCTGAAATATCTCCGTGAGGAGAATAAAATGAGCCAGCAGGAGCTGTCAGATGCCTTTGGCTGGAGCCGTGACGTGGTGGATATGCTGGAAAAAGGGTTCAGGAAACCGGATATAGAAATGGCGGTGTGCATATCAAGATATTTTGATAGGAGTTTAGATGAATTGGTGTTGAAAGACATCAGGCCGCCAGAGCCCAAATATGCGGATAATATGGCCTATTTGAGGACGTCAAATAAAATGTCATTGGATGAAATTGGAAATCTGCTCAGGGTAAACGGATCTACTGTTTTGAAATATGAATTAAAGGAATATCCGGTCGATGTTGAAAAATTGATGAAAGTGGCCGACTTTTTCGGCATTACTTTAGAACAGCTTGTAAATAGGGACTTGTCAAAGGAAATGGAAGGTATCACAGAGAATCAGAGAAAATCAGAATGAATCAGAATGAATAAAAATAAATCAGAGTTTCTATGAGCGGAAAGGCGGTGAATCTTTGAATAGGCTTGGATTTATTATTCTTTCAATCTTGCAGGATAATGAAGCAACAGGCAGGCCTTCAGGCATGACGATCCAGGAAATTGTGTCGGCTGAAGACTTTGGACTGAAAGAAAATACAGTTTTTAAGAAACTACAGGAATTTAGACAGTCAGGCTATGTAAGCCATGGTATGAAGGATGGAAGGGCAGATACTTATTTCATAACGCCGGAAGGCTGCAGATGTCTGGAAAAAGAAAGGGGCAATTTATGAGGAACAAGGTTTCATTTGTAGCAGTTGGGCAGGCAGCGGGGAACATCGGCCGGCTGTTTGAGCAGAAGGGGTATTCGGTGATCTATGTCAACACTTCGCAGGAAGACCTTGACACGCTGGAGCAGGCGAAGTTCAAATACCATATTCCGAAAGGAGAGGGATGCAACAAAGACCGGAAGAAGGCGAAGCAGCTTGTGATTGATGATTTTGACAATATAGCTGCTGAGATCGAATCCAAGGTGAAGTCGGAAATGATCTTTGTTATCTTCGCCAGCGGCGGGGGAACCGGATCGGGCGCCGGTCCGATGCTGATCGATCTTCTGATTGATGAAGGGAAAAACGTAGGTGCGATTACGGTGCTTCCGGCACAGAGTGAAAGCGTAAAGTCCCATATCAATTCCTACGAATGCTTTTCGGAGCTGACAGGGATATCGGGGACAGGATCCTGCTTCATCATTGATAATAGCAATGGGGACAAGTTGGAGTTGAATCATATTTTTGTGGAGTCCTTTGTGGCATTCCTGGAGATTCCGGAGAAGCATAAGAGCGTAAAGGGGAATATTGACAAGGCAGAAATTATGGAAACATTGAAAGCGCATGGCGTGGCGATCATGATCCGCAGCAAGGGGAAGGAAAGTGCTGACGTGATCCAGGCAGTGAAGAAGAACGCCCTGACCCAGCCGGAACCTGACCGTGCCGTAAAATACATTACAGCTTCCCTTGCAGGAAATGTACAGATGGCAGACCTGGAAAAGGCTTTTGGCACGCCGATCGACAACTTTCAGACGTTTAACAAAGAGGAGACGATATGCTGCATATCCGGCCTGGCATATCCGCAGGCAAGGCTGAATGAGGTTTACAGCAAGGTCGCAGAGAACAAGGAACTGATCAAGAAGAACCTTGCGGCCGTGAGAGAAGCCGGATTGAAGAGCGGGGTGAATTTCCTTGCTGAAATGGAACCGGGAAAGAAAAAGGCGGAAAGCAAGAGGCCACAGTCTAAGCGGGATATCATGAGCAAATATTTATAGCAGGTTATAAAGAAAATAAGGATTTTAAGGTAGAAGGAAAATATGTTTGCGCTAAATCTAAAATATCTGAGAGAAAAATATCATCTGCAGCGGAGGGATATAGCAGCATTAATGGGTGTGAATAATGGGACGGTAGCCGTATGGGAAGATGGTTATGGTGTCCCGGACAGGGAACAGCTGATCAGGATTGCTGATTACTTTATGGTTTCTGAACGGGATTTAAAAAGAAAAGATCTCAGGAAGATGACAGAAGAGCAGAGAGCTGAGCGGATTGCGGCATTGGACTTTGCCTTAAATTGTATCGTCAATATGGACCAGAAAGCGCATTTCTCCACGCTGCAGGACATGTACTATGAATTAAAGGAGGGATTGGATGAGAACTTTAGAGAATGCTCCGGGGGTTATCTCACAAGCGAATAAATATTACTTGGGAGCGGCAGAGGTGATGCAGTATCTCGGATGCAAAGAAAGCAAAGCTTATGAAGTGATCAGGGGGCTGCGGAAGGAACTGGTATCTGCCGGTCGGCTGTACCCGGGGCTTCCACAGGGGAAAGTGCCTAAAAAGTATTTTAAGGAGAGGTGCATGATAGAGGATTAGGAGGGATGGAGTGGCATATTACAAAGTTTGCCCTAATTGTGGAGCACATCTGGATCCTGGCGAATCATGCGACTGTGAATCAGAAGAAAAGAAACGTATGGAATTCTATTCAAAAAACACGAAGATAAATGCGGTAACAGGGCAGCTTTCATTTCAATGGAACGGAGAGGATGTGGCTTGTGTAGACAAAAAATAAAATCAAAAAGCGGGCTCGGAAGTATAGACAGGCAGCCTGGATGTATACCGGCATATTTGCAAAAAAAATACCGCAATATGGAAAAAGAGCACTCGGCAAAAAGCCAGAGCGCCCAAAGGTCAACCATATTGTAACAAGTCCTGTCTGATAAATCAAGAAAAATTTGCAATATGGGGTGTAGATAAAAATTCTGAGTTATCGCTTTTCTCTTGACATCTGTCATGTAGTAATGTTAATATAGCCATATGAATGAGGTGGTTATAATGCCA